>JBIICI010000036.1:0-6828 GCA_044238935.1 Gemmobacter sp.
AATTCGCTCCCCTATTTCTGAGCCTGCACAAAATATGGAAGCCATCGCGGCGTCTGTTGCCAACCTATTACAAAATATGCAGCTTAACCATCGCGAAGAGAAATTGGCAAAGGAGCAGGCTTAGTTTCCTGTAAAGCACACAACTAATAGACTCTAAGTTTGGGTGTGTATTATATTATCTTATAGATTTTAACTGAATTATGGCTTTATATGAAATATAGAAAGGAGATAGATGGACTCAGGGCTCTTGCTCTAATCCCAGTTATTCTGTTTCATGCAGGATTTAGCATTTTTAGCGGGGGGTTCGTAGGTGTTGATATATTTTTTGTAATTAGTGGTTATCTAATTACAATGATTATCGTAGATGATATGAATAAAGGCTCATTTTCTTTGCTTAATTTTTATAAATGTAGGGCAGCAAGAATTCTTCCTGCGCTCTTCTTTATGATGATTTGTACACTTCCATTCGCTTGGTTTTGGATGCTACCAACAGACCTAGAGTTTTTTTCTAAAAGCATAGTGGCTGCCCCGCTGTTTACTTCTAATGTGCTTTTTTGGTTAACGAGTGGTTACTTTGATGAATCATCTGAGCTTAAGCCTTTGCTTCATACTTGGAGTTTGGCTGTCGAAGGGCAGTATTATATGTTTTTTCCCTTATTTTTAATGATCACTTGGAGGCTAGGTAAGAAATGGATTTCTTCATTTCTATTACTTATTGTTATTGTTAGTGTTGTTTTTGCTCAGTGGAGCTCTACAATACATCCGTCATTCGCTTTTTATTCGTTGCCAACTAGGGGGTTTGAAATACTTGTTGGGGCAATTATATCCTTGTATACAAATCAAAAGTCCGGTATAATTTCAGCCAGTCAGCCAGTCAGCCAGTCAGCCAGTCAGCCAGTCAGCCAGTCAGCCAGTCAGCCAGTCTTGCTGGACTAGTGCTTATTTTATATGCAGTATTTTCATTCGATAGTAAAACTCCTTCTCCAAGTTTATATACTTTTGTACCAATAATTGGTGCTGGTTTAATTATTGTGTTTTCGAATGGTAGAAACCTAGTAGGAAAATTACTGGGTAGTAAGTTGCTTGTAGGAATAGGCTTAATTAGTTACAGCTCATACTTATGGCATCAACCATTATTGGCTTTTGCTAAGCTAAGAAGCATTCATACCCTATCAACAATTATGCTTGTTTTTCTTTGTTTTTTATCACTGGCATTAGGTTATGTAAGCTGGAAATATATAGAAACCCCGTTTAGAAATAAATCAATAATAACGAAAAGGTTTGTGTTAAGTATGCTAACTTTAGCTTTGTTTTTAATTGGTGTAGGTTTAATAGGATACTATCAAAAAGGATTTGAAAATAGGTTAGGTCCTGATTTATTAAAATCATTAAACCCGAATAGTGGGAGACTAGATAGATGTCTGGAAGAAATTGATAGAGATAAAGGTTATACTTGTATTATAGGAAATGTAAATGTAAGTCCATCCATTGCAATGATTGGGGATTCTCATGCTACAAGATTGACTAAAAGAATGGATGAAGTGCTTAAAGAAATGAATGTTTCCGCTGTTGTATACTCAGGTAGTGGTTGTATTCCTTTGTTAGATGTTGGAGAAAAATCTCAATATATGACTAATAAAAGTTGCAGGGCTTTTATTAAGAATGCTTATAATGAAATATTGAGTATGGATTTGATTAAAAAAGTGATCTTAGTTTCTGAGTGGTCTTTTTATACAGAAGGGTTTAGAGGGCAAGGCAATACAGGATTATATCTTTTACTTTCGGATACACAATCAATAAAAATCAGTTTACCAGAAAATAAAAATGTAATAGCTAGAGGGTTGAAAAGAACAAGGCAGGCTCTTGAGAAATCAGGAAAGCTTGTGTATATTGTCAAGTCTGTACCTGAATACAGAGAGGCGCCAAATAAGATGCTTACAAAATTAAGATTCTTTAACACGGATGTTATTCCTAATAGTTCTTATTTAATTTCTAAGGAAAAATATCAGTCAAGAAATTTTGCAATAAATGAAATTATGTCCAATGAAAATCTTGATCGATGGTCTGTTATAATTGATCCATACGACCTTTATTGCCAATCGACGTTTTGCTCTTTTTCAAACAAAAATTTCGAATCTTTTTATGAAGATGATAATCATTTATCATATTTAGGATCAAAGATTCTGGTTCAGAAAATAATTGATAAATTAAATTTGTCGCGTAACTGAAGAATAAAGATTCTGAAAAGATTATTATTGATTGGGTTAATATTCGGCATGAGGGGGAGAAAACCTATAAAACATTGCTAAAAGCCTGTGAGAATTTCTTGCGCCTCAGCCCGCCTTTGATCGGTTTAATTCAACAAGATAAACATGTGAAAGAAGCCATTCGCGCCCAAACACCATTGTTAATTCGCTCCCCTATTTCTGAGCCTGCACAAAATATGGAAGCCATCGCGGCGTCTGTTGCCAACCTATTACAAAATATGCAGCTTAACCATCGCGAAGAGAAATTGGCAAAGGAGCAGGCTTAGTTTTTTATTTTTCGGAGTCATTCCCCGCCTATAAGCACGAGATGCCGTGTCGGGGCACGGCATGACGCCGGAGGGGGAAAAGCGCAACCTGTACCACCCTACTTATAAATCAATCCATACAATAATGCCTGCCTGACACGGGATCTCCCAGAGTTGTTTTGCTTTAGGCGATTCCCGTCAAGCAACGAGATGCTGGATCACGTGTGGTATGATGATTTATGTATAATAAAAAAAGGGGTGTCAATAAAAAAGATAAAAATATTCTACAGACTTAAAATCTATCTTTCTCTATTCCAGTCCCTGTTTTTCGGCGGCTTTTAGGGTATTTTCCAAAAGGCACGCAATGGTCATGGGCCCGACCCCTTTGGGAACGGGGGTGATTGCTGTGGCTTTTGGGAGGATGGCATCAAAATCGACATCGCCTGTTAAGCGTCCATCTGGTAGGCGATTAATCCCCACATCAATAACAATTGCGCCGTCTTTCACCCAATCGCCCTTTACCAGATGGGGGCGACCAACGGCGGCAATCACAATATCGGCGCGGCGCACATGATCGGCTAAATTCACGGTTTGGGAATGGGTTTGTGTGACGGTACAATTTTCATTTAATAAGAGCTGCCCCATGGGCTTTCCAAACAAAAGGGAGCGTCCAATCACCACGGCATGTAATCCCGTTAAATCTGTGCGCACGGTTTGGATCAGTTTTAAGCTGCCTTGGGGGGTGCAGGGAACAAGGCAGGGCAGCCCTGCGACTAAACGCCCTATGTTCAACGGATGTAGCCCATCAACATCTTTGTCAGGGTCAATTGCACTGATCATATCCAGCGCATTTAAATGGGGGGGCAGGGGCATCTGAAGCAATATGCCCTGCACATTATGATCTTGGTTAAGTCTGTGAATTAGTGTCAATAAGGTGTTACGGTCGGTATCAGCATTTAAACGATGCTCAATACTGATCATACCCACTTCAGCACAGGCTTTGATTTTATTGTTCACATAAACAGAGCTGGCGGGGTCGTCACCCACCAGAATCACGGCTAAACAGGGTTTTTTTGCAAAGTTTGAAACTTTATCAGCGATTGTCCCCCGTAAAGCCGCGGCAATAGATTTTCCGTCAATGATTGTCATATTTTATAAAGAGAAAAAGATTTTGGCAACCAAGCTGCGTAAGATATAAATACCAAAAATGATAATAATCGGTGTCACATCAATACCACCCAGAGGGGGAACAAATTTACGCAAACGGCTGTAAAGGGGTTCTGTGCAGCGTTCCAGCACCATGACCAAATTTTTGGCTTGGGGGTTTTTGATTTTTAGAACATCAAATGCCACTAACCATGTGATGGCCGCTTGGGCAACAATGATAAATAAATAGGTTTGTAAGCAAAAGTCAATTAAAGATCCGATGAGCGCCATTTTTATAGTCTCCGCTTATGTCAGTATATTATTAATAGTTTTACACTATAATAAGGAGAGTCCAGCATCAACCGATAAATTTAAAAATATATGAATATTTTTCCTAAAAATAGATTTTTATTTTTTATGCTGTTTTTAAGCGCGTTGTCTTTATCAATTCCCGTGCGTGCAGAGGCGAATTTTGTGTGCTCATCTGATTGGCGCAAAGTTAAGATTATTGTTGCCCCGCAATCGGAAAAAGTCTTTATTAAAAACAATGTTGATGTTGAAACATTAGGGCGTCAGGGGGCGTATTCGCCGTATGATAAAGGCGCAAAGACAGAAACATTGGGATTAACCGCAACCCAATATAAATATCAATATCAATCTGTTTATCAACTCAGCAGTTGGCCGGCATTGAATAAGGGATGTGTGTATTATGATCAAATTAATGTGGCTTTGTCCTTAGATCCGATTATTTACATTGCCTCACGTTTTCCCCCAGGGTCATGCCGTTATAACGCAACTTTGTTGCATGAGCGCAAGCATGTGGCGGTTGATCGGATGATTGTCAATGATTATAGCCGATATATTGGTCAGGCAATCCAGCAAGTTTTAATGAAAATGCCACCTTCTTATGTGTCGATAGATGTGGCGCAAATTCCACTGCAGCAAGAAAAACTAAATAATTTGATCACGCGGACGGTTGATCCGTTAATTAAACGCATGCAACAAGACCGCGAGTATCGTCAGCGCCAAATCGATACAGTGGGCGAATATAATTATATATCTGGGTTATGCCCTAAATAATTCTTTTATTTGGTTTTTTTATATGTTGACAGACTCAGATAGCACTTCTATGCTCCGCCTATAAATTTATATAGAAAATACATCTTAACAGGCACAATTTTTATGAATCTCTTTACCGCGGATTTTACGCCGAAACTTTTTACGCTTTTGCGTCAAGGCTATTCTAGAAAAACACTTCAATCTGATTTAATTGCAGGGCTAACGGTTGCCATCGTGGCTTTGCCCTTGGCGATGGCACTGGGGATTGCCAGTGGTGCATCACCGGATAAGGGATTAATCACAGCTATTATTGCAGGGTTCTTAATTTCTTTCTTAGGGGGATCACGCGTTCAAATTGGTGGGCCCACAGGGGCTTTTGTTGTTGTGATCTTTAATGTCATTGCTAATCATGGCTATGATGGATTGATCTTGGCGACGTTAATGGCAGGATTAATCTTGATTATTTCGGGTTATGCGCGGTTGGGGCAGGTGATTAAATTTATTCCACATCCCGTGGTCACGGGCTTTACGGCGGGGATTGCGGTTATTATTGCCTCCTCCCAAGTCAAAGATTTCTTTGGGTTAACAATTGATAAAGTGCCTGCTGATTTTCTACCCAAATGGATGTCTTATTTTCATGCGATTGACACGATCAATATCCTCACGGTTTTGGTGGGGCTTGGGGCTTTGGGGATTATTATTGCCTTACGTCGTTTTGCGCCGCGTTTGCCCGGATATTTGATTGCGGTGGTTGTTTCCTCTGTTGTTGTATCTTTGCTGCATTTACCCGTTGAAACAATTGGATCACGTTTTGCCCATATTCCATCAGGTTTGCCGATGCCTGAATTGCCGCATTGGGATTTACAAAAATTAAAGGCCGTTATGCCGTCTGCCTTTACCATTGCGTTTTTGGCAGGGATTGAGGCGTTGCTGTCTGCGATGGTTGCAGATGGTATGAAAGGATATAAACACCGATCAAACCAAGAATTAATCGCCCAAGGCGTTGCCAATATTGCTTCTGCTTTGTTTGGGGGGCTGCCTGCAACGGGGGCGATTGCGCGGACGGCAACAAATGTGCGATCAGGCGCCAAAACACCGATGGCAGGTATTTTTCATGCCTTATTTTTATTGCTGTTTGTTTTATGTGCCACAGATATTATGGCGTTTATTCCCATGGCGGCATTATCAGCGATTTTATTTATTGTGGCGTGGGGGATGAGTGAGATTGAGCATTTTATCCATATTTTTAAACTCTCACGCTCTGATCGTTGGGTCATGATCTTAACCTTTGCCTTAACTGTTTTGGTGGATTTAACGGTTGCCATTGGTGTGGGGGTAACATTAGCATCGTTGATCTTTATGCGTCATATGAGCCAATCCACGGAAATCAAGTCTGAGTCGCGCCATTTATTGGATATGCATGATGACTTATTCGAAGGCACGGATAATGAAGGTCAAAGAGAACATTTACCCAATGGCGTTGAGGTTTTTCGGATCACAGGGCCTTTGTTTTTCGGGATCGCCAGTGATTTAATTGATACGCTAAAAGCCATGGGACAAATGCCAAAGGTTTTAATCTTGCGCATGCGTCTTGTCCCTTATCTGGATGCGACAGGGGCGGAAGCCATTGAAAAGGTCATTCAGCAATGCCAACAGAAAGGAACAAGCATTATTTTATGCGGTATCCAATCACAGCCTTTGCGGATCTTAAACAATGCCCATATTGTTAGTGGCGAAGGCGGCGTTTATTATAGCCCAGATTATAAGACATCGTTACAGATGGCGGTTGATCTTTTGAAATGATAAGAAATTGAACCTTACTTATCCATTTTTCTGGGGTCAAACGCATCGCGTACCGCTTCCCCTGTGAAGGTTAGCAGGGTGAGCATCATCGCCAAGGTGATAAAGGCGGTAATCCCTAACCATGGGGCTTGCAGGTTGTTTTTGCCCTGTGCCAAGAGTTCCCCCAAAGAGGGCGATCCGGGGGGGAGGCCTAAACCTAAGAAATCCAAGGATGTTAGCGCCGTGATTGAGCCTGTGAGGACAAAAGGCATCATGCTGAGGGTTGCAACCATGGCATTGGGTAAAACATGTCGCCACATGATGGCTAA
>JBIICI010000010.1:0-72984 GCA_044238935.1 Gemmobacter sp.
GCTTCTCTAAACTCAAAGACTGGCGCCGCATCGCAACACGTTATGACCGATGTGCCCATACATTCCGTGCCGCAATCATTGTAGCCGTCATCGTTATATGGTGGATTTAATGAGTCCTGAGCCTAGTGTCAAAACTGCCAAAACTGTCAAAAGTCTGAAATATCAACCCTTTTGGCAGTTTTGAACCTTTTGGCACTTAAGAATTGCGCCATATTTTGGGGTTTACGAAATAATCTTTTCTTGGTCGTCCATTGGTGTTTAATCCATTGAGGTCAATTTTTATCCAGTGATACTGCACAAGCTCCTCTATGGCTTCATCAATATCTTCATTTCCTAAATACTTAGATAGGCGTGCGTGTTTAATATTACGCACATTGATATGTTTTAGGTTTTCACGCTTAATATATTTTGCAATAATACACGCATTGCGAATTGTTGGCGCAAGGGCTGCTTCCCTAAACGCATATTCTGCCATGGGATTAAAGTAAGTATTGATAATCGATATGGCATAAAACAAGCTATCATGCGATATAGATTCAGGTAATGCGCTGGCATTTGATGCGGCGTATTTTATGATCTCAATGATTAAAGCCAATCGTAAGGCACGCCCTTTATTTTTCCCAATATAGGATAGAAAATGACCATGGGCGGTTTGTTCCATCTCATAGACTTTGTTGTTAAAATCTTCCAAAAGTTTCTTGGCACGTTCTTCCAAGGGGATGATATGGGGCTGTTCGTCATTTTTAATATCATAGAGCTTTTGAAATAAATCATGAATGATCTGATCATTGACCTTATGCAAGGGGCGTTTGGGGGGAATGGGGTGCGGATAATAATAAAGCAAACGCGCACTCATGCCATCATCGGCATCGGATAAAATCGCCTCGACTAATCGATCAGGTTGAATGCCCCCGATTATCGGAATAGATAGGCGATCAACTTCAATCGTTCCCTGTATGCCCAGCTTAACACGATCAACTTTATAGGGCTTCCCATTGTAGGACTCCAAATAAAACGCACGATCTGCACCGCCACCGCCTTTATACTGATTCATACTATTCAACCAGCCTGCCAATTCGTCACGGAATAAGACAATGCCCTTTGGATTTTTCGATAATAACGGGGCGATAATTTCTACCGTGGCATCATTGATAATCAGGCGGTTTTTGATAGGCATTTCAGGTTCAATCGCCAAAGGAGGTAATTGTGCAGGCAATGTTTTTTTACCACCTTTAACTGCTGTTGCGATCTGCTTTTCATGATCTTTGCGGTATTCTTTGGCAATCGATTTTAAATGCTCATAATCCTGCATCTTTTGATCAAAATCAGGATTGATTTTGGTTTCAAGATCATAGAGTAAATCAAGCGCACCGCTGATAGCTGGCGTTTTACCGCTGGACGGCAAGCCAACACAGCAACCCCATAATATCGCTGGCTCTATCCAACCGTCCCATGCTTCGATCTTTATGCTGTTACAGATCAAGCCGCTAACACAGGTCAATAGCCCAGCAATCACATAATCCACAGGCGCGGATTTAGACTCAGCGGTTTTCACAACCCATTCTTCAACGGCAGGGGCAAAATAATCCACGGGAAATGGGTTTATATCTGCTTTAAATCCCTTTATAGGGCGCATATCAGGATCATCCCAATCATTCACATTCTGCGCCCTATCAATTTGATATTTAACGGCATCTAAGCCATTTTCTTTATGTATATCATTAAAATCACTCATGACGCACCCCCTGCAATAGCAAGTTTTGCACCGATCAGGCTGGCGATTTGTTTGGCTTTGTTTAATCCGATATTGTTCACTGAATGGGTGTCATTATCGGCACAAATGATGATTTCCGCATGGGGATAGGTCTTTGAAATTATCTTTGCCACATTGACCATATTATGAATATCGAATGCCACAATACAGGGCATCTTGGTTGCTTCATAAATACTTGCGCCTGTGGCGTACCCTTCCGCAATCCCGATTTTAGGCGTATCCTGTGATAATGTCCCGATTGGGAAAAACATTCCTGCTTTGCGCCCATTTTTTAAAAAACGTTTTTGACCATCGGGCGCGATAAATTGCAGGCTATGAACAACATAATGCTGATCTATCAAAGGAATAACCAGCGCGGATTTATAAACAGTTAATCCATAAGAATTAACCCCCTTTGTCAAAAGATATGGGTGACTATGCCCTGAGGGCAAAGCATTTTTATATAAAGATTGCGCTTTATCCTGTGTCTCTTTATACAGGCGATCCTGCTTCTCTTGTGCTTCTAATCTAGCTTGCTGGATTTTGGCATTTATAGATTTTTGTTGCGCAGGGCTTAATTTTTCACCATGACCGCAACTCCATTGATAGGATTGATTGGTTTTCCATGAGCCATAAGCACCTGCTAAAATGGGGTCATCATACAACACATACCATCCGTTTTTAGAACCCTTACCATCGCCCTCTATGTAAACGCGCTGGATTTGACCATCGGCAATAATGGGGGTTTGAATCACAAAACCCTTGGCGATTAGCTCTTGCCTAAAGTCATCGATTTTGTTATTATTGGGTGTGTATTTATTAAAGGGCTGGCGTTGATGCGCTGGTCTTTTTTCTTGTGTAATCATTGCTTAGCCCTCCAATTCTTTGGATGGATAGGGCGCAAGGGATTTCAGAAAATCATTAAGATCAGATTCCAAAATTATTGTCCTTGCCCCGATTTTACGCGCTTTTAAATTCCCTGTTTTGATGAGTTGATAGATTTTTGTGCGCCCCAGCCCAATATGGCTGCACGCTTGGTTGATTGAGAAAGTGGTGTGTTGCATAAATAAATCTCCTTATGGGTTAAACATAAGGAAAAGGTACTTGGGGATTCGTTCGCATTCAAAAAGAATTTTTCCAAAAACAACAAATCCGAAATATAAGTCGTCAAATTTATTTTTTTGATTTCGGTTTTAAAGTGAATCTGTCTAGATTTTGAGTGCTTAACCTAATATTATCAGGTGTGAATTCGCCAAGATCAGGGCGAATCTTATTTAATAGCCTTGCTGTTAACGCATGATTTGATCTGCGATAGCCATAGCTATAATCTATAAAAAGATCAAAGCTACGAATAAAATAAGTACGTTCACGCATTGTCTCATCCCCCGTCTTACGAGGGGAATTCATATGGGTTAACAAATCAACCTCACTGATCTTTGTTTTCAGTGCTTCAAAAAAAAATTGAGGATTACAAGCAATTGCAGGATGATAAAGTCCCGCAATGGAATTATCTGCAGGTTGACCATAGTTTAAATGGTTGAATTTTTGAAATATATCACCCATTAGACGCAGAAGCCCAAGCTCAACATAAACGTCAACGCTGTTATCTGACTTGATCAGCTCAAGAATGCCTTCTAAATGTTGATCAATTTTCTTAAGCCGCTTGTCACGCTCATTTATAGTAATTGATGGTTGTAGTGAATATCCAATGAAATATCCCCTAAAAATTCCTATCATCATATCGCAATCTGGATCAAACTTTATTCGATTATCCCATATTTCCTTAAGCTCTGGGTCAGTACAAAATATTTCAATTGCTTTGTAACTAATTTCTCTAAATTCGTTAAAGACTCCTTTCCGTTGCTCTTCGGTAAGCTTTCTGTAAAGACTTCTATAACTTTCAAGGGCACAATCAGCTGCATCTTTTGGTATCCAAGCAGCTGGTTGAAAGCGTTCTTTATACAATTTTTCATTATCCAGAGTCATTCACCTCATCCCATCCACAAAATCAGCCCAATCCTGCATCATCTTTACCCTATCATCAATAAATTGCGTACGGTCATAGGCTTCGCCCAATGGATTTTTGGTTTTATGGGCAAGCTGTTTTTCTATGATTTCGCTGTCATATCTTAATTGCTCCCTGATTGTTGTTCGGGCTAAGGCTCTAAAACCATGGGCAACCATATCTGTGCCGTATCCCAAACGCTTTATGGCTTTATTGACTGTGCCATCGCTCATGGGTTTACGGGGGTGGATTTGAGAGGGGAACACATAGGGCGTGTTAAAGATTTTTGTTTCTTCATATTGGGCTTTTAATATGTCTATGACTTGATCGCATAGGGGGACGATATGATCTTTGCCCATTTTCATAAATTGCGCTGGGATTGTCCATTTACGCGCTTTAAAATCAATATGATCCCATTGGGCTGTTCTGATCTCAACGGGGCGGCAAAATGTGTATAGAGAAAGCCATACAGCACGCCTTGTGCGTTCAAATAAGCGTGCCTCATTGCGTTCTAAGGCTTTTATGAATTCTGGCAAGGCTTTATAGTCAATCGTTCTGAAATGATCTGTTTTGGTTGTTTTCAATGCACCCTTTAAATGTTCCGCTGGGTTGTTGTTACATTTTCCTGTTTGGATGCCATATCGAAACACTTGACCGCATATTTGACGGGTGCGCCCTGCTATGTCCAGTGATCCTCTTTTTTCAATACGCCTTAGGCAGCTATCCAGCAAATCTGGGGCTGTAATATCCTTAATGGGGCGATTGCCTATATAGGGAAATACATTCAATTCCAAGCCTTTTTGGCTCTTCTTATAATAATTATCTGACCAGCTATCTTTTTTATGTTCCAACCACTCCAGCGCAATGGCTTTGAATGTGGTTTCAGCGTTTCTAATCGATTCACGCCGTCCATCTCTTTTAAAGTCTGAGGGATCAATACCATCATGTAATAGTTTTTTGGCATCTTCACGGGCATTGCGTGCGTCCAATAAGCTAACCACGGGATAAACCCCGATTGATAATCGCTTCTCTTTATTTAAAAAACGATACTTCATACGCCATAATTTTGACCCTTGTGGCGTGATTTCTAAATATAGTCCGCCGCCATCAGCCATCTTATACGGCTTTTCTTTTGGTTGTGCGAATTGAATCATTTTATTGTTTAATTTCATGAATGCCCCCAGCATTTTTAAGATGCCCCCAAAAATGCCCCTTTTTTATTGTGAATACCCCCAATCAAGGGCGAATAAAGACAAGCAAAAGAGAATAGTTTAAGGTTGTAAACGCAAGTATAGCGTGGCTTTGTGCGAATATCAATGGCTATGTGAGAATAGGAAAATGGTGGGCGGTACTGGGATCGAACCAGTGACCCCTTGCGTGTCGAGCAAGTGCTCTACCCCTGAGCTAACCGCCCTTCTTTTGATTCAAGAAGTGTTGGTAATTAAGCAGAATTTTTTAGGGAATGCAAGAGGTTTTTCATGTCATCTGGATAATCACTCTCAAAATGCATCATTTCATCCGTGATCGGGTGGATAAAGCCGATTTCCTTGGCGTGCAGGGCTTGGCGGGTCATGCCGTAATGGGGTAGCACAGGATCAGGGGCGTGTTTTTGGAGCTTTTTATGCAGGCTCTCAGGGATTGTATAGAGTGGATCGCCCAATAAAGCATGGCCGATAAATTCCATGTGCACACGAATCTGATGCGTGCGGCCTGTTTGCAGCTTACATTCGACCAATGCCAACTGAAAATCCTCATAAAAATCAAGTGTGCGGTAAAATGTCACGGCATCGCGTGCGTCAGGGTCATAGGGCAGCACGGCCATTTTGGTACGGTTTTTGGGGTGACGCCCCAGTTTTTGATCGATAAATCCCACAGGCGGCACAGGGGATTGCCACACAAGGGCGTGATATAATCGGAACAAAGATCGGTCTGCCAATTGCTCAGAAAGCCCCTGATGCGCCGCATCGTGCTTGGCAACGACCATCAATCCTGTTGTGTCTTTATCCAGCCGATGCACAATACCCGGACGTTTTACGCCCCCAATACCAGATAGGCTATCGCCGCAATGATGCAGCAGCGCATTGACCAAAGTCTGATCAGGATTCCCTGCGCCCGGATGCACCACTAAACCCGCTTGTTTGTTGATAACCAACAGATCATCATCCTCATACACAATATCCAAATCAATGGATTGTGGAGCTGGGATTGCCTCTTGAGGGGGGGGGAGGATTACACAGATTGATTGTCCATTTTTGACTTTTAACGATGATGTTGTCGTGATGGCGTGATTAACAAAGACTTGGCCGTCTTTGATCAAGGATTGCACCCGTGATCGCGAAAGAGAGGGGATGGAATCCGATATATATTGATCCAGCCGTGTGATGGGCGCAACATTTTCAACAATCAATTCATATTTATCCGTCATTTAGCGGAATATATAGACAAAATTTGAATATATCCAGAATTATTATTCTGGAATACAGCTATTTTTATAGGGGGTCAATGGATCTAATAACAACGCCCACCCCTCATACGCAATGATGGGGGCAGTTGTTTTCTTGCTGATGGATTGATAAAAACCTGTTAGAATATATTGAGATATGCCCTGTTTTGCCCGTGTTAGGCTAGTTCCAAAGGCATTAATGCCCGATGTTTGGGATTGGTCGGAAAGTAAAGAGCCATTCGATGTAAGGGTCAAAAGACGCACATGATGGGTTAAAACTTGCCCCCCTTTATTGATGATTTTGTAATGATCTTTTTCCTCAATATTATGGGGTATAGCCTGCGCCGCGATGATAAGACGTCCATCTTTTTCAACTGCTTGATCAATATAACGAAGGTGATAATCTTTTGTATCAAAAAACCGTTGCCATAAAACAGAGCCAGAAAGATCAATCTTCATTATCGACAGACCTGTTAAATCTTTTTTTGATGAGGGATCAGCATCACCAACCACAAATAAATTTTCACCGATTTGTTGAGTCGCACTTAATCTAAAGTCACGCCCTCGTACAAAAGAACGCTGCCATTCAACAATTCCCTCTTTATCAATTTTAATAAGAAGCGCCGCTTTTGTGCTTTTTTCTGTGAGTGTTCCCAATAATATAAAATGATCATCTTGTATTTTATGGATTGATGTTATTGTATTTTCTTGCCCTGAGCTATAGGAACGCTTCCATAAAAATGCGTTTTGGGGGATATTGTAAACAGATAAAAATCCTGCGCTCTTTCTTGTTTGATTTTCAATTTCATTGCCCGTCAGATAAATATATTGACCCTCAGGTGAAAGCCAGAAATCAGATAAAGCCTCGCCCTTATGCGTGAGGCTGTTTGTAAAAATAGGCTGTATCGTTAATGCATTATCATCGATTTTATATAATGTATAAATAACCCCCTGCCCTAAATCTTTCTTTTTGAAAACATATCCCTGCTCCTTTCCATTGATCACAAAGGATGTGTATTTCAAAATTGTTTCATCGGCGCTTAAGGGGATTTTTTTATCAATATAAATACGCCCCCGCGGGTTTATCTTGCCTAAATACAGCGCCTGTTCGCCATTTGGTGATTGTAACAAACCATAAGTGACATATTCTTTACCAGTCATAGCATGGGTGTGCTGCAACCTCAGGGCATGATCCTTAATTTCATGGCGCAGCTGTAATTTATAATTCCCTTTAAACGCAGGTAAATGCAAACGGGTGATTTTTGTTCCCTTAAAAAAACAATCCTCAATAATCGGATCAGGCGCCGTCACGGTTTTAGAATTTTCTTTTTCTGCAGCGTGAAGTGTTGCAGGGATCAAAAAACATGCTATGATCAGCAAAAAACGAATAAGAAATTGTGTCATATCGTCAATCATATCAGAAGATTATAAGTGTGGAAATGGCAAAATCGATCCATATATTATATTGCAATAAAAAAGGAAAAACCCGTTAATGCGTGTCATGATCATCACAGATGCGTGGCATCCTCAAATTAACGGCGTTGTCCGTACATATGAGCATTTAATTGAAACAATTACATCTGAATATCACAAAGAAATTGACATTCACCTTATCAGCCCGCTTGATTTTAAATATCATTTTACATTGCCAGCTTACCCTGAGATTCGATTATGTCTGTTGCCTAAAAAACATTTACATGATTTGATTGCACATCATAACCCCACCGCCATCCATATCGCAACGGAAGGAACATTGGGATGGGCAGCGCGGTCAATTTGCATGAAAGGTAACATTCCTTTTACAACGGCATATCACACCCATTTTCCCTATTATATCAGCAAGCGATTAAAGGGGATCTTTAAAATATTCGCCCCCACAGCAGAAAAAATCATTATTGCCCTGCTGCGTCATTTCCACAAAACCAGCAGCGCGATTATGGTTACGACACAAACAATGCAGCAAGAACTCACGCAATGGGCATTCCCTGCGTTACAAATGAAGATTATGACCCGTGGCATTGATCACGATATTTTTTATATGGATGATGAAAAACACAATGATTTGTTCAAAGATTTCAAACGTCCTGTTGCTTTATATGTTGGTCGTGTGGCGATTGAAAAAAACTTATCAGCTTTTTTAGATGCGCCATGGGACGGCAGCAAAGTTATTATTGGCCAAGGCCCCGATCTAGAAAAATTAAAACAATCTTATCCGACAGCACATTTTTTAGGGGCAAAATCAGGCAAAGAATTGGGCGATTCCTATCGTGCCGCTGATATTTTTGTCTTTCCATCCTTAACCGATACATTTGGAATGGTGCTAACAGAGGCAATGGCGTGTGGATTACCAATTGCTGCCTATCCTGTCACAGGCCCCAATGATATTGTGACCCAAGATTTTTTAGGGGCATTGAATGACAATCTAAGCACAGCAATGCAACAAGCTTATATTTTATCAAAAGATAGTACCCTAAAACAGCAACGCGCACATTATGCCAAACAGAAATATAGTTGGAAAATTGCGGCGATGCAATTTATTGCCCCTTTTTGGAAATTACGGGACTAAAGACAATAGCCTCATTATTGGCATTTCATTGTTTCAATTAACTGATCCGCGCGTGTTGTGATTTGTGACGGTTTCCCTGCTGCCACTTTACGCAATTGCATTAAAGCCACGCAAGATTGTTTTTCTTGCCCTAAGGAACGCAAGGACATTGCTAATTTCAACAATCCATCCAATTTTTTACTGCTATCAGGGAATTTTTGGAATCCTGTGGCAAAAGTTTTGGCGGCTTTATCATACAGGCCACGCACATAATAACTTTCCCCCAACCAATAATAGGCATTCGGTGTCAAAGAATCGCTGGGATATTTCTCAATAAAACTTTTAAAAGACGCCTCTGCTTGATCATGTTGCTGCTCTTTCAACATCCGAAAGGCAGATTCGTATAATTGCGTCGGTTCATTATTGGTCAGACTTTGTGCATCACCCAGAATTTGTTTTTGAGGTGCGCCACCAATCACCTGCCCCTCTGGTGCAGCCGTTGTTGAAGGCGAATCATTGGATACACCCATATGTTCTGTATTGCCTATCGACACAGGATCACCTGTTACAGGCGGTGTCGTTGATTGAGATGATGAAGATGCAGTCGCCCCTGCTCCACCTGCACTTGATCCAGCCTCTAAATCCTGAAGGCGTAAGTTAATATCATCGGACTGACGGCGAGCATCCTCTTGTAAAACTGTAATTGCATGATTCATTTCTTCTAATTTGCCTTGAATGGCACTTAAATCTTGCTCAAGTTGAGAGACTCTGACCTCGTACTGGGCGGCAGCGCCACCACCAGACACTGCACCACCAGATGCATTGCCAGCATAGACAGCACGGTTTAGGGCTTCTAATTGTTGCTCTAAGGATTGAATACGTTCATCACTATCTTTGCGCGCAAAAGCCACATTGGGGATTGCCGCTGAAAAGAAAAAAATTCCAAATAAAACAAAGATGCTAATGTTCGTTTTCATATCCGTAAAATCCTATAAAAAAATGCGGTGCATTAAAAAACGCACCGCACAATTGTTTCTATACAAAAATATTAATTAACAACTGTAACAGAACGACGGTTTTGTGACCATGAAGATTCATCAGAACCAACAACTGCTGGCTGTTCTTTACCGTATGAAATTGTTGATACGCGGTCAGCTTGGATACCATAGGCTTGTAGGTATGTTTTGACAGCGTTTGCACGACGGTCACCCAAAGCTAAGTTGTATTCTCTTGTTCCGCGCTCATCAGCATGACCTTGGATTGTGACTGTCAACTGTGGATATTCATTCATCCAAGCGGCTTGTTTTTCTAAGATTGTACGGCCTTCAGCTGTTAAATCATGGCTGTCGTAATCAAATAAAACGCGATCACCAATAGCTTGTTCCAAATAGGCTTGTGTCGGAGCAGATGCTAAATCGCTACCTGTGCCAGCGCCACCAAGACCACCGTCACCATTTGCGCCGTCCATCATTGCACCGTTATTGCTAACGTCGATTGCGGGGCGGTCTTTTTTCTTTTTATGACAGGCTGTTACTGAAACTAATAACAGGGCGATCATCAATAGCTTTACTAAACGCATTTTATCTCTCCAACAAAATAATTAAAAAAGGGGTTATAGAATAAGGATCATTTATCTTTTACAAAACCAAATCAGTTTTGCCAAGGATTATTTACATCAATCATGGCGATTTCATGGCAAAACTATGATTAATCCACAAAAAACTTATGGCGCAGGTGCTAAATACTCAGATTCAATGCCTTTTTTGACTGCGCTGGCTTTATTTGGAATGGGTTGAATTGGCGCGTTAAAGGGATAAGAATCATTCTTTAGAGGCATATTGCCTTGTGATACGTCTTGCGATACATCATTTGACGCCCCTGATGATTCAAAAATAACAGGTTTCCCATTCATAATGACGTCATCAGATGGCTCAGAAAATGTCTCTTTTTTCTTAAAAAATGATTTTGATCCATGATCTTCGACCTCAGCGACAGGTTCTGGACTTTGTGATGCGTCGTCTTTGCCCACACGTGATTCGCGTTGACGGGTTGTTTCCCCTGCCAAATTAATATAGCTCACCACACGTTTTACATGCGGAATTTCACGCGCATAATCAATGACCGTTTCACGTTCCGATTCGGTTTGCGCAACCCCCATTAAATACACAACGGATTGAACAGTTTCGACACTGTAATTTAAGGCCAGCACATCCGCATCAACAATTAACTGACTACGCAAACGCGTGCTAATCCATTTATCGCGTAAATATCCTGATACACCCTCACTATTCGTGACAGTGATTTCATTAATTACCTCTTGCACACCATAGACTAGCCAAACAAGGCGTACAGCTTCTACGCGATCTTCAGGATTTTGAACAACACCGCTTAACATAACGCGCCCTTGATCAACACGAAGATTTAATTTTGCAAATATTTTAACGTCATATTTTGCCCAAGCATTTAAGATATGTGTTTTAATACGAAGATCGGTTGCGGATTGGCTTATTCCCCCTTCTTGAACAGAGGCAACACCAAGCGCAGCCCCCCCCACAAAAACACCAGCCAAACAGCCAGATAGCAAAAAAGCGCTAACAGATAGCATTGCAATAACCAAAGGAAAGCGGATCATATAAAAACTCTCTTAAAAACAAATAATTTTTGATAAATAAATATGAATGATTCAATGAATTTTGAATATATAATTAATACCACGCATTATCAATATAGCGCCATACAAAAGGCGACTGAAACGCAAAAAAACCGATACGCGTTGTTGTTTGTGTTTTAAATTTTTGTTGATACTGGGTCATCCAATATTGCGCGGCTCTTACAATACGTTTTTGCGCGGAAGGCTGACATGCTGATAACGCATCCTCTAAAGACTGCCGCGCTTTAACCTCGACAAAGACAAGGGAGTCTTTGTGTATAAAAATCAAATCAATTTCCCCCAATGGCGTTTTTGCACGTCGTGCAACACATCGATAACCGCGAAAATAAAGAAATATAATACTGAAATATTCCGCCATAATCCCTTTTGAATAGGCGTCTTGTCTTTTTTGTAAGGTCATGATAGATAAAATGTTGAATATTAACTGAAAAATGCACTGTATCGAATAATGACACAAAAATCAATTCTTCGCGCTCTAATGATCGGGATATTTATCATCCTTGGTTTGTCGTCATGCAGCAGCCAAGATGGCTGGCAAAAAAAAGCGATTGACCGATATATCAAACAAACGACCTCAGATACAGAATCAGAAACGGCGCAATTGCCACAAAGCGCCGCCACAACAAGCCCTGTAACCGCGCAGAATACAAAAAAGATCATAGGCTCATCAACAATCAATGTTGCCTTATTTTTACCGCTAACAGGTCAATATGCGGAGATGGGACAAGGCTTATTTAATGCCGCACAGCAAGCATTATTTGATTCGGGGAATAATCAAATTTCCCTAATTCCTTTTGATACAAAAAGTACAGAATCAGGCACACAAGCCGCTGTTACATTGGCGAAATCCGAAAAAATTGATATTATCTTAGGCCCGTTCCTCTCAACGGATACAGCCTATGTTAAAAAAGCCTATCGCGGCAGCGCCATTCCGATCATCAGTTTTTCAAATGCCCCGAATTTAGGGGGTGACAATGTCTTTATGATGGGCTTTTCACCCTTGGAACAAACAAAATCTGTTTTAGAATTCGCTAGCAACAAAAACACGCATAATATTGGCGTGATTGTTGATAATAATGAACATGGTCAGCTGATTGAATCCTTAATACAGGGACTAGCACCACAATATAATCTCAATATCATGAACAAAGCGTATGTTAAAGGACAATCTGGCGCGCCCCTTCAGCAGCAATTATCTGCATTTATGGGGCTTGGCGGCACAAAACAGCCTTACCAAGCCATTTTTATTGGCACGAATGCCCCTGACTCTGTGGCGATTTCACAAATTTTAGTCAATAATGGTTATGGCACGCAAGCCGTGGCACGTTTGGGAACGGGGCTATGGGATGATGAAATTTTGGCAACTCATCCAGCCATGCAAAACAGCTTCTTTGCCTCCGCTGATCCTGTGGAACGTCATGCGTTTGAACAGGATTATTTCAAACTCTTTAAAACACCTGCCCCACGCCTCGCCAGTCTTGCCTATGACGGCGTTTCGTTAATCAGTGTTTTAAGTGCAAACAACCAAAATAAAAGCATCAACATTCGCGATTTACGCAACCCCAACGGATTTGCAGGAATTGATGGTGTTTTCCGTTTTGGGAATGATAACATCATTCAACGCAATTTAGCGATTTTGGGAATCCAAGATAAACAACAAAAACTGATCCAGCCTGCCAAAAAGAATTTTAGGGAGTAAGTCACACTGCAACAGATTCCTCCTGAAAATGGTTTATATATAGGGCATGTTTATCACAAACGGCACATTCCTTTTGTGCATGATTTTCTGTATAAAACCTATATGTTTTGGATCAATATTGATGATTTTGATCTCTTAAGCAAGCAATCACGGTTTTTTCGCTATAATCGATTTAATCTATTCTCTCTCTATGATTCTGACCACGGGAAACGCCAATCTGGGGTGACAATCAAAACATGGATACAGGAATTTTTGGGTACTCAAAATATTTCCTATGATGCGGATACAAAAATTTACATGTTAGTTTTTCCCCGTTTTTTAGGGTATGTGTTTAATCCGATCAGTATTTATTTCATCTATAAACAGCAAAAGTTACATAGCCTCTTATACCAAGTCAAAAATACATTTGGACAACAACATTGCTATTTTTTACCTGTACAGGAAAAAAATGAATTGGGGCGCATTCAACAAAAACAGATTAAAAAATTTCATGTGTCCCCGTTTATTCACATGGATTGTACCTATCATTTTGATCTAAAATCCCCTGACCAATTTTTGGATTTCAGGATTCATCAATATCAAAATCAGGATCAACAAAAAATCCTAACCGCGGATTGGCGTGGGAAATGGTGTGCTTTTTCAGATAAAAACCTGTTTTATATTGGCATAAAAATCCCAATCATGACTATAAAAATTATCACGGCTATTCATTGGGAAGCCTTGAAATTATGGATGAAAGGCGCAAAATATATCCCAAAACCCCCTACTCCACCAAACGATATAAGTACATAAAATAAATATAAGTAAATCTTGATTATCAAATATATTGAAACTATCTCATTCAGACCGCTCATTTTTTAGGAATAGTCGTTCATGTCAGAACAAATAACACAACTTCGATCCCCTTCTATAAAAAACAACGCTCAAAAAATATACCAGCTAAAGGCAGCAAATAATAATACGCGCCCCCTTACACCGCATTACGTTAAAATGATTTCAAGGCTGCTTGGTAAAATTGAGTATGGTCAGATCACGCTAACCGATCATCATGGCAGATCTTATCATTTCAAAGGAAAAGACCGATTTGATTTGATTGCAGATCTAAAGATCAATCATTTCAAAGCCGTAC
This sequence comes from Gemmobacter sp., assembly GCA_044238935.1. Classification (GTDB taxonomy): domain Bacteria; phylum Pseudomonadota; class Alphaproteobacteria; order Micavibrionales; family Micavibrionaceae; genus JBIICI01. The sequence continues at coordinate 14,246 of JBIICI010000010.1, forward strand.
AATTGATGATGACCAAGGGGCAGCTTGGTTTATGTGAAGGCTATATTAAAAATCATTGGCAAAGTGATAATCTTACAAATATTTTTACGTTTTTTTTACTGAACAAAAGCGCAGTCCAGCGTTACTATCACGCCAATAAATATTTCACAACCTTCGCCAGAATTCAGCATCATATATTGAAACGCAATTCTAAAAAAGGATCGCGGAATAATATTATGGCACATTATGATTTAGGAAATGATTTTTATCAATCGTGGCTGGATCACAGCATGACCTATTCATCTGCCTTGTTTAAATCGCCAGATGATTCATTGGAAACCGCGCAATATCAAAAAATGGATGCCTTAATTGCCGCATTGGACATTCAACCGCACCACCATATTCTTGAGATTGGTTGTGGATGGGGAGGCTTATCCGCCTATATTGCAGAAAAAACAGGCTGTAAAATTCATGCGATTACCATATCCCCCTCACAACATGCCTATGCGAAATCCATGATCCATGAAAAAGGATTAAGTGATCAAGTTCATGTGGAGATCAGAGATTATCGCGACATTGTTGGCGAATATGACCGTATTGTTTCCGTTGAAATGATCGAAGCCGTCGGACAAGATTATTGGCAAACCTATTTCAACACATTATCAAACCACTTAAAAAACAATGGAAAGGCCGTTTTACAGGCCATTACCATTCGTGATGATCTGTTCCCACAATATCAAAAAACCGTTGATTTTATCCAAGCCTATATTTTCCCCGGTGGTATGTTACCCACCCCCAAAATTATTGAACAACACGCAAAAAATGCAGGACTATCGCAGATCAATAGCGTTTCATTCGGCATGGATTATGCCCATACATTGCGCCATTGGTATGATCGTTTTCAATCGGCGTGGATTAAAAATGATCGTGAAATTGCAACAAAGTTTGATGCTGAATTTAAAAATATATGGGATCTATATTTATGTTACTGTGAGGCTGGATTTAAAGAAGGCAATTTAGATGTGATTCATGTTACATTGCAGAAATAAAAACGAATGGTGCACTTGCCCTTGTTGTTTTTACAAAAATGCGCTATATTTATAAGAGTACAAATTCATATTTTTAAGGAGAATTCATATCATGAATTTTAATCATTCAACGGATCATGTCAGAACCCAATCCGACGTATCTGTGGATACAGGGTTGCGTTCCCATATGCAAAGCATATATAATCGTATGACTTTAGGCGTTTTAGTAACGGCTTTAACAGCATGGCTGGTGTCATCTGTCCCTTCTTTAATGGCTCTATTCTTAGCAGGGCCACAGGCAATTCTGGTAATGTTTGCCCCCATGATGATCATGTGGTTTGGCTTTCGCCCTGAACGCATGGATAGCAAAAAATTACAAATTGCTTTTTTGGCCATTGCTGCCGTTTACGGGATCAGTTTTTCCGTCATTGCCTTATATTTCGCAAAAGTCACTATTGTTCGTGCCTTTTTAATGACCTCTATCCTGTTTGCCAGTATCAGCATTTACGGATATACCAGCCGTAAAAACTTAACTGCCTTGGGCACATTTTCCGCGATGGGGATTATGTCGATCTTTATTCTATCTATTGGTACATTGGTTGCGGGGATGTTTGGTATTGACACAACAGCCATGCAAACAATCATTTCAGCATTCAGTTTGTTATTTTTTTCAGGACTAACAGCATGGCAGACCCAAGCCATGAAAGAAAGCTACAATGTAAATTATGGTAAGGAAACCAATAGCCGCATGGCATGGGCAGCAGCGTTGAATTTATATATTAGCTTTGTTGTTATGTTTCAGTCGATACTGCATTTAACATCAGGGCGCGGCGAATAAAATAAATTTTACCCTATAAAAGCCATAAAGAGCCCTTAAAATTTCTTTTAAGGGCTTTTGTTTTCATCTCAATATGATACAAAATAGATACAACATCAATTGCGTGGGAGATATTTAAAATGACAATAGATACACAATACCCACAAAAAGATATTGACCCCAAAATTATAATTTCCCCTCTTACTCTTGATGAAGTGGGGAGCGTTTCTATCATTGATGATACACAAGATGATGATGATGACATAACGCCCATTATTGGCTTAAGCGATATTATCATCGCCCAGATCATTGAGGCTTATGATGTTGAGGATTTAAAAGGCATTTCCGCCTGTATCAACCCTTTATCCATTCCAGATCGCGCCGAATTATTACAAAAATTGCCGCAACCTATTATGAAATCCCTGTTGCGCGATGTGGGACATTTTTTTAATGCGGATGTTTTTGCAGAATTGGATAATAATTTCCGTTGCCCTGTTGTCGAAAACATGCAACCAGAAAAAATCGCAGAGATTTTATCCGAGCTGGATACAGATGACGCGCTGCATTTGATTGAGGATTTAGAAGAAGATTTACAACGCCAAATCATGCGCCATTTGTCAGCGCGCCTTCGTGTCGCCTTGGAACAAGGTCTTGATTACCCTGAGGAAAGCGCAGGGCGATTGATGCAACGCGAATTTGTGGCCGTTCCACAATTTTGGACAGTGGGCAAAGCCATTGATTATTTGCGAGAGGCCTCCGAAACCTTACCCTATGAATTTTCAGACGTGTATGTGATTGACCCTTTGTACCATGTGCAAGGCAGCATTCCCCTTAATCGCCTTATTCGCAGTAAACGCTCCGTGCGCCTTGTTGATATTACAGAAGAAATTTGCAATATCATCAATGCCGATATGGATCAGGAAGATGTCGCCTATATTTTCCGTCGTAACGATATTTCATCCGCCCCTGTTATTGATGATAATCAGCGCATCATCGGGGTGATTACCATTGATGACGTGATCGATGTTATTGATAATGAGGCCAGCGAAGACTTGCTTTTATTAGGGGGGGTTGAACAAAACGACTTTCACGATAATCTATGGTGGACAACTTATCAGCGCTTTCGTTGGCTATTTATCAATTTATTAACCGCAATTTTAGCATCCGTTGTGATTTCATTTTTTGATGCCACTATTGAACGCTTGGTTGCTTTGGCTGTGCTGATGCCGATTGTGGCCTCAATGGGTGGGAACGCAGGCACACAGGCCATGACAGTTGCCGTGCGCGCGCTTTCAATGCGCGATATATCCGCCATTAACACAAAACGCTTGATTGCCAAAGAAGTCCTTGTGGGGATGCTCAACGGCTCTGCCTTTGCTATTTTAATAGGGTCATTGACTTGTTTTTGGTTTCATGATTTAAAACTAGGATTAGTTATTGGCGCGGCGATGATTACCAATTTATTTGTTGCTGGATTATGCGGATCAGGGATTCCGATTTTACTCTCTCGCATGGGGAGCGACCCTGCTGTGTCCTCATCTGTTTTATTAACAACGGCCACTGATATTATTGGATTTATGGCTTTTTTAGGCCTTGCAACATTATTTTTAATATAACATAATACAATGACAAAAAAGCATAAATACTCTTCCCATGGCCCCTCTTACCACCAAGGGAATCATTTCTTTTTTAGCATTAGTCGCTTTTTATTCTTAAGCGGACTATGGGGAACAATTTTATTGATTGGTATTTTAGCATGGCACGCACGCGATCTGCCTGCGATTGTACGCAATGCCAAAAAAGAGGTCAAGCCCGCGATTATTGTCAAAGCCGTTGATGGCAGCTTTTTAGCACAATACGGCAATAAAACCCAAGATCAAGTTCACGGCAAACAAATCCCCGATCATTTGGTGCAAGCGATTTTAAGCATCGAAGATCAGCGTTTTTATCATCATTTTGGCATTGACCCGATTGGCATTGCGCGCGCGATGGTTATTAATTTGATCAAACGTGATTACGTCCAAGGCGGATCAACATTAACACAACAGCTGGCAAAAAACCAATTTTTAAGCCCTGAGCGCACCCTATCCCGTAAAATCCAAGAGGCCATGCTTGCCATATGGCTGGATGCCACCTTAAGCAAAGAAGAGATTTTGAATCACTATATCAACCAAGTCTATATGGGCAATGGTATTTATGGTATGGGATCAGCGGCGAAACGGTATTTTCAAAAAGACCTTGCGGATATTAATATTCGTGAGGCCGCGATATTAGCAGGCATGCTCAAAGCGCCCTCAACATACAACCCGATCAATAGCTTACCCAAGGCAAAAAAGCGTGCCGATTTGGTTTTAAAGGCCATGCTGGATCAAAAAGCATTTGATAAAAAACATTATAAAATCTATCAGCAACAACCCATTAATATAACCCCAGCCAATTTTGCCCAAGATACATCCGTGCGTTATTTCACCGATTGGATCATGGATGATGTCGCCAAGATGATTGATCACACACAACAAGATTTGGTGATTTACACCACTTTAAATCCTGTTGCCCAGAAAATTACGAACAAAGCCCTGCAAGATACCATCAAAAACAATCAAAACCGTAAAATATCACAAGGCGCAATGATTGTGATCAATCGCAACGGCGCTGTTCAGTCCATGGTGGGTGGTGTTGATTATAGCCAAAGCCAATTTAATCGCGCAACCCAAGCCAAACGTCAGGTAGGCTCAACTTTTAAACCGATTGTCTATCTCACCGCTTATGAACAAGGCTACACGCCTAATCAAATGATATTGGATGCGCCTTTGAAAATTGGTGGCTATTCCCCTGAAAATTTTGATGGGGATTATCGCGGCGAAGTCAGTTTAGATACGGCGCTCACCAATTCCCTAAATACCGCCACAATCCGCCTGTTGCAACAGGTTGGTATTAATAGCACCATCAAAACAGCGCGGCGCGGCGGCATTGAATCGCCATTGAACAAAGATTTAAGCATGGGACTGGGCAGCAGCGATTCCTCGTTGCTTGAAATGGTCAGTTTTTACCATATGGTCAATAATAATGGCATGACGATCCCCCCCTATGGACTCTTGAAAATCACGGATACAAAGGGACATGTGATTTATGAACGCCCCCATGATATTTTTTATCACCGTGGCGCCAGCGTAAATGCCGTTTCTTTGTTAAAAGAATCCCTAAGGCATGTCATACAATATGGCACAGGGATAGGAGCGCGTTTATATAATGGCGTTCCTGTTTACGGCAAAACAGGCACATCACAAAATTATCATGATGCATGGTTTATGGGCTTTACCGATGATTATACCGCAGGCGTATGGGTTGGCAATGATAATAACAGCAATATGAAACGCGTCACAGGTGGATCAATCCCAGCCACGATTTGGCGCCAAACATTGGATGGCATTTATTTAGATTCCCCACAAAGACGGTATAGCCCCATTGCCCCTGCAATCACAGCCCCTCTTCCCACGCAAACCCCTACCTCACAAGAAACTGAGGAAAGCATCATTCCCAGCTTTCAATCGTTAATGCAATCTTTGATAAAAGATGATGAAACGCATTGAGATTGCATAGATCGATTTCCCCCATCGCCGTCATGCCGTGCTTATAGGCGGGAGACGATTCTTCGTGCGGGATTAACAAAAAATACGCAAAAATCAATCCATGCAACAACACACACCCGACACGCAATCTTTTGATCATGACCTTTTTTACAAAATAACCTCACGCAAAGGCGCTAAGATTAAGCCTCCCCATCGCCGTCATGCCGTGCCCCGACACGGCATCTCAGGCTTATAGGCGGGAGTGACGTCATAAAGCAGGGAAATAGACCGAATGATATAATCATTATTTTTGATCTATACAACACGCCCCCCACAAAAAAAGCCAGCGTTTCCGCTGGCTTTTTGTATTGTTTGTATCTTCTATACAAATTAGAATAGTCGTAAAACAGCCTGTTGTGACTGAGACGCCAAGGACAAGGAGGTAACCCCCAACTGCTGTCTGGTCTGTAAGGATAGCAATCTTGCGCCTTCTTCGTTTTGGTCAGCAATGGTCAGTTTATCTGCCCCTTCTTGAAGGTTACTAATCGTATTCTTCGTAAAGTCTTGACGGGTCTGAATGATAGACAAATCGTTGGCAATCGATGATCCAAAGCTACGAACCTTTGTCAACGCATCACGGATAGCAGAAACAGAACCAACAATTGTTGTTTCAGAGGAGAAGTCAGCTTCTTTGATGCCCAATCCTTCTGCTGTAAAGGTCACACCTTCGGTTTTCAGCTTACTGGTACGGTCGGCATTGAAATTTGTTTCCAGATCATCACCCTTCAACAAATTCACCCCACGATATCCTGCGTCAGTGACCAATTGGTCGATCTGCGTACGAATATTGTTAAAGTCATTCTCATAATCTTCCAACTCAGCGGCGGCAGATCCAAAGCGAATAACCTCCTCAAAGCTGTTTGTTTGACCGTTTAGGATGTTATCAAAAGTTCTGGTCCCGAAACCAAAGTTAGCATCATCTGTGGCTGTGTTTGACTCCAAACCAATTGTGATGTCTTGCACAGAGTCACTGAGGCGTTCAATCTCAATTTCTCCCGTTGCATCATTATAGCCGGCCTTGATTTGCGTTTTCAACGCATCATTATTATTGATTGAGTCAATAAAACTTTGAATTGTTGCACCAGATAACTCAACTGTTTGTGAAGAACCACCGTTAATGGCAATTTCAAACTCATCCGCGGCGTTATCTAAAGCGGCGAACAATGTCACTGTTTTATCATCACCATTCACCAATCCTGTCAATGCATCACTGCGTGAAGCCACACGATCTGCTGTATTATTGTACAATTTGAAGGATTTGATCTTACTGCTGGCAGATGCGGTAATCTCGACCTGATTGTTGGCAGCTGCATTTTCTCCAACTGCACGGGCTTGTCCACCAAAACCTAAAGCAGAAGCAAAAGCAAGGTTTGTTGCATCGGTATTATCCGCCGCGTTAAAGTTGATGTTCAAATCACCCCCATTTAACGTTTTGATCTCCAGCTGACCTTTGTCGTTCAACTTCGCCTCAAGAATCGGAACATCCCCCGTATCCGTATCGGCACGAAGACCATTCAATTTATTCAACAGATCATCAATCCCATCACCATCAGCAATCGTAATGTTCGCTGTTGTATCGGAGGCACCTGATGTATCGAAGTCAATTAATGTACCTGGATTTTTAGGATCTGTGATCTGGATAATCAATTCATCTGTATCGGTAATCCCCGGAACGGTTGCCCCCAAATCGTCAATACCACGCAAATTGGCGTTTCCGACGATTTTCGCCTGTGTACCGCCTTTGTTGATTGCCTCACGGGCGTTTTCAACAACCGCATCAGCTTGTTCAACCAATTTGGTCAATGATGTAATACCCGCATCAGCTTGTTTTAAGGTTTGAATTGACTGACCAATTCCGTCCAACAAACGACTTAAATCACCAGCACGGTTGTTTAAGGATTGCGCAGAGAAGAAGTTCTGTGGATTATCAAGAGCGGAGTTAACTTTCCGTCCTGTCGCCAGTTTAAACTGGGTTTCATCGATCAAAGATTGGGTTTTTTGTAAAGAATTCAAATTTGACCGCAAGGCTGCGGTTAATACGACATCATTCGACATAAAAATGTTCCTTTTCCTAAGGTTAATATAATAGGCATTCCCGCCTATCTTTTTATACTATATCATAAGTTTTAAAATTTGTTTAATTTTTTTTGCATGTGATCTGAAAAAAATTTATGGATCGATTTATAGGGAGGGTGGTGACGCTCCCCCACCGCTGTCATGCCACGCCCCGACACGGAATCTCAGGCTTATAGGCGAGAGATGCCGGATCACGTCCGGCATGACGATTCTTGGTGCTGGATTAACAAAAAAATACTCAAAAAATATCTTTATCAAACTATTTTTTGAACCAAAAAGGGCACGAAGTGCAGATAAGTTTCACTAAGAAAATCATGCTTTCCTTAAGTTTTCTAAAAATCCTTAGAGCTCTTACAGATCCCTTAGTGCACCTTAGTGGTTCTCAGGTTGCGCAGTCCTATCCAATCAATATCTACCTTATACGTCATGCCGTGCCCCGACACGGCATCTCAGGCTTATAGGCGAGATGCCGGATCACGTCCGGCATGACGATTCCGCTTTACAAATTTATATACGATTTTAAGCGGCTTTATCCATTTTCGCCGCTGTATCCAGCATGCGGTTTGAAAAACCCCATTCATTGTCATACCAGCTCATGACACGGACGAATGTGCCACTGGTGACTTTTGTCCCCTCTAAGGAGAAGATTGATGAATGTGGGTTATGGTTAAAGTCTGTGGATACTAAAGGAATATCATAGCAATCCAAGATGCCTTTTAATGAACCCTTAACCGCGTCTTTGATCGCATTATTGATCTCATCCACGCTTGTGGCGCGGGAGGATACAAATTTGAAATCCACCAAAGATACGTTAGGGGTTGGCACACGGATCGCGACGCCGTCCAATTTACCGTTTAGTTCAGGCAAGACTTTGCCCACGGCTTTGGCTGCGCCTGTTGATGTTGGGATCATGTTAACCGCCGCCGCACGGGCACGGTGTAGATCGCTGTGCATTGTATCCACAGTGCGCTGATCGCCAGTATAGCTGTGAATGGTCGTCATAAAACCATGCTCAATACCAATTGTTTTATGCAAGACCGCCGCCACAGGGGCTAAACAGTTTGTTGTACAAGACGCATTGGATACGATTTTGTGATCCTTTGTTAAATTGTCACAGTTTACACCGTACACAACGGTGATGTCTTCGTCGGTTGCTGGAGCGGAAATCAAGACTTTCTTTGCACCTGCGTTAAGGTGTTTTTGCGCATCAGAACGTTTTGTGAAAATACCTGAACATTCTGCCACAATATCAATATTCATCGCACCCCATGGTAGGGCTTCAGGATTGCGCTCTTGTGTCACTTTGATTTTATGACCGCTAACGACTAAAATATCCGTACCTTCGACAGAAACATCATAAGGGAACACGCCATGCACAGAATCATATTTCAACAAATGTGCGTTGGTGTTTAAATCTGCCAAATCATTGATGGCAACGATTTCGACATCCTTGCGCCCTGATTCAATCCACGCCCGCAAAACCAAGCGACCAATACGCCCAAATCCGTTAATTGCGATTTTTGTTGCCATCTTATAATCTCCTTTTTCAAAAATTTATGCCTTTGTTTTACGCTTTTTTTAAAGAGGCTTCAAGTGTTTTTACAACCTCATCCGCGGTTATTTTGAAATAATCATAAAGCTGATCCGCAGGCGCAGATGCGCCGAATCCGTTCATGCCGATAAAGATTCCATCGTGCCCAATCCATTCATACCAAGGCTGGGCTATGGCGGCTTCGATGGCGATTTTGATGACCCCTGCTCCGCCTAAAACGTGATCTTGATAGGCTTTATCAGTTTGACGGAATAGCTCCATTGAGGGGACGGATACGACATTGACCGCGATATTTTTAGCGGCTAGTTTTTCTTGTGCCTCCATCGCCAATCCGACCTCTGATCCGCTTGCCATTAAGACTGCCACAGGGTTTTTGACTTCCGATAAGATATAAGCCCCTTTCGCGCTTAAATTTTCAGATAATTTTTTGGTGCGCAATAACGGCACGTTTTGGCGTGTTAGGGAAATCACGGACGGCGTTTCCTTGGATGATAATGCCAACGCCCAACATTCGGCGACCTCCACAGGATCGGCGGGGCGGAATGTGTAGAGATTGGGAATGGCGCGTAAGGCAGATAAATGCTCAACAGGTTGATGCGTGGGCCCGTCTTCACCCAATCCAATCGAATCATGCGTCATGACATAAATCACGCGCTGTTTCATCAAGGCGGATAGACGAATGGAGGGGCGGCAATAATCGCTAAAAGAGAGGAATGTGCCGCTGTATGGAATAATCCCGCCGTGCAACGCCATGCCGTTCATGATCGCTGCCATGCCATGTTCGCGCACGCCGTAATGGATATATTGCCCGTCATAATTTTCCTTGGATACAGGCTTAATATTTTTGGTTTTTGTATTCACTGATCCTGTTAAATCGGCTGATCCGCCGATAAGCTGTGGGAAATTGGGGATCAAATGTTCCAGCACCATGCCCGATGCGGCGCGTGTGGCGACAACGGATTTTTTCTCTAAAAATTCACTAATCGCGTCATCAATGGATTGCTGCAAAAGTTTAGGGTCAGGATCGGTTTTATATTGTGCGTTAAACGCATCTTTATCGGAGGATTTTTCCAAACGCTGCGTCCATGCGGTGACCTCATTTGCGCTGCGTTTGCCGGCATTTTGCCAATCGGTTAAAATATCGCTGGGGATTACAAAAGGTGCGTGATCCCAGCCTAAATTTTTCTTCGCCCCTGCCAATTCCTCTGCGCCTAAGGGGGAGCCGTGGGAGGATGATTTGCCCTGTTTTGTTGGCGCACCAAAGCCGATATGGGCTTTGCAGCGAATAAGGGTGGGTTTATCATGGGTTTTTGCAACCTTGATCGCATCATAAATCGCGGCATAATCATGCCCATCAATGGATAAAACCGCCCAACCATAAGATTCATAACGCTTGGTGACATCTTCGGTAAAGGATAGATCCGTTGATCCATCAATCGTAATGCCATTATCATCATAGAGCACAATCAAACGGGATAGGTTTAAATGCCCTGCCAAGGAACAGGCCTCATGCGATACGCCTTCCATTAAATCGCCATCGCCACAAATCACATAGGTATAATGATCAACCAGATCACTGCCGTAACGCTGATTTAAAATGCGCTCAGACAGCGCAAAGCCAACGGCACTCGAAATCCCCTGCCCCAAAGGCCCTGTGGTGATTTCAATGCCTGCATGCTGTTCGACCTCAGGGTGACCTGCGGTAATCGAATGGAGCTGACGGAAATTTTTCAGATCATCCATCGAAATCGCCTCATAGCCTGTCATGTGCAAAATGGAATAAAGGAGCATTGATCCATGCCCTGCGGAATGAATAAAGCGATCCCGATCAGCCCATAAAGGGTTTTTGGCATCAAATTTCAAAAAATGCGCAAATAACACAGATGCAACATCCGCCATGCCCATTGGCATACCGGGATGCCCTGATTTTGCACGCTCCACCGCATCCATCGACAATGCCCGAACCGCATTTGCCATGTTTTTTAAAGTGGGAATGGGAAGTAAGGGTGCCGATTGTGTCATGATGAATATCCGTCATTATATTGAAAAAAGAATCTGTTTTTATTGCGTTCTTTATGCCATGATTAGGCATCGTTGCCAAGAATGAATATAAAATGAAATGAACGGAATCTTTGTCGCCCTTGGGTCAAATTTATCAGGAACGTACGCTTGCTCACAGGATGTTTTAAACAATGCCGTGGCAAAAATGCCCGTTTGTGTGGTGGCACAATCTCAATGGTGGCGCAGCGCCCCTGTGCCTGTATCGGATGATCCTGATTATATTAACGGCGTTATTCAATTGGATACAGATATTTCACCACGGGAATTGATGCAAATTTTATTGGATATTGAAATGGAATTTGGACGTATTCGCACACACCAAAATGCGCCACGCATCCTTGATTTAGATTTAATCGCTTATGATAATCGCATTATGCACAAAGATGAATTTTTAATCTTACCGCATCCACGCATGCATTTACGCGCCTTTGTTTTGCGGCCTTTGTTCGAAATTGCCCCCGATTGGGTGCATCCTGTTACAAAAGAATCGATTGCTGATCTCATACGCAACCTATCCCCTGAACAGGTGGTGACACATGCCTAGGATCATGGGAATTTTAAATATCACCCCTGATAGTTTCTCAGATGGCGGATTATATAATGATCGCAATTCAGCGCTTAGGGGGGCAATCGATTTGATCAATCAAGGCGCCGATCTATTGGATATAGGCGCCGAATCAACACGCCCTGATGCAATTGCCTTAAGCGCAGCGGAAGAATGGGCGCGATTACAGCCTGTTTTGCATGATTTATATAAGGCACAAATCCACCATAAAGTTGAGATTTCACTGGATTCCTATCATGTGGAAACGATGCATTCTACCCATGATGCGTTTGGAGAGGGATTTATATCCATTTATAATGACGTCAATCCATGGCTGGATTTTGACCTGAAAATGGATTTTTTGAAACACACAAAGGCAAAAATGTGCCTTGCCCATAATCGCCGTGATTTTTTTGCAGGCAATCCACCCATTTATCCCACAGGAATTTGGGAAGATATTGAAGCCTATTTCACACAGATTTTGGAGGCAGCACATCAAAAAGGGTTTCATGCCACGCGTTTTATCCTTGATCCCGCGATAGGATTTGCAAAGAATGTGTCTGATAATATTGAAATTCTTACAGATTTAAAACGTTTAAAATCCTTTGGCTTACCTGTTTTATTGGCAGCATCCCGAAAGCGTTTTATTGAAGGAATTATGCAAGATTTCACTCCGCCCGATAAACGAATTGGTGGATCACTCGCCGCCATCGCCGCAGGATTATCAGCCGATATTGATATATACCGCGTGCATGATGTGTATGACACGCGGCAATTTATCGATGTGTGTGGGGCTATTGGGGTTTAGAAGCTTAATATTTTATTATTACGCACGAATTCTTTTTGATGAAAATTAGACCATTTTTGAATTGAATTCTCTTCTACCGCACGCATCATAAATTGATTACGACGCCTGATTTCAGCACCTGACATTGTTACGACTTTCTCCATTGCCGTCACAATCGGGGCACTGAGATCTGAACGCACAGAATATCCAATTGCGCCTTGATTTTTAGACACAAGCTCATTCGCTGCCCCCACACCTTCATGTATAATTAAAGCACCACATTTTGCAATGACTGCAAATTCTTTGGCTGTTAAATTCATCCCATCCGTATAGGATGTGACAAGCAAATGGCGTTTTTGTGCTGTAGTATCAGAAGGGTTCATCAAATGATAAACATCAGATTGTGTGAGTTTCTGATTAAATAAAACAATAGAATTGTTATGATCTTTATTGATTTTCTCCACAAGTGATTTTACAGAATTTGCATATTCATCATATTCTTTGATCCCTTTGCGCGTTGGTTCTGCACTGACCAACATTTGAACATTGGCGTCAGGATTATTCTTTAAAAATATTTCAAAAGCTTGCAGCCTTTCAAGAATGCCTTTGCTGTAATCCGCCCGTTCGAAATTCATAAAAATATGCTCAGCCGTTAATTGATTATTTAACGCAATGGCATTTTCTGTAGGCGTTGTATTTTTTAGTGTTTCTTTAATTTTTTGGACATCAACACTGATGGGTGCATAACCAAAAGACTTATTATGCTGATTTTTAAGGACATCATAAGGCTTTAGATTTCCAAAATCATGTTCTGTATCCCCAGAATATGCACTGTAATTCATGACATCTTTTTTAGTTTGAAAATAAATCTGATCCGCCGCAGATAAGGATTTCATTATTTCTGTATAGAAATCAAAAGCTTCAAAAGAATGTTTTTTTAGTACAGAAGGCGTTGCGATAGGTGTGTGATTAAAAAATAGAATTGGGTTTTTACAGCCGAAATCTTTTAAAATCTTAGGCAAGCAATAATGGTGATAATCGTGAATCCAAATTGGGGAGGTCTGATCATTGCCAAGGTTGAATATAATATTTTCTGCCAAAGATTTATTGACCGCGTAATTTGCGTCCATTGCCTCTTGGTTAGGAATTTGTGTATATTGATTCAAATCATGGTTCACTGGCCATAAGAAACGATTACTAAAGTCCTCATAATGCTTGCTATAATTATCCTTAGAAGCCAAAATTTGATAGACATTAATATGCTCAACCTTCTTTTTTATACCTTCTATATTCTCATCGTGAATAGCCAAGTCTTCCCGTGATTTAAGTCCAAGCCATATAACATTGTCAACGCCCGCAACGGCATTAAATACAGCAGTGACCAATCCACCTGATATAATGTCAGGCGTTCTATTTGAAACAATAAAAACTTTCATTTATTATTTATCCATAAAAAAATTAAATAAAGACTTATGAATACACAAGGGCGCAAAATATGTCAAAATAAATATATTCAGATTATTTTTTCCATTAAAAGCCAAATACAATTTGTCTTTAAGCCGCTAAAGACAAAGAATCGACTGATATTTTTTCAAGGTGATCTGCAACCTCTTGGGGTGTCGGAACAGCGGCTTGCGCGCCAATTTTTGTACAGGCTAGTGAGCCTGCGATTGCACCACGCTGAAGCGCAATATCCAAAGAAAAACCCTGATCAAGGCTGGCGGCAAAATATCCAGTAAACGCATCCCCTGCCCCAATTGTATCAACAGGGGTGATCGGTAAAACAGGGATAGAATATTGCATACCATGCCCAACGCACAAAGACCCATTCCCCCCCAAAGTCACAATACAATTAAGATTGAATTTCTCATAGACAGCCTGCGCAAAATGCATTTTATTTTTCGTATCAATATTAAATTGCGCCCCTAAAGAATCCGCCTCATATTCATTCAGGATAATATAATCCAATAAGCATAATATTTCCTCTGTAACAGGGGCGTAAGGCGCAAGATTCATAATTGTGCGCCCCCCAACAGATTTAACACGACGCAGTAATTTCAGATTTTCATCCATTGATAATTCCCCTTGCAAGACAAGGGTTGTTTCTGATGATAAAAAATGATCCTCTATACGATCTTGCTTGGCATCTAAATTCGCGCCCTTACTGACAACAACACGATGCGTTCCATCCTCATGATTCACAAAAATCGCGGCTAAGCTCGTTGGTTTATCGGATATAAAGACACCATCTGCGTTAATGCCATTTTCTTGCAAATTCTCAATCAACTGCCGACCATGTCCCCCTTTACCCACTGCGCCATAAAAATACACATTTGATCCTGCACGGGCGGCGGCAATAGCTTGGTTCTGCCCTTTTCCACCTGCGGCCTCGTCATGCTCATCCAAAAACATTGCTGTATCCTGAGCTGGCAAATTGGCGGTATGAAAAAAAACATCCAAAACATTCGATCCAAAAACAATAATCATAAAATTCTAAATCCTATTTAATAATTTAGCTGTTGTAGAGCCGTTTTTTGCGAGGGTGCGTTGGTTGTATTAGACAGAGTTTGCGTAACATAATCAAGTAAGCTTTTTAAATTTTTAGCATCAACAACAATTAAATTTTCTGTTTTTTCACCTATATATTGATGAGATTTATCATTTAAAATTTGAATAACCAATGGGTTGTGGCCTAGTTTTCTAAATTCTTCTGCCGCGGCAACGGCGGATGTTGTTCCTGATGCTGTGTCTTCTAATAAAATAATATTAGATAATGGCTGACCTTCATAAAGCTGTAATCCTTTTATATAAGGATCAGGGGCGGGCTTTGGATTTCCGCCCCCCAAACTATCAATCCCCACAATATTATTAAAATGCTGACGAATCCCCACAGCCTCAACTGTTTTTTCAGCTGTTTTTTGATGCGCGTTTGTGACAATAGACATATTTGCATCTATGTTACTGGTAAAATTTAAAATTTCTTGTCTATGACGTGCTAAAGAAACACACACTCCGTAATTTACCATGCATTGTTCAATAAATTTTTCTTCAGAAACACCTTTTGCTGCGGGGCGGTTATGATGGTGCGCATTCCATTTTTGATATAAATTGGCGTGCCCTCTCCCTAATTCCTGAGTCCATAGCTTATCTGATAGCTCATACCCAAAATCCGCAGCAGCAGCTTGCGATGCAAGATGATGAATCTCCTCAGTATTCACAAACAAAGTACCATCCATATCTGTAAGGATAATCGTATCATCCTTCCTGTTTTCACTTTTAAAGAAGCCCAAACGCGTTACCTCCCGCACAAATAAATAATTATGTATAAATAATACACGATTACAAAAACAAAACACAATAAAATTCTTTTACGCTCCAATCTCTTTGATCAGCATCAATGTCAATTGATCATCAATAACCTGAAAGCTGCCCTGTCGAATCGGTTCGCGATTATAGGTAACACCACATCCATCGGGAATATAGCCCATCTTTGCATATAATTGTTGTGCAGTGCCATAATTTGCGGTCAACGCAACGGCTGCACCCAGATAATCATGGCCTGATTTTTGGCAAAAAGATTCACAAAATTGCACCAAAGCCCGCCCAATCCCTTGCCTTTGGAAAAGGGGCGCAACGGATAAATCTTGGAATTCAGGGATATTCAGACGTTGAAACGGCGCATAACGTGGGGATAAATTTAAAATCACATATCCCGCGGGTTGTTGATCATGATAATAGATAAAAATATGACGAAGAGGATCATCCATATTGATCTGAAGATCTTCGCGCTTTGTTGGGTCACGCATCTGGTTTGAAATGTCACATAAATCATCTAAGATCTTTGATTGATATTCAAAATCGCCCGTTTCATTTTGATAAATTATAATCATTTTTATTTATAAATCCTTAGATATTTGTGGTAAAATAAACAAATCATATCAAAAAAGCGATATATAAAATAAAAGGATAGAGAATTTTATTTATGTTCATATACGATCTTAGCTTTGACGAGAATTTAATTTGCTATAACGCGTTAAAGAAAAACTTGACGGACACAGATCGCTTGGCCGTTTTACAAGATGCCTTTTATAAATATGCCCAAGGGCATACCTATAACCATTCAGATGCCGAAAAATGGGTTGCGGATTTTGAGGCTACGCTTAGACCTGCCCAAGATAAAACCGAATCTGATCCTGATTCAAATGAAAACCCCATCGATGCTTTTGATCCAATGGCGATTTTTGAAAATGCAGAGCCGCATTCTATTAAGGTTCATGAAAACCATAATCATGATGATAGCCATGAACGAACGATAGGAAACTCAAATCGGCATACGATGCTGACGGATGGGAAAATCCCTGATATTATTGATTTGGATAACGCACAAAGCCGCACAAAAATCATGAAACCGATTGAGGATATGATCGGCCTGAGCACCTTAAAAGGGGAAATTTATAATTTCATTGATCTGGCATGGGCGCAAAAGAAACGTGAAAAAGCTGGTCTAAAAAACATTCCTATATCCATGAATATGGCGTTTTTGGGCAATGCAGGCACAGGAAAAACCACAATCGCGCGTGAATTATCAAAAATATTATACAGTATTGGATATTTAAAAAAGCCTATTTTTATCGAAGCCTCCCGCGCCTCTTTGGTTGGGCAATATATTGGCCATACCGAAAGTGCGACCCATGATGCCTTTCATGCTGCATTAGGCGGCGTGCTTTTTATCGACGAAGCCCACACATTAACCCCGATTGATCCGTATGATCGCGACTTTGGTAAAAATGTCATTTCCACACTGATCCCCCTGATGGAAAATCATCGCGATGATGTTATTGTGATTTTTGCAGGTTATACAAAAGAAATGAAAGAATTTTTGCAATCCAATGAAGGGCTAGAGTCGCGCATTGCCTATCAATTCCATTTTGATGATTATAAAGACACAGATTTAATTGAAATTTTTAAATATAATTGTACCCAAAATGAAATCACTCTCAGCGACGATGCGCAACAGCGTTTAAGCATTGTTTTTGAACAAATGAAAACAGATCAACGTAATTTATATGGTAATGCACGCGGCATCCGGAATTTGTTTGAAAAAACGCTAAGGCAACAGGCAAAACGGCTTTATAAAAACAATCAATTTAACACGGACGAACTCAATATTATCGAAGCCGAAGATATTCCGCTGTTAAACACCCTCACAACCGATAGCAACGTCTTACATATTCCTTGGCGTCGGAATTAAGCATCTATTTCATGATACCTTTTGTTGTGGAATGTTCGAAATGCATGGCTTTGCTTGGATTTATATAGTGCCATGCATGATGCACGGCTTGTGCGGCCTCTGAAAATCCTGTTAAAATCAGTTTTAATTTATGGGGATAAACCGCAATATCCCCAACTGCATAAATACCCGCAATATTTGTTTGCGCTGTTGTTGGGTCAATTATTAAACGCGATTGTTCAATATCCAACCCCCAATCTTTTAAATGCCCCAAATCACTGTTTAAGCCAAAAAAAGGCAATAAAACATCACAGGGCAGTGTTTTTTCTTCACCATTTAATGATTTGACCTGTACAGAATGCAAAACCCCATGATCTCCGCTCAACGCATGCAATTGATAGGGGGTGACCAATTTTATTTTATTTTGCTGCACCAGCAGATCAATCTGACGTAATGTTTCAGGCGCACCACGAAACTGATCACGGCGATGCACTAAGGATAAAGATTTTGCCAAGGGCGCCAGTGAGACAGCCCAGTCCAATGCCGAATCCCCCCCTCCTGCAATCACAATATCTTTATTTTGCAAATCAGATGGATTCTGCACCATGTAAAAGACGCTCTTCCCCTCAAAACTTTCAATGCCTGCTAAGGGGGGGCGATTAGGGGTGAAACATCCTGCTCCTGCGGCAATAATGACGGCTTTGGCTGTAATTATTGTTTGGGCATTTGTGGTTAAGGTGATTGCGCCTGACTCTTCATCGCGATGCAACTCTTGAACAGCTTGTCCTAAATGATAGACAGGTTCAAAGGGGGCGGCTTGGGATTGTAATTGCTGAATTAAATCCCCTGCTAAAATCGATGGATAGGCAGGAATATCATAAATAGGTTTTTCAGGATATAATGCTGTGCACTGCCCCCCAATATTGGACAATGCATCAATAACATGCACGCGCATCCCTAGCATACCGCATTGAAATATTGTAAACAAACCCACGGGCCCTGCACCAATAATGGCAATATCTGTTGT
The DNA here is from genome assembly GCA_044238935.1 of Gemmobacter sp. Classification (GTDB taxonomy): domain Bacteria; phylum Pseudomonadota; class Alphaproteobacteria; order Micavibrionales; family Micavibrionaceae; genus JBIICI01. Next base: position 32,976 of record JBIICI010000010.1, read on the forward strand.
ATGATGATGTTGTGTCATTTTATACTATGGCTTTTATACAAAAATCAAAGGATTGAAAATATGTCTTTTTTTTTATCAGACTCTGAACATTATAGCAGTTGTGCGCAAGACACAATAGAGCTTGCAACCCATATCGCCCGTGATTTAAAAAAAGAAATGATCTTATCCCCTGCCCCCATCGCGATTTTATTAGAGGGCGATTTAGGCATGGGAAAATCAACCTTTGCCCGTGCCTTTATTCGTGAATGGCTGGATGATCCCACCCTAAACGTCCCCAGCCCGACATTTACAATTGTGCAATATTACCCCAATCCTGTTTTGGATTTATATCATTATGATCTATACCGCCTGAATGATTCGGATGAATTACAAGAAATTGGCTGGGATGATTCGCTGGCATCAGGCATCAATTTGATCGAGTGGCCATCCAGAATTATGCCTTATCATTTTTATACTAAGGTATGTATTGTCACAATAAAACCCCCACAAAACAACGGGAATCCTGAACAAAGACGATGGATTAAAATAAGAAACTTAATTTAATCCCAAAAAAAACATGTTATTTTTAAAATTTTTTTGTAATTTTGAATCCGTTTGATGTATAATGTTTATGAAGACTTAAACTTCAACACAAACACAACATAGGATTTTTATGTCAATATCAGTGTCCTCTATTTATTCGCCTCCTTATCCAAATCCCATCCCTCAAAACTCAACCAACACAGCTCTACAATTTAATAAGGCAGCATCACCTAAAATACACACAGAAATAAGTTATCAATTCCCAGTTGGGAAATCTATAGTTTTAGGGACATCAGTACGAGATGGGAATAGAACGGAGCATCGGGAAATAACTCTTCCAGCATCTAGCTTCCGTAAAAAAACCCCAACAGGAGAAGATACTGGAAATAAACTAGACTACCTCGCGTGAGATATTTTATGGATATAAAAAGGAAGGGTAGTGGAAACCAAACACAACCCAATAAATTAAGCGCGGGCTGCTGATTTTCATCCCTGACCCATTTCACGAAATCATCGCCTGTGTTGGTTTCCGATTTGGACATTAGATGATTTTTTGTTTATTTGCAATATTCTTTTATTAAAGATTAAAAACTCTTTCTTACTTGCACATAAATGTTTTTCATGATTGACTTATCACCTTAAAAAATTCAATTGTGGAAGGAATGATAGTCAATGAGTCTGAAATTATCCCATCGCTCTGTTATGCCTATTTTCAGAGCCTTGGGTTTCCTGCGTATGGCAAACCAACGAATTGCCCAAGGTGAAGATATTATCCGTTTAGAGGCAGGGCAACCCTCAAAAGGCGCACCGCAGGCAGCCATTGAACGTGCAACAGCCGCCTTATTAAAAGATCCAAAACAAGGATACACAGAATCATTGGGTATCCCCGCCCTACGCAAACGCATTGCGCGTTGGTATAAGGATGAATTTCAATTTGATGTGGATTATCAAAATATTGCCGTTACATTTGGGGCATCAGGGGCATTTTTACTGTCTTTTTTAACCGTGTTTGATGCTGGCGATACGGTGGCATTGGCGGCGCCTGCCTATCCTGCCTATCGCAACATCTTAAAAACTTTGGGAATCAATGTGCTGGAAATTCCCACAGATGCCAGCACCTATTTCCAACCCACATTGGCGCAATTAAAGGCGCTGAATCCCATTCCTGATGGATTAATTATCACCAGCCCATCTAACCCGACAGGCACAATCATTGCCGAAGATGACCTGAAAGCCATTGCCCAATGGTGTGAAGAAAATGGCGTACGCATTATCAGTGATGAATTATACCAACACGTCACTTTTGACCGCCCCGTCAATACGATTGGTCATCATTCCAAAAGCGCCATCATCATCAATAGCTTTTCAAAATATTTTGCCATGACAGGGTGGCGTTTGGGGTGGATGATCATGCCATCTGATGTTATCGCACGCGCCGAAACATTAGCCGACAGCCTGTTTGTATCGCCCCCAACAATGTCACAATATGTTGCCTTAGAAGCCTTCGAACATAAGGATGTCTTAGATGGGTATGTAGAAGCCTATCGTGAGAATTTAGCAATTTTGTTAACAGAACTGCCCAAAATCGGCTTTAGAAAATTGACAGCCCCCTATGGTGCATTTTACATTTATATTAACGTATCCGAATATACAAATGACAGCGATGCATTTTGCCTGAAAATGATGGATGAAATTGGATTATCTATTACCCCCGGTACTGATTTTGATCCTGAGCGTGGGAATGTTTATATCCGCATATCCTTTGCAGGCGCAAAAAATGATATTATTCGCGCCTGTGATCGGTTAAAAAACTGGGATTTTTTAAAAGAGCACCATGCTAAAAAAGCATGAAACTACTCCCCTTACAAATCACGCAACGATTGCGGCAATTGATTTGCCCATTGCGTGATATTTCCTGCCCCTAAGCAAATCACATAATCATTGGGTTGCGCCAATGATAAGACCAAGGGCGCAAGCTCAGAGTCACTATTTATTGTATAAACAGATTTATGACCATGATCACGCAGGCCTTGCGCAAGGCTTTCTTTATTAACGCCCTCAATTTCTTGCTCCCCTGCAGCATAGACATCGGCAATAATCACATGATCTGCATCATTAAAACAGGTACAAAACCCTTCGAACAGATCATTTAACCTTGAGTAACGATGCGGTTGTTTCACCGCAATAATGCGCCCTCCTGTGTCCGCAACAGCTTGGCGTGCTGCCTTCAGAACAGCGGCAATTTCAACAGGGTGATGGCCATAATCATCAATGATGGTAATACCATTAAATTCCCCTGTTTTGGTAAAGCGCCGCTTGACCCCTTCAAATCCTGCTAAGGAATCGCGCATCTGTGATAAAGATGCCCCCAGCTCATAACCAACCGCCAAAGCGGCCAGCGAATTACTGATATTATGCGCCCCTAAAACAGGCAAGACCACATCATTCAAAATCGTACGCTCAGCATTGTTGGAATCAAAAATCACATCAAACATAGATTGATGCCCTTGTGTTCTCACATTAACAGCCTGAATATCGGCCTGAGGGTTAAACCCGTAGGAAATAATCCGCTTATCATGAATTGTGGCGCGTAACGCCTGAACATCGGTGTGATCGGTGCAAACAATAGCACAACCGTAAAAAGGAACATTTTCAATGAATTGACGAAATGCTAGCTTCATGTTTTCATAGCTGCCATAATGATCTAAATGCTCAGGATCCATATTGGTGACAATCGCAATTGTTGCAGGCAAACGTGTAAATGTACCGTCACTCTCATCGGCTTCTGCGACCATCCAATCGCCCTGCCCCAATCTGGTATTTGTCCCATAGGCATTGACAATCCCGCCATTAATCACGGTGGGATCAAAGCCACATCCTTCTAAAATAGTACCAACCATTGATGTTGTCGTGGTTTTTCCATGCGTCCCCCCCACGGCAACGCCCCATTTCAGGCGCATAAGCTCCGCCAACATTTCAGCACGTTTTACCAAGGGAATTTTTAATTGTCTTGCTGCAATTAATTCAGGATTATCCTGTTTAATCGCCGATGAAATGACAATATTTTTTGCCAAATCGCCCTGTGGGGTTTGAATATGATCGGCATCATGCCCGATATAAACATGCACACCTTTGGCACGCAAACGTTTCACATTCGCATTTTCTGCGACATCTGATCCTTGGACGATATAACCAAGCGCATTTAAAACTTCGGCAATACCGCTCATCCCAATACCGCCAATACCAATAAAATGAAACGCACCAACGTGACGATGGGGAATATGCATACAAAAAGAATCCTTCATTCAATCATTAAAAACCACAAAATGGTTTTTCTATCATTATCGATTGATTAGAACTTGTCAAATGACTTATGACGCATCGTTTTTTGCCAAGGGAAAACCATATTCATCAACAGGAATATCTCCGGTAACTTCTTTACCCCAGCGTTTAATTAATTCCTTTTGTCGATCTTCTGAATTTTTGATTCTATTTTTTGTGGTTTCTAACATAATCGAGCTCACAATACCACTGACCGCCCAATCAATAGCATAACCAATGGCCGCACATCCAAAAACAATGATTAAATGCCGTGCATCAATAATAATACGCAGCGCATTCGCGATATTATTTTCACCCTGCCACAATTCTGTAATATAAGGAGAAAGACCTGCTAAATTCATTGCACCGATACATAGGGTGAATGATTTTGAACGCGTTTTATCAATAAAAAACGCCCCTAATGTTGGCATCAAACCGATACACAGCATCACAGTTGTCGGTAAAACCAACAAAGCCGCAACCATAATGATCATGAGTAATAGTCTTTTTTTAATAAAAAATCTCCACTATGTTAATTTTGAAATAATTGAATATGGTTTAGATTCATATACAAAAACGTTAAAATGATAATAAATCCCAAAAGACTGGATACAATCGCGGCGACTTCATGCCCTGTTTTTCGACCGATTAGCTTAGGACGCTCCAAAGATTGTTCTAATAATGAAATCTTGTATTTCAGATTTTGATATTCATTCGTTGCACGACGATATTCAAGCGCATCTTGCTTTTGTAATGTCAGATTATCAACCAAGCCAATCATTTTAAATAAATCGCCATTTTCAACGTGTTTTTCCATGGTTTTCTTTAATTTCTCACGAAGTTCGCGATCATGGAAACGTGTATAGATGGAATGCAAGGCTTTACTGATCCAAAGCGCAATTTCCTTTTGCTCAGGCAATGTTTCAAAACGCTGAATATTTGCTAAAGTTTTTAAAACACCAAAAACACGACGATATGCTTCAGGTGAGCCAATATCAACTAAGCTATTATCAATCACTTTGTTCTCACGAACAGATAAAAAAGCAAGGATATGGGTATCAAAAAGCCCATCTGGTGCAGGGGGATTTGGTTTTCCAATCATATCTTTAATTGATTCCAACAGATCTGACGTCGTCATAATATAATAATTTTTAAATCTAGGCGACAGACAGGGTGCCTCTTCATTTAAATAATACACGCAACGCTCGATCCCAAAACCAACTTTATCAGAACGTTTCACAAAGTTCTTACAATTTTCGGCCATTTGTGTGTATTTTAAAATATCAACTTTGGTGTTTTCTTGGGTATTCAGCCAATATAATAAAATTCCCTGTTCAAAAATATCAATAAAGGGCTGCAGGTTTTTATGCTGAATCACGGCATCGGTAAGCGCATTTCCAATCCCTTCAGGGTGCATCGATAAGCCTTTGTACCGAATGGGGCTTTGGGGGTCTAAGGCAATGCAAACACGGCAGATGGCTCGATCAATAAATTCACCACTGCGGCCTGATTCCTGCGCTGTTTGTATTGCGATTTCAACTTTTTCGCCCATAATCTCATCTTCTAAAGACCGCAAAACCCATTGAGACAGGATACCGCTTTCAATCAATTTTGACGATTTCGCCGTATCAAGCGGCAAATTTAAGGCGATTAATTCAGGACGATAAAATTTATGATTTCCTAAGACCAAAGGGCGACTTGCTGTTAGTCTTTTAACAGCCTGTTTAGGACTAAGACGCTGACCATCCAACCAGCTCATGACCTCATCAATTGTCCAACGTTGTGCAGGGTCATCATATAATAACCCCCGTAATAATTCTAAAATCCCCCCTGTAAATCGATCACGTCCCGTAAGCGCAGCATAGCTTCCTTGTTCGATTTTTTGAGTTGCAATTTCATGCTCTTTCATCTCTTTCAACGGGTTACTATTGCGCATTAACATCGCAATACAGACACCAAAAGCATATAAATCATCGGCTGCCGTGCCTATTCCACGCCCATTTTTTTGGGTCATGGCGCGTTCAATCGTTAAATATTCGGTGCTCTGCCCATAAGATGGTGGCAAGGCTAAACAATCCCCAATCACCACACGGCCTTTCATTTCACCCTTACCCATAAACAAATTATTTAAACGAATACCCCCATGCACGAAATCTTGGTTACGGCAATCATGTAAAGCACTGACGACAGAGGGAATGACCAAAGACATCACTTGCTCTTGCTTCCAGCCATAGGCCTTTTTTGTTTGATCTGATACTAAGGGCTGATCAATACTATCCTCATAAATAATAACAAATTTTTGCTGTTTTTCAGGTGGCCAATAAATAACTTGTGCCTCAACCATATTAACCAAACCTGAATTGGCGATATTTCTGTATTTTATTGAAGCATGGGCACGCGGAGGCAAATTTTTCTCACAAATTAATGCAAAATAGCTTTTGGTATATTTCCCCTGCCCCTCCACACGATAGGCTTTTGCAGGTAAAGAATCAAGATTAGGAAGAGGCTCTGAGAATTTTATATTCAAAAGATCATTAAATTGAATCACAGAAGCGCCGGAACTAGATGTTTTTTGTCCGTTTTCCAGTGATTCTTTGTTTTTATTGTCTGGGTTCTGATCAGTTGACGATGCAACAACCTCACCAGAATCGGTATTTTTTATGGATTCATCCATGACTATTCTCAATTCCTTTGATCGCGGTCATTTTTTATTGTACACATGAATTTACGAATTTTTTGTAAACATATTAGGACGAAAGAAATGAGCTTAAAAATAACACTGGATGATGTGCGCAACATTTATCAAATGCCCCTTTTGGATCTTGTTTTCCGTGCGGCAGAAGTTCACCGCGAATATCATGATCCACATGAGGTTCAAATGTGTACACTTCTATCCATTAAAACAGGGGGATGCCCAGAAGATTGCAAATATTGTTCACAATCCATTTTTAATAATGCCAATTTGGAAAAAGAAATTCTGATGAAAACGGAAGCCGTTTTAGAAGAAGCCAAAAAAGCCAAAGACGCAGGCTCAACACGTTTTTGTATGGGCGCAGGATGGCGCAATGTGAATGATGGGCGCGCTTTTGATCGCGTCTTAGAAATGGTCAAAGGCGTGAGTGATATGGGCATGGAAGCCTGTGTAACCTTAGGGATGCTGACCGAAGACCAAGCCATGCGTTTAAAAGAAGCAGGCTTAAGCGCCTATAACCATAATTTAGATACATCAGAAGATTATTACGATAAAATCATCACCACACGCACCTATCAAGATCGATTAGATACAATTGCAAATGTTGCAAAAGCCGGAATTTCTGTATGTTGCGGTGGTATTTTAGGATTGGGGGAATCTGAGGAAGATCGCATATCATTACTGCATACCTTATGCAATTTATCCCCACAACCAGAATCCGTGCCGATTAATGCACTTGTGCCCGTTGCAGGAACGCCGTTGGAAAACACACCGCCGTTGGACTCCTTTGAATGGATTCGCACCATCGCCACCGCACGCATTTTAATGCCTCAATCCATGGTGCGCTTGAGTGCAGGACGATTAGATTTATCAAAAGAAACACAGGCCTTTGCGTTTTTAGCAGGTGCAAATGCGATTTTCACAGGTGAAAAACTACTCACCACACCCAACCCAGAACACGATGCCGATGCTATCCTTATGCAAAGCTTAGGGCTAAAAGCACGCCCTTCGTTCAAAGATGAACACCAAAATGACAATCAAGAAAAAACCTGTCATAGCACGACATCTTCTGAAAAAAAACAGGGATGCGGTAGCCAAGGGTGCGGTAGCAAGCAAGGTTGTGGGGGCTAATCAACGCTGTTGCATGGATCAAAAATCTATTATTTTCCCACTACGCCGTCATCCCGTGCGTGACACGGGATCTCGTACTTATAAGCAGAGAAATGCTGGATCAAGAGTCCAGCATGACGTCGATGGGTGTGGGATTAAGGGGAAAAAACGATAAATCCTGATCCATACAACAACGCAAAGCTAATCCGCCAACGTCACCTGAATTAATGTAATTTGATTGCGGTGACGGCGGATGATTTTAAAAGTTAAGTTATAAAATGTAAAAACCTGATCCACATCGGGGATGCTGTGTGATTCATATAAAATCAGCCCCGCAAGGGTAGCATAATGATCATCAGGTAAATTCCATTCAAATTCACGATTTAAATCACGAATGGTTACAGTGCCATCAATCATCCAGCTATTATGGGATTTTTTACGCACTCCCATAACGGTCACGTCATATTCATCATCAATATCACCGACGATTTCTTCTAAAATATCTTCTAATGTGACTGTCCCCATCAGGCTGCCATATTCATCCACAACCAATGCAAAATGTTCTTTTCGTTTCCGAAAAGCCTGTAATTGATCGAATAAGGTTGTTGTATCGGGGATAAACCATGGATTAGATGCAAAAGAAGGAATTTGAATTTGATCCATTTTCCCTTTTTTATCCACAAATTCACGCAATAACGCCTTGGCATGGATAACACCAATAATATTATCGGGCGTATCTTTCCACAACGGAACGCGTGTATAGGGCGATTTTAAAATTTCTTCTAAAATTAATTCATTGGATTGATCACTATTGACTGACATCATTTTTTTACGATGCGTCATAATTTCTGCAACAGACACATCCGTTAAATCCAAAATTGATTTTAACATCGCGCGTTGCTGATTAATTTCTGGGGCGTCCCGATCAATATCTTTGCCCCGATATTGTTCAATCACCCCACGCAGTAAATCCAAATGATCTCCTCCTGCGACGATAGAGCCATTTATATTTAATTTCTTTAAAATAAAATCGATAATCTTTGAAATAATCAGCATGATAGATAATTTTCTAAAAAAGATTTTAGATGATCAGGATCAATATCTTCCGCCACAAAAGCTTGCCCAATGGCACGGGCTAAAATTAAAATAATTTTCTTATGCTGGGCTTTTTTATCTTTATACAGATAATGCATCACCGCATCAGCTGTTATATCTTTTGAAAAAGATAATTCATGCGGATGCGTCATTAAACCCATCTGTTTTAAATGAGATTTTGCTTTCTCATAATCCTCCACAGGGCAAATGCCTAAATGAACGGAATAGGCAAATGCCATCATCATGCCAATGGCAACAGCCTCCCCATGCAAAATGCGCCCATCATAGCGGCCGATCCCTTCCAATGCATGACCAAAGCTATGACCAAAATTTAATAAAGCGCGGATGTTATTTTGCTCATTCTCATCTTGAATGACAATCTCTGCTTTTGCACGGCAACAACGCGCGATGGATTGCGCCACGATTTCGGGATTGTTTAAAGCAATAATCGCCTGCCCCGATTGTTCTAAATAGTCAAAAAAATCAGCTTGATTAATAAAGGCATATTTCACCATTTCAGCATAGCCTGCGCGGCGTTCGCGAATATCCAAAGTTTGCAGCATTGCGGGATCAATATAAACAGCACGCGGCTGATAAAATGCCCCGATCAAATTTTTTCCTGCCGCACTATTCACGCCCGTTTTTCCACCAACAGAGCTATCAATTTGCGCCAATAATGTTGTGGGAATTTGTACAAAATCAATACCACGCAATAAAATTGATGCGCAAAATCCGCCCATATCCCCTACAATGCCGCCGCCCAAGGCAATCAAAATTGTTCTACGCGTAATTCCTGCCTTTAAAATATCATCAAGAATAGGCAAGAGGTTTTGTAGATTTTTGTGATCTTCCCCCCCCTTAATTGACGCCGTATGGATAATATGGTCATTCGCATGGTTGAAAACGGCATGGATTTGATCCGCATATAAATCTAATGTACACTCATCACCAAATATAATAAATTGATGCGATTTTGTTTCAGGATATAAATCGCGTAAATACGCCAAAGCCCCCACGCCAATATAAATATTATAGGGCTTATCCACCAAATCAACGTGAATTTTATGCACTGGATTTAACATTTGTTTTAATCCATTGCGCCAGTGCCGTGGCGGCATCTTTTGCCGTTTCATGGTGTAAATCAATTTGCAAATTCGCTTTTTTATATAATGGATAACGACGCACCCATAATTGTTCAACGCGATCTTCTAAACTATCACCCTGTAATAAGGGACGATGCGATTGCTGACTTAATCGTTCAATCAATATTTCTCGTGCGGTATTGATCCAAATACTGATTGTTTTGTCAGCCATAGCCTGCATAATTTCAGGAGATGTCACTGCCCCACCACCTAATGAAATAATGGTACGAGGTTGCGCGCGCTTAATTACATCTAAAAAAGTTTTGGCCTCAATCTTACGAAATTCTTTCTCACCCTTGCTTGCGAAAATATTTTCGATAATCTGGCATTGCTGCTGTTCAATAACGGTATCCAGATCAATATATTTAAACCGCAAATAACGCGCCAAAACTTTCGCAATGGCGGTTTTCCCAGACGCAGGCATACCAATAAGAATGATGGGTTTTAAATCAAATTGTGACATAGATTTATTTGTATCGATCCAGCATCTAAAATGCAAGACAAAAGAGATGAATTATAAGTCGCGCTATTTTTACACAAAAATAGCGCGACAATAGCGCGACTGTGGAAATAGCCGCGCTATAATACAGATCCATTACTCCCCTTGAGCCAAGGAATACCCTGCTTTGTCATTAAATGTATAGAGATTTTCAATCTTAATAACATCCAACCCAGCCGCCGCCAGTTTATTGGCAAGGCTGTAAATCGCGATATGATCCACAACGCCAGATTCAGCAAATAAGCGCAAACGCCAATGGTCAGCGGTGAATGTGTCAGGGTGACCATGCGGCCAGACTTTGACGCCGCGGTTTGAGATGATTTTTAAGGTCAAGCCTGATCCTTTGGCAAGATCAACGATCTTATCCCCCAACACATCTGGCAATCCCTGCCAATCAAGGAATAGATCAACACCCACCAATTTCTTTTCTTCAAAACAAATGGGTTTTAGGGGCGGTAAATGCACGCCACCTTCCGGCGCATTGGAATAATCCGCAACACGCAAGCGCACAGGCTTTTGACCTAAACGTGCAATGACGGCCTCAGAAAATTCTTTTGTGCCGACTTTTTTCTTGCTTGAGCCTTCGCGGTAGATTTCGCCTGTATGAATACCGTCTTCCAACGTCACCAGCCACGCATTTTGAATTTTTTCCGCCACGTCAGGCTGCCCGATATGGGTCAGCATCATAATCGCGCCATTTAACAACCCTGATGGATTGGCAATCCCTTTGCCTGCAATATCAGGGGCGGAACCGTGAATGGCCTCAAACATCGCGAAATCTTCGCCGACATTGGATGATCCAGCAAGTCCCACTGATCCCGTGACTTCAGCCGCAATATCGGAAATAATATCGCCATATAAATTCGTCGTTACAATCACATCAAAAATATGCGGGGACGCCGCAACCTTTGCCGATCCAATATCAATAATATAATGATCTTGGATAATATCAGGATATTCCGCCCCAATCTCATCAAAGACGCGGTGGAATAAACCATCGGTCATTTTCATGATATTATCCTTAGACATACAGGTGACTTTTTTACGACCATTGGCGCGCGCATATTCAAAGGCGTAACGCACAATGCGCTCACTTCCGGGTCTGGAGATTAGCTTAACCGCCTCAACCATGCTTTGTGTATGGCGATATTCGATACCGCCATATAAATCTTCTTCATTTTCGCGGACAATCACCAAATCCATATTCGGATGCTTGGTTTCAACGTACGGCGCGTACGATACACAGGGGCGTACGTTTGCAAAAAGCCCTAATGTTTTACGCACTGTAACATTCAAGCTCTTGAATCCACCACCTTGGGGGGTTGTGATGGGGGCTTTTAGAAACACTTTTGTGCGCGCAAAGGATTCCCATGAGGAGGGCGCAATCCCTGTTTTTTCGCCTGATTCATAGACAGCCTTGCCGATTTCAATCACTTCGGGCTTAATACGCGCCCCTGCCGCAATCAGAATATCCAAGGTCGCCTGCATAATTTCGGGGCCAATCCCATCACCGTATGCTACTGTAATCGGGGTTAAATCTTTGCTCATGTGTTATATCCATTATTTTAAGGGGTTTTATGATTATGCTGCTACTCTAACGCATAGTTCTTTATTTTCTCTTAAAAAGAAACAGATTATGGGCGCGCTTTTTTAATTAAGATATAGCCCAAAATCGCGGATAAAACCGATCCCCCCAAGACCCCAAGGCGAATATAGACTTGTTCTTCCAATCCTGCATAGGCTAATCCACCAATAAATAATGACATGGTAAACCCAATCCCACACAACACGGCGCCACCATAAAGCTGCCGCCAATTGACCCCCAATGGCTTAGGGCAAAGGCCGCTTTTAATCGCAACATACAGCGTTGAGAAAATCCCCAATTGCTTGCCTGCAAATAATCCAAAAAAGATCCCCAATGTAATGGGATGAAAAAGCGCGTCACTTTTGATCCCCAAAAATGAAACACCTGCATTGGCGAAGGCAAATAAAGGCATCACAAAAAATGCAACGAAAACCCCAAGACTTTGCTGCATTTCTTGCGCAGGTTTTTTATCGGGATTATTCCGTGATTGCAGCGGTACGAAAAATGCTGTTGCCACCCCTGCTAAGGTTGCGTGAATGCCTGAATAAAAAACCGCCAACCATAATAAGACCCCCAACACAGCGTAAACCCATTTTGATGTAATATTCAGCCGATTAAATGCCCATAAAATCAATAAAATGGCAACAACAAAAGCGATGGCAATGGGGTTAAATCCATGCCCATAAAACAAGGCAATCACTACAATCGCCAACAAATCATCAATCACCGCAATCGCCGTCAGTAAGATTTTTAAGGACATCGGGGCTTTTGATCCCAATAATGACAACACCCCCAGCGTAAAGGCAATATCCGTTGCCGATGGAATTGCCCAACCTGAGAGGTTTTGAGGCATATTCAGGTTAAATCCCACAAAAATAAGGGCAGGCATAATCATCCCCCCCACTGCTGCCAAGGCAGGTAAAATCGCCCGATCGCGTGAGGAAAGACGACCTTTTACAAATTCATATTTAATTTGTAACCCCACATGAAAAAAGAAAACCGCCATCAACCCATCATTGATCCATAATAAAATGGATTGATTGAAAATATGAATTTCATTAAAAAAATAATGATAAATGCCTGTTAACGGGCTGTTGGCAACAATTAATCCAAAAATTGCAGCAATGACCAAAACCAATCCCCCCGCCGCTTCCATGCGGAAAAAGGCATTTAATTGCTTCATCAGCTCATATTTGGGGGATAATTTGGACATGTCTAAAACTATAGGAAATATTTTTATCGTTTTCCAGCGGAATCGGATTGTTTTGGTGAAGTATTTTTCTCCTCACTCCGTTTATAGACATAAACACCCAAGACTGATAGCCCCACCCCCCATGTAAAACCCAATGATTGCATGGATTCAATCACAAGGCTGGCTTGATCCGTACGCCATAAGATAATATATGCCAACGCCAACATTTGCGCCCCCCAACTGATTGCCAGAATATACCCAAAGGTGGGGCGCATACGGCGTACATACGCATCATTTGATGCAGCCTCTATCCGCATGGTTTCATTGATTTGCTTTAATGTCTCCCCCTCTTGCGCCAATTCCGCCAACGCATATTTCTGCGCCGCCTCAATTTGCGCGGGGCTGATGCCGCCATTTTGAATATTTTTGACAACATCTTGCATGGTTTCTGATGCTTTGGTTGCTGCGGGATGCGGCACTTGCCCCAACGCGCGCTGCACAACATCCAACAACACAGGAAACCCCAGTTTTTGAAGTAAGGGGGTAATGATTTGTACCGTCATGATAGGATTCCTTTTTAGATTGAAGATATAAAAAAGCCTTGTTCTTTTTGGATATAAAAGAACAAGGCTCTGTATATATAGCGAAAGCAAATAAATTTGATTGTAGAATTTATTTGGATCTTCTGTAAGAAAAATCGTCATCCCGTGCGTGACAGGCGTTGTTGCATAGATCGATTTTTGAGTATTTTTTTGTTAATCCAGCACCAAGAATCGTCATGCCGGACGTGATCCGGCATCTTGTTGATCAGCGGGAATAACCAAACCCACGAGATCCCGTGTCAAGCACGGGATGACTATTTTTTTTACAGGGAGTCTGATAAATTCTGCAATCAAACTTATTTGGCTTAGATATAACAATGAATCGCGCTTAAAGCCTTGGTTGCTGTTTCAGTACACTGGATTTTTGTGGCCGGGCAAGATTTTCCAATGCGATTTTAAGGTATCGTGATCGACAATTCTGTTTTGCTGTAAATCGTCTAAGCCGTCTTGGATTGCCGCCGTTTGCCATGCGTTTAGGTCACAGAAACGGTCTAATGCCTTGGGCGAATTATCCATTGCTTAAATCCCTTGTGGTTTAAATTATTGTAAATCATTACATATCAAAATGCCACAGACTCAGACAATCCGATAAAACACATGCCGTCCAATCGTGGCGGTTGGTTTTTCGCCTTTGATCCAGTATGGGCGGATTCCTGCGGCGTGGTAATGGGTGGCGTTGTTTGTGGTATCTGTTAACAACCCATAAAAGGCACGCTTGGCGATGTCTTTGGCGGCCACAAAGGCGGCATCTTTGGTATCGACTGCCAATAATTTCGCTAAATTCGGATCATCATGATTCCAACAGCTAAATTGAAAGGGTTTTTGGCAGACAGCAATAATATCATTCCCCCACCAAAAGCCTTTCTTGGCTTGGGATACGCGCACGCGATTTAAAATCACACTCGCCACCGCCTCCATCCCCCTCGCACCCTCCCCCCGCGCCTCTCCCCACAGGGTACGCGCAAAAATATCCAACACACGCGCATCCAGCACGCAAAATTTGTTTTTGGGTGACATCGTATTCTCCATTGATGAGGGGGGGGTAATTTAAGAGCGCACCGCGTTCGCCTCAGCCTTTAACGCGGTTTGATCCAGTTTGGATTCAATGCGTAACAAATGATCCACAAGGCGGCGTTCCAGATCGCGCATATCGGTGATGGAGGCGTATGATTTTGCGACCTCCAATTTATACGCCGCCAGCCCGTCCCTTAATTGCGCGGTACGATGTTCAAGGGATTCACGCATCGCCAAATGATCTTTTTGGTAATCTTGGCGTAGCTTCCAAATCATGGTCAGTAAGCCCGCCATGGCTGGCAGCTCCACAGCACTGATCCACCATAGGACATCTTGGGATAAAAAAGACATAATCTTATTCCTTTGTTATAAATGTTTAAGAACATAAAAAAACGCCCCAATAGGGCGTTTTTGATAGGGTATCAATTTCATTAAAAATCCAAGCGTGGCGCGATATTGCAGGCGGTTCTATCTTACCCTTTTTTAAAATTTGGTTTCATAGGAACGTGCTGCGTGATGCTATGAAATGATCCGCCCCCTGCTAAAATATTTTTAGCAGGCAATCCAACGACGCTGTGATTATTGAATATCTTGGATAAAGCATCCACCGCTGCATCGCCATATTCGTTATACACAGGGACAATCACTTGTCCATTGCTGATAATATAATTCATATGGGAGGCGGGCATGATTTTCCCATTTTCATCCAAAACCTCACCTGCACTGGGGATTGTGACAAAATCCTGCTTTAACTCTGTTAGGCGGTCTTGGGTGGCAATCAACACATCAAAATTTGGATCATTATATCCATCAGTCGGCGCCATGCAAATCACCCGCCCATCAGGGGCAAAGCGAGCAATATTATCAATATGTCCCTCTGTGCTATCATTCAATAAGCCCTGATCTAACCATAGCATTCGATGGATTCCTAAAGAATTGATCAAAGTTTTATGAATCGATTTTTTAGACAAATATGGATTCCGATTATCATTCAGCAAACATTGTTTTGTTGTTAAAACCGTTCCTTTTCCATTAAACTCAAGTGATCCGCCCTCTAAAATCATTGCACTGCGTGATGCTTTTGCCTTTGTTTGATCGGTCATAATCTGATTGACCTCCGTATCATGGGGGTAATAATATTTACCACCCCATCCGTTATGCCCAAAGGATACAGCGTGCAGAAATCTTCCCTTTAACCCAAAAATTGCTCCCGTATCGCGCAACCGAATATCGCCATACGGCTTTTTGACAAAATAGATATTTTCATGGGGCAATAACGCATCTTTGGCATAATTATAGGTTTCATCATTATGCACCATCAGTTTGACCTTGGTCGTCTGCGATAATTGCTGCACCATCGCCACAATTTCTGCGCGCACGGCGTCAATCGGCACAGGCCATTTTTCCTGATCCCAAGGCAGGGCTGTCCAGATTTCCTTTTGTGCTTCCCACTCGGCAGGGATACGAATGATAGGTTGATTGGCGTTTTGACGCATGGCAAAAATCCTTATAAATTAAGCATAGGCACGATAAATGACGTGCAACTTGCCATAACCTAATACTTACTGTCAAGAAAGAATATCAGCCAAAGTCTTTCCTGCTGTGATATGCACATGAAAATGAAACACATCCTGCCCATGATCTGCGCCAATGCTTGTAAATAAATTATATCCTGAATGCTGAACATCCAATATTTCTACTGTTTTCTTGACCCCTTGCCAAAACCCACAAATTTCTGCAGAATTGGCATGATTTAAGAAATCTTGTAAATCCACATAGGAATTTTTAGGGATCACCAGTACATGAATGGGTGCCATTTGCGCAATATCATAAAATGCCAAAACCCATTCATCTTCATAAACACGCGTGCACGGCGCATCACCGCGTATGATTTGGGCGAAAATATTGTGGGGATCATAGGGGTTTTTTAATGACATAATATTTAATCATTGACTTTTTCTAAAAAACAATTTAATCAAAATCTAACACAGGGAGAGATAAAATGCAGCAAAAAGACGCTTGCGCCATATTATTTAATGGGGAATCCGTTCCAGAGCCACAGACAAAGACAGCCTTAATCCTATTATCAGGTGGGGTTGATAGCACAGTTTTGTTATATTTAGCCAAGGCATCGGGCTTAAAAACAATTGCGCTAGAATTTAATTATTTTGGGCGCCCCATCATAGAGAATTTGAGGAATCAACAAATTTGTAAAAAAGCAGATGTTGAACTATTACAAATCACCTATCCCCGCATCAAAAAAATTGATTCCAAGACCACAGACAATAAGCCCATTCGTTTGTTAGAAAGCAATGGGATCTATTACACCCTCGCTGGGAATCTTGCTCAACGTCTTGGGGCGCAGTATGTCATGGGAGGACAAATCCTAAGCGATTGGAATACAACCACCGCAGGGCAAGCAACACCTGAATATTATAGCATTATGAATAGGCTCTTACAGTTGGAACATGGTGATCTGTCCCCATCTATCGTCATGCCCTTTATTTACAAGACCAAAGAAGAAGTCGTAAAACTAGGCATAAATATAGATGTTCCCTTTCATATAACATGGTCATGCACAGAAAATATTGAAATTGAATGTGGACAGTGTGATCAATGCGTTGAGCGCAAAGAGGCGTTTCAAAAAGCTGGATTGACACCATGACAAATCATACTATGCCCATTATTGTGTGCTCTCATGAAAATTCATGGCATCTCAAAAGAATTATAACCTCAATATCAGACCATCAATCATTGTGTTATCATCCCATTATCGTGATTGAAAACAGCTATAGCCCCGATATATTCAAGACAAACAAAGCCTTTATTGAACAATGTCAGGACATAAAAATAGATTATATCACCCAAAAGAAATGGGATGCCATCAGAAAAAATTTATCTGCATCTTTAAACGATCAACAAAATCAATTTTTAGATCAAATCAATCTTGGGGACAGATCATGGTCAACCCCGAAGGCTCGAAATATTGGGCTGATTGTCCTCAAAACTTTGTATCCTGAATGTCAAAGATTTTGGAGCTTAGATCAAGATATGATGATTCCACCTAATCTTGAGCTGAAAAACCTGTTCCATTCTTCCCTTATCAGCCCTCAAATCAACGGCTGCCCTGATTTATCGTGTCAAGAATGGATCGCTTTTTATCAAGCCCATATACGTGAAATACAGAAAAAACAGTCGCAGAATATCAAACATTTCTATGTTGAAAGATTGATTGCTGACCTTTCTCTTGAACAACAAGCCTATTTATTGAATAAATATACAGATTTAAAACCGCCACATGAATCGATGGTTGCCCCCTGCTCATTCGTTCAGCGCGAAGAACTTTATGGGGGTACTTATATCTCTGACACAAAAAACTGTGCTGTTTTATTTCCTGATTGGTACAATGAAGACTGGATTTTCTTTCAAACTATTCGTCAAAAAAATGACTCAATCTTATTCTTGGATCAGAGCGTACAGCATGAATCTGTGATAAAATCCATCCTCAATCTCAATATTCTAAAAGCCGAGGAAGCAGGGGAAATCCTAAGTCATATGCTCAGGCATAATCAATCTTTTGAAGAAACCAAATCCATTCGATTGGATATTTTAAAGGCAATGCAGGAGAGAAACAAAGAACTCCTAACGATTAGCCTGAGCAATAGCGTACAAAAAACATTACTTGAAATCGGGCGCATTTTACAAACCCTGATGACATGGCTTAGCGATGAAAATGCTATTTTCTATGAAAATAAAATCCATTATCATCATTCGCATTCAATTCTATGGCAGGGCATTATCTCTGTCCTTTCGAATACGGAGCGATAAATGCCGGTACATCATCTGATTTTATCGCCCCATTTAGATGATGCCGTTTTATCATTAGGTGGTGTCTTATCATCGCGTATTTTAAAAAACATCCAAATTGTGACAATCTTTAGCCAAAGCCGTTATACAGCCGATGGTTTAGGCACGCTTGAGGATATATCGGCGATCCGTCAAGCCGAGGATAAAGCTGCATTGGATTCACTTAAGATACAAAGCCACCATCTTGATTTTTGTGATACCAGCGCGCGTAATGATTATGCGCATGAAGATGATTATATGAACCCCGCCAATGATCCACAAAAAGATCCCTTATGGTCGCCTGTGCAGGATGCAGTTTTTAACCATATACAATCCTATGACGATCCTATGATGATCTGGTGCCCCTTAGGCAGTGCGCATCACATTGAACATCGTATGATTGCCCAAATAGGGCATGACCTGCTCAAGCAAGGGTATGATGTTATCTTTTACGAAGATGCGGGCTATGAAACATCGCTGAATCAGAGCCATATACATCATTGCGCTACTGAAAAATCTTTATGCGCACCCCTGATTTTTCCCAATCAAAATTGGCATACAAAATATGATCTGATGCACTATTATGCCTCTCAAATGGATGATGAATTGATTGCGCACACACGCCATCTGTTCCTAAAGCTTGGGGGAGAGCGTGTTTGGTCGCAAAGCCATATTATTGAGAAACTGAATAATAATTCTTTACAGCATGGATATTAAACAGCATGATCACGCAAAACAGCCTTTTGAATTTATGGTTTGATAAAATGGGATGGATAAAAAATCCCTTTCCCATTACCTTAAAAAACGGACTGAAATTTTACCTTCGCCCCCGCGGCAACAGCCTTGTGTCCGACCAAGATATTTTAAAAGAAGTCATTTTCGAGGATTGTTATCAGATTTTAGAGGCTATCCAGCCCCATTTCACTATTGTTGATATTGGTGCCCATATTGGATTATTTTCATGCTCTGCAGCAAAGCAAGCCTCACAAGGGCGTGTTCTAGCCTTTGAGCCCTTTCCTGAAAATCACCAGAACCTATGTAAAAACATCACGCTCAATCATCTGTTGCATGTTCAAGCGATTAACAAAGCCGTTTGTGATCCAAAACCGTCGCGATCTCTTTACATTGACCCTAGTAATACAGGCGCCCATTCGATTTTTAAATCTCATGAACAAAATCTATGCATCCCATCACAAACCATAAGTCTAACAGAAATTTTTGATACCTATCATTTAGATACAATTGATATTCTAAAATTAGATTGTGAGGGAGCAGAATATGAGATTTTATTAAATACGCCTGTTGCAACATTACAAAAAATCAAAACCATTGTCATGGAACAGCATATTACAGAATCAACACAAAAGCTGTATTCCGCCGATGCTCTTATTGATCTTTTGACATTGATTGGTTTTGATGTTCAGATTCTAAAGACAATATCATATCCCGATGAAGGGGTGTTTTATTTGATCAAAGCTACAATATAGCGCAGCTCGAATAAAATAAGCATAAAAAAGAGCTGCGCTATAGAAGGGTTACAAGTGTAACCCCGCGCCATAATTGGCGCGAAGCATGCACGGCGTTTGAGTGCCTCATATAAAATGATAATCATTTTATATGAGATAGGCTATATGATCACCCCACCCATTTCGGCATCCCTGTTCGTGCAGGTGGATTGCCCTTAATCGGGAACATCGATATTGCCCCTGCCACCGCATCCAGCGCGTCGTCTTTGTCGTTATGTGTGCCTTGCCATTCTTTGATTTCTGTTATAAAGGGCGTGTGCCACAAAGGCCGCGCCGCATGGATCATGCGGGCTGCCAAGGGGGCTTGGAGGGTGGAGAGGATACGATCAATCTTATTTTGACGGCTGGATTTTTCAATCACCGCACATGGGGCGCGTGCCAACGCCATTTCGCGGCGTAAGATATTGGGCAGGAATTTGCCAATCCCGTTAATTTCCACCGCCACACGCGGCATATAGTAATCACGGCACAGGGCGGCGACTTGGCGGCATTGTTGTGTTGCCTCATCGGCGGGGTCTTTTGGGTTGATTTTAAGATAGGCGATATGATGGATATAATATCTCCCCTGCCCGTCCCGATACACAAAGGCGCAAACCGACCCATCGCCGCCCTTTGCGCCAAAGGCAGGATCCCACCACGCAGCGGCATGGGTGATTTTCTGATCCCCGATTAGCAGCTGATTGATCTCCACACTATAATGCAACTGCGCGTCATACGGCACTAAATCCGCCACCGATAAAACCCCTTGGGTGATATTGGTGGGGATTAACATCATCTGTGAATCAAATTTCGCTGCCCCTGTATGCTGGCGTAAATGGTTGATATACTCCAAGCTAAAGCGCGTATCCCACGCGCTGTTGCCTTGCGCATCTAAAATCGGCACTTCTAAACGTTCATAATGCGCCAAAAAAGGCGTGGCCTCACTATATTCCGCCCTAGCATCAACGGCATAGATACTGTGATAATGATGCGGTGTGCCGATATACAGCACCTGCCCCTGTGGGGTTAGGATAAAATCAATCTCAATCAATCTTTCACGCAAATCCAGCCGTTTCGGCAGGCTATCGCAGGTATTGGGCACTTCGACATCATCGCATAAAATCAAATCGGCGCGTGATCCCGTCAGGTTGCTCATCACGCCCTTGGCGATCATGGATGGGTCACGCGACTCTGTAGCGCGTTTAATCGTAAACCGATCCGCCGCCCATTGATCCCGCGTATCAGGCATCAAAGATTGCGTCAACGGATGCCGCTCAATAATACGCTTCACATTCCGCACCATTTTCCCCGCCAAAATCCCATCCGCCGCCAAGACCATAATCCGCACATCCGGATCACATAACAACCGCCACGCCGCATACAGTCCCACCAATGTCGATTTCCCACAAGAGCGAAACGCCATCAATAATCCGCGCTTTGGATTTTGTTGCAACCAATGCGCAATTTTAAAATGCACTGTGGGCGTGGTGAGGTTTTGCAGTTGGTTCCATAGGGATAGGAAAAGGGGGAAGGAGGTTATCTTCGTCATAAACAGCGTATCACAATCTTTTTACAAAAAGAACTTGACATTTTTAAGAATTAAAGTTACTTATTCATTAATTTAAAGCTTAGGGAGATTTTCAGCATGACAGAAACACAAATTCATCCATTAACAACAAATTTATCAACGCACCGCTGCGGATTTAATGATATTGGAACAATCATGGCGTATAATAACTTTGTTATCCAAGCACGAGCTTGTGGTACAACAGATCATTTAACCAAGCTTTTTAATACCAATGCTGACTTCTTAAACATCTTGAAGGAACAAGAAAATAAGCTTACTGTACCTGTTCTAAATTTAGCAAAAACATTAGGTCTGTAAGCCTTCATTCAGATTACTTCCCCCAATCAAATCAGCCATAATCTGATACCCCTTATCATTCGGATGCAGCCCATCATCCAGATTCATTAGAAAATCTGGATGATCGTGCAATGCCTCAAAAATAGGGATAAAACGGATATTCCGTGCTTTGCACAAATTATGCAGCATATCATTATAGTGCATGATTGTGGTATTCTTAAAATCTGTGCCCTTATCATATTCATCATGCGGCATCCATTGCAGGGGCAGCAAGGCTTCATGAACTGGTGTCAACCCAATAACGGTCAGCATTGGCACAACAGCCTGTGCCACCGTAAAAATATCCATCCATGTTTCTTTTGACAGCGCAAGAGAAATTTTAGTCTGTGGGATCCCATCAGTATTTTGCAACCATAAGCGATATGCCGTATCGTTGATCCCTGCGGCAATAATCAGATGATCGGGGTTGCGATATAAAACTTCGCTTAATAAACGATGTTTGATGTCAAGGCTTGTGTCCCCTGAAACACCTAAATTGATATAAAAATCACCTGTGGTGCTTTTATCATGCAACCTGCCAACCCAGCCTTTGCATAGGGTATCTCCTAAACCTTGGGTGATGGAGTCACCTAAGAAAACCAGTTTTTTGTTCATACCGCAATCCGTTTTTGAAACCAATAATAAGAGTCCTTTGGAATCCGTTTTAAATTATCTTTGTAATCAATATAAACCAACCCAAAACGTGGGCCATAGCCACTTGCCCACTCCATATTATCCAATAATGACCATGCGAAATAGCCCTTAATCGTCACGCCTTGTTGCATGGCGTTTTTAACTGCGTCAATGTGACGACTCAAATAATCAATGCGACGCGGGTCAGAAACGGCATCATGATCGCGCGTGTCGTTTAAGGATATGCCATTTTCAGTAATAATCCAATCATGATCGCCATATTCAGCGCGTAATTTCAATAACATATCCGTAAAAGCCTGTGGGTCAATCGGCCAGCCCAGATCGTTTTTCTCACAATCCGCAGGGGCGTCACCAAAGGAGAGACCTATCGCACAATGGGGATCTTTTTTGAAATAAAGCGGTGAATAATATTGCAAGCCCACATAATCAAACGCCCCTTGGATCACCTGCATATCACCGGTTTTTATAAAAGGTGCAATCGCCTCTTGGCTCTCAAGCGGATAAATCCCTTTAAACAACGGATCACTATAATTCCAAATCCACGCATTTTCCCATGTCTTACATAAATGCGCATCATTGGGATCTTCGGCACGTGCGGGAACAGGGGTATAGGCGGATCCAATATAAAAATCAGGATGTTGGGCTTTTAGGGCGCGATATGTATTGCCCATCACCAGATTTTGATGATGCACACATGACCAATAGGAATCGTGATCCGCAAGTCCGGGCGCAAAAATGCCATTGGCATGCCCCAAAACAGCAATCACCGAAGGCTCATTGATAATCACCCAATTTTTAACACGATCGCCAAACAAACGCGCACAGGTCAGGGCATAATGTTCAAACCAAGACACAATCTCACGGTTTTTCCAGCCTCCTTTGTCTTGCAGGGCTTGGGGTAAGTCCCAATGATATAAGGTCACCCAAGGCGTGACGCCTTTTGCCAGCAGCGCGTCAATCAGGCGGTTATAAAAATCAACCCCCGCTTGGTTGACGCTCTCCCCAATACCATCAGGAAAAATACGCGTCCATGCAATGGAAAAGCGGTAATTCGGCACTAAATCCGCAATTAAATCAATATCTTCTAAATAACGGTGATAATGATCACAGGCGACATCCCCTGTATCGCCATTGGCGATTTTGCCGTCTGTGTGCGAAAAGCGATCCCAGATGCTTTCGCCTTTGCCGTCCGTATCCCACGCCCCCTCAATCTGATAGGCGGATGTGGTGACACCCCATAAGAAATCTTTTGGCATTTTAAAGGACATAAAGTAAAACCTTTGTTTGTTGTGATTTACTTCACGCTAAACAAAATCCTTTTAAAAATCAAGTGTCCTCGTACTCTGCAATTTCCTGCATGGCTTGCTGCATTAGGCGGTCTAATTCTTGGGATTTCGTGCTGGATTGCGTATCCATATCCGCCCATTTCGCCAGCTTGATCAACAGATCAATATGCGCAATGGCAACCTTGCACGCGCTATGATGCGCAGAAAATTCCTTGGCTTCCTCCGGCACAGGTTGTTGGGAGAAACGATGATAGGATGTCAAGGCTTGTTCAATGGCTTGGGGCAAAAATTCCGCGATTTGCTGGCGGGATATATGTTCGATTGTATCATGTTGATCTGTCATATTTTTCCTTATTTTAAATAAACAAAAACCCCTGTGAGGGGGTCACAGGGGTTGGATAATCTAGCAATTTATATTAAGCGATAAAAAAATCCAAAAACGCCTCAGGGCATTGAAATATACAATCAACATAATCAGGTAATTTATTGATATTATAAATATTTTTTCGATCAATTAAAACTGTTTTCATTCCCAACGCCTTTGCACCCATCAAGCATTTTGGGGTGTCCTCCACCATAACAGTACATTGAGGTTCAAAATTAAAAAGATCTTTTAACCTTAAATAAGACTGCTTACCTTCATGCTTCAAAACCCAACCTACATGACTAATATCAAATATTTTATTATCGTTGAATTCTTGAGCCAAACCTAGCTTATCAAGTACTTTTTTTGCCCAAGCCCTGCTACCATGGGTGAAGATAATATGATCAACGCCACGGGCTTTTGTGAGGTTTATTTTTTCTTTATAAGCGGCACTAGCAATACTATCCACTGTGAATAAAGGCATCTTCATATTAAAAGCCTGAAACAGATCATGGGGATCAATATTATAAATTTGGGTGAAGATCTTCCAGCTTATCCCTGATTTATCATAGGATTTTTCGCCCAAAGATACAATTTCATCATCAGGTAAGAGCGCTAAACCTTGCGCAACCAATCTTTCATTAACAATATCCACAAGCAAATGATTGGCAATATTATGAATATCGTCATGGAATTTGTATTTTGTACCGTCTAAATCCCATATGATTAAGTTTATATTATCCATATTTTTCCTACATATCTCCCATAACATGACTATAAAAATAATTCCATATATCCTGATCAGGTGCCAAAATAATGCCACCCTCTATATCCAATGGGCAATACGGCGTTCCATCAAATTTTGCGGCATATCCGCCCGCTTCTTGGTGTATCAGAACCCCTGCGGCATGATCCCATACACGAATAAAGTTAAAAACAGCAATCTGAACGTCGCTTAAGGCACAGCTTTGATAATCTATCGCGACAGATCCAAAGTTGCTCTGCCATCTTAAGAACTGAAAGGCTCTTTCAGCAATTTTTTCGGCCATTTCTTTTTCGAAGAACTGCAAAGACAGAATTGCCAATGAATCTTCAAAAGATACGGATGTGTTTATTGACAATCTTTTACCTTGACACCAAGCCCCCGACCCTTTTTCAGCAGAAATCAGTGTTTTTGTTATCGGATTATAAATGCACCCATATATAATCTCCTTTTTTTGAACACATGAAAGTATTGTCCCGAATTTTGCAACGCCATTTTTAAAATTTGCTGTTCCATCAATGGGATCGATAATCCATACAGGCTCATCTTGCTCCATTAAAAAAAGCTCTTGAGGGTTTTTAAAACTCGACTCTTCTCCTATAAAAAGCGCATTGGGATCGATCTCCCATATCCTTGCTTTTATAAATTCTTCTGCTTCTTTATCAGCAATCGTCACCACATCGTGGGGATACTTGCTTTTACACGCAATATCCTTATCTCGTAACTTACCAAATCGGTTTAAAACATATTCCTCATTGGCTAGGATTACGATTTGCTCTATTTTCGCTTTATCCAACATATTTTTCCAACGTGATCAAGTGAGGGACTTTATCACAATTAAACATAGTCTATAAAACAAAGAAAGGGATTTATTGCACATTTTGCACCACCATACGCACAACATCATCAATGTTTTGATACCTTAGGCGTAAATCATCATCGCTGAGGTCAAATGATTGTTGCCAAATCTTTAAAACACCCTCTCTTATAACTTCAAAATCTCGATTTTGTGTATTGATTTTATTTATAAAATCAGCAATCAGGATTGCCTCATCATCATATTCATCATCTGGTGCACCGAGGGCGATTAGACCTTCGATGTCAGCCTTAAAAAGCACTTGCCTGATCCGGAAAAGATTAAAAGATTGATTTGACATGAATAAGAGTATAAATTCAAAACCTATCTTTTCAAAATCATTTATAAAGCCTGTATATGTTGATCTTCATTTTAATTTTAGTGATCTTGGTGACAGGCATTATTTTTTCCGCTAAACCTTCTTCACCTTGGGGGTGGAAGACGGGGCGAATTTTGTTGGTTACAGTGCCGTTCCCGATTGGTGTGTTTATCACGTTATTCATCAAAGAGCTTGGTGAAATGAGCTTAGTCCGTTTAATTTTGGAGTCTGGTTATTTTACATTTTTAGGTCATATTTATTCTAACAGCTATACAGCGCTATGTGAATTAGTATGGCGCATCATACACAAACAAAAACCAGAAAAAATATCAATTCATAGTTTAAAGCACCAAGGGATCAGTAATCTTTTGATTTTGACCACCTTGGGACCGATAGGACTATTCTTATGCTTCCTTTGCTTTATCGCGATTATACTTGGGATAGATAAACTTTCATAAATAATTATTTTTTCTTTACAACCACTGTTAATCGGGTTTTCCATGTGTCAGTGATAAAATAGTGCGTTCCTAAACACTGTAATCACGAAATAAAAAGGGTGCTTTTAATCAAAACAAAATTGCACATAAAACAACTTAAAATACAGCCCCACACATAGATTTTGAAATAATACACTTTAAATAAGTGGTATTTTGAAATATAATTTCAATCAGACGGTTAACGGATTCACCGATTCGAGCAATCTTAACCTTATTAGAAAGTATTTATATGAAAAAATCTAATAAAATAACCAAAGAATCAGCAATGAAAGCCTTAGAAATGCTAGAAACACGCCTATACGCTCAACACTATATTGCTGCCGTCCTTGGAGTTAATCAAGGAAGAATTTCCGAGATTAAGAATGGAAAATACGACCATTTAATTTCAGCTTAAATGGTTGTATCTAAAGTTTTAATAAGTATTCGACTACTTCTAATTAAAGCTTTAATATATTAAATCTTTATTAACCGCAAGAAAATTCTTGCGGTTAATTTCCCCCCTACCCAAACCGTGACACAATAAACCACTGCGACCCATCGGATACCACCGTAATCGCATCATAGCGATCCGCCAAAGTCTGCGTGGCTTGGTCTGCGCCGCTGCCGCCTTGTTCGGTGAGGGTGATGGGGTTGGTGGAGGTGTCGGTTTTTTTGATCGTGATGCGGCGGCCGATGGATTTTGTGGCATTTGCGGGGGGGAGTTGTGCATTTAATGCGCCGCCGAAGGAGGATAGCAAATACACATCCACCGCCATATCAATCGGATACAGCCCTGATCCGTCATAAAATCGTGTATTGCCCACGGATCGGTTGGATGCGATTACAAACCATTCCGCGCCGTTTGACATCATACAGACATAATCATTCTCACTGCCCAAGAAATATAAGCTGCCATCGGGGCCGTTGCCGCTGACCTCGCCTACCGTGATGACGTTTTTGGAGGAATCGATTTTCTTGACAACCATCCACGCCCCTGCGGCACTGGCGGCACTGGGCAGGTTCACGGTTAATGCGCCCCCAAAGGAGGATATAAGATGCACCGAATGCGATAAATCCAAAGTGCGCGTGCCGCTGGCATCCAGATATTCCGTATCATAACGCTGTAATTGCGCGGTTACGTCACTAATTTTGGTTTTATCAAATTTGTTTTTATAAGGAAATCCAGCGTTATAGGCGGTATATTGCCCGCCCGATAAATCCCAAATCGCCGCGCCGTCACTGGCGGATAAGAGATTATAGATTGACGTATCCAATGATCCCAACTCCAGCTTAATGTTGGGGACTTGGTTGTTGGATTCCGCATAGGGGTTAATCAACAGCGTCTTATTCGACCCCGCCCCCATCGTAAAGCAGGATTGCGCCGTTGCGCCGTTGACATTGCTTTCGCAATCGACAAAGGCATTATTGAATGATCCATGCTGCACATAAATCCCATGCCCCGATGTTGTTGCCCCTAAGGAATAGACGCGGCAGAGATGGAATTTATTGGCATTTGGCGTATCGCCTGCCCCGCTTTTGGTGAGGAATATGCCGTGAATTTTGGGTTGCGCGACCAAAATATGATCGAAATTATTCCAATAGCATGGGTTGTTTGTGTTTTGATAGCCATCCAGCTGCACCCCAATATCACTGCCCCAAATCGTCAAATTGCTGATATTATTTTGCACGCACGGCGATGTTGCGCCAAACAAAGACACGCCGATTTTGCCATTTTCAATCCGTAAATCACGCACCATACAATAAGATGCCGTAACATTGATCGCATTAAACAGATTATTGGTGCATTTTATAATTGCGCCCTGCCCCGCACCGATCAGGCTTTTGCTCTCGGTTAATGTCAAGGGCGCGGAGATCAAATATGTTCCTGATGGCACATAGACATTCTTATGCGCCGCCAAGGCCTGTTGGATTGCCAACGTATCATTGGCGATCCCATTCCCAATCGCACCAAAATCCCGCACCGATACGACATCGGAGAGTTTATCGCTAACATTACGCGTGATCGCCCCTGATCCTGTTGCGGTAAAATTGGTCTGCGGTGATACAGATCCAATCGGCAACGCCACAGGATTGCCCTGCCCATCAAAGCCCAAAGCCATATTTTTGCGCTGATCGACACTGGGGAGGTTGGTCATCGCTGGGTTTTCATTGGGGTGGTATCGCAGCATTGCGCCTTGATCGGCAGCTAATTGCTGGCTGATGGCCGTTAAGGCATCCAGTTCTGTATTGATGGCATTGGCGGAAAACAATCCCCCTTCGGTAAAATCCGTCAAACGCTGTACTTTCATCACACGTTTTAGGGTAATCACCACATTAGCCGTGGGCGGCGTAGCAAATGTCACACGACCCCCCGCACTTTGCCCTGTTCCCGTAACGCTATAGCCTTGGGTTTGCAGGGCAGCATTGAAAAAGACTTGTAAATCCGTGACCTCAAAAATAGGGAATGGAAAGATAAAAGCAGTCGTTGTGCCATCGCCCACATAACGAATAATTGGGGATATATCAGGCATTTTAATATGGCTATCAGTCATGGTTTTTTTCCTTTTGGTTTCGGTTTAAAATTCGCAATAAAAAACCCCCTTATCGGGGGATAAGGGGGCAATATGGGGAATATGACTATCAATCAATTAAGGCGCAGGATTTTGACGCACAGAAACCGGTTTTGAGTCCTCTTTTCCTTTATGATTATGGCTCTTGGCTTTTGATACAACGCCATTATAAGAGGGCGGCGTCTTATGATCCTCAATATGAGGCTTCGTTAAGCTCAAAGTTGCAGCATATGCAACCACAAAAAACAAAGCAGCATATGTTTTTGGGTCTTTTAAAATTTTATTTAGTTTATCTTTATCATCTATCATCTTCATTCATCCTGTTTTCAATTTTTCTTTAAATTTTTAGGCTGCGATATAACAACGAGAGAAACCTTGGCAATACCACTAATCCCTAAATCGGCACCTGCCTTTTTTGATAAATCAATAATACGCCCACCAACATAAGGACCACGATCTGTAACCGTGACCTTAACAGATTTTTTTGTTTTGGGGTTTATGACTTTTACAACCGTCCCGAAAGGCAGTGTTTTATGGGCAGCTGTCATTGCATATTGATTAAATCTCTTCCCATTTGCCATTAATCGACCCTGAAAACCTGGGCCATACCAGCTGGCTATGCCTGATTGTCTAAAACTTGCCTCTGCGGCTAATGCAAAAGATCCCGTTAATGCCAAGACAGAAAGCCCTAACGACAAAACAGGATTGGGATTAAATATTTTGGATAATTTATTCATATTCTTCTCTCCTGTTTTTTGATTTAATTTCTAAGTATAGCCAAACCAAATAAAAATGATGATAGGGTTTGACCTTATGACGTTATCCCGTGCGCGACACGGGATCCCCTGATTTATGGCGATCACAGAGATGACGCCTGTGCATTTAAATAGCAAAAAACACAATTAAAATTATTTTGTTAACGCTACAAAAATTAAGGAAGTCAGCGCTTATTTTCCAAACCCTGCAAATATTGATCTACAGGATGAGGGTTTTCAGGACAATCCGCTGGAAAAGATTTTACCTTCCCAGTCCAATCCGGCGTGACGGATTTAAAAGGAATGCCAGATAAATAAAAAGAATTGGTAAGATTGTTAGATTGATTAGACACAGAATTTTCTTGTTCCATTTTTACTCTCCTGTAATGTTATTTTTAATTGAGAAATATGTAATCGATCAAAAAACAAAAGTCAACATAAAAAATGTATAAAAAACATAAATATTGTTATTTATAATCGCTAAATAATTATCCAGCACAAAAAACCCCGCGATAAGCGCGGGGCGATAAGGATTTTATGTTAAAATTATGACTTTGTAGGCGTATATGTAGATGATTTATGAAACTTATCGGCTTGAGTTGTTTTATTTACTTGACCTGCCTGACTTGCAGAATTTACTTGTTGTACAGGCGGGTTACTATTTTTACGGCTATTCGGATTTGCCTGTGCAATAAACGAAGCAAAAATAGATGGTTTTTGATTAACAGAAGACATAGTTTTTAACTCCCTATATGTTGTTTACTTGCACACGACAATAAAGCATAAATAATTTTATGTCAAGTTTAATTTTATAAAATCAAAAGCGCGTCGCTCGCTCTAATCTCTGCCTCTCTAATAACTGCCCCGTTTGCAGCAAATTAATCTGTTTTTGCCCTGTAAAATCTTGATCTAAGGAAATTTGTCGCAAACGATCTATGTTTTCGCGTTTCTGTTTTTCAGACTCACTTTCATCAATTAACCCCAATAAAATCGCTTTACCTGATCCATCGGTGCTATTAAGTCCCTTTGCACCCAATTCAGCTTGTTTACGCGCAACCGCACGGCGTAGGGAGGCTTGGCGTTGATCGTCTTCGGTTTGTTGCGATTGCAATAAAGATGTTTTTTGCAAATTCAAATCGGCCTCAGCTTGGGATAATTGAATATTTTGTTTTTCCTGCAACTGCTTTAACGCCAAATCATGCTCTGCGCGCAATGCTGTGCGCGCTTGTTCATCATTATTTATTTTATTAAACCCTTGCACACTATTAATCACTGAATCCGCCGTATTGACCAAAGTTCCAATTGTTCCCAAGCCTTTGGTTAAGGCACTAATTCCATTAATTGATCCCATGATTGATAATCCTTTCTGTGTTTATGATTGTAAAAATAAGATTTTATCGTCACTTAAAAATAAAGCTGGATATGACTTTATTCGGCTTCACGCATCAGAAATCGTTGCCCAAATAGCAGCGCAAGGCTGATCTTGAAAAAATACCCCCATCAATAAAACAAAAAAAATACCGCAAAAATGCGGTATTTTTGATTTATGCTTGATAATTGAGTCTAGAATTGACTTTATATAAAGCTTCACCATTTTTGTCTTTTTTTTTAACCAATAAAGAAACCTCACCATTTTTATCTAAACCATAGGTCATTTCTAAAGAGCTGGTGTTCTGTGTCTGTTTTGGTTTGGCCTTGTGCTGCTCTGGTTTTCCAAAAATTCCACCTAGAATGTTCATTTTTTATACTCCCTCTTATATTATTGTTCATAAGCAGGCAATAGCAAAAATCCATAACACAGGTCAATACAAAAATGTATTTATTACAAAATTTATGCAATTATTATAACAAGACCAATTTTAGATAAAAAATATTACAAAAAACAGGGTCTAAACATAATTTCTAGAAAGAGAAGAAAGATGATTTTATCATAGGGCGCTTTTGAAAAACAATGATAATGTCCTTAATCTATTTTTTTTGTGATGGCACAGGAGCAGGTGCAGGCAAATTTACGGGCACTGGCGCCGCACCACCGATAAACGTTCCCTGAGGTGTTGGAACAGGCGCATCCGCCAAGGCAGCTAAAGCGGGTAAAGCAGAAGATAAAAAAACAGAAGCAAGAAGAGCCGTAGATAAAATTTTAGTATTCATAGAAAAAATCCTCCAAGTTTATATTATTTTTGAGTTCGTATTTTACTTTCTGCTATAGGATTTAACAGAAAAAAAGGGGTGGAATCAACAGCATCAATAAATCCATGCTTTTTCATCAAATCTGAATAACGCACAGGCGAGCGCGCAGGAAAATTGAACGCTGCACCTGCAAATTCTGGCACAATAGAACCTAAGTTAATCTGCACAATAAAACCCCTTTTATAAAAACACAATCGCACTATATATGTAAAAATCACAAAAATCAAGTCTTTTTTAGAGGTTGCTTATAATTTCGCTAGGCCTTAAGCGAAAACGTGGGTTTGAGAGCATCGTAGCGGAGCGTACTTTTGGGTACGTGAGCAACGAAGCGCAGCAAAGACGCGTTTGCAGCAAGGCATAGTAGAGATTATGAGCAACATCTCACTCATTCACCTTTAATTCCATCGACACACCCAATAATTTAAATGGCGTGGCTTGGTCTTGTTCAATGCGCCACAGTGGTTTTGTGGCATCATCAATCCACCCAAGGGCGCGGATTTCAATATCGCGACTGATGAGCGGCGCGGCACTGCCCAATAACACAGACTGAAAACGGCTTAACGGAATCGATTGCAATCCACGCCCGACATCCAGATTTAAGGCGGCGGTGTCTTGGATACGAAACCATGCCTTCACCAAACGATATTTGATCCCTGCCCCGCTTTGGTCAATCGTGCTGGGCGGTAAGGGTTCGATAATATGGGTATAGGGCAATCCTGCCACCAATTCTGATACAGGTTGATCCAGCGTAATTGATCCATTCACCACGATTTGATTGGGAAATACGATCCCGTCCCCAATGATGGTCACAGATTTTCCATTCAAATGATCCAATCCTGACCAAGTCGATTTTGGATCATCCGATTGACCTTTTAGGGCGGAGTCACAATATAAGCCGTCTGCCAATCGCTCAATCGTGATATTATCCGCCGCACGTTCCACCAGCATATACACATCATTCCCAACCACCGCAATGGACAAAACCTTGCCATCGGTTTGATGCAATGTCCACGCCGCCACTTGTTCAGCGCGAAAGATCGTGAGGCTGGCAAATTGCCCATCACCGCGCACCACAAATAATAGGCGGCGATTGGGGTCAAAATCTTGATCCAAAGGGTCTTTGATAATATGGCGTGATAACAGCACCAAATCCGTGGCTTGATAGGCTTGTTCCAAATCCGTATATAAAAATTCCCGAATTTCACGACCATTACGCGCAATAAAAAGGGTTGCGCCGTCCACATTGACGGGCGGAATATGCCGCGATGATAAACTGCCGATGCGTGTTTGACGGTTTAGCTGCACCGTTTCAGGCGTCAGCGGCGTGCCTGTCACCATCCATTCCGCGCCACTGGTAAAGACTTGCAAATGCCGCCCTGAAAACAGGCCGCGAATGGCATTGACCTGATCCGATAGCACGGCAAATTCAATGGATTCATTATCCAACCCCGTGCCAAGGTCAAAATTAAACAAATCCCCCGATTTTGAAAACCATAAACGATTAGGCAATTCACGACTACCCCCCAACACAAGGCGGTCTTGGTGAAACGCCACATTCATGGGATAGCCGCGCACGTTTGAAAAGGCTTGTTCCGCCCAATTTTGGGTAGGTGTTGCGTTGTTTAGGGTTTGCAGCACCGTTGCACTAACCACAGTTTGCGAATTAAACTGCGTAATGATGACTTGTTTATCCGCAATCTTTAACCGCAAGCCCACATAATCCGCCGTAAAATGCGGCACGGAGGCTGTGAGGGTAATCGTGCCACTCGTGCCGCTGGGGGTTAATGTGACCTCACTGGCGGCGAATTTATAAAACGGTATGCGGCTGCGATTGGCTTCATCAACATAAAACGCCCATGCCTCCAACGCCCAAACGCCCCCTGCATTACGCGTTAATTTTTGCGGTGCAATATCGGGATGCACTAATAATAAGGTATCCGCACTTTGGGTATAGGCAATATCCTTTATTTGATCGCCATTCCACGGCGCATCAAGGCGCGTTAGCAATGCATCATCAGCATAAATGGAAATTTTTGCATCGCTTAACACAATCAAATAGGTTTGATCCGTATTAAACTCAAACGGCAACAACCGCCCCTGCCCCAGCGCATGATCCAAATATTCCAACCCCGCCCGCCGCACCACGCCGCCCGTGGGCTGGATAAAGACATTGCGCAACGTCAACGCCCCATTCTCATACGCCCGTAAATCCCCCCGTCCTAATAGGTCACGGGATACTTCGCCTGCGGTGAAAGTCGTTTTGATATTGCGTATTCTGGTCATGCGGATGCTCCTTAAATCTGAGTATGAGAATGATTTTTTTGAACACTAAGGGCACTAAGAACCACTAAGGAACACTAAGAGCGGTTTGTTTTATCCACTGCCCTTTACCATTTCATAGGGCTATAGAATACAAAATCTTAGTGAAACTTAGTGGTTCTTAGTGCCCTTAGTGTTCAAAAAAAATTGATAATAATTGTTTTCAAATCACGGTGCGAAAGGTCAAAGATACTCTCCGCCCCCGCATAATTTTGATGCCATCAATCACATCCGATTGACGCACGGGAATAGCATGCGCCCATTCATATCGCGCCTGTCCTGATAAAATCAGTAAGCTGTGGGGCTGCAAATATAAATCATAAAATTGATCCGCCCTTGAAAAGCGCATCACCACCCCTGATCCTAAACTCAGGCTGACAATGGTTTCCCCAAAGCACGGCACACAATCAATATGCGCCGCAATGCCCTGCCCCGATACATATTCATTGACAATCACCTGATTAGGGAGGGTTTTAAAATCATGCACAATCGGCATCACCCAATGCGGCAAGTCACCCAAATACGCATCCGCATTGATTTTTCGCGCTTTGTAATCATACCGATACCCATAATGCTGCACCCTGCGCTTTAAATCCATCATCCAGCTTTGTTGATCGATATGGTTTAATAAATCCATTTCTTGGGCAGGGGTGATGTAATTGGGGTATAATGCAACCCATCAATAGGGTGAATGGGTGAGTATTGAGGGTCGAAGAGCTGATTCAATTTTATTTAACAACATCCACTGATTTGATCAGATTATTTCTGTCATAAACAATCATATATGTTGTAAAGTCATCTTGCGCAGCGAGTTCTAAGGGAGTTCCAATAATTTCCCACAAACCAA
Source organism: Gemmobacter sp. (assembly GCA_044238935.1). Lineage (GTDB taxonomy): Bacteria > Pseudomonadota > Alphaproteobacteria > Micavibrionales > Micavibrionaceae > JBIICI01. Next base: position 68,403 of record JBIICI010000010.1, read on the forward strand.
AAGTCAACACATCTGCCACAACATGTCCTGCTACAGCAGAATTTCGGGTAACTTTACGGTGTGCATTAGGATCAATCTTATAAATAACCTTGCTTTCACCATTGGGCAATGAAGCGGTCATATTAGGAGACCCAAAGGTATTTTCAATTTGCATTCTATCGGCACCAACCTGTATAATGGCTGGATTCCCTTGATAAGTGCTTCGTTTAGCTGACATAGCCACTGCACATCCTGATAAGGAAAACAAGGCAATCGCCATAAGATAGAATTTTTTCATTTGGATCTCCTAGAGGTTTTTGATGGCTCATTATTGCCCCAAAATCAACAACAGTCAAGAATGCATTATTCGAATTTTGAGCGCGTTCCGATATTGTAAAGCATTATTGCATGGGGCTGAATACTTACCGCCCATAATCGCACACTGCTTTTTCAGCATCCCATTTGCCATTATCGCGATTACACGAAACCTTCTCTTCCCTAAACATCCTAGCATTATATTGGGTCGGTGTTATCCAACCATTCCTCAGAAAATATTCATTCATTTCCTTGAAACATAAATCTTTTGCATAGGGTTCACTTAATTCGGCATTATCTTCGTCTTCCATGCATTCTTTGAGGTATTGCATCTCTGTAATGCTTGGCGTTTTTTCAGGATCTTTAAATACGATAAATGTCGAAAATCCTTTGCAACTGCATGGAAATTTCAGCAGAAAAGGCAGCAACGGAAACCCCAGCCGACATGAAAAATGGCTAAGTGATTTTCAACAGCTTGTGAAACGCGCCGAACGAAAAAGTTTTGTAAAGCATAATATCACGAAATATGGTCGTCTGCCCATCTGGGTGGCGATTGAAATTTTTGATTTTGGCACAATGTCAAAATTATTTTCTGGCATGAAGCATCAAGACAAACTCGCGATTGAAAAAATGTTGGGTCTTTACACAGGCAATGATTTTGAAACATGGCTTAGGGGCTTTAACTTTATCCGAAACACCGCCGCCCATCACGCAAGACTTTGGAATTGCAATATCTTAGAACACGCCAATGTTCCTAGAACAAAGATAAATCTATATAACCTGCCGAAATCACGCCCATTTTTATATTTTTGTTTAATGCAATCGGTTATGAAGGTCATCTGTCCACAATCACAATGGGGGCAACAATTTATTGAACTGATTGATAATTTTCCCGATATAAAAAATCGTGCCGTCAAAATCGAAGATATGGGAATTGTGGATAATTGGAAATCTTGGCAATTATGGCAATTATGGCAATTATGGACGTAATGACCTAAGAAAAAAAGAGATCCGATGCGTACATTTTCATGAAGAGGCACCGGACATATTGTCTATTATAATAAACTATAAAATGCGTAAGGTCAATGATTTTTGTGGTTAAAACCAACACAACGTGTGTACGACGAATTGACTTTCCGCGTACACACAATGCCCCCCTTTATTATGACTCACTGCCCTCTCAACGCTGCTTTAATGTCTTTCATCAACAGCAACATGGTCAATCCATCAATCGGACTTTCTTCGAAATCAAATTTTTGGTAAAATTGCTTTGCGCTATCGTCAATGGCGTGCACCATCACGACTCTTGCGCCCATGCTCTCAGATAGGAAAGCGCATTTCCTTAAAGCATCTTGCAACAGGAATTTTCCTATATTCCGCCCTTGCTCCGTTTTATCGACAGCCAATTGACCTATTAAAATCGCAGACACACGCCCAGCCCTTGGTAAGCCTTGCGCCGCACGTTTTGTTGCGCTGGATACAGCAATTTCACTGGCTGTTAAGGTGTAATAGCCAACAAGTTTTTGATCCCGACAAATGACATAAACTTGGGCATCATGACTTCGGGAACTGGAAAGAGCGTATTTTTTCAGCCATTCATTGCAAGCATCAACGCCAGAGTCGAAAGAGTCCAAATCATGCAAATTTGAAAGTTTAACAATGTTTTTGTTTAAAACAGAAACAGCCTGCTTTACCGATTGCAGATCAGTCAATTTCTATCTCCTCCAACAGGAGTGCTTTTAGGCTTGGCTTGATTTGCTCAGGACGCGCAAGAATTTTTAAGAATTCTTCCATCTCTTCTTCGGAAACTAAGAACTCACGGCGCGTTGTTAAATCAACTTCGGCTTGTTTTAACGCACTGCGGCGGACATAGGTGCTGATGTCCATTTTTTCCAAAGCGGCGGCATCTTGGATCATCTTTTTTTCAGAAGCCGTCGCACGAAAAACAACAGATCCAACCCGTGCTGAGGGCTGCGCGGACGATGCCTGTTTTGTTTTGGATATTTGCATTTTTATTCCTTTTGATAATTTCACTATGTATTATATTGTAATACATATAGCTTAAGAAATATTAAAAATCAACGATTTTTTCAAAACCGCGCATTGATCAATGAAAAATCATCAATGCGGCTAGGCGTATCCTGCTGTGCATCAATTTGACGGGCTTTCTCAAATTCTTTTTCGGCGAGGCGGTACAGGCTCTCCGCCCGTGATGTGTTTTCTGTTAAGGGGATGGTCAGCTCCGCTGCCAATCGCACGATCAATGCCATGTCGAAATAGGGCGGAAATTCGCTCTCATCAGGGCGAAAGATATAGCTTAGCAGCACAGGATCAACATTGGCGTGTAACTGCCGCCGCGCGATACGGTACGGCACGCCGCGCCCCTTTGTCCCTGCCCCCACCGAAATGGCGCGCAAAAAATCCAGCGGCAGCGCATAGGCATATTGGTAATCCGCCAGTGGCGGCGTATCAAGACGGCTTAACGCCACCTGCCCCGTCGCAAACCCCCACGCATAAGATGATAACAGCGCATCACGCGCCGGCGCATAAATCGCCGCCGCAATCTCGGCTTGCGCCGTTTGATCCTCAAACGACTGTATCGGCGCCGCCCCAATGCGTATCAATGCGCGTGAAACAAGTTCAATATCATTCAAAGCCATGTTTGTGTTTCCTTTTTGGTTGTGGTTTAATGATTTTTTTGTGCAACTTAAAACGTAAACGATGATGATGACTGAATCCCCCTCCGCCCTCGATATATCACGCCAAGCCTATCAAAATTTATTGATAGAGATTTTGGAAGACACTAAAAAAGATCCGAAATGCCAAGTCATTTCAGTCGAAGCCGAATGGGGGTATGGGAAGACAACATTGTTGGAAAGAGTCGGGGATATTATAGCCCCCACCCCGCCCCCACGTCATTCCGCGCCTGACGCGGAATCCCCTTGGTTTAAACGATGCCTGCCGATCAAAAAGATGCCGTGTCAAGCACGGCATGACGAAAAAAACTATCTATGGGTCGAATTTAACCCATGGCAATACGAAGACCCCAAGCATTTATTGACGCTGTATTTTAATGAATTGCGGGCAAATTTTGCCCCTAAGTTTTGGAGCCGGGAGTGTCGCGGATGGCTTAAAAAAGCCTTATACTGGCTTATCTGTATAAAGTTAGCGTATTATATTCCATTAACATTTAGCAACACCCTCAAAATCTATGAACGCATCAACCAAGGCGAAGAGCGTAAAAGCCTGCACGCGCAAAGAATAAAAATCAACAATGCCCTCAAAAAATCTAAATATGACCGAATTTTCGTAGTCATAGAGGATTTAGACCGCCTGCCCCCAAAGGACGTTTACGACATCATCCAAATGGTGCGCATGGTCGCGGATTTTGACAAAATCACCTATATCTTGGCATTTGCCAAAGACCATGTGGTCGATGCGTTGGATCAGTATTTCCATGTCAATAACAGTACCAAAAGCGACCTTACTAAAGGCGATGAATATCTCCGCCGCATTATCAACCGCCGCACAGCGATGCCGTTTTTGCCGAATGAGGCTTTAGGAAAGTATTTGGCGGATAAAATTGAGGAACTTCGTATTACCCCAGACGAGAGAAACATTGAGCATTGGAACTATAACATTAAAGAAATTTCAAGCCTTATCAGCACCCCACGCCAAGCCAATATGATTGCCGATCAAGTTAGCTTGCTGGATAGCGCATTGAAATCTATCCGTCCCAATCCATTACATTTATTAGTATGTGCCTATTTTATGGAGTTTGAAAAAAAGTTATGGGATGAAATTTTTGTAAAAAGATATGATTTATGCGCCTCTAATGCAGAGAGTAAACTAAGGGAAATTATCCCCAGTTTTAAAGATGTTCCAAAGGCAGACGCACTTCAGACTATGAATGACACACTGCACCCATCCCATAAAATCATGAAGAAACACAATTTGTTAAGATTTATTCTTAGATTTGACGAATCAAACAATCCCAAATACCAAGTATTTTATAACCCCAAGATTATAAATGCGTTTTTTGTATTAGACCATAAGAATATTCCAAGCCCTTGGGAGCATTTCAGGGAAAATTATTTTACAGACCCTTCACAAAATTTATTTGCAAACACATCAAAATATAATGCAGGTGACCAAGAAATATATCTAGGCTCAGAACCTATTGAATATGTATTTACATGATAATTGATATGTGATTCACTTATGTTGAGGAGGAATTCATCATGAGTGATTTATTTTTATTATCAGAAGCACAGCTAGAGCGGATAAA
>JBIICI010000025.1:0-23431 GCA_044238935.1 Gemmobacter sp.
ACGTGCAGTTGTGCCCGCAACAAAATGTTCGATCAATCGATCCTGTATCTTTTTACTTAAACGACTCTTCCGCATACTGTCCTTTTATAACACTTTTTTGTGTTATCTGGGACAGCCCCTAATATTATTTTATCTTGGCACGATGGAGGGCTTGACTTTGTAATCTTTATTTTCTAACTTGTCTTTAGAAAAGTGTAATAATGTATCATTTTAATATATCATTGAATATCCTAATAGTGATCTATGTACACAGAAAAATCAATAAGGCTAAATACAGTGCGTCCAGAAATTGTTCAAAGATTTGACTCTATTGCAAATCCTTTTTCAGGGGAAAATCAGGATATTTTACTTTCTACGGATGTTGAAAACGTGGCTGCATCTGATGCTCGGTTCTATCAAGCTGCACAGGCACTTATTGATAGACATGAAATGGGTGTGCCAATTTACATTGAGGCCTTTGACGTCCCGCATCAAGCCTTGCTGACTATATCAAAACGTCTTGAGGAATTTGGGGTGGCGCAGTTCATCTCAGATGATTTTGTCATTGTCCTTAAAAATTATATCATTCGTAAAGGGGGCAGTTTTGCGCGCATTGCTAATGCACAGCCTATTTTTATTGCTGCCGAAGTGTCTGATCATATGCCCGATTTCCGTTTTGAAGACGGCGTTACAGAAATGGTTGCTGTTGACAAAAGCTCTGTGACAATCCAAAAGAATTCTAAGTCTGAAACGCAGGCTATGTCTTATGGCGATACAATGCCTTATAAGCTGTGGATACGCTTTGAATCTCCCCCAAAAAGTGCGTCAAGTGAATTTCTGACTCAAGAACAAGTCGCTTTAACCGCGATAGTCGAAGCGGTTGGCGCAGGCATGGGTTCAGAAATGCTGAAAGACCTACTGTTGCGTATAGAACAGGATGATTTGACCTCCCCTGCGGTCATGAAATTGTTTGATTCTTTGATAGAAATGCGCTCTTTGGCTGAAACAGGGCACGTTTTAGATTCTGAATTACAGACGCAAGGCACGTTACTGGATTCTGTTAAAAAATTCATTACACAATCTTCTTTCAGCCCTGCTCTTATTGAATGCGCTTTACAAGCATTCGCATCTTTGAACAATACGCATGATTTTTTATCCATGGATTTAAATCTAGGGGGATTATCTCAGGAAATCATCGCTGTTGATGCCGCATTGGGCTTAGAAACTGCTGAATCAATAGCAATAGAAAATAAAACGATCCTCCCTTTCGAACAAGAAATAGGGGCGGATGTTATTTCCGACAATCTATCCGAAATTTCTTTGTCACCAAATACCATAGAATTTTCTGAAACCGATGCCTTAAAAACATCTGAACCGCAAGTCTTTGAGCCTCTTGAGCAAGGTTTGAATTTAGAAAGCACAATGATTGCATCGGCATTAATGGAAGACGTTGATATTGATCCGCTTGTCTTGCAATCTGTTCCTGAAACAGACCCCAATATAATCATCGATGCCGCCGTCACAGAGCCTTCAAATGCCGTGCAATCAAACGCATCGGATGAAACACAAGACGTTTCGGATAAAACCCCTGATACAGTCCCCAATACAGTTACGAATGAACCCGTTACAGAGGCTGTTGCCAGTGATACAACAGCACTCGCGTCTCCATCAGAGTTAGCAAGCACATCTCAAGAAGCAAATATACCCGTCCAAGATACAAACCCTGATATTTCATCAGATGTAAAGCAAGAGAGCGCAAGTGTAGATACAGCAAATCAGTCTGTTTCGGACACAATACCAAATCCCGTTTCCAATGCAGTCGCCGCAGAGACCGTTATGGTGAATAATCAAGCACCAGAGCTTGTCGTGCCTGAACCATCTGCTTCGGAACCATTGAGATCCTCTCAAGATGTTAGTGTTTCCGATACAAATGCAACCATCCAAACGCCATCTAATATAGCGGATCAAACCGTTTCGGATAAAACCCCCGATACAGTCCCCAATACAGTTGCAAATGAAGCCGCTGCAGCGGTTGTTGCCAGTGATAAATCAGCACCCGCGTCTCCGTCAGAGCCAGCAAGCACATCTCAAGACATAAATATACCTGTCCAAGGAACAAATCCTGATATTTCATCAGATGCAAAGCAAGAGAGATCAAGTGTAGCTACAGCAAATCAGTCTGTTTCGGACACAATACAAAATGCAGCGGTCACAGCGGTTGTTGCCAGTGATAACATCCAGAAACAGGACTCGCCAGCACCCATGTCCCCATCAGATCCATCTAATCCATCTCAAGAGGCAAATACATCCAGCCCAAATACACCCGTGCAATCCCCATCAAATGGAGAGGATCAACCTTTTTCAGACAAAAGTGCAAATGCCGCCGAAATTTTTACCGCTGTGTCGCATCCTCAGGACATGGAAGAATCTGTTGTCCCTGAAAGAGAAGTGCCTGTTGCAAATGTTATAAATTTAGAAGAATACGGATCTACGAACTCAGTAGAAAATAACCCTGCATCATCAATAAGAGAAGATTTCAATGTTTCTTCAGCCCCTGTTATTGAGGATGAAAATATCGCAATCACACCCCCAACACAGGCTCTATCGCCTGAAGAAGCCATGCGCCAGCATCCACAAGGTTGTCCATGCTGCGATGATCGTGATGCAGTGACGATTAAAGAGTCTCAAGCTGATTTCGCTCCACAAAATCAAGACGTAGCTAATAATGTTGGGAATACGTACGAACCGATGGAAACTAATCCTAAGGGTACGGAAGCTCCTGAGTTAGTTCATGCTGAGAGTTGTGGTTGTGCCTCATGCACGGAAGGGGGGGGAGGCTTGATGGGGGCCGCAGCGGAGTTTGATGCCTATCCTTCTGAGTCCCAACCGCGCCAAAGGCAATCAACACACAATCAGTTTGCACGGAAAATGTAACTTGATGCACTTAAGAAGCTGCATTATCAAATTATAGGATTTGTTTTTTTAATTTATGGAGGTATAAAATGAACAAAGAGAGTAATCTTAAATCAATATGGCTTGCCCCTAATCAAAGGGCGTGGGTAGCGCAGGCTCTTAAAGCGGGCGAATTTCAAAGTATTTCAGAACAATTTCAGCCATTATTTTTAACCGAATGCTCCGATCTTTCGGATGAATATAATGGAAAGAAAGTATTGCTTTGGAAATCTCTTGAAAATCACGAAGATTCAAATCCTGTTTTGGCTGTTGTGCAAAACCCCGATTATACGCTGCGCGTTGCAACCAGAGGCGATCTATTGATGATTTTCAATGATGGTGTCACCCAAGGGTTGAATGCCGCACTGATAACTACACAAGAGGGACGGTATCAATTTTTTGGTGTTTCTCCTCAAAACAGAATTCCTGAGAAACCAGCGTTTCGTGCGGTCAATTCTGATTTAGCGCATTATGCAATGCATATGATCGACAAGCCCCATGGGTGTAGTTTGTAAACCAAAACGTACCCCTAAGGAGGTTTCGTGTGTTAATCGGAAAATCATTTGAAGAAACAGGTCTCAATTTTTTCTCACCTGCCGTTTTGCCTGATGGAAATGTGAAGGTTGATTTTGAGCTTAAGCCCTATATCAAAGGGAAATTTGCGCTTTTGTTTTTTTATACGCTTGATTTCTCCTATGTTTGCCCAACGGAACTTTATGCCTTGGCAAAACGCTTTGATAAATTCCAAAAGCTAAATACAGAAATTATCGCCATCAGTGGCGATAGCTACCTTTCTCATCTTGAATGGCGGAATAAGGCTGTCGAACTCGGGGGGGTTGGACAGCTGCCCTTTACGATGGTATCTGATTTATCACGCAGGATTTCACGCTCTTATGATGTGTTGGTCAATGACAGTATGCCAATCCGCGCCAGCTTTGTGATAGACTCCCAAGGCTATTTTCGTTATCAAAATATCCATGATTTCTCTGTTGGTCGAAACATAGATGAAATCTTGCGTGTTATAGAAGCCTTGCAAACTTATCAGAAAACGGGGCAGCTCACCCCTGCAGGTTGGACATCAGGAAAACCGACTCTCAGTCCCAATCAAGAATCATTATGTGATTATATGTTGTATAACGTACATAATTCCTAGGGGCTTTTATATTTGCGGTTTCCTTACGCTGCCGCGCTTTGTTCAAACCATTTTGGAAAAGGATCATTTGCCTTTTCCCATTGCTCAGGTTGGTATGTTTCATCTTCAATTAAGCACGCATCCAAACGCTGTACTAAATCAGTTTCATTCATTTCGGCAATCAATCCAATAAAGACCAATTCTTGGCGACGGTCGCCATAGGTTTCGTCCCACATTGCCGCGAGCATGGATTTGAATTCATCCGTTTCAGGCCAGCGTGTTTGGGGTACACCTGCCCACCAACGCCCTAGGCCGTTATGGCGTACAAATGCACCTGCCTGTGACATTTCGCCAACATAATCAGGGCGTGAGGCTATCCAGAAAAAGCCCTTGGCACGGATAATACCTGCCCAGCTTTCGGCAAAGAAAGCGTGAATTTTAGCAGGATCAAAGGGCTTGCGGGCGCGGTATGTAAAGGCATGAATACCGTATTCTGTGGTTTCAGGGACATGATCGTTGAAATGATACAGCTCCTGCGCCCACAGGGGATGCTCTTGGGCTTCGTCAAAATCAAATAATCCTGTATTGATGATTTTATCCAATGGGACTTGTCCCAAAGTGGATTCAATAATTTCCGCCTTTCCGTTTAAGCCACGGATCAGGGCGCGGACAGTTTGGCGTTCTTCATCGGGTATCAGGTCAATTTTATTCAAAATCACGACATTGGCAAATTCGATTTGCTCCACCAACAGATCAACAATCGTGCGCTCATCGTCTTCGCCTAAACTCTCATCACTATTTTTCAATAAATCTGTGGAGCTATATTGCAGGATTAAATTCGCCGCATCTACCACGGTAACCATCGTATCAAGATCTGCGACATCAGACAGGCTATCGTCATTTTCATCACGAAAATCAAAGGTGGCAGCCACGGGCAGGGGTTCAGAAATGCCTGTGCTTTCAATGACTAAATAATCATATTTCCCTGACTCTGACAGGGCACGGACTTCGGTCAATAAATCCTCCCGCAAGGTGCAGCAAATACAGCCATTGGTCATTTCCACCAATTTCTCATCTGTACGGCTGACATTATCGGACACGAGGGCGGCATCAATATTAACATCACTCATATCATTGACAATAACGGCGATTTTTTTGCCGTCTTTGTTGTTTAAGATATGGTTTAGCAGCGTGGTTTTGCCAGCCCCTAAAAAGCCAGACAGAACAGTAACGGGAAGTTTTTTAGTTGTTTTCATGATAATCCTTATCCATGTGTGCAATGTTGATGGTGGTGTCCATGACAGGATCCCCCATGTTCCGATGTTTGTTGACGTACGGATGGATCAATAAGTTGATCCAGATAGGTGGCTTTTTGTAAACAATAATGTGTCCATGCGGCTTGGCGGGTTCTATCTGGTTTTGCAAGCGCAATTTTATTATACAATGTTGCGATTGTCGCTACGTTGCTAGCTTGATGTAGCTTGTCCAAAAGAACTGAAGGCTTTTTAAGGGCATCAAAAATTTCTCGACCGCTCTTGGCTTTAAAATTAAACCCCGATTTGATCATTTGATCTAATGCGCCCTCCATACCACGGTCTAAAGCTGGGTCTTTCTTTAATGCACCTACGTAACGTCCTTGGGTTAGGTTTTGGAATATTTTTTCTTGGATTTTATACTTTCTATCATTCGTGCTAAAGCGATTTCCAACAACCGCAATGTTGATCTCAAATCCAATCTCTTGGGTTAATTGATCCGCCATGTTTAAGTAATCCATCATAATCTCAATGGATTTTTCAGTGGGGCAGGCGGTGACGATTAAAATATCCCCTTGGGCATAAAGCGGCGTTCCAAAAGCATCGCGACCGTGGGCATTATCAATCAGGACGGTAGAATTTTGGGTGTTATCCATATGGGTTAGCATAAAGTTTAATGTTCCGATTTTATCATGCAAACAGCCTGATCCGATGTCTTTGGCTTCGTATGTGCCTGTGCGCATAAAACGAATACCGTCATACAGGCGGCTATATTGATTTAAAATCACATCGTCGGGATTGCCTATATTCCATAGTTTTGAATGGGGGGTAATAGGGGATGTGTCAACAATATGATCCTTATTCGGATAATGGGGGTTTTCGCCTTCCAATGCGTCACGAAGATCATCCCAATGGTTAGAAATTGCAGGAATATCATTTTTTTGTGCCGCAGAGAGCCCAAAAAAGTCCGCTAAATTTTGATCAGGGTTTGCATCAATCAATAAAGGCGTTTTATTCAAATGCGTATCATATTGTGCCAATAATTGTAAAATTGTGGTTTTCCCATCCCCGCCTGCGCCGCCGAAAATTGCAACTGACATTTTTATCTCCTTTGTTTATCGTTTAACGTCACAGAGAATATAATGTAACATTGTTACAGTTTCAAGGATTTTGTGGAAAATCAGCAACGGGCTTAAAACCCTTGCGGTGATGTTCTGTGATGCCGTGGGTTTGCAGGGCTTTTAAATGCTGTGCTGTGCCATATCCTGCATTTTTATCCCAGCTATAATGGGGGTATTGTGCGTGTAAAATTTGCATTTGCGTGTCGCGATAATCTTTGGCAATCAGGGAGGCGGCGGCAATGGATATGGATTTGCTGTCGCCTTTGATGATTGTGTGTGTGACACAGGCCAAGGCAGGGGCGCGGTTGCCGTCAATCAGGGCGACATCTATATTGATCGTCATGGATTGAAAGGCACGCTGCATGGCTAGCATCGCGGCGTGCAGGATGTTTAGCTGTTCAATTTCTAAAACACTGGCTGTGCCTATGGCATAGGTGCTGCGCTCTTTGATGCCTGCGACTAAATAGGCATGCTTGGATTTGGCAATCGCTTTGCTGTCTGTGATATTCTGCCAAAATGGGTCTTGATAGGTATCAGGTTTTATCACCACGCACGCCGCCATCACATCGCCTGCCAAACAGCCGCGCCCGACCTCGTCAATACCGCAAAGGGTTAGGGGGGCGTGCTGGGTTTCAAAGGTGAATTTTGCAGGGACTAAAGGCATGATTTATGACATATAAGAAACAGGAGGTGCATAGATTATACGCACGCCCTGTTTGAATGTAAACGGTAATAAAATTTATGCCACAGGCTCTAACCGAAGCGGTTTTGGCGCTAGTTGAACTATATTATTAGGCGCATCGACCTTCGGTGTTTCTGGACGATTGCTAACAGATTCAACAACTTTGCCTAAATCAAAATTTTGTGCAGAATTTTGAACCTTAGATGGCATTTCTACAATGCCTGATTTGTAAATAGGATCAATTTCCCTTTGTTCCACTTCAATGCCATTTTTGGTGTGTTTTGGAATATCCGCTGTTAAGCGCCAGCCTTCATTGCCTGATGAACGTAAACCCAATTTGACTTCAGAAATTTCTTTTGTGCGCTTATCTTGATGAAATCCATGATAATTTCCATCATTTCCTTTATAAATATGAACATCGGGACGGGCGGCTTTTCTGATGTCACTGACCGCTGCGGTCAGAAGGGGCGCGTAATTTCTGGGATCATTTTGGGGAACATAATTTTCCTGTTTCTCAATTTGATCTTGGATATAATTTTGAACATCATTATTGACTACATTGCTTTCTGGGGAAAGAAACTTAACACCCTGACCACTAATTCGTCCTTGTTGCGAGGTTTGTGTTTTTACGGGCTGTGTTTGTTGGGTTGATTGTGGCTGTTGTTGTGCCTGTTGTGTTGGCTGTCCCTGCGTCGGTAGGCCACGGAGTTCTGGCATCGCCTCTGTGCTTAAGGTGACATCCACTTTTTTGGTCAAACTGATCGCTTTCCATTCTGTTGTTAAGGGATCAAGGACAAAAATACGTTTCACGTCTGGATTTTTTGCATCGGCTTTGGGATCATAAGCACGCATATCATAATCGCGTTTCAGCGATTCTTCGGATACTACCCTGAAATCGCGATTCTTGTCATTGCCCATATTGACGGCTAAATTTCCCTGACCGACCTCTTTTTGCACAGCTTTTCTGGCATCGATAGAGGTCATGTTTTGTGTGTAACGATCCAATGATTTTGACAATTTTGTATCTGGCGCAATGGCTTGGAAAATCTCTTTTGGTTTTGCCTGTGGTGTATTGTATGCACCTGTTGCGGTGGATAAAGCAACGGGGCTGGTTAAGGTTAATGCGGTTAAAGTTTTTTGCTGTTGCGCAACCGTATCCTGTAAGGATCGCACTTGTTCCTTAAGAACATTGCTAGGCCAGCGTTCAGGATTGGGGCGAAAAAAATCAACAACATTGTTGAGGACAGGGTGTTTCTTTTTTGTTGCCATGGTTACCATAAAAAACTCCAGTTCTTCGTGTTTTTATCACTTATAAGCTCATTTTACCAAAAAATGGATAAGGCTGCAATATTTTTGTATGAAAAATAAGTGCCTGATTTTCTTAAGGTTTCAATGCATTTCCCACAATTTCCTGAATATTTTTGGATAGGTTGGGCGTTGATAAAATTTTCTGTAACTGATCTTTCATCATGGCTTGGTGCGTGGCATTCATGCGCTGCCAATAGGTCAAAGGTGTTATAATCCGTGCGGCCATTTGTGGGTTAAGCGGATCAATTTTTAAAACCGCTTGGGTTAAAAAATCATATCCCCGACCATCAGGATCATGGAAAGCAACGGGATTTAACATCCCAAACGCCGAATAAAGTGAACGGCAACGATTGGGGTTTTTAATGTTAAAATCAGGGTGGGATTCCAATCTTTTTAAATCCTCAAAAATCGTTTCAACAGGGCTTGCGGCTTGGATATTAAACCATTTATCGATTACCAGATCATCATGTTTGAAACGGTTATATAAATCATCCAAAATTGCGGCGCGTTCTGTGCCCTGATAACGGCTAAGGGCGGAAAATGCCCCCATGCGATCCGTCATATTTTGGGCGGTTTGATATTGTGTATAGGCAATTTTGACAATATCGGCTTTATTCAACGTGGATAAATATCCCAAAACACAGTTTTTCAGTGCACGATAGGCTTTTTGCGTGGCGTTATAAAGGGGCTGTTTTTGGGAGTCTAAATGATGATATAGCGATCCTAAATCCGCTTCACATGCCGTCGCGATTTGGTGCATAAAGGAACGCCGTGCGCTATCCAATGCGGCAGGATTCACGGGGCTATAGTTTTGTTCCAACGTCGCGTAATCAGGCGGCGTTAGGCTGAGGGCGATAAGGGCGCAATCAGAATCTTTGGTTATCGCTTTTTTCAATAAAGCCTGTACGGCATTGATGACTTGCGCATCCAATACTGCGTCAGGATTTTTCAACAGATTATCAATGCAGCTGGTCATGATTTTCTGCCCCATTTCCCACTGATTAAATCCATCATTATCATGCTGTAATAAAATCAGGTAATCAGATAGGGTTAAATGATCTTTTAAAATCACAGGGGCGGAAAAATTCCGCAAGAGGGATAGCGTTGGCGCTTGAGGGATATTCTCAAACATATAATCTTGCGTGGCTTGATCTAAGATCAATGTTTGCTCAGGACATAAAATCGTACCATCCGCGGCAAAGAGTGCGGTTTTGATAGGAATATAAAGCGGTGCATTATCAGGCTTATTCACAGGTGGTTTTTGCGTTAGCGTTAATGTATATCGCTGTGCTGCCGCATCATAAAATCCTGTGCTTTCAACAATTGGTGTGCCGATTTGTTTGTACCATTGTTTGAAATGCGTTAAATCAATCTTGCCAATTTCTGCCATACAGGCAACGAAATCATCGCAAGTGACCGCTTTGCCGTCATAACGATCAAAATACACATCACAGGCAGCGCGGAATGTATCCGCCCCCAATAATATATACATCATCCGAATAAGCTCCGCGCCTTTTTCGTACACGGTTAAGGTATAAAAATTATCAATGGTTTGATAGGCATCAGGTTGCACAGCATGGGCGTTGCCGCTGGAATCTTCGGGGAATTGGAAGGTTCGTAACCGTTTAATATCTAAGATACGCTGTTCGGATTGTAAACTCATGTCCCCACAAAAATGTTGCTCACGGAATACTGTAAAGCCTTCTTTTAACGAGATTTGAAACCAATCACGGCATCCTACGCGATTGCCTGACCAGTTGTGGAAATATTCATGGCTGACGGTTGCCTCAATTTGGTAGTACCCTGCATCAGTGGTTGTTTCAGGCAATGCCAAAATACAGGCCGTATTAAAAATATTCAAGGATGTATTTTCCATCCCGCCCATATTAAAATCGGATACAGCGACAATATTAAAGCGGTCATACTGATATTCGCGCCCGTAACGATCTTCATCCCACTTCATCGCGTGTTTAAGGGATTGCATGGCAAAATCACAGGATGCAATATCTTGGGCGCGGACATAAATGCGCAAATCAACGATTTTGTTGCTGCGCGTGGTAAAATAATCTTGGATATATTGAAAATCCCCTGCCACCAACGCAAATAGATGTGCGCCTTTGGGCGTGGAATCAACCCATAATGTAAAATGGCGGTTATTCTCTGTATGACCTGACTCAATCAGGTTCCCATTGGATAGTAAGACAGGGCATGATTGGACATCGGCCTCCACACGCACACGCCAAGTGCAGAGCATATCAGGGCGATCTAAAAACGGCGTGATACGGCGGAAACCTTCTGCTTCACATTGCGTGCAATACATGCCGTTTGATATGTACAACCCCTCCAACGCTGTGTTTTTGGATGGGTCGATATGGTTTGTAATGGATAAAATAAACGGCGCACTGGGCAGATTTGAAAGGGTCAATAGATCATCTTGGTGCACAAAATCAATCGACGCACCGTTAATGGATACAGATTTGACCTCCATATCTTCCGCATTTAAAACCAAGCTGTCTTGGGGGTTGGATGATGTAATTTTTAGCTGCGATTGCACCTGTGTGTGATCTTCGAAAATCTGAAAATCTAAATCCACATGCTGGATAATCCAAGGGCTGGGGCGGTAATCGGATAAAAAGATCATGATTCAGAAATTTCCTTACAAAGATAACGCAAAAATATGAATAGGGGATAAAAGCATAAATTTGATAAATATTCCAGCGCAATAAAGAAATAAAAAAGCAAAAGATAGGCTCTTTTCTTTTCAAAAAAAGACTCGTATGATCAGGCAGGGTTTATTTTTTAAAAAGAGGTTTTTTCTTATGTCATGTCATTCTCATTCTTCTACGCCTTTACCTGTATTTTATGATAAAGATTGCGATCTGAACCTCATTAAATCCCAAAAAGTGGTCGTTATTGGCTATGGATCACAGGGATTTGCACATGCGAATAATTTAAAAGATAGCGGTGTTGCCGATGTGCGTGTGGCTTTAAAAGCAGGATCAGCCACAACAGCAAAGGCGCAAGCCGCAGGCTTTATTGTGATGACCCCTGAGGAGGCAACAGCATGGGCGGATGTGTTAATGATTTTAGTGCCCGATGAATTGCAAGCCGATTTATACAAAGATGATATTGCACCCCATTTGACAGCTGGAAAAACCATCATGTTTGCGCATGGATTTAACATTCATTTCAGCCTGATTGAGCCTGCAAAAAACATTAATGTCATTATGGTTGCCCCCAAAGGCCCCGGTCATACCGTGCGTGGGGAGTATGTAAAAAAAGGCGGCGTTCCGTGTTTAATTGCCGTGCACCAAGATGCCGATGGCAAGGCTCGCGATTTAGCCCTTTCCTATGCTGCCGCGATTGGCGGAGGGCGCAGTGGGATTATCGAAACCTCTTTCCGCGAAGAATGTGAAACGGATTTATTCGGTGAACAAGCGGTCTTATGCGGTGGCACAATGGCGTTAATCCAAGCAGGATTTGAAACATTAACGGAGGCTGGATATGCCCCCGAAATGGCATATTTTGAATGTTTGCATGAATTAAAATTAATCGTTGACTTATTGTATGAAGGCGGGCCTGCCAATATGCGCTATTCCATTTCCAATACGGCAGAATATGGCGATTATACACGCGGCAAACGCATTGTCACAGAAGACACGAAACGCGAGATGAAAAAAATCCTATCCGAAATTCAAGATGGTACATTTGCGCGCGAATTTATGTTGGAAAACAAAGTCTATCAAACAGGCTTTAAAACCACACGTCGCTTACAAGCCGAACATCCGATTGAGGCCGTTGGCACACGCCTGCGTGCCATGATGCCATGGATCGGGGCAAACAAATTGGTCGATAAATCCAAAAATTAGAACCGAACCGCATGCTGGACTTGATCCAGCATGATGATCTTTGTTTACAGGAATGATAAATCAACGCTGCTTATGCGGCGATGCTGTCTGGTGTATCCAGTACATCCAAGCATTTTGTCAAGGTCATTTCATTTTCAGAAAGCTCTTTTTCAATATTGCATAAAATGGCTTGGATATGTCGAGGATAGGGTGAGTCTTGAAGAAGGCTCTCCGAATCATTTTCTTTTTCTTGGGTGAAATAAAGAAGCGCTTGAATATGTGCAAGTTGATCTTTGCAGCGTTCTATTGATAATTTAGACGCAATGATGCTGTTAAGGAAGTGATTTTGTTTCATAAAATTATACCCACATAGTTAATTAAATTATTGTCCACTTAATTTTTATGGATACTATATAAAATAATTTAAGTTTGCAAGAAAATTATGGGAATAAAGCAGGGGAGTCTGAATGCAATAAGGGGGAAATTATTTATTTTTAGGGATATTATATTGAAACCCTATACCAAAGAACCATGCGTTTTGAGGGTCACGATTTAATCGATCTTGTAGGTCATAGGGGCGGTTCTCAGGTTTTATATTAAAATCAGCATCCCATTTTTCCTGACTTGCGATATTTAATTCAGGATCATGATCCGCAACACCCCCAGATTTTGGATTTATTTTCTGTAAATATTCAATATCTGATAGAGTCGGTTGTTTTGGTTCATAGGTATGAAAAACAGGTTTTGTTTCTGTATGAATAATCGTTTTTCTTGGGATTGGCTTGCGATTTAAATGCGGTTTTTCGCCTGCATACGCAATATGCATTGTCACCAACAACATCATAAAGGCTATGGTGAATAGGCGTACAAAATTGGATATGATCGTTTTATAAACATTCATTTTTAAAGAATAGCAGAAAATCATTTAAGATGGTATTAAAAAATGACATTGCTGTTTTAGGGGTGGATCTGTACCTGAATTCCAATTTTTTGGAGGATCTCAAAAAATTGTGGGCATGTTTTTGAAACACAGGCAGGATCAAGAATAAGAATACCGTTGCCGAGCGCCCCCATAATTGCAAAGGACATGGCCATGCGATGATCATCATGGGGATCAATAGTTTGCAGGCTGGGACTAGCGGGATAAACACGCAACCCATCCTCATATTCATGGGCGGAAACACCACATTGTGTAAATATTTTATGCATTACAGATAATCGATCACATTCATGGGCACGAATATGCTTAACATTACGGATTTCAATAAAATCACTGGCAAAGGGTGCAAGGGCAAGCATTGAGGGCGTGCTATCGGAGCAGGGCTTGAAATCCATAATATGCCCGCCCTGAATAACGGGTGAGCCTGTGACACAAATGCCATTTTGTGTATATTTAATTTTTGCACCCAGTGTTTTGAGGTGATCAACAAATCCCAGATCGGGTTGTAATGTGTTGGGATTCAGGTTGGTGATCGTGATTTCCCCTCCGCTGCCTGCGGCAAGAGCGAAGAAATATGTAGCGGTTGATGCATCGGCTTCTAAGGCAATATCATTGCCTATATAGGGTTGTGGCGTAATGTCAAAACGGGTAAAGGCATCATTTTCAGTAACGTGAACGCCAAATTCACGCATGATTTGTAAGGTCATGCGCACATAATCGGCTTGGACAATATCATCTAAAATCTCAATGGTAACGGCCTCTTGCGCCAAAGGGGCAGCCATTAATAAACCGCTTATAAATTGGCTGGATTGGCGGCCACTAATTTTAACATGCCCCCCTTTTAACGTGCCACCACGAATGGTCATAGGAAAGGATTTCCCGTCATCTTGCGTATGAATCTCTGCGCCTAATGCCCTTAATGCCTCAATAAGGGGTTTTAAGGGACGATTGGATAATTGGGCAGATGCCTTTAACGTGATCTCACCTTGCCCCAAAGCGGCTAAAATACCGGGTAAAAAGCGGGCTGTTGTACCTGCGGATCCGATAAAAAGCTCAGTATGTGGATATAATGCGCCATCCAAGGCAGGGGATAGCGTGATAAGGCCGGCCCCTTGATCAATTGTCATGGATACACCCATTTTCTGCAGGGCATCCGCACACCAATAGGCATCATCACTGAATAAAGGATTGCGCAAAATTGTTTTGCCTTGTGCGGCGGCGGCTAAGATTAAGGCGCGGTTTGTAAAGCTCTTACTGCCCGGAATTGCAAGCGTGGCATTGATTTTTTTACCATGTAACGGTAAAATTTCAACGGTGCGCACAGGGCGCATTCCCCATGGGGATAGGGACTCTAATCCAACGGATGCCATAATTGATCATATCCTTAATCTACAAATAAATATATGTACCGTATCAAAGTTTCAGATAGGACTCAATGCCGATTAGGGATATTATATAATTGATCAAAAATATAATGAAGGTATCTCCGTACCCTTTTTTGACCGCCCTGCCATGACCAGAGACGCGGCTCCAATAGAGAAATCCTTTGTCGAATACATACGGTCATTGAAGGATGGATTAAAAATCGCCCTGATCATTGGTTGTAGATTCATAAACGTTGGGGGAACTTAGGAAGCTAAAATACGCTATAATGCTTTATAAATTTTTCAAATTTTCTTGAAATTTATGGTAAATTTATGTAACATGGCGCCATAATTGATAAAAAAACAGGGATAAAACCAATGGCGCAAAGTTTAACACAGGAATTTAATTTAGACATCCGCCCTGCGGCAAATTTGGCTTTTCAAAAAATCGAACAAGCCCATGAAGATGCAAAAAAAGCTAAAAAGCCACTTGTTGTGCTTATGGGGGAAAGTCATCATTGCCCAACACATCGTATGGTACGACAGCTGGTGATGCAGAAATTATCTGATGAAGACTATAAATTCGGCTATGGGGTTGAATACGAGTGGAATTACTACCCTCAAGATCATCAAGCTTTCTTGGCGGATAGAAAAGGAGAGAAATCTCTGGATGTTTCCCAAAGAAACCGTTTTTTTGACTGTGCCAATCAATCTTTTAAAAATACGCTTTCCTTTATAGCGGATAAAAAAATCCCTTTCCGCCCCAATGATACAGGCAGAAAATATCAAGACGATAAAATAATATGTGTTCCGCCACCCATCGCTGAATTTGAAAACTCGCCTAAAGACCTGGATGCTCAATGCCCTGACGGCATGTATTTACGCAATCAAGTGATCGTTCGTCATGCCATGGATCATTTGGGTAAATTGGGGAATGATTATTTTTATATTCAACATTGTGGCAGTGCCCATATATTTGGTGATAAGCCTGAGGCATTACCTTATGAACAAAGCCTATCTGCCCTTTTTGAACAGGCAGGGGCGCAAACATTGATGGTTGTACCTGAACTTGCATATTTTACAAAAGACAATATCCTACAGGATATGCCGATGGATCAGCAAGGGAAAATCATTTGGTTAAAAGACTTGTTTCAAGGAACGGTTACCTATGAGAAAACCAAATTAAATGATTTCACCAAAGGGTGGTTCAATGATTACGGTATTCAAAATGAATCACATTTATTGCAGATTATGAGTGAGGAGTCTGGGGGGGAGATTAAGCTGTATAATAAAAAACAAGGGTGTTTTGAGTCCCTATTTAAAAAAATTATAGCGCCACTATGCGGTTTATAGTGACGCCGTAGGTTTATTTATATAAACTCTGAAAACCTTGCGTGACTAAGGCTATAAAAAGGATTGATTAGATAGCCGTAATCTATAGTATAAATATGAAGTCAACTTATTTTCTAGGCTTAGGTGCACGAACCAGAATGAATCAAAAAGACAAAAATATCATAGAAAAAAAGAGACCTATTCGTGGGGATAAGTATTTTTTTGATCAAAATATATTTGATGTTCAAAAAATCGAAGAGCCAGAAGAAGAGCTGCCGCCGCCGCCCCCCACTTTTTCTGAGCAAGAATTAGAAGATGCCGTCAATGCTGCCTATCAACAAGGGCTTGAAAAAGGACGCCTGAACGAACAGGCCAACCAAAATGCACAAATCATTGATTTGATCAAAATCATGCAAACCCATATTCAAAGCCTGATGGATCAAGAATTTCAGCGCGAAGATGTCTTTGAAAAAGAAGTCTGTGTGTTGGCACAGCATCTGTTTAAAACTGTTTTTCCTGATTTTAACCAAGTGGCGGCCTTTGATCAAATTGCCTCTCTCATTCAAAAAACAATTGCCGATCAACGCGGTTTGACAAAATTATTAATAACAGTGCCTGATAATTTGTTAATTGCCTTGCGGGATAAATCACAATCTGTTTTACCATCGGATCAATTTGCGCGGTTACAATGGGTGGGTGATATGCATTTTGCAACGGGGCAATGTTCTATTCAATGGAATCATGGTGGTTGTCATCGCGACCCACAGGCCATTGCAAATTCTGTTTTAAAACAATTCCAGCTGTTTTTAAAAAATTATACGCCCGTAAATCAATCACTGAGTTTAGAGGATGATTCTGATTCGAGGGATATTCAAGATTCCATAAATAAGGAAACTGAGCCTAAAATGGATGATCAGCATGATGTTATTCTGGATGACATCATAAAAGATCATACATAGATATTTAATCTATGGTTTTATAGAATAATATCGCACTGCAGCGTATTGAATCCCTTGTTTATTTGTAAAAAACAAGTCTAAGATAAGCCTTCAAAATTTATTGACCTTCAAAATAATAAGTATGGATGCTATGATAAAAACACCCCCTCTTGATCAAACTGCGGATGAAGTTTTCTATGAAAATGCGTTAAGATACCACCAATATCCTATACCGGGGAAATATACAATTACCCCGTCTAAGGCATTGACGACAGCCAAAGAATTATCTTTAGCCTATTCTCCGGGGGTGGCACATCCTTGCGAAGAAATTGCAAAGGATCCATTGAAAGCCTATGATTACACAGTGCGTGGCAATATGGTTGCCGTTATTACCAATGGAACAGCTGTATTAGGATTAGGCGCAATTGGCGCCTTGGCAGCAAAGCCTGTTATGGAAGGGAAATCTGTTCTTTTTAAAAAATTTGCGAATGTGGATTCTATTGACTTAGAACTAGATGAAACCGATGTTGATAAATTGGTTGATGCGATTGCGATGTTAGAGCCTTCTTTTGGTGGTATTAATTTAGAAGACATCAAAGCGCCCGAATGTTTTGAAATTGAGCGTCGCTTGCGGGAACGCATGAATATCCCCGTGTTCCATGATGATCAACATGGAACAGCAATCATTGTGGCAGCAGCCTTTAGCAACTGGCTGATTTTAGCTAAGCGCAAAGCTGAAGATATTCGTTTAGTGGTAAATGGAGCAGGGGCGGCATCGATTGCGTGCCTAAATATGCTGATTTATACAGGGTTAAAGAAAGAAAATATTATCGTTTGTGATCGCCAAGGCGTGATTTATAAAGGTCGTGAAGATGATATGGGTGCTGAAAAAGAAGCCTATGCCACAACACGCAATGAACGCACTTTAGCGGAAGCTTTAGAAAATGCAGATGCGTTTTTAGGGCTATCAGGACCAAACATGGTCACGGCAGAAATGGTATCAAAAATGGCCGATGCGCCTTTGATTATGGCCTTGGCAAATCCAACCCCTGAAATTATGCCTGATGAGGCGCGTAAGGGAAAACCAAATGCAATCGTGTGTACAGGCCGCTCTGATTTCCCTAATCAGGTCAATAATGTGTTATGTTTCCCCTATATTTTCCGCGGTGCATTGGATGTTGGGGCAACAAAAATCACGGAAAACATGAAAATTGCATGCGTACAGGCGCTCGCGGCCTTAACGCAAAAAGAGGTCGTTTCTGATTTGGTGACGACATATGGCGCAGATGCCTTACGTTTTGGCCCTGAATATTTAATTCCAAAGCCATTTGATCATCGACTATTAATTGATCTGCCTCAGGCGGTTGCCAAAGCCGCCATGGATGATGGTGTGGCAACGCGGCCGATTACAGATTGGCAAGCCTATGAGGAAAAATTAAAAAGCTATACATACCGTACGCATATGGTGATGCGCCCGATTTATGATCGCGCAAAAGAAAATGTCAAACGTATTGCCTATTGCGAAGGCGAAAGTGAAAAAATCTTACGCGCCGCGCAAATGGCGGTGGATGATGGTTTGGCAAAACCTATTTTAATCGGCCGTCGCGAAGTTGTGGAAACACGTCTAAAACGCTTACATTTGCGTATGAAAATTGACCAAGATTTTGAATTGGTTGATCCTGAAAATGATGATCGTTACCGTGATTATGTGCAAACATACCATCAATTAATGGATCGTAAGGGCGTGACGCTTGCGGATGCAAAAACAATTGTGCGTACCGATAATACGGTTATTGGTGCATTATTGGTGCATAAGGGCGATGCCGATGGGTTAGTATGTGGCACAGATGGGCGCTATGAACATCATAAAAAAGTAATTTTAGATGTTGTGGGATTAAGTGCGGAGCATGAAACAGCAGGGGCATTAACGGTTTTAAGCATGGATAAGGGGACATATTTCTTTTGTGATACACATGTCAATCCAAACCCAACATGTGATCAAATTGTTGAATTGACGTTAAAGGCGGCGCAAGCGGTGCGTCATTTTGGAATGACACCAAAAATTGCGCTTTTATCCCATTCTAATTTTGGAACGCATGATGATGAAAGTGCGATCAAAATGCGCCATGTTTTGCAAGAAATCATCAAACGTGAACCCACTTTGAAAATTGACGGGGAAATGCAAGCCGATGCTGCGTTGTCCGAAGATATTCGTCGTGATTTAATTGCCAATCCACGTTTTACAGGGTCTGCAAATTTATTGATTACCCCCAATTCTGCCTCAGCTAATATTGCGATGAATATGCTCAAAGTTTTGGGTGATGGCGTTGTGATTGGCCCTGTTCTATTGGGAACGCGCAAAGCCTGTACGATTGTTACAACTTCTACACGAACACGCGGCGTGGTAAATGCAACGGCATTATGCAGTGTTGCCGCACAGATCAGAGAAGAAGAGCAGGGCGCTTAATAGAGTTTAAATAAAAACAGGCAAGGTATTCTATAATGCCTTGCCTGTTTTTATAAGATTTTGTAATTTCTCAAGCATATCCTCATAAGAAATTAAAATATGATCTGTATGAATCCCCTTTTTTAACAGGGCAACAGCAGCATTTAATCCATAAGATAGCGGTTGAATAGAATTTTGTAAGTGGCTTTGTGCCGCAAGGCAGGCGGTGACATCTTTGTGTCGATCACCAACACACCAAATAATGTCCGTTTCCCCTAAATTTGGTTGAACTTTGTTAATAATACGCAAAATAGGCTCGGCGCTTGGTTTTGCGTGCGTAACATCTTCGCGAAATAATGTGGCATCAAAAAATTGTAGTAAATTGAACTTTTCTAAAATATCGTGTCCATACCCTTTGCCCAATCCATTACTGAATAAACCACATCGAATATTTTGGCTTTTTAGATATATTAAAACAGCTTCAATCCCTGGGCAGGGCTCAACGATTTCTTCGACAGGCTTACGGCGAAGGGAGTGTAAAACCTTATGGGTTAGTAATCGCCGTGGCTTATTCTCCCTCAGGTCAATTAAGGCGCTTTCTTCGATTTTTTTCCAGCGTCCACGCCATCTGAAGAATCGTAAAATGCGCCCTAAAAAATGCAAGCTATCATCAACGCGTTCTAGTAAATTTAACATACGGGGATTTACATGACGAACAATTGTTCCATCCATGTCAAATATAATAATGTCTGGACGCTGTAAGCTCATTGTTTATGCTATCTTTTTATAAAGGGTCAATAGTGCCTGCAGGATACTGTGTACGTCTATCTTTGTTTGCTGATATTGAGCCTCCATACTGCCATGATCAATGAACTGATCAGGCAGGAAGAGAGGTAAAAAATGAAGGGAAGACAGTGCATTTTGATCATTTAAGGCATGCAAAACGGCACTACCAAAGCCACCAATACTGCCTTCTTCGATTGTCAAAATGGCTTTGTGCGTTTGGCTTAGATTTTGAATCAGGTCTAAATCAAGCGGTTTTGCAAAGCGCGCATCGGCGATTGTCAGAGGGATTCCTGTTTTCTCCGTAAAAAGCGTACAGGCTTGTTGGCATGCGTACAGCCTTGTGCCATAGGATAAAATGGCAATCTCGTTGCCTTGTTGTATGAATCGCCCTTTGCCCAGTTGAATCGGGCATTGCTTTGAAAAATCAGGCATAAATTCATGCCAATTCAACGCCCCATTGCCGCGCGGAAATCGGAAAGCAATCGGGGATGAATCATGCTGGCTGGCAAACTGAACCATATCTGTTAACTCTTGTTCGTCGCTGGGCGCCATTAAAACCATATTGGGAATACAGGATAAATAAGCAATATCATAAGCCCCCGCATGCGTTTGCCCATCCGCCCCCACCAATCCCGCGCGATCAATAACGAAACGTACAGGCAGATTTTGTAAAGCCACATCATGAATAATTTGGTCGTACGCGCGCTGTAAAAATGTTGAATAAATAGCAACAAAGGGCTTATGACCTTCACAGGCAAGCCCTGCGGCAAAGGTTACGGCGTGTTGTTCGGCGATGCCCACATCAAAACAGCGATCAGGAAATTGATTTTGAAATTCAATTAATCCTGTTCCGCTGGGCATTGCCGCGGTAATGGCAACGATTTTAGAATCAGATTCTGCTAATTTGATAAGGCTATGACCAAAAATATGACTAAAACTTAACGGTGCAGCACTCTTTTTCAAGGCTTTGCCCGTTTCAACGTCAAAGGCGGTAACGCCATGCATTTTATCATCAGCCTGTTCTGCTGCGTCATAGCCTTTGCCCTTTTGTGTTTTCATGTGAATCAAAACAGGGGCGTTATAGGATTGTTTGACATTATCTAAAATGGAAACTAAATCTGTGACGTGATGTCCATCAATACATCCAATATAATAAAACCCTAAATTCTCAAAAAAGCTCCCATCGCCCAAGACCGAACGAGCCGATTCTTCGGTGTTTTTAATAAAATTGCGCAAGGGTTTAGGCAGACGATTGACAACAGGTTTTCCATGTTCACGCAGCGCATGATAGGATTTTGACGATACGATACGCGCTAAATATTGACTCAAAGCCCCTGTGGGGCGATCAATAGACATATCATTATCATTTAAAATTACAATTAAACGATGCCCTAATGCACCTGCATTATTCAAGGCTTCATACGCCATACCAGCGGACATTGAGCCATCCCCGATCACCGCAATGACGTGACGATCTTGTTCCTGATTGAGGGAAAATGCCGATGCCATGCCCAAAGCAGCAGAAATAGAGGTGGAGCTATGCCCTGCACCAAAGGGATCATAGGGGCTTTCCGCACGTTTGGTAAAACCACTTAATCCACCATTTTGGCGAATTGTATGCATTTTTTCACGTCTACCTGTAAGCATTTTATGGGGATAGGCTTGGTGGCCAACATCCCAAATCAGGCGATCATGGGGGGTGTTAAACACATAATGCAAGGCAACAGTTAATTCGACCACGCCCAATCCTGCCCCCAAATGCCCGCCCGTTTTGGAGACAATATCCAATAAATCCGCCCGAATTTCTGCGCACAAAGCAGGTAAATCCTGTTTGTTGAGCATTTTCAGATCATCTGGAATCTGAATCTTATCTAAAAAAGAGGAGGGGCTTTGTGTCATAGACCCGCTTTGATCAAACGCGACGATTCAAAACATATAACGCTAAATCTCTTAATAAATCAGCGCGACTGTCAAAATCTTTGAGGTTTGTAATGGCTTGGTCAATCAACATGCGGGCATGCTGATGCGCGGCATCCTTACCCATTGTGGATACAAAGGTGGCTTTGTTTGCAGCATTGTCTTTGCCTGTATCTTTGCCCGTTTCTGCGCTTGTGCCTTCGACATCTAAAATGTCATCGGTGACTTGGAACGCGAGTCCTAAATTATTGGCATAGCTGGATAAAGCGCGTTGCTTTTGTGGCGATGCCTTGCCTAAAATCGCGCCGGCTTCGCAGGCAAAAACCATCAAACGACCTGTTTTCATGCGTTGTAAGCGGTTGATTGTATTCAAATCAAATGCCGATGTTTCGCCCAATAAATCCAGCATTTGTCCGCCGACCATGCCTTGGAATCCTGTGGCTTTTGCCAATCCGCCTACCAATTCACAGCGGACATGGGGATCAGAATGGGTTTGTGGGTCAGATAAGACCTCAAACGCCAACGTCAAAAGGGCGTCGCCTGCCAAAATCGCGGTGGCATCATCATATTGTTTGTGAATTGTCGGCTGTCCACGACGTAAATCCGCATTATCCATAGCGGGTAAATCATCATGAATTAATGAATAGCAATGCAATAGCTCAATCGCCGCCGCAACACGACGGGCGCAATTCAGATCAACATTAAATTGCAGGGCGCTGTGAATAACCAAAAAAGGGCGCAAACGCTTTCCGCCATTTAAAACGCCTGAACGCATGGCTTGCATTAAACGTGCCTCAGGCAGATCAGATTCTGGTAATAATTTTGTCAGTGTTCTGTTGACCAGATCAACGACTTCTTCCATAGCTTCGTTTAAGGAAGGAGGGGTATCGCGTAGGGATGGAGCCATAATCTAAAAATTCCTTATGAAAGTTGTATGTCTTGCGCAGTGGCTGTGCCATCTGCATTTAACGTAATTTTTTCAATGCGTGAGCGTGCGTGCTGTAACATTGATTCACAATATTTTTTTAATGAAATGCCTTTTTCATAGTCTTGCATCGACTCTTCTAATGATCCTTTTCCTGATTCCAGTCTTTTGACAACATCATCTAATGCCTGTAACGCTGTTTCAAAGGTCATTTTTTCCAGAGAGTCTTTTGTATGGATTGCGTTGTTTTCTGTCATTTTTAAATGTTACCGTAATAAAATTTTAGGGACTATATCATGTTTTCTTCTAAAAAGCACCCAAAAAACCTGAATTATACCAGCCCTAATTCTTTTTCTAGGAGCGCACAAAATAAATGCCCGAATGTGATATGCATTTCTTGGATTGCTGCAGTGTAAGATGTTGGGATCTTAATAAGTAAATCACAATGTGCATCCATAATGCCGCCTGTTTTTCCACTTAATCCAACTGTTTTCATGCCCATGGCACG
>JBIICI010000037.1:0-5251 GCA_044238935.1 Gemmobacter sp.
GCATGCCCCCCAATCATCGCAAGCAGATCATAGGGGATAATATCGAAAAACTTTGTATCGCCCTTCCCCACAAAAAGCGAAGACAACCAGTCTTTGACAACAGGCCCCAGCATATACGATGCCGCCAAGCCCCCCACGAAACCAAGAATTGTTAGAACTTCACGGACAAAGCCTCTGAAAAAAGCAATGCCCGTTGAAAGTAAAATAATCACCAAAAAGATGAAGTCAAAAATCATAAGAAATGATCCCTACACACGCAAAGGCGCGTTGTTTAGAATGGGATGTCATCATCAAAATCATCCATAGGCATCGGCGCCATTGCCGCAGGGGCGGCATTATACCCCCCCGCCGCCGCAGGGCTGGGGGCAAAATAGCCGCCACCACCCATTGGAGCAGCAGAATCACCATTGCGACCATCCAACATCACCAATTCCCCTTTATACGGGCGTAAAACGACTTCGGTTGAATAGCGTTCTTGACCTTGTTGGTCTTCCCATTTACGGGTTTCCAATTGACCTTCTAAATAAATTTTTGATCCTTTGCGCAAATATTGCTCCGCAACGCCGACAATACCTTTGTTAAAAATGACAACACGATGCCATTCGGTGCGTTCTTGACGCTCTCCATTCTTATCTTTCCAGCGCTCAGATGTCGCAATGGTCAAATTACACAATTTATCGCCTGATTGCATCATTTTGATTTCAGGATCTTTTCCTAAATTCCCAATTAAGGTGACTTTGTTTAAGCTCGACATTGCACATCTCTTTCTTTTATTATTTTAAATACGATATTATCGTTTTACAGCAAAATCATCTCTATTTCAAAAGCTAAAAACATCTTTTTTTAAGTTTTCCACTATATAATGAAATGATAAACTTATTTTGGGAATTGATTTTTGTGAAACATGCTGATACATATTCTTCTTGTTTCAAAATAATATGCTTAAAACAAAAGTCAAAAAACTGAATTTGGAATTGATATAATGTCCTATGCTCTTATTTATAAGCCTGCCAAAAACGCGATGCAATCGGGTCGTGCAAAGGCAAATCAATGGGTTTTGGAAATGACGGATACAAAAACAGGCTTTGTTGACCCGTTGATGGGCTGGAATGGCGCAAAAAGCACCGATCACCAAGTCAAAATTTATTTTGATACATTAGAAGACGCAAAAAACTATGCCCAAAAACAGGGCTTGATCACACAGATCACCCCTGAAAAAACGCGTAAAATAACCCCACGCAATTATGGCGATAATTTTAAAAGCAAATTATCGGTCAAAACGGCGTAAAACACCATAAGGTCCCATAGCTCAATGGATAGAGCAACTGCCTTCTAAGCAGTAGGTTGCAGGTTCGACCCCTGCTGGGATCGCCATTTTATCAAAAAACAGATAAACAAAGGCAGACCAGAAGCGTTTCCTCTCCGCGCCCTCAATCATGGGCATCTCTCGCCTATAAGCCTGAGATCCCGTGTCAGGCAGGTGTTGTTGCATGGATCGATTTTATAATGACTATGAATAATTTTTAATAATATTTTCATAAAAATATGATATAATCAGAAAATGTAGATCGACAAACAGGGAAAAACCAAATGCCATTTATGACCCCACCCCCCGAAGATTTTGCCAACGCACCATACCCCACACCGACGGAGCAAAATCTTATTATTGATCAACAACAACAGCCCGTGAATGAAGAGGGCAACGCGGTCTTCACATTACGCGGGACGATGCCCCCAGAAAATACGCAACCAGAAAATACGCAAATTGCGTATGCAGATCAGAATGACCTAGTAGGTTTTGGTAATAATGGTGACAACCCACCCCTAAATGAGGCGCTCCCAAATGTTCAAACCGAAGAGCCGCAAGAAGAATACTTAAGCAGTCCCGAGGCAAAAGAAGATACCGATAGGCGTTTCAATGAACCAGCTCCCGTGGAACAACCGCAAACCAATTATCCAACCCTATCAGAAGATAATTATAACGAAGAGCCCCCCGCTGAGCCCACCCCAATAGATAACAGCATCGGTGAGAATGATGGCATTCCAGAAGCAGGGCTAGGGGGAGAGAATCCTCCCACAGAAGTCTCTGCACCGACAGAGAATAGTGCTGATAAGAAGGTGGAGGACAAAAAAGATAACCAAAACACCTCAACTCCAAAACCTGATCCGTATATTACGGCTATCAAAACAGCTTTATTTGGGCAACCCCAAAGTCTAAACCAGCTAGGAATTCAAGCTGCCATTGGAGGTGCAGGGGTCTTGGGGGTTAGTCTGGGCGCAGGAGTTCTGCGCGGCGGATCTGGTTTAGCATGGGATGGATTAGTGCATGGAGTGAATACATTAAACCCTATAACACGAGGGCTTTCTCCTTGGATCAATATGGGGAAAGAAAGCCTAAAAATAACACCTGAATTTAAGGGAAAGGATGCAATTAAAAAAACCTTTGAATTTTTTGAACCCAAACCTTTAATTGACCCAAAAGCCTTCAGTACCTCCTTAAAAAACAACTGGAATGCTGGGTTAAAAACAAGTGCAGCATTTTCTCCTCAAGGATATATCAATAATCTAAATAAACCCGCACAGGAAATAGCAGAAGAATTTTCTAAAAATATTACCCCAAAGTCTTTACGGCTACCAACAAGCACCCCTAATATCGTCAGTAACACAACAAAAGCTTTGTATGGTGCAAAAGATATAGGGAAAATTGTTGCAGGAGCTGGAAAATCACTTATAAACCCCAAAGTTATCAGCGGAGGATTATTAACAGCAGGTCTCGGCATGGCGGCATCTGCAACGCAAAAAAATACGGCAACAGGAAATATCCTGCGAACAACCGCTGGCGTAACAAGTTTCATGTCTTACTCTGCCATGGGCGGCAATATTGGCACAGTCGTAGGAGCAGGCGTTGGCGCAATCTTTGGAGTCGGAGCTGGTGCAGTACCAGGAGCAGTAGCAGGGCGTTGGGTCGGAATGGCGGCAGGCGCCGTTGCCGCCTATGCTTTCGACGAACATGCAAGAGATACTGCAAATGCAGCGTTCTCAGCTGTTGGACAAACAATTTATAAGGCCGCTAATGGAAAACCAGACCCCCACACAGAATCCCCCACTGTCAAAAATCCTTCTATCAAAATAAATGTTCCACCCCAACCAAATGCCGCAAAGCCACAACATCATGCACAAACATCACATACCACACATGTGACGCCACCTCATAAACAGCAAGTTCCGCATCATGCAACGCCATCAATGCAACAAACTGTACAGCAATTTTTTGATCCTCTGGGGCTTAATAAAATAAAAATACCCTCCCTTTAATCTGTAAAAAATCGTCATGCCGGACGTGATCCGGCATCTCTCGCCTATAAGCCTGAGATGCCGTGTCGGGGCACGGCATGACGGCGGTGGGGGATACCTCAAAAGATAGCTCTCAAGCCACGGCCTCTCTTAACCCATGGGTGCGCATCCAAAGGGCGGTTAGGGCATTTACAAAGGCATCGATTTGGGGCTTTGTATGGCGTGCAGTGGCGGTTAAGCGTAAACGCTCTGTCCCACGCGGCACAGTGGGGTAATTAATCGGCTGCGCATAAATGCTGTAATCATGCAATAATAAATCCGTAATTGCCTTACAACAACGCGCATCACCGACAATCAGGGGCACGATATGGCTGTTGGATTTTAAATAATCGAATCCTGCTTTATCTAATTTTTGTTTGAAATAGGCAACGTTATGCCGTTGTGCTGTGCGCTCGGTTTCGGAGTGCATTAGATGATGAATACTGGCAATCGCCCCAGCCAAAATTACAGGGGGCAGTGATGTCGTAAAAATAAAGCCGCTGGCATAGGATCTGATCGCATCAATTACCACCGCACGCCCTGTAATATAACCGCCCATAACACCATAGGCCTTTCCAAACGTGCCGGCGATAAGATCAATTTGATCTGCCAACCCCAATGAAACGGCCACCCCACCGCCATTATGGCCATACATGCCCACGGCGTGCACTTCATCCAAATAGGTCATGGCATTATATTTTTGCGCCAGCGCAATTATATCAGCAATTGGGGCGATGTCGCCTTCCATTGAATAGACAGATTCAAAAGCAATAATTTTGGGAATATTCATGGGGGCGGCTTGCAACAGGCTTTCTAAATGATCGACATCATTATGACGAAAAATCCGTTTTTCAGCATTGCCTGATCGCATCCCATGAATCATGGATGCATGATTCATTTCATCGGAAAAAATAATACAATGGGGCAGTAAACGACAAAGCGTGCTGATCGCGGCTTCATTTGCCACATAACATGATGAAAACACTAACCCCGATTCATGATTATGCAAGATTGCAACCAAATTTTCTAAATCTTTATGCAGGGTTAAATTCCCTGAAATATTGCGCGTCCCCCCTGCCCCTGCGCCATATGTTTCAACAGCTTGTTTCATGGCATCAATCACAATCGGGTGTTGCCCCATGCCCAAATAATCATTGCTGCACCATACGGTAACGGGCTTTTTTGTGCCGTTTTGCGTATTGTGATACAGGGCAAGTGGAAATTGATCAGGCAAGCGTTCAATATCGGCAAAGACGCGGTACCGCCCCTCACGATGCAGATCATTGATTTTGTCAGAAAAATGCGATAAGTAATTCATAGGAAAATACGATATATCTGTTTCAAGATGGGATAAAGAGAAAAATGACGCTGCCTTCAAATAAAAATGGATCACATAAAATTCTGGTCTTTGGCTCTATCAATATTGATTTAGGCGTGACGTTGCCCAATTTCCCACAAGCTGGGGAAACCTTAATCACCGCCTCACACAGCGTAGATTTTGGTGGCAAGGGCGCGAACCAAGCCCTCTCAGCCGCGTTTGCAGGGGCAAATGTTTATATGATTGGCGCCGTTGGCACACAGGATGCAGGGATCGCCGCCATTCAATCCTTATACAATAACGGCGTCAATATTGATTTTGTTAAAAAATGCACCGACACCCCCAGCGGCACGGCCTTTATTATCCGCGATACCAGCGGCGAAAATCAAATTATCGTTTCAGCCGGTGCAAATTATGCCCTAAAAACCACAGATGTCCCCACAGATTTATTAGAGAGCGCCCCCTTTATTCTCTTACAACGCGAGGTCTTAGACAGTGAAAATTGGGCTTTGGTCAATCAAGCCTTTGACAAAGGATGTGCGATCATCCTCAATAATGCCCCTGCCGCGGATATTCCGGAGGACATATTGCCAAAACTCC
>JBIICI010000038.1:0-4962 GCA_044238935.1 Gemmobacter sp.
TTAAATTAGCGTGATTTTTCGAGATCCGCAACCCGCAAAGCGCGGGCGCGGCGTAAAATTGCGTTTTCTAGGGCAGTTTGGGCAACTATATCCGCGGGCACATCCACCCACGCACCCTTTATGTTTTGTTGCTTAAATAATTTCACCTGCACTCCGCTGGCGATTAGCTCAGGGCTTAGGATAAAGACGTTTAGCTTTAACCTTGTATCTGCTTGATCTTTAGGCATGTACCAATCGGTTAAAATCGTTCCACCAAAGGCATCGGCACTGTTAATCGGCACAAAAGAAATGGTCTCTAGGGAGGCTTGCCATAAAAACGGATTAACCGCCCCAAAGGTTTTTTGTTCAGGTTTGTTGGTGTTATTCAACATTTTTGAAAAAGAGCTTGAATTGCTTAATCCCACCGCCTTTAAAACACCATCGGGTTTTTGATAAATATCACGATCATTGCCAATCATGCCGCGATCATAGCCTGTGGGATATTGCGCCTTGACAATCGGTTTGGCGTGGCACGCACTTAAAAGGCACAGTAGGAATAGACCATAAAAACCTCTATGAAAGTGCAGATTTTGGATAAGATGCAAGGAACGAGAAGCGCAGAACCGCAAGCGTACATTCAAGTACGTGCGGATTCGAGCATCACAGTAACGCAGCAGATTGCCAAAAGATATGTTTTCATAGAGGTTTTTAAAATAACGCATGGATTGCCCCTGTGGGAAAGGTAAACGTACCTGAAACCACGCCTAAAATCGCCACAAAAACCATAATCGCCACAATATGCAAAGCATTGGATGTAAAATCCACCCATTGTTGCTGCCCTGCAGTCAGGCCACGATTGAGTTTGGTTTTTTGACGTGTCCAGCTTTGTTTATCTAAACGGAAAAACACTTTGGTCTTCATGTACGCACCGTACACTTGGGAATAGTACAGCAAAAACGGATAATACCAGCTAAATTCATAGCGTGCGGTCATTAAAAACATACACATCACCCAGCGCGTAAAAGCAATCCAAGTCAAATAAATGGGCAAAAATAAAATTGAATGTTTTAACACCAGAAAGAATGCCAAGATCAGGGTGGAAAGGGACGTCCACATGGAAATGCGTTGATCAAAAATTGTCCACCATGTGAATAGCCCAATTTTTTCAGGCCCCAACGCCAACGCGCGCCCGTTGGTGCGTAGCATATTGCCGTACCAACGGAACATCAGCTGCGCGCCTGCTTTGAAAAAATTCGTGTGCGGCGGCGTTTCATAGGTCACGATTTTTGTATCAGGCACATACATCAAATCCCAGCCCTTGGATAAGACATGGTACCAGCTGGATTTATCATCACCTGTTAGAAACTTAAATTTTCCCAACCGCCAATGATCAATCGAATCATTTTCAATACGCGCAATAAATTCAGGATCACAGGTGATTTCAGCACGGAACATTGACATACGCCCCGTCAAAGTCAAAACCTTACGCGCCAAGCCCATGGATCCCATCAACACATGACGTTGTATGAACCGTAAATTATACCATTGCTTAAAAATTTCTGTCGCACGGGCACGGCATTCTTCATCCGTAGTCAGCGCACCACAACGGGGGAATTGTTTAAATAGAGGCACGGTTTTCAAAACCAACCCCTCCTCCAGCACGGAATCGCCATCAATCACGGCAACAATCGAATCCTCAGGCGGCATCAGGCGCGATATAGCGCGGAAGGCTTGCGCCAGACCATCACGCTTGCCTGTTCCCGGAATACGCACAATATCTAAGGCAATATGTGCAGGCGGATTGGCAGCGCGGAACATTTCTTTCATTAAAAATTCATCGCCCAATTCCACGATGGAGGCCACAATGGTGGTGGGAATACCACATTCAATGGCCTCATCAATAATGGATTGAAAAACCTTGATTGTGGTTTCTGTATCAATTCTAAAACTTGTCACCAATAAATACAGATGCGACGGGAGCAAGTTTTGTAAATTTGCCTGCATCGTTTTGCGCCATTTAGGGAAAACATACCAACGATAAAACGCAGAGCGCACATAATGCACCAATCCCCAACCATATCGCCACACCGCCAAAAACCCAAGAACGAAGAGGAATTGCCCTGAATCAGGATCTAAAACATCATATGGGAGGGCAGAAATCGCCGTAAGCAAGACAATCGTATAAACAGAAAACTGCCCCCAACCTTTGGGGAGAAATTGCGTGAAAGCATTTGAGGATAAGGATGACATAAACAAAGCCTATTAAAATCAATCAAATATGAACATAAAACATACATCATTTGATGCATTTGTAAAACAGCCTTTATCCCTGTTACATCGTGCCGTGCTTGAGGCGGCATCTTTTGGGGTAATGACTTTTAAAAAACGAGATCCCGTGTCAAGCACGGGATGACGCTAAAAATAGTAAGGATAAGAATTTTTACCAGCAAATGCCTGAGTAATTCTCTTTTTCCTCTAGGCTCTTATCTTTCAAGCGCACAAGGTCAAGAATTGCAGCATTGTCATTGGCACTGTTTAGAATGGTTGCGAAATCTTCGTTGCCGTTTCCAATCACGAAAATATCCGCCCAGCCTGTGACTTGGTCAGCATTTTCAACCAAGCATTTATGGATATGAGGAATCCCTTCCACGATATATTTCTGGTTTGCACCGTCCATTGTGGAGGCCTCGAATACATTGGGGTCATAGATTTTTAAATCATAACCAGCATCCAATAATTTATCCGCCAATGTGACCAAGGGGCTTTCGCGTAAATCATCTGTACCGGCTTTGAAACTTAACCCCATCATGGCAATTTTTGTTTTGCCTGATTGTTTGATCATATTAAAGGCGCGCATGACTTGTTCATCATTGGCATTTAACAACGCATCAAAAATTGGTGTGTTCAGATTTTTTGTTTTAGCACTGGCGCGGATCGCACGGACATCTTTTGGTAGGCAAGACCCGCCAAAGGCAAAACCGGGAAGCAAATAGGCTTTTGAAATATTTAACTTCACATCTTGGAAGAAGATATTCATGACCTTATGGCTATCAATATCATGTTCTTTCAAAATATTCCCAACTTCGTTGGCAAAGCCAACTTTCATGGCGTGCCATGCATTATCCACATATTTCACACCTTCGCCCACGGGAACATCACAAACAATGCGGGGCGCTTCGATGCCGTCATATAGGCTCATGATCGCGGTAGCGGTTTTGTCATCCAACGCGCCAACCACGATTTTGGGAGGATTGTAATAATCAAAGATCGCAGTGCTTTCGCGCAAAAACTCAGGGTTATTGCCGAAACCAAAATCTTTGCCGCCTTTTAAGCCTGACGCTTTTTCCAAGATCGGCAAGGCAAAATTCATGCAAGTTCCGGGAACAACAGTGGAGCGCACAACGACCACATGGTATGTACCTTTTTTGGCAATCGCCTTACCGATTTGCTCACAGACATCAGCAACATAATCCAATTTCAAGGATCCGTCTTTATTGCTAGGCGTACCCACACAAATCAACGACATATCTGTTGCCAAGACGGCTTCTTCACAATTGCCTGTGGCGGTCAATGACCCATTGGCAACAGCCTTGGCGATTGTTGTATCCAAATCTTTTTCGATAATGGGGGAACGTCCTTCAAGGATACATTTCACCTTAACAGGCTCCATATCCACAGCAACAACATGATGCCCTGTATCCGCCAAACACGCTGATGTTACAGCACCCACATATCCAATTCCAAAAACACTGATTTTCATTATCTACTCTCTTTCACAATATCAAATTTGTTCTTAATTTCACCCTATTCTTAGCCCAAACAATAGGGAAATTGCAAATAAAATTTGCAATTTTTGTGCGCGTTGATTATGAATGATGCTGAATTCAAAGATTATTTTATAAAGATTCCTTATGATTGACGTATTGAAAAATAAAATTTCCGCCCTTTTTATGCTGGCTTTTGTGGTGATTGGCTTTTGCCTATCGGTACAGGCCATTTATGAATCACGTGATAAGCTAGCCGTGCAGGGCGTTACGCAAATTCTGCAAGGGAAATGGGCATCACTGTATGAAAAAGAATTTGACAAATCGATTCTAACCCGTGATTTTTCCGTCGATTTCTGGGGAACTCTGTCTTATTTCCTATTCCATCACGGCAAAGATGGTGTGGTGATTGGTAAAGATGGATTTTTATTTACCTCTGAGGAATTTGATTATATCCCCCATGCCAAAGACAAAACATCTGAGAATTTGCAGTTTATGGCCGATGTTCAGGCAACATTAAAGGCTAAAAATATTGATTTATTCATTGCATTGGTGCCCTCAAAATCTCGAATTTATGATGATAAACTTGCGCCATACTATATTCCCGATTATTTTAAAGATCGTTATGATACGACCCTACAAAATATTCAAAAAGCAGGTATTCAGGTTATTGATCTGCGCACAGCCTTATCAAAAGCACAGCATGATAGTTTTTTAAAAACCGACACACACTGGACACCCTATGGCGCGCGCCGTGCGGCGCAGGAAATTGCAAATACTGTCGCCCAACAAAGCCAAACATTTAAAACAGGGGATCAGTATTTTGAAACAAAACCCACAAAACAGCAATCTCATGAAGGGGATTTGTTACGTTATGTCCCCTTACTCCCTGTTTTAGCCAATCAAAAACCGGCTTTAGACACGTTGGAAATTATGAAGACGATTTCAATTGGCACGCAATCCAAAGATATTGATTTATTTGGCGAGTCATCATTACCCGTCACATTGGTAGGCACAAGTTACAGCGCCAATAATTTATGGAATTTTTCAGGCTATTTAAAAGAAGCCTTACAAAGTGATCTTTTAAACGCCGCAGAAGAAGGCAAAGGCCCCTTTACCCCTATGAAAAATTATTTAGAAAGCGATCAATTCAAAAACGCCACGCCGAAACTGATTATATGGGAGATCCCTGAGCGTTTCCTACCCATGAATTATGACC
>JBIICI010000011.1:0-58950 GCA_044238935.1 Gemmobacter sp.
AATGACCTTTTTCGTATTTTTGGATTTGCTGATAGCTGATCCCAATACAGGTTGCCAATTCAGATTGTGTTAATTTGCGCAGTTTCCGAAAATATCGAATCCGCGCCCCCAATTCACGATCAAAAATGGCGAATTGCGCTTTTCGTTGTTGTGTCATATTTTTATTCCCACATAAAAAGTTAAACATTTGTATATTGCATAAATTACAATATAATTACAATTTATGTTACAGATAAAAGCGTGTCAAATATTTTTTGCAATTAGAATGGAATTTTATCATTTTTTCTTGAAAAATACGTCAAATATATATTAGTATTATATATAATCAGTCATTGGAAATAGCCAAGACAGGGAAGAAATTTTGAATTATAAATAGAATCATGTTTATTACACCGAATCAAAACATCACTTCGGTTCATGTAATGGGGAAATTATGACGCCTGTCTTAATCAGAAACGCAGAAATATACGACCAAGATTGTATAGCTTTGCTGCAAGCTCGATCCATTGCCCATTTATGTGCCGCGGATTATCAGCAAGATGCCATAGATGCTTGGTTAAAATGCGCCCCAGATAATTTAAAAGATGCCCTAAAAAAAGGGCAATGTTTCGTTGCGTGTTTAGAAGAGGATAAAAAAATTGTGGGTTTTGGGCTAACAACCTCACAAAGAATTACACATTTATTTGTTGATCCAGATTATACACGTCATAATATCGGTAGAAATTTGTTAAAAAGGCTGGAGAATTGTTTAATGACAGATACTTCCTATATTCATTCCACATTATCCGCGGTGCATTTTTATCAAAAATGCGGATACAGCATCGATTCGCAGAGTACTTATGATGCTAAGGGGCATTCAATTCAAATGGTTATCTTACGAAAAACCATGGTTTAAAGAGAAAATTATATAAAAATATGTTTATCACCCCGAATCAAATTCGTGCTGCACGCGGTTTATTGGACTGGACGGTCGCCCATCTTGCTGCCCAAGTGGGGGTAGGGACAACCATGATTTCGGCGATTGAAACAGGCAGGTCTAAAGGATCATTGACGGTTTTAAGCAATATCATCAAAATTTTCGAGCTAGCAGGGGTTGAGATTACCGTTGACGGCGGGGTGCGCCCTTTACAAAATCGCGTTATCATTTATCGGGGACAGGATGATTTTAGGCGTTTTTTTGACGATGTTTACTATGTTGCCTCAACTCATGAAAACCCTGATATTTGTGTCACAAGCACGGATGAAGCCATTTATGACTATTGGTTATCGGATTATTTAGATACCCATGTACAGCGTATATTAAGTTTACATCCTTTAAAAATGCGTGTCTTAATCAACGAAAATGATACGAACCCAGCATCAGAAGACTATTGCATCTATCGCCGTGTCCCTGAGGCAGAATTTTTTGATATTTCAATCTATTTATACGGCGATAAATCAGGATTTGTAGAGTTCTTTGAAAATGATGTGGTGGTGACAGTCGTTGAAAACCCAACCGTCACAAAAGCCTTACGAAGATTATTTAATTTTTCTTGGGAAGGGGCGATTTTGGATACGGAATTAAATACGCCTGTACAAATAACCCAATCTACCCCCCAATCTGCTTAATCAAATCCTGCAATGCGGTGCCATCCATTTGTTGTTTTTCGATGAGGGATAGGAGGAGTCTTTCGGTGACGCGCTCAATCGTATCGACCACCATTTGTGTGGTTTTGTGGATTTCGATGTTGACCTTATCACCGATTTTTAAATTGGATAAATTGGTGCGTGCCAAGGTTTCAGGGATCAGCCAGACGCCAAAGGCGTGATTGTCTTTATCCACATTGCTAATGGTCAGGCTGGCGCCGTTGATGCAGACAAAACCTTGGGGGAAGATATATTTTGACCATTCGGGGGAGAGTTGAAATTGACAGGTCAGGCTTTGGTCATATTCTGCGGCAGAAATCAGCGTGCCTGTTGTGTCCACATGGCCTGAAACCTCATGCCCGCCGACCTCACTGCCCCATTTCAGGCTACGTTCGATATTGACCAAATCCCCCGTTTTTAATGTCCCGATATTGGTTTTAAACAACGTGCTTTTGATCACATCAAAGGTTACACAAACGCCCTCAATCTGAACAGCCGTTAAACACACGCCATTGACCGCAACACTTGCGCCAATTTCTAAATCTTTACACAAAGCCTCGTTTAACCCCAGTGTGATTTTACGGCTATGGTCAAAATCCTGTGTGTGGGTGACGGGGAATTTATGGTCGATAATGCCTGTAAACATGATTCTATCCTTTAGAATTTTTGCTTATTATAATGAAAAAGAAATGATTGGCAAATCCCCTCTTCCCAAAGCCTTTCAGCTGTTATATGCTTTTTAAAATATTTCAATCCATAACAATGATGATGATTTACAATGAGTTTCAAAAGCGTTTCCCAAGTGCGCAGCACTTTTTTAGATTTCTTTGAACGGCACGGGCATTCCGTGCAGCCCTCCGCCCCGATTGTGCCGGATAATGACCCCAGCGTGATGTTCAGCGTGGCGGGGATGGTGCCGTTTAAAAATGTGTTTACGGGGCTGGAAACGCGCCCCTATACACGCGCGGCAAGTTCACAAAAATGTTTGCGCGCGGGCGGTAAGCATAATGATTTGGAAAATGTCGGGTTCACCGCGCGGCACCATACATTCTTTGAAATGTTGGGCAATTTTTCATTTGGTGATTATTTCAAAGAAGATGCCATTGATATGGCATGGCGTCTATTAACCCAAGATTTCGCCCTGCCGAAAGAAAAATTATTGGTCACAGTGTACGCAGATGATCACGAAGCCGCCAATTTATGGAAGAAAATTGCAGGGTTACCTGATGATAAAATTATCCGTATTGCCACCGATGATAATTTTTGGCGCATGGGCGATACGGGGCCTTGTGGCCCTTGCTCGGAAATATTTTATGATCATGGCGATACTGTGTTCGGAGGCCCCCCCGGCAGTGCGGATGAGGACGGCGATCGATTTATGGAGATCTGGAATCTGGTGTTCATGCAATATGAGCAAACAGGGCCTGATACGCTCTTACCCCTGCCCAAGCCATCGATTGACACAGGCACGGGCTTAGAGCGTTTAAGTACCGTCATGCAAGGTAAGAATGATAATTTCGATATTGATCTGATGCGTGCCATTATTATGGCCTCGGCGGATGCCAGCAATATTGATCCTGATGGCGCGTTTAAAACATCGCACCGCGTGATTGCCGATCATTTACGCGCGGCATCTTTTATGATTTCAGGCGGCATTATGCCATCAAACGAAGGGCGCGGTTATGTGTTGCGCCGTATTATGCGCCGCGCCATGCGCCATGTGCATATGATGGGCGTGCATGATCCAATGATGCATAAATTAGTGCCTGCATTGGTCACGCAAATGGGCGATCATTATCCTGAGCTTAAGGAGCAAGAATCCTTTATTAAACAGACCCTAGAATCCGAAGAAACGCGTTTCCGCAATACGCTGGATAGAGGGTTGAAGTTGCTGGAGGATGAAACCAGTAAATTAGGATCAAATGAAGCCTTAGCAGGTGACGTTGCCTTTAAACTATTCGATACCTACGGCTTCCCCTTGGATTTAACCCAAGATGTGTTGAAGTCCCAAAAACGTGCCGTGGATGTGGCAGGATTCCAAGCCGCGATGGAAGCCCAAAAAGCTCTTGCGCGTAAAAGCTGGGTGGGATCAGGTGATGCAGGATCACAGAAAATCTGGTTTGACCTCAAAGATCAATTCGGGGCAAGCGAATTTTTAGGCTATAATGCCGATAAAGGACAAGGGAAAATCTTAGCGATCATTAAAGACGGTCAAAACGTGCAAAGCGCAAAAGCCGGTGAGTTGGTGCAAATTCTGACCAACCAAACGCCCTTTTACGCCGAATCAGGGGGGCAGATTGGTGATACAGGCTATTTAACTGAAAGCACAGGGGCAAGCCATCCCGTATCTGTTCGCATCAACAGCACCCAAAAACAGCTGGGCGCGCTGCATGTGCATATTGGTGATGTCCAAAAAGGTGAAATCACAGTGGGTCAAACTTTGATCATGGAAATTGATACGCCTGAGCGTTTGGCAATTCGGGCGAATCACTCTGCCACGCATTTATTGCATGCGGCACTCCGCGCAAAATTGGGAACACATGTCACACAAAAAGGATCATTGGTGGACAAAGACCGTTTGCGTTTTGATTTTAGCCATAATGATGCGATCACGAAGGAAGACATTGCAGAAATCGAATCCAGTATCAACGCCCATATTCGCCAAAACAGCGCGGTCAATACCAAAATCATGTCCCCCGATGCGGCGCGTGATGCAGGGGCGATGGCGTTATTTGGTGAAAAATATGGCGATGAAGTCCGCGTGGTCAGCATGGGTTTTGGCGATAATCAAGGCAATTATTCCATTGAATTATGCGGCGGCACCCATGTGCAGCGCACGGGCGATATTGGATTATTTAAAATTACATCCATATCCACCGTGGCAGGTGGGATCAAACGGATTGAGGCCGTCACAGGTCAGGGCGCATTCGCATGGTTAGATTCGCGATCTGATTTATTGCAACAAAGCGCGGATATATTAACCATTCCCGTTGATAAACTCCCCCAACGTTTGGAATCCATTTTACAAGATAAAAAAGCTCTTGAGCAAAAAATATCCCAGCTGCAAACGCAAATCGCTGTGGGTGGTAAGGGTGCGGATAATACAGATGAAGTGCAAATGATTGGCGCAACGCCCTTTATTGGCAAAATCTTAGATAACGTCCCCACCAAAAATTTACGCGGTATTGCGGATCAATTAAAGGTGAAATACAAAGGCGCGGTAATTGCGCTGGTGAGCATCAATGAGGATAAGGTCGGGCTATTGATCAGTGTCGATACCGATCTCACGGCACAATATAATGCGGTGGATTTGATTGCAAAGGCTGTGCCCGCCATTGGTGGTCAAGGTGGCGGCGGTCGTCCTGATTTCGCCCAAGCAGGCGGATCAAACCCCAGCGGCGCGCAACAGGCGATTGATGATATTAAGAAATTATTGTAATTGCTGAAGCCTGAAAATATGCCTCATAAAATTGTTATCACGGGAACGGATACAGGCATTGGTAAAACAGTGGCCAGTGCCGTTTTGACCTTAGGCCTGAATGGCTGTTATTGGAAGCCTGTGCAATCAGGATTGGAAGAAGAAACAGATACCCAAGCCGTCAAACGCATGACAGGCTTGGCAGAAAATCATTT
The DNA here is from genome assembly GCA_044238935.1 of Gemmobacter sp. Lineage (GTDB taxonomy): Bacteria > Pseudomonadota > Alphaproteobacteria > Micavibrionales > Micavibrionaceae > JBIICI01. The sequence goes on from JBIICI010000011.1 coordinate 5,260, forward strand.
TTTCCCCGAAACCTATCGGTTAAATGCCCCCCTCTCCCCACATCGCGCCGCGTTTTTAGATGGGATTGTTATTGACCCCACAAAAATTGAAATTCCTGATACGGATCGCCCCTTAATTATTGAGGGCGCGGGCGGGCTCTGTGTTCCGTTAAATCCTGAAACCTTATATATTGACCTTTTCCAACAATGGAATTTACCTGTTATTTTATGCGCGCGCACCGCTTTGGGAACAATCAATCATACCTTATTATCCATCACCGCAATGAAGGAAAAGCATTTAAACATAGCAGGAATTTTATTTATTGGTGAGGCGGTCGAAGATAGTATGGATATTATCGCCCATTATGCGAATGTCCCTATTTTAGGGCGCATCCCTGTTTTAAAAGAAAAAAACGCCGAAACACTGCAAATCGTGTGGGATGATATAAAAGATAAAATTAATTCTTGCATTACGCTTTGAAAAATCTTATACCAATGATGCGCACGTGCCTATGGCCACTTGACGATTGATAAAAAAATAAATCAGGTTATGTAACGACGCGAACTTTTTTTTGTAACTGATGAAGGGGTGAGCAGGTTTTTCCTGTAGTGCTCCCTTTGGTTTTGATTTGGGTTTGCTGGAATGATTCCTGATTTGTCCTCTTTGTGCGGCACAGCTTTGTCCGCTATTGATCGCCATTATGCTTATCCGTTTATCGGCAGCATTGATGATTTTGTACGCCTTCACCGTCCCTCTATCCCTGTGTATTTTTACCAAGCTGATGTTTTGAAACAGCGCGCTGCTTTGTTTCAAACGGGCTGTTGGAATCGGACTTTATACGCAGTGAAATGTAATCCACATCCGTTTATTTTAAAAAATCTGTATGATGCAGGCATTACAGAATTTGATGTGGCGTCTTTGACGGAAGCCGCCCTGATCCGTCAATATTTACCTGCGGATGCTGGGTTGTATTTTATGCATCCTGTCAAATCTTTTCAGACAATCAAGGCCGCATATTACAATTATGGGGTACGGGTTTTTGCATTGGATAGCCTCGCAGAGCTTGAAAAAATCATGGCGGCCACCGATAATGCCAATGATTTAACGCTTGTGATCCGTTTTACTCTTACCCATAACCATCATTCCGCCCTGCCCTTAAAAGGCAAATTTGGCGTGGAAATGCATGCGTTAGAACCCTTGCTAAAGGCTTGCAAAGAAAAAGCCCACAAAGTCGGTCTTGCATTTCATGTGGGATCTCAAGCGATGGATGTCAGTGCATGGGAAAGTGCGATTGCACAAATTGCCGAATTTCGCGATCAAATTGATGTTTTGGATATTGGCGGCGGCTTCCCTGCCCGTTACCCCGATATGGATACAAAGCCATTAGAAGAATATTTTGCAGCGATCAAAGGCGCAATCACTGAACATGGATTTGAAAACCATGAAATATGGTCAGAACCCGGCCGCGCGATGGTGGCGGATTGTGGGTCATTATTGATTCAAGTCATTCAAAAACGCGGTGATGCGCTGTATGTGAATGATGGTGTATTTGGCGGCCTCTATGATGCATCCGATTGGATTGGGTTTAATTACTATGTATCCGCCCACAGCCTGCGCGATGATGTATCAAATAATCTGAAACCTTATCGCTTTTTTGGCCCCACCTGTGATTCCGACGATCAAATGCAAGGGCCATTTTTGCTGCCCTGCAACATTTATGATGAGGATTGGATCAACATCCAAAGTTTAGGCGCATACAGCTATTCGATGCGCAGTGATTTTAATGGCTATAATGATTATATTGTGATTGATTTGAAGAAGGAGAGATAAAGAGATGACATCTTATGTTTATGAACCTGTCAGTTTTAATGACACAGAATGTGCAGGCAAACATGTTTGGATGGAGGGTTACCCTACCCGAAATACAAATGCTGATGCCATGCAATTGATTTTGCAAGACGCTGTCACGCAAGCCGATGCAACGATTATACAAAGCATGAGTCCGATCATTTACACAGATGAAGAACGAGCCCATCAAAATAATATTATCGTCTGTGCGGTGTTATCAGAATCGCATATTGTTATTCAAAAAACCTATGATGATAAAATCTTGGCGGATATTTACACATGTTCCGCCACTGACCCTGCGGCGGCTTTGCCTTTTATCAAAAAGCAGTTTGGAATTGTTGATGGATTTGAGGGCTATGCTTTGCGTGGGGTTTTAGACTCGAATCAAAGCAAAATCGAAAATGAACGCTTGAGAATACAAGAACAAAAACATCAACACCAAGAATCTGCACGGCAATATTTGGTTGATTTAAAAAATGCTCATCACCTAAAATCCAGTGATCTTAAGAAAATTTCTGAGATATTCACCAGCGTTGCTCATAAAAATGGCTGTCAAGTTGATCAAGAACATACACATTTTAAACCTTTTGGCGGTGAATATGGGCTATCAGGAATCATGAATCTTAAAACAGCCCAAGGGCAATATGGTGGGTTTTTAACTATCCATACATGGCCTGAAACAGGCACAGCAACGTTGGATTGTTATTTTAATGGACACAGCCTCCCTTCCAGAACGCTGCTCAGCCAATTCATGCATGATTTTGATACACAAACGGGCAATATTCACCAAATTAATCGCAATGTTAATACTGTCAGTGTCCCCAACTCTATACCTGCTCTTTTACTGGTTTAGTATCTAAATTTTTGGATAACGCATCACGTTTTTTGGGATAGATAAAAATCAATGCCCCCTCTTTCATGTCAATATCGACATGACCACCCTTTGCCAATTTGCCGAACAGCAATTCTTCTGCCAAGGGTTTTTTGATTTTATCTTGGATCAATCGCGCCAACGGACGTGCCCCCATGATGGGGTCATAAGCTGTGGCGGCTAAGTAATCTTTGGCGCTATCGGATAGCGATAAAGTCACATCGCGGTCTTGCAATTGCGCCTCCAGCTGCATCACCGATTTTTCAACGATTTTTTTGATAGTGTTTAGCGTAAGGGGCTTGAATGGGATAATCGCATCCAAACGATTGCGGAATTCAGGGGTGAAATGTTTTTTGAGGTCACGATCATCAAAGGGCGCAGTGATGTCACGCCCTGACATGCCAAAGCCAATGGGGCTTTTATCCAATTGCTGGATGCCGGCATTGGTGGTCATGATCAGAATCACATTGCGAAAATCAATGGTTTTTCCATTATTATCAGTCATTTTGCCGTAATCCATCACCTGTAATAACAGGGCATAAATATCGGGATGGGCTTTTTCAATTTCATCCAATAATAATACGCAGTGCGGATTTTGTTCAACGGCATCGGTCAATAACCCACCTTGGTCAAAACCAACATAGCCGGGGGGGGATCCAATCAAACGCGCAATGGAATGGCTTTCTTTATATTCCGACATATCAAATCGTTTTAAAGGAATTGCCAATGTGGATGCTAATTGCCGCGCGACTTCGGTTTTTCCAACCCCTGTGGGGCCTGAAAATAAGTATGATCCAACAGGTTTTTCACGGTCACGCAATCCCGCGCGGGATAATTTGATGGCACTGACCACGGCGTCAATTGCATCCTCTTGGTCAAAAACCATGCGGCGCAAATCTTGATCCAATGATTTTAATTGCGTGCGGTCATCTTGGGACACAGAACGCGCAGGAATCCGCGCAATGATCGCCACCACATCCTCAATATCCTTATTTGTAATGGTTTTTTTGCGCTTTGCCTCCGGCAACAACATTTGCGCCGCCCCAACTTCATCAATTAAATCAATGGCTTTATCAGGCAAGCGGCGATCCGTGAGATAGCGTACGGATAAATCCACGGCTGCTTTTAATGCGCCTGCTGTATATTTGACTTTATGATAAGATTCATAGGCAGACTTCAAACCCTTTAGAATCGCCAACGCATCCTCAGGCGAAGGTTCAGCCACATCAATTTTTTGAAAACGCCGCACAAGGGCGCGGTCTTTTTCAAAATGATTGCGAAATTCTTTATAGGTCGTTGCGCCAATACAGCGTATTTCACCGTTTGATAAAGCAGGTTTTAATAGATTGGACGCATCCATTGATCCGCCATTGGTTGCCCCTGCGCCAACAATCATATGAATTTCATCAATAAATAAAATCGCATTGGGTTGGGATTTAATATGGCGGATGACATTTTTTAAACGCTCTTCAAAATCACCGCGATAACGGCTGCCTGCCATGAGTGTCCCTAAATCCAAAGAATAAATCACGGCATTGGATAGGATTTCAGGCACTTGGGCGTGGACAATTTTCCATGCTAACCCCTCCGCAATCGCAGTCTTACCCACACCCGGTTCACCAACATAAAGCGGATTATTTTTCTGACGGCGGCATAAAACTTGGATAGTCCGATCGACCTCTTTTTCACGACCGATTAAGGGATCAATTTTTCCACTGCCTGCTTTTTCATTGAGGTTGCGACAAAACTCTTCTAAGGGGCTTTTATCCGAGTCAAAATCATCATCTTCATCTAATAAATCCTCATCGTCTTCATGCCCCAGATTATTGTCTTTTAAAATCCCATGGGATATAAAATTGATGGCATCAAAACGTGTCATATCTTGTTCTTGCAGGAAATGAACGGCATAGCTTTCGCGTTCAGAAAACAGGGCGATAATCACATTGGCACCGCTGATTTCTTCCCGACCTGAGGATTGCACATGGATCGCCGCGCGTTGCAACACACGTTGAAACGCCGTGGTGGGCTTTGATTCGGTAATATCAGAAATTAAATACGCAAGTTCGGTATTGATATAGTCCACCAATTGATCCTGAAGCGCGGCAATATTCACCCCGCAACCTTTCAGAACCTTGAGCGCATCGCGGTCTTCGGTCAATGCCAGCAACATATGTTCCAGTGTGGCAAATTCATGATGGCTGCGCGTGGCATGATCCAACGCACGGTGCAATGTCTGTTCCAAAATCGGGGATAGCATGGGATAAAAATCCTTCAATCAACAAAATATAATCATTTCAAAATAAAACGCACATAATTTCATTCCGCCCCCTTTGCAGGATATGGCTGCCACGATTTTTATAATACGCCTGATTCCCAATAAAAATAACTATAGAAAGTATAAACCATAGATAATTTTTAATGAAGGGAAAAGATTGAGTGTATTTTCTTTTCAATTATGAAATGCAAAAATAAGAATTGAAAACGACGAAGCCCTTTATAAACGACATCATAAAATCGAAAACATATTTGAGCGCCTTAAAAATCAACGGCTAAACGTGTGCCAACTGTTAAAGCATTATCTAACGTTGGATCCGTACCGGGATTAACCGTATATTGCAAATCAGGCTGAACACTGAGCCACGGCGTAATTTTATCGCTATATGTTAATTCATATTGCGTTTCTTTGCTATCAACTGGGGCGTTGACTATTTTATATTTTGAAGAATTTGCATTTTGTGATGCAGCAAATCCAATCTTCGCCTCTGGTCTATTTGGGACGTACCCCGTAAAGACCAATCCTAAACTCCAGTTACTTTTGAATCGTTCAACATCACCTTTTGTAAAACCAACTCTTGCAAATGAGCTAATGTCACGAAGATCATCGCTATAAAAAGAACGATCAACAAGAAAATACGTGCCTTGACTATTTTTCTTATCGTCGCTATTGACTTGATCCGAGCGTTTCGCTGTATATTTCCATGCGCCTACGCCAAAATGCCCCCAAGAATCATGCTTCACCCCTCCTTCTGCGACCAAGAGAGCGCCCTCTTTATCGCCAAAAGTGATTTGTGTGCTCCGTGGATGATCAAGATCACCGGGAACCCCATCATAAACCGCGCCCATTAAATATGTTTTTTCTGTCGGGCGAACCGCAACACGCGCACCTAATGACGTATATGGAAATGTTGAGGGGCCATTATCGCCCGTTACAGCAAACTCTGTCCCCAGCCCCGCAGCAGGATTGAGAAACAAAAGACTGCTCTGCGTCACATAAAATTCAGAATTGACATCACTCAATCCTGCCATAAGGGAAATCTTATCATCTAAGAAATTTTGTTGTACCCATGCTTCATAAACCTGAAAAGATTGATCAGGAACTTCAATATTATCAATGCCGCCATTTGATCCAACCAGATCATTAATCCGCCCACCAAAATTATTGATAAAAAAGAGATGCGCGCTTGATCCCTTAAGACCAAGAACTTTTTCTCCATCGACATCCATAATCAAATTTAAATTATCATTCACACGGTTACCTTGTTGGACACCACCAGACGTATTGCGCCAGAAATCAGCCATGTAATTGATATTAATATCATAGCCTTTTTCATATAATTTTGTGCGCGCCCCACCCCAATCGCCACTTAGCTTCTCCTCTTTATAATTAACATCCCCCTCTGACGCATAAAGATCCACAGACATAACGAAAGGCGACAAGACAAAAAGAGAAGACAAAAAGAGAAGACAAAACAACCTTCTTTAAAGACAAAGACATACAATGAAACATTCCTTCCAAGAATTGAAAACAATCAAGATCAAGATAGGCGATCAAGCATGAATTCAACCCTACCCAGAAAATCAAACAACTTTAAAATACAACCGAATATTTTAAAAAAAAATTAAAATATTTTTAAATTTGAGCGTATTGACTTATAGAAGTCTATTGCCCCTTACATATTTTATTTACAGGCTGTATTTTGAGTTTCGTAAGCGTTTGTTCAATAGTATATTCAGGATAATCAATTTGAATAAAACTAATAATCCCGTTTTCATGCAAGTTCAGAGTCATTTCATATTCTGGTAATTCGGAATCGGCTTCTGTGGCATTTTCTTCTGATATGTCTTGATCTGAATTACCGGTAACAGAAGATTCAGTACTAAGCGAACGGCCTGCATATACAGCAATTTTAATCCGCCATCCTTTGCCTATATTATTATTTTCAAAGATTTGTTCTTCTGATTTCAAAGGGCGCAAAATATAAGTGCTGTAAATCTCCCCCGTCTCACGCGCACTTCCATCAAACATAATATGGCTGAAAATAGGCGTTTTTTTTCCTTGCTTTAGATGCGCCAAAACCTCCTTTAAATGACCGACAGGAAGAATTGTTTCAGGATCTAAATCATTGATAACCTCAGGATTATCTGCAAAAATTACTTCTGCCGTTGGATTGAAAAAAGAAGAATGAAAGGTTGCCTTCCCTTTAATCTCTTCCAATATCTCTGCATCATTTTTATGCGTACTGCTAAAATATAATGTTTTATTATCCTTGGATTCATAGGCATTATAATTGGAAATAATATGGCTGGGTTGCCCTTCATTATAATAATAAGATGTATCAAATGTCTGATTGGTGATCCAGCCCTCGCATTGATCTTCGAATTCATAATCAATACTGCCCTTTAAATAATGCAGCGGCGCAGAGGGGCGTAATTTTATCAGTTTTAATTGATAGGATGCCTGATGCGGCGCTAAAACAGAATCATATCCCGCACCGATCAAGCTTTGTCCTTTAACGGGGAAAGGTGCTATAAATCTTATAAAATAAAGACTTACCCCTAAACATAGGATAAATCCTAAAAAGCCTGTTATAATGAGCGCATATTTTTTCATGAATTTAATATACCGCGAATTTCAGCCAAGAACAGCAGAAATTTTATCTTTTTTACAAAGGACAAAAACCCACACACGGCACATTTTGCCGCATAAGTAGGATATTTTTGCCGATCTGTAACACATACACAAACTGAAAAAACCGCAAGCCATTGATATAAAACGATTTTAATATTGGCACACTCCCTGCAATATAAGGATCTGAAGATTTACAGGAACTGTATTCTTTAAAAAAGTTTGGTTTGGACGTCTGCTGCCTTCCCTCCTAACCGTGTCCCTAACACGTAGGCAGACGCTTCCCTCGAAATATGGTCTTATCGAGAATCGGTAAGACCATATTTTACTTTTTTCTTCCAAACACCCAATAAAAAAATCCCCTGCCTTTTATAAAAAAGCAGGGGATTTTTTAAATTGGTTAATGAACTTAAGCCGCTTTTGCCTGATCTACTAAGGGGCGCATAAAGGGTGATGCCTCTAGTTTCTCACCTGCTTTTTCCAAATGATCATGGAAAATGGACTCTAGCATTTCCGTGTGATTGTGGAAAAAATGATTGGCTTCATCAATGACACGATAATCAATCTTAATGCCACGCTGTGCATTCAAACGCGCCACTAAATCATTCACGGATTCTGTAGGCACAACATTATCATGTCCACCATGCACGATTAATCCCGATGTCGGACAGGGCGCAAGGAATGTAAAATCATGCATATTCGCAGGCGGCGACACAGAAATAAAGCCTCGCATTTCAGGACGACGCATCAAAAGCTGCATCGCAATCCATGCACCAAATGAAAATCCTGCGATCCAAACATAGGGGGAGTTTTTGTTGAAATCTTGTAACCAATCCAAAGCTGCTGCGGCATCGCTGAGCTCACCTTCGCCATGATCATGCACACCTTGGCTTTTGCCAACACCACGAAAATTAAACCGTAAAACAGAAAATCCGCGCTGTGCAAACGCATGAAACATCATATGGGTGATTTTATTATTCATTGTTCCACCTAATTGAGGATCAGGGTGCAAAACCAATGCTAACGGAGCATTGGGACGTTTTGAATGATGATAGCGCCCTTCTAGCCGTCCTTCGGGACCATTGAAAATAATTTCGGGCATGGGAAATAAATTCCTTTCTTTCATTATTGATTGAGCGTGGCGCAAAAGACCCACAATGCGCCGACTTACAGGCTATGACTGAATATCAAAAACAGCCACAGACATAAGCCTAGACTATTTTTGATTCCAGCGTCAATAAAATTTATTATTGTTTTAAAAGCCTGTGTATAAATATTCGCAAAGCAGATGGATTGTTTTAATGGACGGATCTCATGCCAGAATCCGTTAATCCATATTCACGGGCAGCAAGGGCGGCTTGGGTTCGGTTATTGGCATTGAGTTTTCGGCAAATACTGCGTACATGCAATTTGACTGTGACCACTTGCACATCTAAACCACGGGCGATTTCTTTGTTTGATTGCCCCAAGACTAAAAAATCTAAAACCTCTCGCTCCCTAGGGGTTAAATCCCCCCCCAAACGATTTTTACGATTACCGATACGATAAGAGGGCAAAGGCAAATGTGTTTTTGAATCCAAGGGGACATAGCGTTTTCCATTGATGACATTTTGAATGCCTTGCATCATTTCTCGCCCTGAGAGCGTTTTGGGCAAATATCCTTGCGCCCCCAAAATAATCGCTTGGCGAATTTGTTCACGCTCTGCAATGCCAGACATTAAAATAATCGGGGTATTGGGGCATTGTTCACGGATTTTTTGCAAACCAAACAAATCACAATCCTGATTATTCATACCGGGCATACGATAATCCAATAAAATCGCATCAAAATCACGGTCTTTCTTCAAAAAATCCAGCGCGGACTGAATATCACAAACACATTCAACCTGTGTGCTGGGTGCAATCGTTTTAATATATCCCTGCATTGCATCCAAAAACAATGCATGATCATCCGCGAATAATAGTTTCATTGACATTACCTCTTTGAATAAGCGTAAATTTTTTACTCTTACTTACACTATAGACTATATTTGTAAAACATATGTAAAAATTACCGTTAAAGTTGTTCTATTTTCACAAAAAACTTTAGGCCATAAATTACGATCACTATACCAGCCATAGAAAACCAAAACAAAGCATAGGATAAATGCCGATTATGCGGCTTTTCATGGATCATTGCAATGTTAAAGAAAATATCCGTTTCCCGTAACGGCTTTGCGATAAAAAAAGATGTCGATTCTGAAATCCCAGCTTTTTTTGCCATCGATTCTGGATCTGGCCAAAACCATTGCGTGGATTCAGCTTGTGTTGTTTTGCCCATAAAATGCGGCTTTTCAATTGCACTAATTTGGAAAGCCTGATTGATTAAAGGGGTATCCAGATCATGAATAGGTTTATTTTCCTCGATCCAACCCCGATGCACAACCAAAACACGCCCATCAGGAATGCGCCCCAATTGATAAACAAACGCCCCCACTTTATCTTGCCACAGGCGCGGGGCAACGGTGATTGTACTGCCCTTGATCATTTCAATCACAGATATTTTGACGGGGCGATAACGTATTGCATTGAAATCCTGCTGCGGTTGCAAAAGCGTTTCAGATTGCCCCCATGCTTTAAGAATAGCCTGTTTCCAATGCAACCGTTTGACCTGCCACCCTCCAAGACCACATAAAATCACGACGCTGAGCACCAGAAAAAAACTTGCCCAACGCGGAAAGGGGGATGGCCAGTAAAACTGAAAAGAAAATTGTGACATAAAATGATTTTCGATTTGATTTTTAAAAGAATATATGATGTGTATTATCAATCATTTCCTTTTCATAGACAAGAAGTCAAATTTTATGAGTCTGCTCTCTATTTTTATCTTAGGCGTTGTGCAAGGTATCACGGAATTTCTACCGATTAGCTCAAGCGGACATTTGGTATTGTTTCACCGCCTGTTAAACACAAACCTAAGCCCCGCCGATGAATTGGCGGTTGATATTGCAATGCATATTGGCACATTATTTGCCGTGTTACTGTATTTCAGGCGCGAAGTTTGGATGTTATGTCGCGGAGGGCTAGCATGTTTGCAACCCAAAACCAATTTGATTATGGAGCGTAATTTATTTTTATGCGTCATTCTGGCCTCTATCCCCGTGATTATTGTTGGTTTATTAGTCAAGGATTTATTGGAATCGCCTCATTTACGCTCTGTTCCCGTCATTGCGACAACGACCTTAATCTTTGGGCTTTTGATGGGATTGGTGGATCGCTTTAAACCCCAAGACCGCGATATAAGCCAAGTCCATTGGAAACAGGCTTTATTGATTGGGGGCGCACAAATTCTATCCTTAATCCCCGGCACAAGTCGTTCAGGAATCACGATGACAATGGCGCGATATTGCGGCTTTGATCGTGGCAGTGCCGCGCGTTTTTCTGCTTTTTTAGGAATGGTGGGCATTGCAGGGGCTGGATTTTTGACGGTCTTGGATCTTGTGGAGGCGCAAAATGCCTCCGTCGGGATGGCCGCTATTTTAGCAGGATTTGTGTCTTTCATATCCGCATTGATTACAGTGGCTTTGATGATGCGCTTTTTTAAAAAACGCGGGTCATTAATGCCTTTCATGCTCTATCGCATTGGATTGGCTGTTTTATTAATCGGCACAATGATCTTTTTTCCCACTTTTTTTTAGGAAATAAAAAGCGTATACTCACGGTATGAATGAACTGGAAATCATTGAAATCGTTCGTCACGCCCTTGTGCTGACCTTACAAATTGGCACCGCCCCGATGATGGTGGGGTTGATTGTTGGGGTTGTTATTGCACTGTTCCAAGCCTTAACACAAATCCAAGAAATGACATTGGTCTTTGTACCCAAAATCATTGCGATGTTTGCCTCTTTATTCTTCTTACTCCCTATGATGATGCAAGCGTTGGTTGATTTTATGCATGTTATCAGCGCACAGATTATTGCAATACAATAATCTGTTTATTCTTATAAAATCATGTGTTAGTGTATTGTTGATTTTCTAATCCTTGAAATCAGGGGCGCTCTGCCCTAAATCCTTATTCATTTTATCATTTATTATTAGGGATGAATCAATGCGTCAAATGCACCCGTTCAAAGACCGAAAATCCTTAGGTCTTCCGGATCAGTATGAAAAGATTTCAATCAAAGAAGTCTCAAAAACATTTATGAATGTTCTAAAGCCTGAAAAGTCTTTTTATACATTGGCAATTTTATATGCAGTGGCGATTTCTTTTTTAACATTGGCGATGCCGATTTCTGTTAAAACACTCATCAACAGCGTTGCCAATACGGCATTAGTACAGCCCGTTATTGTTTTATCAGTGATTTTATTTATTTTGTTGGTTTTTTATGGCGTCTTAACCGCATTACAAACCTATGTAATGGAAAAATTTCAACAGCGCTTTTTTGCACGCATTGCCTCTGAAATCGTGATGCATAATATTTATGCGCGTTATTCTTTTTTCAAAACACTGAATCGAGATGAACTTGCCAATCGTTATTTTGAAATTATGAATGTTCAAAAAAACTTGCCCGTCTTGATTACAGGTGGATTTACCTTAGCGTTGCAGGCATTGGTGGGATTAACCATGGTGTCTTTGTATCATCCGGCTTTGTTATTTTTCAATATATGCTTTATTTTCATTCTTTATATTATTTGGCGTTTATGGGGATCGGCCGCTATTAAAACCGCATTGGCCTTGTCAAATGCAAAATATAATGTGGCGCGTTGGTTGGAAGAAATGGCGCGATTAAACACCGAATTTAAATCTGAAAATAATATTCTATATGCCCTACAAAAATCCGAGAAAGTCATTGCGAAATATATCAGTTTCCGCAAGCGTTATTTCCGTTTTACCTTTGCACAAATCATTGCCTTTTTATTTGTCTATGCGGCAGGAAGTGCAGCCTTGCTGGGATTAGGGGGGATCTTGGTCATTCATGGTGAACTGACCTTAGGGCAGCTTGTTGCAGCTGAACTGATTTTATCCGGTATTTTCGCCTCTATTGCAAAAGCGGGGACATATTTGGGCTATTATTACGAATTATTGCCTGCTTGTGATAAAATTTCGCATTATTTCAGATTGCCTGTTGAGCCTGAAGGGGGCGCGATTAATTTACCAGATCACCCACACAGTATTGAATTTAACAATGTCCAAATCAAACATCGTGATCGTACAGCACGATTGCATTTTAAATTAGAAGCAGGACAAAAAATCTTGGCGAATGTTTCATCACACGCGCTACAACAATTCTTTACGGATCTTATTCGTCATTACGACACACCTGCACAAGGTCATGTTTTATTGGATTCCCAAGATGTACATGATTTGCACATGCACCGCCTGCGAGATCAGATTTTGGTGGTTGATAATGTCATGATGCTGGAATGCTCCATTTTGGATTATTTGCGGATTTATAAAACAGATATTAGCCGCGCTGAAATCATGGATGTTTTAGCAAAAGTGCATTTGGATCATATCATTGTTGATTTAGAAGATGGGCTAGATACTGTTTTGACTCCGGATGGATACCCTTTATCCGTATCTGAACTGGTGCGCCTAAAACTGGCGGCCGCTTTGGTCAACACGCCCACAATTTTGGTTTTAACCGAAATTTTTGACTTGGTTGGATCGCATTTCCGCCACAATATTTTACGACAACTGGCTGATAGTGATGAATTTACATTAATCTATTTCTCAAACCGTAATGATATTGATTATTTCGATGCCTATTTATATATGGATTTTGACAAACAAACTTTGTTCACAGACATGAATGCCTATTGCGCCTATCAAAAGGAACAATCGGAACGTTGCTATGCAACCTATGTTCAAAAACCAAAAGTGCCGATTAAGGCCACAAAGGCAAAACCTCGCAAGAAATCTGAGCCTCCTGTTTCACCCACTAGTTCAGAGGAGTCATAGACCATGAAACATGATATTGATATTGAACGCTATGAATCCTATTTCAAAACGGTACAAACATTAAAGCCCCCGCGTGTCTTAAGTGTTTTAGCCTATGTCATTACATTTTCGGTATGGCTAACGTTAATGATTTTAATCTTAACGCCATGGATACAAACCTCGTCAGGCATTGGGAAGGTCACCGCTTTATATCCTGATGATCGATTACAAACAATTCACGCACTCGTCGGCGGACGGTTGAATAAATGGTATGTTGGGGATGGAACAGCGGTTAAAGCAGGTGATCCCATTGTTGAAGTTGTTGATAATGACCCAAACCTTCTGGAGCGTTTAGAGGGAGAGCAAGAAGCCACACAGCGCAAAGTTGATGCAGCAATTGAGGCACGCCGCACCGCGAATCTGGATTATGTCCGTCAAAAAGAATTATTGGCAAAAGGCCTTGCCTCCCGCAAAGATTTTGAATCCGCTTCTATTAAATTAGAAGAAATGAAAGCCAAAGAAGCTGATGCCGTAGCATCACTGACAAAAACACAGGTCAATTTATCGCGCCAAGATATTCAAATTGTCCGCGCCCCACGCGATGGCACAATTGTAAGAACAAATGCGGAGAATTTAAGTACGTTTGTCAAGCAAGGTGACGAGGTCGCCACCTTTGTCCCTGTGGAATTTAAACCGGCTATTGAATTATATGTTTCAGGATTAGATGCGCCCTTAATCCAAAAAGGGCGTAACGCCCGTATTATTTTCGAAGGCTGGCCAGCTGTGCAATTTAGCGGTTGGCCATCTGTTGCCGTGGGAACATTTGGAGGGATTGTTCATGTTGTTGACCCTGCTTTATCATCCAATGGCATGATTCGTGTGATGATTACCGAAGATCCCAAAGACCCATGGCCGGATGCCCGTTTTATGCGCTATGGCACAAAAGCGCGTGGTTGGGTTTTATTAAATGAAGTTCCTTTAATTTATGAATTATGGCGTCGTTTAAATAGTTTCCCCCCTGAATTCACGGGATTAGACAAGCCTCAAAAAGATCCAAGCAAGCCCTTAATTGATATAAAGAAGAAAAAGAAATAATGTTTAAAAAGACGATATTTATAATTTTGATCTTCATGCTTTCTTTTATCTTTTTCCCCCATGATGCTGGGGCAAAGGGTAAAGAAAAACCAAAGCAAACCCCAAAACTAACATTGGAAGAGGTTTTGGGGCGTTCCGCAGCGTCTTTCCCTAAAATCGAAAAAGCACTGCAAGCGCAAGATGAATTCAAAGCCTCCATCACGGCCGCGCAAGGGGCTTTTGATACGCGTATTGAATCGCGTTCTTATAATCGTATTGATGGATTTTATTCGGGTGATGCCATTGATACGCGTGTGGTGCAGCCCTTGGCAAATTATAATGCCAAGGTGGAGGCAGGCTATCGCTATGAAAACGGGACATTCCCCATCTATGAAAACGACCTAGAAACGAATAATCGGGGGGAAGCCAGTTTAAAATTAGCATTTTCTGTTCTACGAAACCGTGCCATTGATGAAAAACGGGCAAAAATCACCAATGCACGTTTTGATTACGACCAAGCCTTGATTGTGACTGAACTCACGCAACTGGCCGTGCAACAAAAAGCCATGGAAACATATGTGAAATGGGTGGCATCAGGTCAAACATGGCGCGTGTACGAAGATTTATTGGCAATGGCCTTGGAACGTCAAAAAAATCTGGAACAACGCGCGAAAGCTGGGGATGTCGCGAATATTCAAGTCACAGAAAATAAGCAATATATCTTTGAACGCAAAGCCCTTATCGAAGATGCAAAACGTGAATTTTTAAATAACAGCAATGATCTGTCTTTATTTTATCGCGACGCAGGCGGCAATCCAATTACCCCAACTTTGGCACAAGTGCCGGCCTCATGGAAGCAAGGCATTGGAGACAAATCCTATGCCAAACCTGATAATATGGATGCGATTTTAGCCCGCCATCCTGAGCTACAGAATGTTAATATGGATATTGCGAAACAACGCACCGAAGAAAATTTAGCAAAAAATTCTTTGCTCCCCCAATTGGATGTGGGCTTAAAAAATGCGCGTGATTTCGGTGATGGCAGCCGTACGCGTGAAGGTAATGAAACAGCCTTGATCTTTGATTTTTCAATGCCGCTACAGCAACGCTATGCCACGGGCAGTATTACAAAAGCCCGCGCCAAATTAGCTCAGCTGGAAACAGATAAAAAATTAATCAATAACCAAATTCAGATCCAAGTCGAAAATTTGCTAAATGATTTATCCGCGGCACAGGAAATTGTTTCATTATCCGAAAATGAAATTTCACTTTCTAAAAAAATGTTAGAGGCTGAAAAAACACAGCTTGCCAATGGTCAAAGCGATTTCTTTCGGATTAATATGCGTGAAGGCAATATTGCCAAAGCCCGTATCAATAACCTAAAAGCCCGATCAAATTACTTCAAAAGTTTGGCAGCATTTTATACCGCCACATTGGAATTTAAAACATTAGGCATTATATCGGAATAAATCTTTTGATTTTTATATGGTTTTTTGATAAGGCTGTTTGATAAATATACAAAAATGTGACGACTGTAGGATTGGTTTGCTAAAATGAACAAAAGGCTTTTAACATTATTTCTTGGGATTATTTTGTGTCCTGTGTCTTTATCCGCACAAGAACCAAAGGCCATTGGCGTAACACAAGCCTATAAAGCAAAATATGAAGACACATTCGTCGTTTTGGCGCGCAAATATAATTTAGGCTTTACAGAGCTAATTTCCGCTAATCCGTATGTTGATCCATGGTTGCCGGGGGAAGGTACGGATCTGATCTTACCCACAATGCATATATTGCCTGAATCTACCCATACGGGCTTGGTCATCAATCTTCCTGAAATGCGTATGTATATTTATCAAGGGCAAAAAGATGGAACGCCTATTTCCTTTCCCGTCGGCATTGGTCGCGAAGGCCTGAATACACCGATCGGAACAACAACAATTGTTCGCAAAGTGGATGGCCCTGTATGGAGACCAACCCCCCGTATGCGCAAAGAAGACCCCAAATTACCTGTATCTGTCGGGCAAGGGATTGATAACCCCATGGGTACACATGCGCTCTATTTAGGATGGAGCGAATATGCCATTCATGGCACAAATATGCCCTATGGGATTGGGCGCCGTGTTAGCAGTGGTTGCATCCGTATGAACCCTGAAGATATTCCTCAAGTCTTTGGAATCATGCCCGAAGGCGGTACGGTTACCGTTGTCAATCAACCGTTAAAAACAGCATGGATTGATGGTAAATTTTACCTAGAGGCACACCCAACCCAAGAACAGGCTTTAGAAATCGATAAAGAAGGTGGATTCCCGAGCTTCCAAGTTTCCTTAGAAGACCTACGCGCCCTACAACGCCAAGCCAATTTTTATAAAATTGATTTAGATTGGCCAGTCATCCGCAAAGCCCTGCGTGAACGCCGTGGCTACCCGATTGTGATTAATAAGGCTTAAATAAACGCTATTCCACAAAAAAAATTATTTTCCTATTGAATGGGCATTGCTCTTTATATATTAAAATGAAACAAGTATTGTGTAAGCAATCTTAATTAAGATATATCTATTGTGTAATGGAATAAAGGATCATCAATGATAACCGTTATTGTCCCCGTCCTCAATGAACAGGATAACATAGCCCCGCTTTTAACTGAAATTATCGCAGCCGCTGATCACAGCCCGATCAAAGAAATTATCTATATCGATGATGGCAGCAACGATGAAACGCCGCGTATTTTGGCGGAATTTAAATCTAAAACTCCCTTATTGCGTGTGATCCGCCATCAAAATCGATCTGGTCAATCCGCTGCCTTTATGAGCGGCGTTTTGGCAGCGACCCAGCCCCTCATTGTGTTGATGGACGGCGATGGTCAAAATGACCCAAAGGATATTGCAAAACTCTATGCCGCCTATCAAGCACACCCACACAAAGATACCAAGATCATGGTTGCAGGACAGCGTGAAAAACGCCAAGATAATGCAGTCCGTCGTATTTCATCACGCCTTGCGAATAAAATTCGCGCAGGGATTTTGAAAGACAAGATTCGGGATACGGGCTGTTCGTTAAAACTGATTCGTCGTGATGATTATGTGCGTTTGCCGTATTTTGATCATATGCACCGCTTTTTGCCTGCCCTATTGATGCGCGATCATGTGACGATTTTAACAGCCGATGTATCGCACCGCCCGCGTGAACGCGGCGTTTCAAAATATGGATTTTGGGATCGCCTGTGGGTGGGGATTATGGATTTGGTGGGGGTGAAATGGTTGTTGTGCCGTGGACTGCCCACAAATTTTTCTGTTACGGAAGTTTAATAGCGTATGTTTAATCACCTGCCCCATATTATCCTTGAGGAAAACATGCTCTGGCTTTTGGTTGGCTTTGTAGGTCAGGGCTTATTTTTTATGCGTTTTTTTGTGCAATGGCTTGCATCTGAAAAAGCCAAAAAGAGCGTCATTCCTGACCTATTTTGGTATTTCAGCATTGGCGGTGGCGGGGTTTTGTTGATTTATGCGATCTATCGCCAAGACCCTGTTTTTATCCTCGGGCAATCAACAGGGATGTTGATTTATTTGCGTAATTTATATTTTATCAGAAAAAACAAAAATGATTCACACTCTTAAACAATTCGCGCCGTATCTTTGTTTATTGGCACTATGTATCACCGCCTGTCTTTTTCGCCCCCTCTTGCCCATTGATGAAACACGCTATTTAACCGTAGCGTGGGAAATGTTTTTAAACAAAAACTTTGCCGTCATGAGCTTGAATTTCCATCCCTATCATCATAAACCGCCTATGCTATTTTGGTTGATTAATTTGGCATGGCATATTTTTGGTGTTAGCCGTGCGGCGGCGATGATCCCTGTATTCGTTGCCTCAGGCTTTGTGATTTATGCCGCCCAAAAACTCAGTGAAAAACTGGGGCATCCGCAATCAAAGATCATTCCATGGTTGATCATCGGATCAAT
The DNA here is from genome assembly GCA_044238935.1 of Gemmobacter sp. Classification (GTDB taxonomy): domain Bacteria; phylum Pseudomonadota; class Alphaproteobacteria; order Micavibrionales; family Micavibrionaceae; genus JBIICI01. The sequence continues at coordinate 23,821 of JBIICI010000011.1, forward strand.
CCCGTTTTTGATGTATAGCAGCATGATGATGTTTGATATGATGGTTGCAGCCTTTGTGTTGGCAACATTATTGATGTTTTATACCTATGCCAAAGACGGCAAGTTATTTCGCGTTTTTGCAGCTGGCCTATTGATGGGGCTGGGGGTTTTAACAAAAGGCCCTGTGGTGTATTTATATTTGCTATGGCCGCTCTGTTTATACCCATTATGGCGTCGTGAAACTCATATAGGATTAAAGAAATTTTATATCGCTATTGCTATTGCTGTTTTAATATCCATTCTTCCTGTTGCGGCATGGCTGATCCCCACATTACTGCATACAGACAAAGATTTTGCGTTTTGGTTGGTATGGAATCAAACTGCGGGGCGTGTCACAGGCAATTTCAAGGCATCTCATGTGCGCCCAGTTTATTTTTATACGTTATTATTACCTGTTTTATTCTTACCTTGGGTCTTTTTGCCTCTATTTTGGAAACAGGTTAAATCATGGGTGAAATCACGCGCCATTACAAAATCACAATGGTTTTTAATCAGCGCGACATTGCCTTGTTTTCTTTGCTTTTCATTGATTTCAGGCAAGCAGCCACATTATTTATTGCCCTTATTGCCGTTTATCGTGATTTTTATAGGTTTTTGCCTGTCTGATCTATCGCTTCAAAAAATTAAGATCATCAGTCTTTCTGTTGTATTTTTGGTGATTACAGGTCAAATCGTTGCCTCCGAAACATTCTTGGTCAAATATGATCTCAAGCCATTTGTTGAGATTTACAATCAACATCGCGGCAGTGATTGGGCATTCGCGCATAAATACCAAGGGGAACTAGGTTTCTTAGCGCGGATTGAAAAACCAATCGATAATATTGAAAAAGAGCAAATTAGCGCGTGGCTACAATCTCACCCTAACGGCTATGTGATTGTGCGATACAACCATGAAAAAGAAGATATGAGCGCATATAAACAAATCTATTCCAGCCCCTATAAGGGTAAAAATTTAGGAATTTTTGTGGCGAAAGATCAAGAGGCAATTCAGTAAGGATCATGATCAGCGTCAAAAACAATTTGATTTTGACTGTGAATGTCTATTCTATCGGATTTTTTATCCCCTTGACGCACTGACGATCATCAGGGATAATCGGTCAGGATAATTTACGTCTATCAGAAATCATTATGAAGCGCCCTTACTGTTGTTTTTATTTAGTTTTTTGTGTTTTTGCCTTAACATGCGTTCAGGTCTCTCCTGCTTTTGCCAAAGATACAGATGAGATTCATCAAAAAGAGCTAAAAGATGTGCAATCCACTTTAGATAAAGAAAAAAAATTATTGAAGGATTTAGAACGCCAAAAAGCAAAAGCGGAAAAAGAGATTGAAAAAATCCAAGCCGAACTCATTTCGCTTTCTGCCAAAATCCGTAAAATACAAATTAAGAAAAATGAACTTGGTATTGCGATTGATCAAACCAAACAAGAAACAGATACCCTAAACAGCCATCTGAAAGGGGATTACAAACAGCTAAAAACCACACTCAGTGCCCTTCGGCAATTGGGGGATACACCGCCTTATATCAGTATGTTGCGTCTGGAAAAACCTTTGGATAAGGCGCGACGATTTGGTGTGATGGAACATGTTGTGCCCCCCCTTATTGATCACGCCAAAACGATCCAAGGCAAAATGCAGCAAAAAAGCGTGCTGCTCAATGATTTAACAACACAACAAAATACATTGGCCGAATTACAACAACAAAGCCAAGATGAATATGCCAGCTTTAGCACCAAGCTAGAAGAGCGGGAGAAGGTCACAATCGCCCTTGATCATGATTTCAAAGAGCATCAGAAAAAATCCAATTCACTGGCAAAAAAGGCACGCAATATCACGGATTTAATCGCAAAATTAAATGAAGAAGAAAAAAGAGCTGAACAAGAGGCTCAGAAGATACATGAAGCAGAGAATAAGAATCAATCTCTGAAAAAACGTGCCCCCTCATTCAGAAAAACACCAAAATCATCGGGAAAATATATTTTACCCACAACGGGAACTATCCTTTATGATTATGATGATACCGACGAAATTGGGGCAAAAAGCAATGGAATCACCCAAAAATCAAATAGCAACGATCTGATCACCGCCCCCCAAAATGGTATCGTCCGCTTTGCAGGGCATTTCAAAGAATATGGTTCATTGATCATCATTGAACATAGCGGAAATTATCACTCTCTGGTTGGTGGCCCTCTTGCAATTCAGGTCAAAACAGGTCAATCTGTTGCATTAGGCGAACCAATTGCAACGGTTGATTCCGTCCCTAACCCAAAAGTATATTTTGAAATTCGTAAAAACAACAAACCGATTAATCCTAAAAAACTGGTGAAATATTAATTTATGGCTTTTTCTTCTTCCAAACGCATGGCAACAACACGTCGCTTTTTTCTATCCTTAATCATGATGACCAGCACAGCATGGAGCATCCAAGCCTGTGCAAGCCATGCACAAACACCATCCAGCCAAAAAGAAGCCTATGAGGCATTAAATCTATTCGGTGAGGTCTATGAACGTGTTAAGACAGAATATGTCGAAGATGTGCCTGACAAAAAAATCATCGAAGGGGCGATTAATGGGATGCTCACGCAATTAGACCCCCATTCCGCCTATTTAAACGCCGATGATTTCAAAGATATGCAAGTCCAAACAAAAGGTGAATTTGGTGGATTAGGGATTGAAGTCACGATGGAAGATGGTCTGATCAAGGTCGTATCCCCCATTGACGACACACCCGCCTTTCATGCAGGAATTCAATCTGGTGATTTCATTACCCATCTGAATAACGAACCCGTTATGGGCAAAACATTGGCGGAAGCCATTGAAATTATGCGTGGCAAAGCAGGCACGGATATTGACCTTAAAATCCGCAGAGAAGGAAAAAACCGCCTCTTAGATATAAAGCTAACCCGTGCCATTATTAAAATCAAAGCCGTCAAAAGCAAATTGATCAATGGTGATGTGGGCTATATTCGTATCACCACATTTAATGATAATACACAAGATAGCTTAGACGAAGCCTTTAAATCTTTTGAAAAGACCGCGCAAAAACCATTGCGGGGGATTATTGTTGATTTGCGCAATAATCCGGGGGGGCTTTTGGTACAGGCAATTTCTGTTGCCGACAGCTTTTTAGAAAAAGGCGAAATTGTTTCAACGCGTGGTCGCAACAAAGCCGATAATCGCAGCGATGTCGCCACAACAGGTGACTTGGCGAAAGGATTGCCTGTTATCGTAATCATTAATGGCGGATCTGCATCCGCATCTGAGATTGTGGCAGGCGCATTACAAGATCATGGACGCGCCATCATTATGGGCACAAAATCCTTTGGAAAAGGCTCTGTACAAACGGTCATTCCCATCAGCCGCGATAGTGCGATTAAATTGACAACAGCCCGTTACTATACCCCATCTGGTCGATCCATTCAGGCAAAAGGGATTGATCCCGATATTATCGTTGAAAATGCAAAAATTGATGAAACAAAAGATATTGAACTGATTCATGAGGCCGATTTACCGGGTGCGTTGGATAAAGAACAGAAAAAAGAAGAGCAGAAAAATGCTAAACCAGAAAGCTTTACACCAGAAAGTAAAATTGGTGACAAAGATGATTATCAACTCTCCCGTGCTGTTGACTTGATCCGAGGCCTAGGACTATATAATGAGCACAAAAACTAAAAAAAAACCCTCGATCATTGACCTAATGCGCCGCATTTGGTCAATGGTCAAACCACCCCGTTTTATACAGGGATTTTTACTGTCTTTTTTTATAGGCGGCATTTTAATGTCCGCCTTTTTTGGCTGGTTAATGGCGGGGCGTTTTGATGTTTATAAAAATCTGTATGAAAGCGTCAATCAATATTATAGCGATATTCAAATACAAGGCAGCAAAAACCACCCCCAGCCTATAGAAACATCTGAGCCCCTCTCCGCCACAGAAGAAAAGATCCAAGCCGAAACGATGGAGGAAGATAAAGAGCCTCACCCAAAAGGATTATGGCAGGCTGTAAAATCAGAACCAGAAAACACAGATTTATTCTTGCCCATCATCCGCAGCGCAGATAGAAAAACAATTTTTGATCATTACAGACAAAAAACAGGGCAATTTTTACAAACAATATCAGCAGATCAAAAACGTCATTTTGTGAGTTTTCTGATCAATAATTATGGGTTATCTGTAACACAATCTGATATGATCTTAAAAAACATCCCTGCAAAAAGCGGACTGATTTTATCGCCCTACGCCCTCAATCCACAAGAATGGATTGATAAAGCCACCCAAGCCGGCATGGAAGTTTGGATTTACATCCCCATCAACAAAGATGATGTGATGCTAAATGACAATGGCCGCGCGGCACTGGCACAAGATTACACACAAGAAAAAAATCAACGTAACCTTTACAGTATTTTATCCGCCGCGAAAGGATATGTTGGCGTCGCGATGGATTTAGACAAAATCACCGCCACAGATACCGCCTTTAGCCTATTTTATGATGATTTAAAAAACAGAGGTGTTCGTATTTTAAATATTGATCCCAATGGGCATGAATATCAAAAAATAAGTGCCACTCCCTATGTTGCCGCACAATTTAATGTCTCAGGGATTTTATACAATCAGTCACTTTCAGATATTTTACCGCCTGAAAATACGGGCATTGTGATTCTGCCGATGATGCCTGCGGCCTCAACTTTAATGACACAATGGCTGCAGCAAAACCCTAAAAAAACCCTTGTTCCCCCGTCACAGTTTTTTATGAATTGAATAAGATTATGATTGCCGATTTAAAAAACACATCCCCCACATTAGAAGAGCGCAATGCCCTGCCCTATCGTCCGTGCGTTGGCATTGTCTTATTTAACAAAGACGGCAGAGTTTTCGCGGGTGAGCGCATCAACAGCCCCAATGCATGGCAAATGCCACAAGGCGGCATTGATGCAGGTGAAACGATTGAACAAGCCGCCTTGCGTGAATTAGCCGAAGAAATTGGTACAAATCATGTGACATTAATCGAAACCATGCCTGATCCCGTGCGTTATGACCTGCCCTTAGAAATTTGTGCAGAAGTTTGGGCGCAATGGGGCAACCAGAAATTCCGTGGACAAGAACAATTTTGGGTATCCGCACAATTTAAGGGTGATGATGCCGACATTAATTTATCCCCCCCTGACCATCCAGCTGAATTTTTTCGTTGGAAATGGGTGGATTTACCTGATTTAATTGATCTGATTGTCCCCTTCAAACGCGATATTTACCGACAGGTCATTGCGTATTTTTCTAAATCAGTTTCTTAAATCGCTACTGACTTGCAATCGTTGTTTGCTTATTGCGGATTTTTAATTCAGCCAATAAAGACATTAACATTTCACGCCGTCTGAAAGCCTCAAAAATATCGCGTTTCTGCATTGAATGAACAGCCGCCAAAGTTTGGCTGAGCTGTATCAGATTCGTACTGCCAACCCCTGTGTTCACATAAAATTGTGGGTTTTGCAAAAGTGTTTTGGTTAAAACCCCCATCTGTGCATAATAGCTGGGGTTATCTGTAACAATATCTTTAATGTCTGCCGCTGGTACACCCAAATTGTTAAAGGCCGCCTTTAGAAATTCTGTATTCCCCCCAGCCCCTGAACTTTTTAAACCAATTTGTTTTAAATAGCTATTGCGGGCAACATTGCGTATGGCCTGCAATGATCTGGCCTCCATAAATTCATTGATGTTTTTGGGATTACCCTGATCATCGGGTGTTAAATCAATTCTATCATTGCCTTGATTATTATAGAGATATTGTGCAAACGCCATTGCAGCACGTTCATCATCGCTGGTCTTACTATCGTTCCAATTCAGCTTTAATGTTTGTACTGTACTGAGGAAATAAGTTGCATCAATATCTTTATCAAAAAGCGCAGGATTTTTTGCCTTACATTCTTTTTTATAATCTTGACTTGAGGCATAAGCGCTGGGGTCACAATAATATTGCATAATATCTGCTTGCCGCGCCTCTTTATCTCTCAACGCCCCGTTTTTTGTTACACCGCTTGCGTTTAATAAATCTTGGTCTTTCAAAATATTGGATAAAATTTTGGTGTTAATGGTGGCCTTTCGTTCAGAGGCGAAAAGTGAATTTGCTGCCGTAGCATGGGAGCAAACGCCCTGTGAAACTTGCCCCTGTTGAACAAGAGATGCATTTTCTTGATCAAGGGCAAGCTGATATTTCGTGGCATTTTGCGCATCATTCAAGCGGCTTTTATTATAATTTTTTTCAATCAACGTCGCCACGATTGCATCTGTCATGGCATTTAATGTGTTCAGATAATGATCTTTGATCAATCCCGTCATATTATTGACATTGACTGGATCACATGTGGAAATCGTAATGGGGCCACTGCCAAGACGATTAAACGTACATTGCACCCCCACAGGCAAACCAGGCAGAGAGGCCGCATGCGATGGCAATGAAACCCCCATTAAAGACAGATAAAAGATCCCAACGCTCACCATAGAGCCTAAAAATCTGCATCCATGCTTTATGTCTGTATGATGTTGATTATCAAAAGCGCGCATGCTTTTTTCCTGTTAATTTTATCTTGGTGATGGGTTTGAATCTAAGCGTGATTTAAGCTGTGTCTGTGCCTTTTCAACTTCTAACTCTAACAAAACAGATAAAACCATTTCACTGCGCAACAGACTTTCAAAAATATCACGATCTTGCATCAAACTAATTGCCTGCATAGATACCTGCATCCTTTGCAAATTTGCTGGCGTATCACCAGTATTCACAAAAAATTGTGGGTTCTGATACAATTTTTTGGTCAAAATTTCCATTTGTGCATCATAACTAGGGTTCAATCCTGCCTTACGATTCATGTCGTCATGAACTTCTTTGGCACTGGTTTTATCATTGCCAAATCCTAAATCAATTAACTGTTTCCGTGCAAAGGGCGCAACATATTTCGACTGATCTCCTCCCGTGGCTTTCATTGAGGCGATTACATTAAAGGAGTTCCGTGCAACATTGCGTTTTGCCAACACAGAACGAATATCAAGCATATTCGCTCTTATAACTTCAGGCTCAATTAAATCAAAAACTTGATTTGCGTATAAATTCGCAGACATTGCACGAATAGTACTTTCATCAGGCGTTATCCCTTTTCGATCTGGCAGCTTATCATCCTCACTATTTAAATTTAACGTTGGTTCTGTTTCAATAAAGCTTGTATAATCAATATCCATGTTTTCATATCCGCGAACCTCTACGCCTTTTGGGCATAAACTTCTAGCCGCAGCTCCAAAGCTATTTGGATCACAATGATAGCGCCTGTAAATATCCCCTCTAGAAAATTGATCATTGGCATTTCCTTGAGATGACGTATCTCCCTCCTTCAATGTATCTCGGGCCACGCTCTGTTTCGCCAAGAATTTCTTCATATTTCCTGCCTTATCTTCTGTCGAAGCAATAGATGCAGACAATGTTCCCAAACGACAAACCTCTTCACTTGGTTTATATTCTTTGACAATTTCAGCATTTTCTTTATCCAAAGCCATTGTATAATCGGTCGCTGTTTTATGGTCAACCATACGACTTTCAACAAAATCCTGTTCCTTAAGCGTGCTGATAATCGCATCGCGCATCGAATCTAATGTCGGTTTCAGGTAGGACATAAAAAATGAATTTAAAATCCAATTTTCCAACCCAATAAATTCAGATTTAACCAGCGCCGTTGCCGTTGCATGACGTGTATTCGCCGCCGTTTCCGATTGTAAATGCCGCGCAGCCGCTGAAAATTCGGTTTCATAGGGCGGACAAGCCGCGAAAACGGTGCGCCCTCCTGACACAGCAAAAACAGTAAAAATCATTAAAAACAATACAGCGTTTGTGAAGATGCGCATTTTTTCTCTTTTTATTCCAGTGATGATTTGTTTACTTTTCCGTTTTATTATATCACACTTATAAACCAAAAATCATGCTTTAAAAATAACATTTTCAAGTCCGAAAAAATAAATCATTAAAAATAAATCATTTTTCTTTTTTTAATTAAGAAAAAAGTAAATCATTTTTCTTTAGAGTTGCCTTTGATAAGATTGACGGGTATATTATCTTTTTTTGTGATGAATAAATAAACATGACTGACCCTAAAGAGCCCACACGGCCGACACAAAACACACGCGCAGCGCCGTCACCTGAACGGCAAGCTCAGCCGCGCCCAAATGGTCAGCCTCGAAATGGTCAGCCTGTGGGATCACGCCCCAATCCATCACAACAAAACCAAGCCCAAAGAACAGCATCCAACCCGACGCAACCCCCACAACAACAGGGAGCACGTCCTGCTGCTGCCCCCATAAATAACAAGGGATTAAATGCCGTTGTCACGCGCAATAGCTTTTATCAGGACGGTTACCGCAACTTTATGCGCATTGCCCTCATCCAAAGCATTATTATCGCGATTTTGGCCATTGGTTTTATCTTTTACGCCGCAGGGCAAGAAAAGCAATATGTCTATTTTGCAACATCTGAGGATGGTCGCCTGATTCCGATGGTGCCTTTGAACCACCCCAATCTTTCAAATCCCGCCTTATTATCATGGGTATCACAGGCCTCGGCTGAGGTTATGAGCTTTGGTTTTAATGATTATAGACGCCGCCTTCAAGAAGCATCAAGACATTTCACACGCACGGGCTGGCAAAGTTTTACGCAAGCTTTACAAAGCGCCCAAATGATTGAAACGATTAACGCCAATAAACAAGTTGTGACCGCAACCCCCAATGGCGCACCGATTATTATCAAAGAATCTATCGATACGGGACGTTATGAATGGTTGATCCAAGTCCCTCTCCTTTTAAATTACCAAGCAGGCGGCCGTAGCCGTGATGAGAGGAAAGAAATTTTAATAAAAGTTGTCCGTGTTCCCAGATTGGAAAGCCCAAATGGCGTTGGTATTGAACAATGGAATGTTATACAAGGATCATCACAGTGACAAATTTTAACTTTTTTTCATTCGACCCCTCTTTTTTCGTGACGGCTGTGCCGTTGCACTTTACAATTACATGGAATTAAAGACTAAACGTGACGGGAACATTATAAAAATGCATCACATTGTGCGCCCCCTTATCATGAAACCTCTTTTTTGTGTTTCAAAAATTTCTTTTTTAAGCGCTCTCCTGCTTTCTGGGGCGCTTCTGTGCGCCTTACCTGATAAGAGCTTAGCCCAAAATGTTGCGACCAAAACGCAAATTGCGCCCCCTATTGAGCCTATTGAAAATTTAAACCCTACGGACTCTGCCCCTGCACAGCCGCCTAAAAAAGATCTAAAACCTGCTGGATCAGTGCAAAAAATGGGTGTTCCTGCAGAGCAAAAAGCAAGTACGGGCACTGAATCTTTGCCTCAAAACAATGAAGGCGACAGCATATCCATTGAATCTATGGCACAAACGACCCCGAAAACAGCCCCCAGTGAAGAGGGCAATACAGCCCCTATGGTGCCGTCTTTTCCTGAATCCTCAATTATTGAACAAGCTGGTATTGAACAAGCAGGCAGCGATTTGCCCACCGAAGAAATTTCAACAGTGAACGCACGATCCCCCGGTTTAACATTAGACCAAGGCTTAGTGGATGCCGCAGGCTCGGATGTCGCGTCAGCAAGCCCTGCTGACACAGCACAAGATAAAGAGGCCATTCGTCAAGAAGCCTTTAAATCCGCGCTTGATGGTCTTTTGCCTCTGCGCCCCGAAGAGATCCAAACCGTTTTAAAAGAATATGATAAAACACGCGAAGTGGTCGAAAAGCCTTTTTATGAACGCCCAACGCCCCGCATTGTTGTTCAACAACTTTCTACTGATCCTGCTGTTACGCCCCCCGTTTTAAAGGTTGCAACGGGATATGTCACAACAATTAATATTGTAGATGCGACAGGCGCGCCTTGGCCGATTCAAGATTTAAGCTGGGCAGGCGATTTTGAAGTGACCAATCCAGAATCAGGGGGCAATGTTTTACGAATCACTCCTATGGCAGATTTTGCTTTTGGAAATGTTTCTTTGCGACTCGTGGATTTAAAAACACCCTTGACATTGACCCTCAATACCGTACGCGATGAGGTTTTTTACCGTGTCGATGCGCGCGTAAGTGAATATGGCCCCTTGGCTGACGTTCCCTTAATTAAGGGAGGGATTCAATTATCTGCTAGCAATAAAAATTTAGGCAAAATCTTGGATGGTGCCGTCGAATCATCACTGGAAACGCTGGATGTCTCTGGCACAGATGGTCGCACCAAAGCATACAGACAAGAGGGAACGCTTTATTTAAGAACGCCATTGACCTTATTATCCCCCGGATGGACAGAGTCAGTACGCTCTGCGGATGGGATGAATGTTTATTCTATTCCAGAAACGCCTGTTGTCTTACTGTCGGATCAGGGATCTATGGTGCGTGCCTATATTAATGAACCAGCTTTGGGGGAGTAAAAAAGCATGGTAATGACAATAATATATCCAAACGATGAAAATGAAGATATGGATGATTTCAATTCCGTATTGGATGAAGATTCATTTGATGAACAAAAATCAAAAGCAGCCTCCTTGTCAAACTTATTACAAGGCAGCGCAGGCGTAAAAATTGCGGTTGTCGCAGGCGTGTTTTTTTTAGTCATCGGGGGAATTGTTTTATTCGGTGGCAATGACAAAACCGCCCCGACATCATCCGTCGGCACATCACAAACAGATTTAAGCGAAGTCCCCGGTGTTAACCAATTAACCCCAGCCTATGAACAAGCCGTGCGGGATGAAAATGAGCAAGCCTTAGAAGAGGCCATCAAAAATGGTCAAAGCTCTATGCCAATTGCGATTGCCCCACCAGAAGAAGTGGTCGCCCCAGAAGGCACTATTGCAGAGGATGATAATCCTTTAAAAAAATGGCAACGTTTACAAGAAGAAACACCGCCAACACAGCAAAATTTTAACGCCGCAGCCCCACAAGTCGTTGACCCACAGGTTGAAGCCGCTGCGGCCGCAAGACAACAAGCATTGGCTGATATGAAAACAGCCATGAGCGATCAAATATCATCTTTATTGGACTCACAGAAAATTAATGGTGCAAAAACCACAGAAATCACTGAGCAACCTTCCGCCTATCAAAAATATATTGAGGAAAAAACGGGATCAAGCTCCTCATTTGGGCAATCCAGCGGCCAAGGACAATTTGGCTTTGCCAGCAATAATGGTCAAAACAATATCACCAACGGTAATGGATTTGGTGGATTTAATAATTTCACCAATAATAATCAAAACCAAAATATCCCTCAAGAGCCTGTAAAACCTGCTGAAGTTATTGTTCCTGCAGGAAAAATCGAATATGCCCAGCTTTTGATTGATGCGGATAGCGATGTCGGTGGAACAATTATTGCGGAGCTTGCATCGGGCAATTTAGCCGGTCACAGAATTTTAGGATCGTTTCAAACGCGCAATAACAAACTCATTCTAAATTTTAATTCCATTGTCGTTGATGGCGTCACACAACCAATTGAAGCCTTTGCCATTGATCCCAACAAACAATTGGGTGCATTGGTCACCAGTGTCAATTATCGTTTAATTTCACGCGTTATTTTACCCGCCGCCGCAAGCTTTGTGGAAGGGTTAGCAAGTGCCAGAGCACAGCGCGAAACAAATGTTGTTTTAAATAATAATGGCAATGCCGTACAGGGACAACCCGCGCCAACAAACAGGCAAGAAGTTGCAAAGGGTGTTGAACGTGCCGCAGAACGCCTAACACAAGTTGTTGACAACCAAGCCAACAACACACAACCACAGGTCGTTGTTGACGCAGGAACGCCAATGGGGATTGTCTTTGTTCAAGCTGTTGTTGAGGATACTGATCAAAATAATGGACAAAACCCCGTTCAAAATCAAGGCTTCGGACAAAATTTTGGGCAAGGTTTCGGGCAAAACCCCTATATTTCTAATTTTGGGCAAAATAACACACAACAATACCCCCAAAACACGCCTTTTTTCGGGGGGTTTAACAATCAAAATAACCTGAATAACCAGAATTCAGGTCAACAAAATAATACACAACAACAACCATTCTCCCCTTTTTAAAGAATTTTACAAATCAGGAATAATGTTACAATGATGTCAGATGATAAAAAAAATGATTTGGAACTAGAATTAGAGCTAGATGATTTGGATGATTATCTAGATGATGATTTAGATGACCCATTATTCTTGGACGAAGAGGCATTGTTAGAAGAAGAATTTCAACCAGAGCCCCCCCATGCCCTGCATGAGCCGAAAGATAATGTCGAAACACAAGCGCCGTCTTCCGCACCACAATCTTATTTTTCTGATTTTAGACAGCCCTCTTCTCTATCTCAAACGACACCACAACAAGTCACAGCACCTGATTTAACAAATTTTGTTGCCCCACAAAATCTTTATACAGAAACGGATGAATTTTTATCCGATGCAGATACATCAGCATCTCACGACGATTTTATTAATGATTTTGAAGAGTTCAACGATTCCGAAACACAATATGATGAGGATGATTTCGAAGATTCCTATCACGAATCAGATGACGCTCAGGCTGATGCCCCTGCCACCGCAACAGATTATAGCGCAAACAAGACATTTTTGCAGAATCATCTCAATAAACTAATTATTGGGGGGGGGGTCTTTGCAGGGCTTATTATATTTTTAGTCCAGTTCGGTGGATTAGGGCAAACACAAAAAACAAACAGTGATTTAGGGCAACCAACAATCAACGCAACAGCACAAGACAACACCCCGATTGTGATGGATACAATCCCACAAGAGACTCAAACAAACCCTGCTGTTACAGGCCAGCCCGTTGATCAAGCAAACGTCCCACCACAAAATCAACAACAAGATGATATATTGGCCCAAACAGGCGATATTGAATCAAGCTTAGCCTTTGAGGATCAACAACCAAAAACGGATGCACCTGCACTTCCTGCAATTAATGACGTCGAAAATGTTGAAACATTAAATGCTGTACCAACAAATCCATCTAGCTTTGAACAAAAACAGAAAAAAATTACATTTGTTGATAAAAACGTGCCTTTATCCAATGATGAACAAACAAAACCTACAAAACAAGAGGTTGCAGAAACATCCGCTGTTCCTGCTGACCTTATCAATCAATTAAACCAAGATATTGATCATAAAATCAGCAAAATAACATCTGATTTTGATCAAAGAGTTTTGTCCATTGAAAATAAAATAAAATCACAACCATCAAGCCCAGCGCCACAAACACCTGATTCGATCAATCCAGCAATCGATCCAGAATCCGTGGCAAAGATGCAAGCCAAAATAGATCAGATGGAAAAGCTGGTTGACTCTTTGCAACAAAAAATTACGGCACTTGAAACAACACCACAAAGCACGCCACAAACGCCATCAACGAATCCTATGCCGATTCAGAAAATAGAAGCCGCACCAGAAGAAGTTTCTAAAGAAGAGAAAAGCATAAAGCCAGAAAAAGCACCCGTAGAAAAAATTGAGAAAAAGACGGTCAAAAAACCCAGTGCAAAACAAAAGAAACCCAAAAATTCTGCGCCCAAGCCAGAACCAAAAGCAAAAAAATGGACATTAAAATCCATTCAACCCGGTAATGCCCTGATTGCCCCGAAGGATAAACCAGATCAGTTGGTACGCGTGACCGTTGGTGCAACCATTCCATCCCTTGGAAAGATCGAGAAAATTGGCCTTGTGAATGGTAAATGGACAGTTCAGGGAACCAAGGGAAGTCTTACTGAACAATAAAAACTTATGTAAAAATAATAAGTTTGCAAAATTTATCTAAAATGTGATTTAATATGATTAAGAAGATCATTTCTGAATAGGTATCGATGATGAAAAAATTTTTATTGATCACATTTTTTTCTACGATTATAGCCCTATCTTTTGCCATTGGGGGACATGATGCGCATGCAACAGGTAACCTCAGTGCATCTTACGCGGACTCAGGAATTAGCGGGACAGCCTCTTATGCAACACAAAATTCCGTTGTTGCTGGATTTACAAACACTCAAAACAATCCGATTGGTGGGGTATTGAACAGCATTGGTGGGCGCGTGGGACGAACGATTGAGAATGGAATCAACTTCCTAACCTCCTGTGCAGGATATGGCGTTGGGGCGATTATGTGCAGCCTTGTTATTTCCGTCTATCATATTCCGAATCTATTATTTTGTATTGGCTATCTGTTCGGCGCTTATTTGGGTGTTCGCGGTATTATGCAACTTCGCACCCATGTTATGAACCCTCAAGAAGTGCCATTTTGGGAACCGATTAAAACCTTTGCAGCCGGTGGCGCATTTTTATCCATTCAAACAGTCATTGAGGCGGTTGTGAACTCACAATTTGGTGCTGCCTCCGTTGGCGGTGTTGGTGCCGTGCTCGTTGGCAATACATTGGGAGGGCTGGGGATTCCTTCGGCTGTTATCAACGGTGTTGGTGCTATTTTTAATGGAAAAATAAGCTATATTCCTCCGCACACAACAACACAAATTGATATTAATATGTTACAAGGCACAAATGGCTTAGACGGTAAATTAATGGCGTTTGTTACCAATATTTATTACCCATTTCAAATTATGTTACAATTTTTTGCCATGATTATTGGTATAGTCTTGATTATGGTTGGAATTTCGCGTTTAATGAAATCCACACAAGAAGGCGGTCGTGGCCCAACAGGTTTAGGAACATTTGTAACATTCCTAACGGGTGGTGCTTTGATTGCTTCTGTTCGTCTAATGGCAGCCTTTTCTGGCTCTATGTTTGGAAAAACTGATGTTGCGGTTGTCCCTACCTTGCTGTACGCAAATGATTTGGGATTAACAGCAGCTGAGATTCTTCATACACGAAACGTCATTAGTTCAATCCTTGCCTTTATGATTTTGATCGGATGGGCAAGTTTTATACGCGGCATTTTTATGGTGCGTACCGCTGCTGAGGGAGGTCAAGCCTCCATGATGGCAGCAGCGACCCACCTGCTTGGGGGGGCATTGGCCGTCAATTTAGGCCCAGCCTTAAATGCAGTACAAAGTACTTTGGGTTTGAAAGAATCTGGTATATTATTTCAATAGCATTCCATTTAAGAGGAGGATCTAAATCTATGCTAAAAATCGTACGTAAATCCATGTTAAACGCCAGCGCAATCGCAACGGCTTCATTTCTAATGGGCGTAGAGCCTGCGCATGCGACAAATTTTAACACAATTGCTGGAAACATCTTAAAATCCATCAATAATTTACCCAGCTTTTTAAGCGGTATTTCCTATATGATGGGTGTTTTATTCGGTGTGTTGGGTGTTCTTAAAATCAAAGACCACGTTGAAAACCCATCAAATGCCCCATTGAAAAATGGTGCTATTCAGTTGGCAGCAGGTGGGGCTTTGTTTGCACTTCCTATCGTTTACAATGCAATGTCAACAACAATTGGATCTGGCGCTGGGGCAACCACAGCAACAGTTGGCGCGATTGGCTTAGGCGGCTTAGGCGGCGGACAGTAAAGAAGCGCAAAAGATAGCGCCGAACAGGCGCTATCTCTTTTCTTAGAAAAACCATGAAACCTATATCAATCAAACTTGGCATTTCGAATAAGTCCAATATGGGCTTAACAGAAAAGCATAAAATCAGTGACGATTTACGCCAACGTATTTTTGAGCGTGATGATTACACATGCCAATGTTGTGGGTTTAAATCCAAGAAATACCAAGAAATCTTGCACATCAACCGTGATTACACGGATAACCAGCCTAAAAACTTGGCAACAACCTGTATTTTTTGTCATCAATGTTTTGTTTTGGATGAAGTGTCCATTATGAAATCAGGCATTTTGATATGGCTACCCGAAATTCCCCAAGCCTCTTTAAATCATTTGGCGCGCGCCTTATATTTATGCCGCATTGGTCAAAGCGCATTAACAGATACAGCCCATAAAATCTATCGCCAAATCATGGATCGCAGGCAAGATGCAGAGCTTCGTTTGGGCACATCAGATCCCGCAATTATTGCCAATGTGATGAGTGATTTTTTAACCCCGACTCTCTATCAAAAATCCCAAGATAAATTAGATGGCTTACGCCTCTTCCCCATTGATCGCCGTACAATCGTCGAAGAAGATTTGGAATTCAACCAATTCCCACAAATTTTGGCCTATTGGCGGTCAAAAGACGGCCCTTATCAAGGGCAACAACCCCATCAATGGGTTGATCTCTATAAAGAGATAAAATCCAATCGTTCCTTTTAAAAATATTGGTCTTTTGTTTCAATCATGCTATAATGAATAGAGTTAAAAGATTAACGCATAAAGGATTTATGCTATGACCAGCATTTTGGGTGGGGGTGGAACATCCCTTTTAGGTAATTTTTCATCTTCTTTATTGGATGTTGGCAAACGCCTGAATTCAAGAGGTATTGGCATATCCGCAAGCGCACGCGCAATAACCAATAATTTTTTATCGCAATCAAAAAGTGGCGGCAATCAGCTTTTGTCCTTAGGGCTAGGCAGCAGCTCGACGATTGAGGGGTTGCAATTAAGAATTAAACAATTGCGCTCTAGATACGCGCCTGAGTTAATTGAACAAGAAAATGCAACCGCAAAAAGCACAACAAAGGGAACGAATGTTGATAAAAAAGTCTAATCTTCATTCCACGCACCCTATCAACACTGAAAACATTATAAACAGTACATTTTTATCTAGCCAAACGCAGCTTTTTAGCTTATGAAAGAGGTCATAAGTTTAAAATCAATCCGTATAAAGATGTAATTATGACCGTAAAAGCCCAACCTATTCGTAATATTGCTATTATTGCCCACGTTGACCATGGTAAAACCACGCTTGTGGATTCTATCCTTCGACAAAGCGGGACATTCCGTGACAACCAAGTGGTCGATGACCGCGCTATGGATCGCAATGATCTGGAAAAAGAGCGCGGCATTACAATTTTGGCAAAATGTACGGCCATTCACTGGAAAGACCACAAAATCAATGTCATTGACACCCCCGGTCACGCCGATTTCGGTGGTGAGGTTGAGCGTATTTTGAATATGGCTGATGGCGTGATTTTGTTGGTTGATGCGGCGGAAGGCACATTGCCCCAAACCAAATTCGTGCTGCAAAAAGCCTTAGCGCAAGGCATGCGCCCGATTGTGGTGATCAATAAAATTGACCGCCCCGATGCACGTTCTGAAGAAGTTTTGGATGAAATTTTTGACTTGTTCGTATCTTTAGATGCCACAGAAGAGCAATTGGAATTCCCTTATCTTTATGCCTCTGGTCGTGATGGCTGGTGTTCTTGGTCATTGGATGATCCTCGTGAGAATCTGCACCCTTTATTAGATTTCGTCTTAACGCATGTTCCAGCACCTAAATGTGATCCTGATGCGGATTTTGCGATGTTAGCGACGTTATTGGAGCGCGATCCTTATTTAGGGCGCGTATTAACAGGGCGTATCCAAAGCGGTACAGCAAAAGTCAATATGTCTGTGAAGGCATTATCTTTTGATGGAAAAACCGTTGAAACATTCCGCCTATCCAAAATTATGACTTTTGAGGGCTTAAACCGTATCCCTGTTGAAACCGTGACTGCGGGGGATATTATCTGTATCGCAGGAATGACAAAAACATCTGTGGCAGATACGATTGCTGATCCAGCTGTAACAACACCATTACCAGCAGATCCAGTTGATCCCCCCACAATGGCCATTACCATCAGCGTAAATGATTCGCCTTTGGCAGGGACAGAGGGCAAAAAACTGACCTCTAACATGATTCGTGATCGTTTAATGGCAGAAAGCGAAACAAACGTCGCCATTCAAGTTAATGAAACAGAGGATAAAGACGCCTTTGAATTGGCAGGACGCGGAGAATTGCAATTAGGTGTATTGATCGAAACCATGCGCCGCGAAGGATTCGAAATGTCTGTTTCTCGCCCTCGCGTTTTGATGAAGTTGGATGAAAAAGGCAATTTGACAGAGCCTTACGAAGAAATCATCGTTGATGTCGATGAAGAATTTTCAGGCGCCGTTGTTGAGAAATTATCTCAGCGCAAAGCCGAAATGACCGATATGCGCCCCAGTGGTGCTGGTAAAATCCGTATCAAATTCACAGGTCCATCCCGTGGGTTGATTGGATACCAATCGCAATTTATGACCGATACACGCGGCACAGGGGTGATGAACCGTTTGTATCATTCCTATGGTCCTTATAAAGGGGATTTAGGCGGACGCCGTAACGGTGCCTTGATTTCCAATGGTCGTGGTCAAGTCGTTGCTTACGCAGTTTTCAACCTACAAGACCGTGGGACTATGTTCGTTAATCCGGGTGATGAAACTTATGAAGGCATGATTATCGGTGAAAACAGCCGCGATAATGACCTTGAACTCAACATCTTAAAAGGCAAGCAACTCACCAATATGCGCGCCTCAGGTAAAGATGATGCAGTCATTTTGATCCCACCGCGTAAAATGACGCTGGAAGAAATGATGTCATACATCAATGATGATGAATTGGTCGAAGTCACACCTGTGAATTTACGCTTGCGTAAAACGATTTTGAATTCCACAGAACGCGAAGTCGCAAAAAAGAAAAGCAAAAAAGCAGCAGCACAGTAATTACACACTGAATTTTATGATACCCCCTGATTGATTCAGGGGGTATTTTTTAATCTATAAACAAAAATCGTCATGCCGTGCCCCGACACGGCATCTCGTGCTTATAGGCGAGAGATGCCGGATCACGTCCAGCATGACGACGCAGAACAAGGAAACCAAGGGGGGAAAACCTATTATGCGGCTTTTTGATAAGCCTGTTTCAAGGCTGCAACACCCGGTAAATCTTTACCTTCCATCCATTCTAGGAATGCACCGCCTGCGGTAGAAATATAGGTGAAATCATTGACAACCCCCGCATTTTCAAGCGCTGAAACGGTATCACCGCCCCCTGCAACGCTGGTGATTTTACCGGCTTTTGTAAGGGCAGCAACGGCTTGTGCCAAGCCATTTGTTCCATTATCAAAAGGTTTAACCTCAAAAATCCCCATAGGCCCATTCCAAAGAACGGTTTTGGTATTCTGCAACAAAGCGGTTACATCGGCAATGGTTTGCGCGCCAATATCAACGGCTTCTTTATCCTCTGGCACAGCCGTAACAGGCACTGTTTCATTGGGGGCATGTGCACGAAATTCGCTAATGACAATACGATCAGAGGGCAAAATAATCTGACAATTATGCGCCTTTGCCGTTTCAATGATAGTGCGAGCCGTATCCGCCATATCTTTCTCACATAAAGATTGCCCAACGCCAATGCCGTTTGCGTATAAAAACGTGTTGGCCATGCCACCGCCTAAAACCAAATAATCTGCTTTTTTAACCAGATTATTTAAGACACTTAATTTACTAGAAACTTTAGCACCACCAACAATGGCCATCACAGGGCGCTGTGGATTTTCCAAAGCTGCGGATAGAGCGTTTAGCTCCGCTTCCATCAATAACCCTGCCGCAGTCGGCAGATAATCCGCTAACCCACAGGTGGAGGCATGGGCGCGGTGTGCTGCAGAAAAGGCATCATTGATAAAAACATCGCCCAATTGCGCCAAAGAGGCCGTGAACGCAGGATCATTCTTTTCTTCGCCAGCATGAAAGCGGACATTTTCCAACAGCAACACATCGCCATCTTTTAATTCAGAAACCGCATTTTGTGCCGCTGTTCCAATCGTGTGCGCACAAAATGCAACAGGACAATCCCAATGCGTTGCCAGTGCAGGCGTGATAAATTCCATTGAATAATCGGCTTTGACCTCCCCATCAGGGCGACCATAATGCGCCAATACAACAATTTTTGCGCCTGCCTTACGCAACGCATCAATGGTTGGTTTTGCGCGATCAATACGGGTGAAATCTGTGATAACGCCGTCTTTTGCGGGCACGTTTAAATCTTCGCGCAATAAAATTATTTTGCCTTTTAACCCGATTGTGGAGTCTAGGGATTTAATGGTTTTGAATGTCATTGAAAGCGACCTCTCTCGCAAGAATTTATAATAAAAACAGATTATTCTTTATGCATCATATCGTCAATATTTATCTGTGAATCCTCTTTAATTTTAGGGGTAATCAATTGCAAATGATCGGGGTGAAAAAGCTGAATATACGCGCCATTATACTCCTCCAAAACACCCCGAACTTGAATTATTTTCCCCACCAACATCATGGCATCGATTCCTTTTTTCTGTAAGGCTTTGCGCATTGTATAATCCAGTGACACGGTAAAATCTTTGCGCCAATCTGATCTAAAATTCAGATAGAGTTTGTTTTTAATATTGGCAACGGCCGTTACTTTGCCCTCAACAATCACAATTTGCCCCTGTTGTGCATTGGCAATGGATTCAGGATCATAGATTTTAAAAACAGCTGTTTTCCACAGCCCTGCTTGCGCTGCCCTTGCCTCTGATTCAGCTTTGTTCCATGTGGGAATTTGCATCATTTTAGGCATGACGGATAAGGGTAAGGCATAACCTTGCCTGATCATCTCCGCTTGCATATCTGCCCCATCTGCCGCCAGAAAAGCAAAGCCCACAGGATGCCCCATACGATTTTTTTCAACCTTATCCCCTGCGGATATTGTGAATAAATATATTTTCTTGCCCTCTAGTATTTTTCGCACTGCAGCAAAATAATTTTGACTTTGATCGGCTAACCTATTTTCAGGTGGAAAATATAATCCTGATAATTGAAAAACTGAGTCATCATCCAGCAATAAGGTTTGAAAATCGATCATTTTTTTGACATGATTTGTCTTATAATAATGCAACGGATGAAGATTTTTTTTGAGTGTTTCTAAATCTATCGCGCCCGATTCTTTTACCGTCACAGCAGAAACATTCCCAGACCCACTTAATGTTTTCATTTGCGCCATAGCAGGCTTATTGTATAAAAGACCTAATAAGATAAAAAGGATATATAAAATGAATCGCGTATGCACAAAGGTAAAATCCATGATCAATGTTAGAGCTGTTATTTTATCAGGAATAACCGTATCCAGCCTTGCTTTATCCGCCTGTACGGTTAATCCTGCGACGGGGCAATCTCAATTTACCGCCTTTTTACCTGCAGCACAAGAGGCACAGATGGGCGCGGAAGAACACCCAAAGATTTTAGCTGAATATGGCGGCGTTATTGATGATCCTGAAATTCGCAACTATGTCACGCGCGTGGGACAAAGGCTGGCGGCAAATTCCGAACGCAACGATGTGCAATATCAATTTTTTGTATTGGATAGCGCAGTCGTCAATGCCTTTGCACTACCGGGGGGATACATCTATGTCACGCGCGGCATCCTTTCCTTAGCCAATAGCGAAGATGAATTAGCCGCCGTGTTAGGCCATGAAATTGGGCACGTCACCGCACGCCATACCGCATCCCGTGTCTCAACCGCCACCGCCATTTCATTGGGCACAGCAATCTTAGGCGCGTTGGTGCAGGATCAAACACTCAGTAACCTTGCGCAACAAGGATCAGGATTATACTTACAATCCTATTCCCGTGACCAAGAATATCAAGCCGATGAATTGGGGCTTCGTTATCTGACTTTAGCAGGGTACAACCCCCAAGCCATGCCCGCATTTTTAACCGCAATGACCTATAATGGTCGTTATGCGAACGAAGACCGTCAACCTGAATTTTTATCAACGCATCCTGATCCTGAAAATCGTGTCAATCGCACACAATCCATTGCCGTGAATATCCCTCAATCCAATATCCCCCGCACACCAAAGGCTGATTATTTACGCCGCATTGTTGGTATGCCCTATGAATCCAGTGGACAACAAGGCTATGCCCGTGATGGATATTTTTATCATCCTGATCTGAATATTCGCATGAATGTGCCTGCCATTTTAAAAATAACAAACAACCCCGATGCCTTAATTTTTAAAGATGCGCGCAGCAAAGCCATCGCCGCCTTTGATTCCGATCAAACACGAACAGGGATCAGCATCAGCGATTATATATTAGGCGCATGGCCAAACCCCGTACAGGGATTAAGCCATTATGATGTGCAGCAAACAACAATTGATGGTCACCCCGCCGCGATTTTAGAATTTGAGGCCGTGGTCAATAACCAACCCGTACGCATTCGCAAAATTGCGGTACAATGGGGATATGATCGCGTTTATCGATTGCAAATTATTGCCCCCCCGAATACCCCAAACACCATCATTGAAAATTTAATGACCCCCATTATGACCTTAAAGGGATATAATGCGGCCTCTATGCCCCGCCCCTATATGATGGGGATCATCACCGCGCAATCCCAAAGCGTGAGAGAGGCCTGCGCCAATATGCCTTTTGGTATCGATAATGAAACACGTTTTCGCAGCCTAAACGCCCTCGCCCCTGATGAGGTTTTACGGGTCGGTGAAACCTATAAAATCGTGCGTTAAAACTCTTTATTCTTATGCTTGCGATCTGGTAACGGATTGCCCCAACGGAAGCTGGGGGCAAGGTAGGTTGGTTTGACATTATTGTGCAATGCACATAAAACATTCAACGCCTTATTAATTTCCACAGGTTCATGGATGTTTAAAAATGATTTGGCGTGAATGCCGCATTTGACCAATAAACTGTCAATTTCGGCATTATGCGCGCCCAAAATATCATGCGCCATTGTATCACCAACCATCACAATTTGACCGGGAAAAATATCCCATGATTGCATTTTGCGCAGGCAATAATCAAAAATAGGCTTATGCGGTTTGCCGATATATTCGACAACACCACCAAATTCTTGAAATCTTTTGGCAATCAATCCGGGACCCATAACATAATTATCACCCAACAAAGCATCACTATCAGGATTGGCACAAATCGCCTTAAGGCGCATGCGCGCGCCTTCGCGTAAGATTGGATCATAATCGCGTTCCATCGTTTTTTCAGGTGCATCTGATCCGCTGATTAACAGGAATGTGGCGTTTTTAATATCATCAACCAATTCAATATCCAGCCCGTCAACAATGGACTTATCCCCCCCGCGTGAGATCAGAAAGCATTTTTGACCTAATCCTTTAAAGATTGAATCATCTTGCTTTTTCAAACCATTACGCGTGAGCTCCCCTGAGGTTACAATTTCATCATATAAATCAGGCGTGATACCCAAATCTGTCATGCGGTCAATATTGTTAATCGCACGTTTTCCTGAATTGGATAGAATGATAATTTTCTTTTTACGTTTTCTTAGCTGATCCAGCGCTTGCAAAACACCCGGATAAACCTTAAACCCATCATGTAAAACGCCCCATTGGTCAATAATAAAACCCGAATATGCATCAGAAATATCTGAGATGCCTGAGCAGAATTTTGTCTTTGTCATGGTTTACACCATCCTTTTTAAAATATGTCCTTTTCTTATCTAACCTTAAAATTCTAAAAAAAATGATAATGGATCAGGTTTTTTGTATATAACGATCAAAATAGTCATTTTTAAGACGTTTGACCTCAGGCGCTAAGAAATATAATCCAATCACATTGGGGATGGCCATGATAAAAAACATACTATCCGTAAAGCGTACCACATTGCTTAAGTTTGCCGATGTCCCCACAAAAATCAAGGCACAATAAAAGACTTTAAATAATAACTGCACCCAATCCTTATCCCCGACCAAGAAATTCAAGGATTTCAAACCATAATAAAACCATGTGATCATGGTTGAATAGGCAAACAGAAACACCACCAAGGCCAGCACATAGCGCGATCCTGTAATCGTTGTTTCAAAAGCGGCGGAGGTCAACGCCACCCCTTTCAGTGCAGCCGTGGCACTTTCGGGATCATGGGTGACTTTGGTAATCGTAATCACAAGGGCGGTCATCATACATATAATCACCGTATCCGCCACAGGCTCTAACATCGCCACCAAGCCTTGCTGGATTGGATGCGAGACTTTGGCGGTGGAATGCGCAATTGGAGCTGATCCCAGCCCTGCTTCATTGGAAAAGGATGCGCGCTGAATCCCCACCAACATTGTTCCCACAAATGCGCCAAAGCCTGCCTTTAAATCCACGGCATCGCGTACAATCCACGCCAGTGCGCTTGGCAATTCTGTGATCCGTAAGGCAATCACACTTAAGCCAAGAACCATATAAAGCAGCGTCATAAACGGCACTAATTTTGAGGTCACCGCCGCGATTTCTTCAATGCCACCTAAAATCACTAAGCCCACTAACACGGCCAAAAATAATCCAAAAACCCACGCATGCTGTCCTAAAAACCCCTCTGCACCGCCCATCACGATCACGGCTTGGGAATAGGCTTGGTTGGCTTGGAACATATTGCCGCCGCCAATCGCGCCCCCAATACAACAAAAACAAAATAAGACGGATAAAAATTTCCCCAAACGCGGGCGATGAATATCGGATAATCCCATCCGCAAATAATACATGGGCCCCCCTGCAATATCCTTGGTATGAATGGCCTCATGCTGGCGGTATCGAATGCTTAACGTGGCCTCAGCGAATTTGACCGCCATGCCCAAAAACCCCATCATCGCCATCCAAAATGACGCGCCAACACCACCCAAAGAAATTGCCACTGCCACCCCTGCAATATTGCCCAACCCCACTGTGCCGGATAGGGATGTTGCCAAGGCTTGAAAACTGGTGATTTGACCATCACTGGCATGATCCGTCACATCCTTACGGTTTTTCCACAAAGTCGATAAAACATACGGGATTTTTGCAAAAGTCACAAAATTTAGATAGACCGTGAAAAAGACAGCCGCGCTCAAGAGCCATAGCAAAATCAAAGATAATTGCACCGATCCATCCGCCGTTAGGGGGATTGAAAAAAACACAACAGATTCCAAAACATCCGCTACAGGGGCAAAAACACGATCAATGGCACTATCAAAAGACATAAGAACACTTTACAAATTATTGAAAAAACAATTATTTATAAAGTGTTTCAAAATATCCGTCAAGAGTACGACAAAATTAGCGTTGATATGACACATTCACACCGTTGCAAAATGGGTGGGATACGGGAGCTGTTGTAAAAAATGTTTGCGCCCATGACCGCACCTGCTGACGATCCATCGCCGCAGCGGTTGAGATACGGCTCATATATTGTTTACAAAAATGATCAGGGCGCATTTTGGCAACATCGTTGGAAATACGATTGGCAACATCAGTGCGCAATTTATTAATTTTCTGATCAGGGGCAGGATCACCACTCCGTTTATAAAAATCAATCAAGATTTGTTCATAACGGCTGATTAAATCTTTGTGGCGTTTGGTGAAATCTGTATATTGCTGATACATGCCCTGCCCATTGGCGGACATATGGGCGCAATTTAATCCAATGACCATCAATTCACTATGAATCCGAATCCCCTGCTCGGCTTCGGCCTCGATTAAATTATAACAAGCCTCCGCACGCGCCGCATGGGAAAATCCCGTGATTAAGAAGAACAATAAAAGCAATATGTAATTTTTCATAGATAGAATCGACAATCTCTTAAAATTTATAAAATAACGCTGCAATGATAATCATATAATCAAACCTGATTGCAAGTCCGTATTTAAAATTTTCTTGAAATTTTGGTGATTATAGGGCTTTATAGGGCAAAATAAACCTCACCCCCAAAAGCGCGTATTTTATTATGACTGAAAATTCAAAAAAACTCTATATCAAAACATGGGGCTGTCAGATGAATGTCTATGATAGCCGCCGCATGGTGGATGTTTTGGCACCGCTGGGATACAAAGAAGTGCAAGAGCCTGAGGGGGCGGATATGGTGATTTTGAACACCTGCCATATTCGCGAAAAAGCCACGGATAAAGTCTTTTCTGAATTGGGGCGTTTGAAATTACTGCGCGATAAAAAAGCGGCAGCGGGCGATGGCAAAATGTTGATGGCCGTGGCAGGCTGCGTGGCGCAAGCCGAGGGCGATTTTATTCATGAGCGTGCGCCCTATATTGACATGATCTTTGGCCCCCAAACCTACCATAATCTGCCTGAAATGGTGGCAGAAGCCACGGGGCAATTACACGGCAAACGCGTTGTGCATACCGAGTTCCCCGTAGAATCCAAATTTGACTCCCTGCCTGAAGAAAGCCAACCCCAAGGCGCAACGGCGTTTTTATCGATCCAAGAAGGCTGTGATAAATTCTGCACATTCTGCGTTGTCCCCTATACGCGCGGCGCAGAATATTCGCGGACTGTTGAGGATATTATTGAGGAAGCCAAACGCATTGCGGATCAAGGATCAGTCGAAATCTCCTTACTGGGGCAAAATGTCAATGCCTATCACGGGCAGTATCGTGACGGTCGCGCTTGTGATTTGGCGGATTTAATCGCCCATGTTGCAGAAATTGAGGGGATCAAGCGCATACGATATACGACTTCTCACCCGCGCGACATGGATGATCGCTTGATTGCAGCCCACGGATCAATTGAAAAATTGATGCCGTTTTTGCACCTGCCTGTCCAAAGCGGATCAGATACGATTTTAAAAACCATGAACCGCAAACATACATCGGATCGTTACCGTGAAATTGTTGCGAATTTACGCAAAGTCCGCCCTGACATTGAATTTTCATCGGACTTTATCGTGGGCTTTCCCGGTGAGACAGATCAAGATTTTAATGACACGATGCAGTTGATTCAAGACGTGCATTTTGCCTCCGCCTTCTCCTTTAAATACAGCCCCCGCCCCGGAACCCCTGCGGCAAATATGTTGACGAATCTCGTGCGTGAAGAGGTCAAATCCGAACGCCTAAGCCTGCTGCAAGCCTTAGTGACGGAACAACATATCCGCACCAACCAAAAATCAGTCGGCAAAATCATGCCCGTCTTATTGGATTGGAAAGGCCGCGAAGACAACCAACTGCACGGCCGCACGCCCTATAACCAACCTGTCTATATCAAAGGCAATGAGCGTTTGATCGGGCATATTGTAGATGTGGAGATTACGCATGGGGCGTATAATGCGCTGCAAGGGGATATTGTGTTGACATAACATTTCTGTTAATACTATTTTCAGCTTACAATAATTTAAAAAAGAGAGAACATAAAATATGACCGACTATATCATGCCATTAGAAGGCAAGGACACTGAGTTAACACTTTCTGCCGAGGAATTAGATCGATTGTCCAATCTTCCTTTTAAAGATAAAAAATTGAAACAAGCCTATGTTCTTTCGGGTGCACCAGGAGCAGGGAAAACAAAAATTGCATCAGAGGCTTTATCTTCTTTCGCTTCTAATAACGAGGTTGTTATTCCAATTTGCTACGACGAAAATGGTGCCTTATTTAGTATTCCTGCTTTTCAAGAAGAGATGAAAAAAGCCATGGAAACAGGTGACTATGAGGAATGTCTAAAAATCAGAGATAAATATCGCAATGACTCACAAAGAATCCGCGCGTTGACATTTAACAAAGCCGTCACGGACGGTTATAATGTGTTTATTGATACAACGGCATCCAGCGTTGGGGCGATAAAGATGATCAATACATTAAAGAGAGAAGGCTATCTGGTCAATGTATGGAGTGCCTATGCGCCAGCTGATATATCAAAGCAGCGTGTTGTAAGCAGGCTATCTAAACCTATTCATTTCCAAGACGAATTCGTAGGCAAACGTTATCCCTCTCTTGCGATGATGAACGCTTTAAAAGATGCTGCGGATGTATATACCCTACATTATAATCCAAATAATATAGAAGAACCAAAAGATGCCTATGTCCTATATAAAGCCAGTAATTCTTCGCCTGAGTCAGAATATAAAAATCAAGAGGTTTTATTACAAATTCTGAATGATATAGATTGTGAATACCAAGCTGATTTTTACCCTAACACAGAAGAAAGTAAGAAACAGCTTGTGAAATTCAAGAACTTTGTTCAAAGCTTGGCTCGATAATTCCATTCGCTTTATCCTCAACGCTGCACAGCACCATCATTCCACACGAAAGGGTTTTGCAGTGGGGTTAAAATATGCTATCATAAGAAGATGCTTCTCTTTTTTATGATCGGAGTTCTATGAGCAAAAATCCAAATGATGTGAATGATCCCGCCCCTCTTAGCACACAGGATAAAATTGTTTTTGATGATAATCGCCGCCTTCAGCTGTTGCTGGGGGAAAATAACAAACATTTACACCAGCTGGAATTGGCGTTTAATTGCGTGATTACCAATCGGGGGAATGAGATTTATCTGCAAGCCCCCATTGATAATGTCCAAGCCGTCAAACAGGTTTTATATGCCATTTGGAATCAGTTAAAAATCCAGCGTGAATTGGATCAGCATGATATTGATACCGCCATTCGTTTTCAGCTGCAAGATGGCCGCCGTGCCACGGATGCAAGTGTGCAGGAAACGAAATCGAACGTGACCAAAGACCCGCAATCTTCCTATCATGGCGATATTAAAATCGTCACGCGCAAGCGCGAAGTGCGTCCGCGTAATCCGAACCAAGGTCATTATATCCAAGCCATGCGCGATCACAATATCGTCATATCCTTAGGGGCTGCTGGAACAGGAAAAACCTATTTAGCCGTGGCGCAAGCGGTGAGTATGCTAGAGCAGGGTAAAATTGAGCGTATCGTCCTTTCTCGTCCTGCTGTGGAGGCAGGGGAGCGGTTGGGGTTTTTACCGGGTGACCTGCAAGAAAAAATTGATCCCTATTTGCGACCGCTTTATGATTCATTGAATGATCTTATGTATCTGGATAAGATGCAAAAGAAAATTGTGAATGAGGAAATTGAAATTGCGCCCCTAGCCTTTATGCGCGGTCGTACCTTAAGTAACGCATTTATTATTTTGGATGAAGCCCAAAACGCCACTAGCACGCAAATGAAAATGTTACTCACCCGTTTGGGGCATAATGCGTGGATGGTGATTAACGGCGATCCATCCCAAGTGGACTTACCAAAAGGGCAGGTTTCAGGGCTGGCGGAGGCGGCAGCGATCTTAAAAGATGTCAACGGCATTAAAATCCTTGAATTTAATGAGGATGATGTCGTAAGATCCCCGCTGGTTGGGCGTATTATTAAGGCCTATAACAAAAATCAGCCCAAAGACAATACATAAAATGCCGCATCATACTGAATTGATTATCGAAGATCCGCGTTGGAATGATTATGCGGATCTTTTGCAGGGGGCAGTTACAAATAGCATCACGACATGCCTATCGCATGCGCCGATTTTATATGATGATGTGCCAACAGATTGCACCTTAAATCTCAATATCGTCTTTAGCAATGATGCAGCAATCAAGCAGCTCAATGCTGATTTCCGCAGCAAAGATGCCCCCACCAATGTTTTATCTTTCGCGCATTTTGATGATCCGATGCCTTTATCCGATGATGAGGAAGAAATCGAGTTTGGCGATATTATCCTATCCTTTGACACGATTGGGAGGGAGGCGATTGAGCAATCAAAATCTTTTGACCATCATTTAATACACATGGTTGTGCATGGCTGTTTGCATGTGATGGGATATGACCATATGAATGATGATGAGGCGGAGATCATGGAAAATCATGAAATTCAGATTTTATCCCTATATCACATTGAAAACCCTTACGATTCAGAATAGACTACTTAATATTAACATCCTTAATTTTAGAAAACGAAAATGTTTCCCAGAAAACCAAAGTCAAACGATGTCAATTCAACGAATGTTGATGGAATACAAAAAAGCGCCGATATACACACCCATATTGAATCCGGCTCTGATTTAATGCAGCGTCACGATCATTTAAATGAACAGGCGCTTATCAATAATATTTTAGGATTAAAAGATTTGCGCGTTGTCGATATTATGATCCCTCGCGTTGATATTGTTGCGTTGGATATTGAAACACCAAAATCTGATTTAATGGATTTATTGAGTGAGAAACAATTTAGCCGCTTTCCTGTTTTCCAAGATGATTTAGATAATGTCACAGGCATTGTCCATGTCAAAGATATTTTAGCAGCGTTGGCAAAAAGTAATGAAATTGATATTCCAACGCTAACCCGTGATGTTTCCATTGTTTCGCCATCTATGGGGATTTTAGATTTGTTGCTGGAAATGCGCACAACGCGTAAGCATATGGCGTTGGTTGTCGATGAATATGGCGGCATTGATGGGCTGGTGACCATTGGGGATATTGTGGAGGCCATTATTGGTCGTATCGATGATGAACATGCCCAAAGCGATTATTATGATATGCATTACAACGCAGATACAAATAGCTTAGTAACCGATGCACGCCTGCCCGTTGAGGATTTTGAGGCACAATTTGGTGACCTCTTCACAGAAGATGAGCGTGATGATTCTGATACAATCGGCGGTATCGTTTTTTCCATGGCAGGGCGCGTACCTGCACGCGGTGAAATTTTACATCATGAAAATGGATTGATTTTTGAGATTCTAGACGCAGACCCCAGACGCGTTAAACATATCAGAATTAAAAACTTACCAAAAAATCTGAATGCAGATGATTCCTAAGCTGAACGCCCTTTTACCCGTACGCTTTACAGTATGGCATTGCCTGATTGCGGGGCTTTTATGCGCATTATCAATGCCACGCCTATCCTTATGGCCATGCCTGTTGTTGGGATTGGCTTTGTTATATCGTACCCTATGTCAAGTTGGTGATAGCCCTCGCTATACAGCAAAACATCATTTCTTATTTGGATGGTTGTTTGGCTTTGCCTATTTTACCATCAGCCTGTATTGGATCGGCAATGCGTTATTAGTAGGCGGATCACCTTATCGTTTTGCTTGGCCTTTGGCGGTTATGGGATTACCCGCTGGATTGGCAATCTTTTATGGCTTAGGCACATGGGCATGCGTCCGATTTGTGCCGCACATGAAATCCATCACAGGTCTTATTCTATGCTGCTGCATTTTTGGCATGACGGAAACCGCGCGTAGCTTTATCTTTACAGGCTTTCCATGGGCATTATTCGGCTATGGTTGGGATCGCCTGTTATCCATGAAACAGATTGGGGCATTGATTGGGGTTTATGGTTTAACATTATTGACTTTATTTTGGGGAATGGGATTGGGATTATTGTGGGGGCAATCCTTTCGCAACAAGGCTCTATCCATTGCCATTATCGCAACGATGTCCATATGTGCTTTATATGGCCATGGGCGGCTCTTATATACCTCCCATCAGATGAAGGCACAAAATAAAAACACCCCCATCTATGTCGCCGTACAGCCTAATATCGACCAAGCCGAAAAATGGGATAGCGAAAAAGAATATACGCATTTTTTAAAGATTTTAGATATTTCAAATAAAGCCTTAGAATCGCTAAAATCTGAAACGCGTCCTATTTACATGCTATGGCCTGAAACAGCAATCAGCCGCCCTTTATTGGATCACCCGATTGCCCATGCCCAGATCCAAGATTTATTAAGCAAAGCGCCGTCCCTATCCCTGTTAAGCGGGATTTTATGGATTGATGGCGATGATTATTATAATAGCCTTATCGCCTTAAGTCAGGGGAGCGGCTATGATTGGCTGTATCATAAGCATCATTTAGTTCCGTTTGGCGAATATCTGCCTTTCCAATCTTTAATCCCCATCCCTGCCTTAAGCGGCTTTGAGGGATTAAAAAAAGGGGACAAAGCCATTGAAATCACCCAAGATCACCATCGGTTTTATCCCCAAATCTGCTATGAGTCTCTCTTTCCTGCAACGATTGCCCCCCTTAGCCCTGAGAAAGACAAGGAAGACGCAGCCATTATCAATGTGACCAATGATGCTTGGTATGGCAACAGCGCGGGGCCTTATCAACATTTATCCGTTGCATCATTTCGCGCCATTGAAACGGGGCTTCCTATGATTCGCTCGGCAAACACAGGGATTACGGCGATTATTGATCCAACAGGTGCAATCAACGAATCACTTCGCTATGGTATAGATGGATATGTGATTCAGCATGATTCTTTTGTCAAAATCCAAGGCATTTTTAAGGCCGAATATCATCATAGAATTGTACAATATGGGATATATATCCTTAATATAGCTGCTTTTCTATTTTTACGATACGGAAAAAATATCTTATCCTATAAGAGGGCTATAAAAAAGCTATAAAAACCTATACTTTTGATTATAGTGCATAAGATTGCTTGCATGCAAGGGTAATCATTTGCTATTTATTTGAGTACTAACAGAATGTTAATCCGTATTGCCTTTTGTGACATGACCATTAAATTAACTGGAAACAGACGCAAAGTTTAAGAAAGAGCCTTTAAAATGACAGAAAAAATATCAGTAAAAAAACCTGACCCCATTGATATCCATGTTGGTAAGCGCTTACGCACGTTGCGTAAGATACTCGGAATCAGTCAGGAAAAACTAGCAGAGCAGGTCAATTTGACGTTTCAACAAGTTCAAAAATATGAACGTGGCATGAATCGCGTCAGCGCAAGCCGTTTATATAATTTTGCGAAAATTCTTGATGTGCCTGTTTCTTACTTCTTCCGCGATATGGGGAAAGAAATTGAATATGCAGACCTTGATACATATGGTCATTTTTCAGATACGGAACAAGAAGAATTTGAAACAGCCGTCGATAAATTATATGATCGTGATACATTAGAACTAACACGCTTATTCTATTCTATCGAAGATGATGAAGTGCGCAAACAAATCATTGCCTTGGTTCGTTCAATGGCACGCACCATTAATAAAAATAAAGCCGATAGCGCTGAATAAAATCAGAGCAAATCATCGAATATTTGAAACCCCCTTTTTCTGTTTCTGTGAAAAGGGGGTTTATTTTCGAATAAAAATCATATAACGCTGTGTGCGGCCTGCTGCTTTGCCTTTTTTCTCATAGCGCGTTTCGACCCAACCTGCTGGCGGTATTTCCCAATTCTCACAGCTCTTTTCTTCCCACATAAAATCAGGGTGATTAAGGGCGTGATCGCGCATCCATTCCGCCAATTCCTCCACATCCGTGGTCATGATCAAACGCCCGCCTGATTTTAGGATTCTGGCATATTGATCTAAATTTTCAGGATTCACAATGCGGCGTTTATGATGCCGTGCCTTTGGCCATGGATCGGGGTTTAGGATATAGAGGCGTTCTAAACAATCCTCTTTCAAACTACGCACCAATAACAGCGCATCATCTTGGAGCACACGATATTCGGCATCCGTATCTTGGGCAAGTTTTAGAAAATGCGCCATGCCGTTTAAATAGGGTTCAACACCCATAAATCCCACATCATGATGGCGGCTCATCAGATCATACAAATGATCGCCATTGCCAAAACCAATTTCCATCCAGATCGATGATTTAGGGCTTTGGAATAAACCTTGTGGATCTTGATTCGCATTTTCTGATAAAAAATCATGGGTGATGGATTTCATCGGCATTAGATCATCATAGGCCGTCTGCCGCTCTATGCGCAACGGGCGACCTGATTTTCGTCCATATAGGCGTTTTCGTTTAAATTCTGTCTCGCTCATTCAACGTGATTACCCTAAAATATTACGCAAAGGATCGACTAAATCCAATTTTTCCCATGAAAACGCGCCATTTTCGCGTGGCTTACGCCCAAAATGCCCATAGGCAGAGGTAATGCCGTAAATCGGGCGATTGAGCTGCAAATGCTCCCGAATCCCTTTGGGGGATAAATCAACCAATTGCTTGATGGCTTTATAGAGAGCCTCTTCGGATACATTTCCCGTATCATGCATATTGAAATAGACGGATATGGGGCGTGATACGCCAATCGCGTAGGATAATTGAATCGTGCATTTTTCTGCATATCCTGCCGCCACAATATTTTTGGCAACATATCGCGCTGCATAAGCCGCGGAACGGTCAACTTTTGTGGGATCTTTGCCCGAAAACGCGCCGCCACCATGGGGCGCTGATCCGCCGTAACTATCCACAATAATCTTACGCCCCGTCAGCCCAGAATCCCCCACGGGGCCGCCAATGACAAAACGCCCTGTTGGATTGACAAATAAGTTTTCAGGCTTACAAAAGGGTAAATCTTCGGGGAACGCAGATTGAATATAGGGCAAAACAATAGCCTCAATATCCTTAGGGCTATAGCCTTCAATATGCTGCGTCGATAGCACAATCGATTCAATGGCTGTTGTTTTACCGTCTTGGTAGCGTAAGGAAACTTGTGATTTCGCATCAGGGCCCAGCATCGGCAATTCGCCCTTATGACGCGCGCGGGATAAATTGCGCAAGATTTTATGAGAATAATAGATAGGATCAGGCATATAACGGTCATTACGTTCACGGCACGCATAGCCAAACATGATGCCTTGATCGCCTGCGCCTTCGTCATTATCTGTGCCTGTACCTTCATCAACACCCATGGCAATATCAGCCGACTGCGAATGAATACGGTTATTGATTTCCAGTGTTTTATGATTAAATCCGTCTTGTTCATACCCTGTATCAGCAACTTTCTGGCGAATGACGGATTCAATTTCATCAGCCGTAACGGGCTGCGCACAACGAACTTCCCCCATCACGCCTACATAATCAGTCGTAGCCACCGTTTCAATCGCTGTACGCGCATAGGGGTCTTTGGATAAATATAAATCCACCAACGCATCGGATATCTGATCACAGATTTTATCAGGATGCCCCTCTGATACGGACTCACTGGTAAAAATAAAATCCTTTGTGCTATTTCGTATTGTCATGTTATGCCGCGCCCACGTTAAATAAAAAATTAAT
This sequence comes from Gemmobacter sp., assembly GCA_044238935.1. GTDB lineage: Bacteria > Pseudomonadota > Alphaproteobacteria > Micavibrionales > Micavibrionaceae > JBIICI01. Next base: position 58,564 of record JBIICI010000011.1, read on the forward strand.
TTATTAAAATAGCCGTATATCAATAAAAAAACAAGAGCCTCATAAAAAAAGCCCCACTTTGACAGTGGGGCTTTTAAAATATTCTGTTTGTAAAGTCTTACACTTTAATTTTGGCAACAACACCCGCACCAACAGTACGACCACCTTCGCGGATCGCGAAACGTAGACCTTCTGTCATCGCAATCGGGGCGATTAGGCGAACATTGAAGTTCACATTATCCCCTGGCATCACCATTTCAACGCCTTCAGCCAACAAGATCTCACCTGTCACGTCTGTTGTACGGAAATAGAACTGAGGGCGGTAGTTTGTAAAGAATGGTGTATGACGGCCACCCTCTTCTTTTGACAAAATATAGGCTTCTGCTTCGAATTCTGTGTGGGGCTTGA
>JBIICI010000012.1:0-52500 GCA_044238935.1 Gemmobacter sp.
GCCCCTGAATCGTTGATTATTATGCTGGTGGGCGCGTTGATTGTGTTACCTGTCTTGATTGGCTATACCTTCATATCCTACCGCATCTTCCACGGCAAAGCCACAGGTGATGATTTGCGGTATGATTAAATAAAACCTAAGCCCCCTTAATGATCCTCACGGTAATTGGGGGCTTCTTTGGTAATGGTAATATTATGCACATGGCTTTCTTTATAGCCTGCGCCGCTCATCCGGACAAATTCAGCGCGCTCATGCATATCTTTGATGGTGGGGCATCCGGTATAGCCCATCGCGGCACGTAAGCCCCCCACCATTTGATGGATCACATTGGCAACGGGGCCTTTATGCGGCACGCGCCCCTCAATCCCTTCTGGTACTAATTTTTGTTCTTGCTTAACCTCACCTTGGAAATAGCGATCTGCTGATCCTTTGACCATCGCGCCCACTGATCCCATGCCGCGATAGCTTTTGTATGCACGGCCTTGAAATAAAATCACTTCCCCTGGCGCTTCATCTGTGCCAGCAAACATACTGCCTGCCATGATGCAATCTGCACCTGCGGCAATGGCTTTGGCGAAATCGCCTGAATATTTGATTCCTCCATCGGCAATCAAGGGTATTTTTTGTTTTGCACAGGCGGCGGATACATCCATGATTGCGGTGAGTTGTGGAACGCCTACGCCTGAAACAATGCGCGTGGTGCAAATTGATCCGGGGCCAATGCCCACCTTGACCGCATCCACTCCTGCATCAATCAAGGCTTTTGCGGCATCGCCTGTGGCGATATTGCCCGCGATAATCTGTAGGGCTTTATACTGGCTTTGATCGCGTATTTTGGCAATTTCCCGTACCATATCCAAAACATTTTTGGAATGACCGTGGGCGGTATCAATCACAATCACATCTAATTCTTGTTGAATCAGAGCGCGCGCGCGTTCAATATTATCTTCCCCCGTGCCAATGGCTGCCCCTGCCAATAAACGCCCTTTTTGATCTTTGGAGGCTTGGGGGTACAGAGTGGATTTTTCCATGTCTTTGACGGTAATCAAACCTGTACAATTGCCCTTTTGATCGACCACCAATAATTTTTCAATGCGGTGCTGATGCAATAATCTGCGCGCTTCTTCCTTGGTGACATTGGCAGGGACAGTAATCAGATTTTCTGAGGTCATTAATTCGCGCACCAATTGCGATTCATTATCCGCAAAGCGCACATCGCGGTTGGTCAAAATCCCCACCAAACGCCCATTTTGTTCGACCACCGGAAAGCCTGAAATGCCATTATCACGCATCAAACGCCGTGCATCCGCAAGGGTGGCATTGGGAGAAATCGTGATTGGATTATCAACCATGCCTGATTCAAAGCGTTTCACGCGCTTGACCTCGGCGGCTTGCTGCGCAATCGTCATATTGCGGTGAATAATCCCCAATCCGCCCAATTGCGCCATCACAATCGCCATCGATGATTCGGTGACGGTATCCATCGCAGCGGATAAAAGGGGTACATTTAAAGATATGGATTTTGTCAACTGCGTATGGGTTTGCGTGGCAGCGGGATGCACCTCCGAATATCCGGGTAGCAACAAGACATCATCAAATGTCAGCGCATCACGCGGCGGTTGGGTACGAATTTTTTTTGAGAAAAGTGCCATGCCAAAATATCCTTAAACGATTTTATTTTGACGATTATTCTTAAATCAATCTTCGGAAAATGTCAAATGTTGATTGTTTTTTTATAGGATATATTTGAGGGTTGTTAAATAAATGGTGGAGGGGACAGGATTCGAACCTGTGTACTCAAAGAGGGCTGAGTTACAGTCAGCTGCCATTAACCACTCGGCCACCCCTCCATGCCTTAATCTTTTTAGTATAATTAAAAGTTTTAAGACTAGCTATAAAAAAACTATTTTCATTTGTTTGTCAATATGCAATTGATAGATATGCGTAAAAATTTTGAAAAACCTAATGGATCACGTCCAAGATCTGAATATTCCTCTGACCCATCCTCCAAAACGTCTGCAGCTAAGCCCCCAAAGGAGGTTTTGCCGAAGCTTTCTGTCAATTTATATGGGGTGCATGCGGTAACGCACGCGTGGAATAATCCGAATCGGAAGATTAAATCACTCTATATCACAGAAAATGCGGCCGAATCGGTCAATTTACCCAAAACTGAGGGGCGCCCCTTGGCACAATTGGTGAATAAGACACAATTGGATCGCGCCTTGCCCGATTCGGTTCACCAAGGTGTTGCGGTTTTTGCCCATCCTTTGGATGAAGTCTTTTTGCAAGATTTATTGATCCAAGATAAAGGTGTGATCGTGATGTTAGATCAGGTCACTGATCCCCATAATATTGGGGCAATTTTGCGCTCCGCCAATGTGTTTGGTGCGTTGGGGGTTGTGGTACAATCCCGTCATGCGCCTGAATTGGATGGGTTGATTTCCAAAGTTGCCTGTGGCGCGGCGGAATATACGCCACTGGTTTATGAAACCAACCTCAACCGCGCCTTAACACAGGCCAAAGATCATGGCTGGTTTATTGTCGGCATGGATGAGCGCGGCACGGCGGAGACCCAAGATTATGCATGGCCTGAAAAAACCTTACTGGTATTGGGTGCGGAGGGCAAAGGATTGCGGCATTTAATCCGTGAAAACTGCGAAGCCTTGGTACGCTTACCCACCTGCGGACAAATCCCCAGCCTCAATGTTTCTAATGCGGCGGCAATTACGCTGTATGCGATGACGACGTATAAGGGTTAAGACTCCGCGCCTGACGGGCGTTGTTGGACGGCTTGATTCTTGAGTCTTTTTTTATAACTCTGTAAATAAAATTGTCATGCCGGACGTGATCCGGCACCTCGTTGATCAGTGGGATCTGCCTAAATCAGGGAGATGCCGTGTCGGGGCACGGCATGACGATTCCTGTTGAGTGATACAATAATCATCTGGTTCTTATTGATATAGGAAGGGGTTTAGACCCACGATCAATATGTCAATATATTTCAAAGCCCCATCAGTGCGTTTCAGGTTTTAACGGGCGGCCTAAAAGATCATTCATAATCTCTTTGATAGGTTTTTGATCAATGACGGCGTCATAGACAGCTTGGCAGATGGGCATTTCAATGGCGTTTTTGCGGGCTAAGACCTGCAAGGCCTTTGCTGTATAGACCCCTTCGGTCACGGAATTACGGCTATCCAGAATTTCTTGCACAGTTTTGCCTTGACCGATCATTGCGCCAAAAGAAAAATTGCGGGATTGCATGCTGGAACAGGTTAAAATCATATCCCCCACGCCGCACATCCCCATTAATGTTTCTCTTTTCCCCCCCATGGCAACGGCCAAACGTGCCATTTCTGATAGACCCCGCGTTAGGATTGCCGCACGGGTGCTTTCGCCCAATCCACATCCATTGACAATGCCGCAGGCAATGGCAATCACATTTTTAACGGCACTGCCGATCTGTGTGCCGATTAAATCTTCGCTTAAGTACGGACGAATGGTTTTTGCGGCCAATAAAGTTTGTAATTTTGTGCCCCATTCTTTTTGGGAAACGGCCAATGTCATGGCCACGGGGTGATCTTTGGCGACTTCGGCGGCAAAGGTTGGGCCTGTGAAAATCGCATAGGGGATATGGGGAATTTCCTCAAACATGATCTGAGAAAACAACGATCCCGTTTCAATTTCAATGCCTTTTGCGCAAATAATCAAGGGCGTATCGGGATGTAATTGATCCTTTAATCCACGTAATGTCGCGCGAATATATTGCGCAGGGGTCACCAATAAAATCGCATCGGCCTTAAGGACAGATTGTAAATCGCCCGTTACCTTTAACGCAGGGCATAAAGGGTGATTAGGCAAAAAATCATCATTCATATGATGATCATTAATGGAGGCAATCACGCTTTCTTCCCGCGCCCACAGGGTCACATCATGCCCCTCATTCGCATAAGCATGCGCTAAAGCCGTTCCCCAAGCGCCTGCACCAATGACATTAATGATGGATGATTTCATAAAATTTACAGTCCTTATCATGTTTTTAAAACTGGATAGATAATATATAAATTCCGAACAAAAGGCAATCAGGCTTTTATCCCTGCACCGATTGCGGTTTCAGCGTTTGGATCTAATGGCCAGCGTGGTCGCGCGGCAAAATCCAGCGAATCAAACAGATTTTGCATGGCGCGTTCATAGCCTGCCCATGCAATCATCGCCCCATTATCGGTACAGAGCGCCAACGGCGGCGCAGAAAATTGCACGCGCTGCGTTGCACATAAATTTTCCAAAGCCTGCCGAATGGTTAAATTGGCGGCAACGCCTCCAGCGATCACAAAATGGGGGTTATCCGTGTATGATTTATAGACATCAAAGGCACGGGCACAGCGATCAATCAAAATATCAGCAATGGATTGCTGGAACGCACAGGCAAGCATGGCCATATCCGCCCTTGGGAGCGTATAATCTGCATAAGATTCAATATATTGACGCACCGATGTTTTGAGGCCCGAGAATGAAAAATGGCATTCACGCCGCCCCAGCATCGGACGGGGCAAAGGAAATTTCTTATGTGCTGCCACAGGATCAAGGCATTCTGCCGCCAATTTTTCCAAAGCAGGCCCCCCCGGATAGGGCAGCCCCATCATTTTTGCGCTTTTGTCAAAGGCCTCCCCCAGCGCGTCATCTAATGTTGTGCCCAAACGCTCATAATCCCCCACGCCCTTAACGATCAACAACTGTGTATGGCCGCCTGATACCAATAATAATAAATAAGGATAGGGCACATTATGGGTTAATCGAGGGGTCAGTGCATGACCTTCCAAATGATTGACGGCAATGAATTGACGTTTATGCGCGGCAGCAATGGCTTTTGCGGTCACCATGCCAATCATCACGCCGCCAATTAATCCGGGGCCACAGGTTGCAGCAATGCCGTCTAAATCCTTAAAATCCACGTTGGCCTCTTGCATAGCGGCTTCGATTACAGGGCGTAACGATCCCAAATGGGCGCGCGCCGCAATTTCAGGGACAACGCCGCCATAAATGGCATGGGTTTTTAATTGGCTATGGACAATATTTGATAAAATGCGCTGATCTAATTGATCCTTTGAACCATCAATAACAGAGGCGGCTGTTTCATCACAGCTTGATTCAATTCCTAAAATAATCATAGCATCACTGTAATCAGTCATCATGTTTTATGCAATTCATAAATATTGTCCCTTGACAAAATCTGTAAAAAATAGTCATTTAGAAAAGAATATTTTTAATAAAACTCAGACAAAATCAGTCCTATTGTGCCTATAAAATCAATATCCCCCACGCTTGATACATTGCGTATTGGCACACGTTCCAGCGATTTAGCAATGCGCCAAACGCGCTATGTCATTGAGGCATTGCACCGCACGCACCCTGATTTGAAAATCGAAATTGTTGAAATTCAAACATCAGGTGATTGGAAACCTGCGCAAGGCGAAATTCGCTTAAGTGAGGCCGAAGGCGGCAAAGGTCAATTTGCAAAAGAAATCGAAATTGCGCTGATCCATAACAAAATTGATATTGGCGTTCATTCCGCAAAAGATGTGCCGTCTTTTTTACCAGATATGCTGGGTTTAGATCATGTGTTACCCCGCGAAGATCCGCATGATGCCTTTTTATCGGTTCAATATGCCTCCATCCATGATCTGCCAATGGGTGCAATCGTTGGTACGGCTAGCCTAAGACGTCAAGCCTTTGTTAAAAATTTACGCCCTGATTTAAAAATCCAAACCTTGCGCGGTAATGTTCCCACACGATTGGAAAAATTAAAACGCGGTGATGTGGATGCCACATTTTTAGCTGTTGCAGGGCTGAATAGATTGGGGTTACAACACCATATCACAGAACATCTAAACGCTGACCTATTCTTACCTGCCGCAGGTCAAGGGGTGATTGCCATTGAAACACGCCTTGATGATGTTGCGGTGCGCTCTGTTTTACAATCGATTCACTGCCATAAAACAGGTTGTATCTTAGCCGCAGAACGGGCGGCTTTACAGGCTTTGGATGGCACATGTCATACCCCCATTGGCTGTCATGCTGTTTTTGAAGAGGGCGACACGCTCTTTTTACGCCTGTGCGTGGCGGATGATCAGGGCAATGTTTTATATCGCGATCATGCCAAAGCCATAATCACCGATGCCACACAAGCCGCCGCTTTTGGATATGATTTGGGATCAAATTTGAAATCCAATACGCCGATCGCACTGTTTGGATGAATATTTTACCGCGCCAATAAAACTTGATACATATAATATCCCGCCATGCCGCCGCCTGAAAAACACCCAAACGGGCGTGTCACTGTGTCAAAAAGACTGCCCTCACTGAATGTGCCTGTAAACTTTACCAAACTATCCGCCCCCACATTCACAGGCATCGTCGAAAGACCGCTTTTTTCAACCAATTGCGTACAAATTGATTGTTTGACATAGGGCATAATGGCAATCAGCTCTTCATTATCAACAGAATCACTTTCACATCCTGTGCCGCCCAATCCAATATCTGCGATACAGGCATTACCAACAAAGATCCATTCCCCATAATTTGCCTGCCCTTCATAGGAAGAATCCAGCCAATCAATAGGCGGTTTCTGATAAATCACCGCGCCCCCTGTGGGGCTAAAAACCTGACAATCTGCCGTACTGCAATCTGAGTTTGTATAACCACTTAACAAAGCTGTGGCAAAACTGATTTCTTTTTCACGCACCCCTTTGATCTTTAATTGCTGCACGGCTGTTTTTAAGGCATTGCTGTAATCCAACATTTCGGATGCCAAGGCGCTTGATTTTTCACTCCCTAAAATAGCGCCATTCGTATTGCGTCCGCTTTGTGTGACGGCGAAACTGAGGGCTGCAAATAAAATCACCGCAATCAAAATAAAGAATAAAACATTCCCACATTGATTTGCACGATATTGATGGGGGTATTTACAGAAGAACATAGTGATTTTCCAAGGGGTAAAACGCGTTTTTTACTTGATTCTGAGGATAATTTACCGCATGAATAATAAAACACTCTTAAAAATAAAGATCTGGATCAAAAAATATGGGATTTTTTAGCTTTTTGGGGGCTTTATCGCCTGTTCAAATGATTGTTGATCATTTCTGTGCCCGTCTGTTCCAAGGGGCAAAAGCCATTGGACAAGATCATCAAGGCAATATTTACTTCACCGCCCCTGCACGCAAAGGGTATAATCACCAGCGCCGTTGGGTGATGTATCATGGTGAGGCTGAGGCCACGCGCGTTCCAGCCGAATGGCATGGGTGGCTGCACCACCAAACAGATCGTATCCCAGATGCCAGCCATGTTTCTTTTCGTCGCCTATGGCAAAAACCGCATCAACCAAACCTTACATTCACCCAAAGCGCACATCGCCCAAAGGGACATATGCTTCATAAAAACCCCATTGATTACACAACGCAACATGTTGAATCATGGACACCTGACTCATTAAAAGATTAATTTTTAAGGATATAAACTCAATGAATAAAAGCATGATTGAAACCGTTGCAGGCGGTATTGTTATTTTAATTGCTGTTATATTTCTAGCCTTTAGCTATCAAAAAGCGGATATGGGTGCAAACAGCGATATGTATCATATTACTGCAAATTTTTCATCCATTGGTGGCTTGAAAACAGGCAATGATGTTGTTCTGGCAGGGGTCAAGGTGGGATCAGTCGAGCGTGTGGAATTAGATCCCAAAACATATTTAGCCATCGTGCATTTAATGATCAATAATGATATTAAAATCCCTAGCGACACCGCCGCCTTAATCAGCAGCGAAAGTTTGTTGGGGGGAAAATATTTATCCCTTGAACCGGGTGGCGCGGATGATATGCTAAAAGATAATGACCGCATCCAATTCACACAGGCCCCTCAGAATTTGGAACAACTCTTAGGTCAATTCATCTTTAGCATGAAAGATGGCAAAGATAAGAAAGAAGGCAATAATGGCGGGGCATCAGATACGCCATAAATCCCCTAAATCCCTAAAAAAAACACGGGTTTTTGTTGGATTATTGATTGTGGTTACTGGTCTAATAGGATCAGCATTGCCCCTTCATGCCGAAATGATTTCAAAAAAATATTACAAAATTCGCGCATTGGATAAAACAACAGCGCGCACCCAAGATATTGTTGGAGAAGTCGGCAAAGCATCGCAGTTCGGCAATCTATTTATCAATGTGCAGACATGCCAAAAAGCATCCCCTTTTGATCGTCCTGAATCAGCTGGGTTTTTACAAATCTGGCAACGTGTCGTGGATAATCACAGCTATAGCCGTCAGCAACTCACAAAAACACCTGAGCAAGGCAACAATACACAGCAAAAAAAATGGTTTTCCAAGAAACAAGATGATCAGGAAACGCAATGGGTTTTTAGCGGTTGGATGCTGGCCAGCAGCCCTTCTTTATCCGCAATGGATCACCCTGTTTATGATGTATGGGTTTTAGATTGCATGACCAACGCCGATGGCGATGTGGAGGAAATCCCCCCTGCCCCTGAGGAAGAAGCTGCGCCCGAAACAATTGCCCCTGCATCCCCTGCTATTGAGGGAACACAAGAGGGGACAGTGCCATCAACTGTCCCCAATACCACCAATACTGTTTCAGAAGAAGATGTTGGAGATGAAGTGATTATCGAAAACCCCACCCCCGATTCGACACAAACACCTGTGGAAAATACACAAGAAACCGCTCAAGAAACCCCGCTTGAGTCGCAAACTCAAACAACACCACAGGAAACAACACCACAAGATCCTCAATCCTCGGATTTCAACTCTTTACTAAATGAGCTTAATCAAAATGGCACAGATCCAATACAATAACGATCAATCCCCCCTCACATTAACAGGCAAAAAAGTCGCGCTCTTATGCCCACAATGGCATAAAGATTTGGTGATGTGTATGGCCAATAAATGCCAATCTATTTTACAAGATTCGGGCGTTCATGTTGATATTCACCACATACCCGGATCAATGGAAATCCCCTATTGCGCCCAAGCCCTTGCAAAAATGGGGAAATATGATGCATTGGTGGGTTTTGGGATTATTGTCAAAGGACAAACATGGCATTTTGATATGATTATGAATCATATCACCCATGGCGTTACAGAAATGATTTTAAAATATGACATCCCTTTTATTAATGAGGTTTTACCCGTTGATGATTTATCCATCGCCATCGCCCGCGCCAGTGATGATTCCTATAATAAAGGCATCGAAGCCGCCCAAGCAACCCTTGCAATTTTACAATGGCGCAATAGTTTAGAAACTGATACCTTATAAAGCGCGCACCGTCTTGCTTTTTTGAATTCTTACAGTTTAATTTAAAGGTTTTTCCATGAAAAAGAATATTGCCATTGGCGCAATCATGAGTATCGCATTATCCATAGGTGGATTATCAGTCTACAGCCTCTCTTCACAGGCCGCGGACAAAGATAAAAAAGCCCCAGAAGCTGCTGCCCCTGCTGTGCCTGAAAAAATGCCTGTAACCTTTATTTCTGTTCAGTCAAAGATGATTGAGCGTTGGCAAGATTTTTCAGGCCGATTAATAGCGGTTGATTACGCCGAAATCCGCCCTCAAATCAGCGGTGTGATTACCAAAATTGGCTTTACCGATGGCGCGATGGTCAATCAAAATGATGTTTTATTTGTCATTGATGCCGCCCCATACCAAGCGAAGCTAGACCAAGCCCAAGCCCTTCTTGGAGCAGCGAAGGAACAGGCGAACCTTGCTAAATTGGAATTTGATCGGGCAGCACAATTGATTAAAAGCAAAACCATTTCTCAAACTCTGTATGATACGCGCCGTAATGCCTATCACACAGCACAAGCCAATGTTAAGGCAGCCGATGCCGCTGTTAAAAATGCACAAATTGATGTGACACGCACCACAATCAAAGCGCCCTTTGCTGGAAAAGTCAGCCGCGCCGAATTAACGATAGGCAATTTAGTGGAAGCCGGCGGAAACGCCCCTGTTTTAACCAGTATTTTATCAAATGGGAATATTTATGCGGATTTTGAGATTGATGAGGCCGCCTATATACAATATAGCGAACACGCCAATGATCCCACAAAAATCCCCGTTGAATTAACGGTCAATGGATCAGATGATGTGCATAAAGGACATATGCACAGCTTTGATAATAAAATAAACCCCACCACCGGCACAATTCGGGCGCGTGCTTTGTTTACGAACCCCGATAATACTTTATTACCCGGTATGTTTGCCCATATTCGTATGGGATCACCCAATTCACAATCTGTCATCTTGGTCAATAGTGATGCGATTGGCACGAACCAAGACCATAAATTTGTTTATGCGATTGATGAAAAAGACACGATTCAATTCAAACCTGTTACCATTGGTGAAGAAATTGGTCATCAGCGTGTGATCTTATCGGGGTTAAAAGAAGGTGACCGCATCGTTACCGAAGGGATCATTCGATTACAACCTAATATGCCCGTTGCACCCCAAAAATCAGAAGACTAAAAAATTATGAATCTATCGCGTTATTTTATTAACCGCCCCATTTTTGCCTCTGTGGTTTCCACTTTGATTTTTTTGGCGGGATTGGTATCTTTATTTCAGTTGCCCGTTTCCGAATATCCTGACGTATCGCCGCCGTCGGTGGTTGTGACCGCCCTTTTCCCCGGCGCAAACCCCACCACGATTGCTGAAACCGTCGCCACACCTTTAGAAGAGCAAATTAACGGCGTTGAAAACATGCTCTATATGAATTCATTGGCATCATCTGATGGATCATTATCTGTGCGCGTGACCTTTGCGATTGGCACAGATCCCGATTTAGCGCAGCAATTGGTGCAAAATCGTGTTTCCCAAGCCCTACCACGCTTGCCTGATGTGACGCGTCAATTGGGTGTGAGTGTGATCAAAAGTGCGCCTGATTTAACGATGGTTGTGCATTTGGAATCGCCCGATGGTCGATATGACGCGCTGTATTTACGCAATTATGCAACATTGAATATCAAAGATCAGCTTGCAAAGATTAAGGGCGTAGGAGAAGTTGGTTTATTTGGATCAGGTGATTACGCCATGCGTGTTTGGTTAAACCCTGATAAAATTGCCGAACATGACCTGAATGCCAGTGATGTGATTGACGCCATTCGGGGACAAAATATCCAAGTCGCCGCAGGGATGATCGGCGGCGCCCCGTATGGTAAAGATACACGGATACAATATCCGATTAATGTCCAAGGACGCTTAAAAACAGCAGAAGAGTTTGGGCAAATTATTATTAAAAATGATCCAAATGGCGGCACAACCTATTTAAAAGATGTGGCGCGCATTGAATTGGATGCACAATCTTATACCTTACGATCTTTGCTGAATAATAAACAAGCCGTTGGGGTTCCTATTTTTTCTGCACCACAGGCCAATGCGTTGGAAATTTCAAAGAATGTGCGCCTTACCATGGCGGAACTGAAAAAACAAATGCCTGATGGGGTGGAATATTCCATTGTTTATGATCCGACTGTCTTTGTCCAAGATTCAATTGATGCCGTGGTTCATACATTATTCGAAGCCATTTTATTGGTGGTTTTGGTGATTATTATCTTTTTACAAACATGGCGTGCCTCCATCATTCCGTTATTGGCCGTGCCTGTATCGATTGTTGGTACATTTTTCTTTATGGATTTGTTTGGGTTTTCAATTAATGTGCTGTCTTTATTTGGCATGATTCTGGCCATTGGAATTGTGGTTGATGATGCGATTGTCGTGGTTGAAAATGTGGAACGCAATATTGCAGAGGGCAAAACACCGCATGATGCCACAATCCAAGCGATGAAAGAGGTCACAGGCCCGATCATTGCAACAGCCCTTGTTTTGGGGGCGGTTTTTATTCCAATTTCCTTTATCAGTGGATTAACGGGGCAGTTTTATAAACAATTCGCACTGACCATTGCGATTGCGACTTTTATTTCAACAATTAATTCTCTAACCCTCAGCCCTGCTTTGTCTGCGTTATTGTTAAAACCAAAGGATCACAAGGCGGATTTTTTAACCACTTTTATCAATCTGCTCTTTGGATGGTTTTTCAGCCTGTTTAATCGGTTCTTTGGTCACAGTCAGCATTTTTATGCCCGCGCGGTTGGATTATTCACACGCCGCGCCTTGATTATGATGATTTTATTTGCAGGGTTGGTTTTTATCACGGGCAATATCTTCCAACGCGTCCCACAAGGATTCGTACCTGCACAGGATAAGGGATATTTAATCGGTTTTGCACAGCTCCCCGCTGGGGCAACATTGGATCGCACCGAAGAGGTCATGCGTGCCATGGGCGATATTGCCTTAAAACAAGAAGGCGTCAGTGATGCAATTCAATTTCCGGGGTTATCGATTAATGGATTTATCAATTCGCCCTCAGCAGGGATTGTTTTTGTGGGCTTAAAAAGTTTTAAAGAGCGCAATCGCCCTGATCTCAGTGGCTTTGCCATTGCGCAATCCTTGCAGCAAAAATTTGGATCAATTGATAAGGCCTTTATCGCGATTTTCCCACCGCCACCTGTGCCGGGTTTAGGGAATACAGGCGGTTTTAGCCTGAAAATCCAAGACCGCGCCAACCAAGGCAAAGAAGCCTTAGATAATGTCGTCCAAGCCGTGCAGCAAGCCGCATGGCAAGAGCCTGCCTTATCCAATGTTTATTCCGGCTTTAATATTAATTACCCTCAAATTTTCACCGATATTGACCGGACAAAAGCGCAGCGTTTAGGCTTACAAATGGGGGATGTGTTTGGAACAATGCAGACCTATTTGGGATCAAGCTATGTGAATGATTTCAATGCCTTTGGTCGCACATACCAAGTCATCGCCCAAGCAGATGCCCCTTTCCGATCAAAACCGCAGGATATTGCCTCCCTAAAAGTGCGCAATCAATTTGGGGAAATGATCCCCTTAGGGGCAATTGCCACCATCAAAGAAAGCTTTGGCCCCGAAACAGCAACACGCTATAATGGATTTTTAGCCGCCGATATTAACGGGGACGCTGGAATCGGGTTTTCATCAGGTCAAGCCCAAGCCGCCATTACCAAAATCTTGAAAGAAAAATTACCCAATGGTTTTGGTTTTGAGTGGACAGAATTAACCTACCAACAAATTCTAGCAGGAAACACAGCTATTTATGTTTTCCCCTTATGTTTATTATTGGTATTTTTGGTCTTAGCGGCGCAATATGAAAGTCTGATGCTGCCCATAGCGGTGATTGCGATTATTCCGATGGCGATTCTCTCCGCCATGGTGGGTCTGTTGTGGAAAGGGATGGATAATAATATCTTCACCCAAATCGCCCTTTTTGTTTTGGCGGGACTAGCCTCCAAAAATGCAATTCTTATCGTGGAATTTGCACGTGAATTGGAACATCATGGCTATAGCATTACCAAAGCCGCGATTGAGGCCTGCCGTCTGCGTTTGCGTCCGATTTTGATGACCTCTATTGCCTTTATTATGGGTGTTTTACCCTTAGTCTTTAGCCACGGCGCAGGGTCAGAAATGCGCCAAGCCATCGGCAATGCCGTGTTTTTTGGCATGATTGGCGTGACGTTCTTTGGATTGATCTTTACCCCTATTTTCTATGTTCTGGTTCGGAAATTGGAGGTCAAATTGACAAAAAACAATGCACATTTAAAACAACAAAATCAAGATAAGTCCGATGCATAATAGCTTAAACCTAAAATGGATAAACAAAAAACCCCATAGCGTGGCGGTGGATTACCATATTGATTTTTATGATCTTTATCGCGCTATCCGCCCGAATTTTGATCATTCCTATTTGTTTGAGTCATTGGCTCTACCAAAACAACAAGATCGATTTTACACGGCAGGATTTGATCCTGTTGTGGTTTTTGAGGCACGCGGCAAAAGCCTGATCATCACAGGACGCGCCCATTATATTGAAAAAATAACAGGTCAGCACACAGATCATATCATTATTAATCATGAAAACCCGTATCAGCTTTTGCAAGAATCCATGCCAATGGATTGTTTTTCTAAAACGCACCAAGGCGGATTGGTCGGGTATTTTTCCCATGAAGCAGTGAATTATTTTGAACCCTCTCTGGCACTGCCTGAACATCCCGATTTTGGTGCGTTTTGTGTGGGATTATATTTAGATGGTTTGGTTTATGACACCACAACAGGACAATTAGATTATTATTATTACGACGAAGATCGTACTGCACAAATCAAAAATTTTGTTGAGATTGCAAAACACACACCCCCTGCCCTGCCTGATTTAAAATCCGTAACCTTTAACGGCCACAGCAGCGATGCGACAGATTTTAAAAATGCGGTTGCTGATACGATTGAGAAAATCAAAGGCGGCTTTTCATTCCAAGCCGAAGTTGGGTTTAAATCCTTATACACAATCGAAGGCGATAAAATCACCATTTATAATCGCTTGCGTGACGTAAACCCCAGCCCCTATATGTATTATCTGAAATTCGGAGATCGGGAATTAATGGGCGCTAGCCCTGAGATCTTGATTAGCAATGTTGCCAATATTGTTCTAACAACCCCTGCGGCAGGCACAATCAAGCGCGGTGAAACCCCCATACAGGATATTGATTTTGCGCGTACCTTGTTAAATGACCCAAAGGAAATCAGCGAACATAACATGCTGGTCGATTTACATCGCAATGATTTATCCCGTGTCTGCATGGCAGGCACCGTCACGGTCAGTGACTTGCATTATATTATGAAATTCAGCCATGTGCAGCATATTGTTTCCAGCATTACAGGAATCAAGCGCCCTGATAAGGATGCATTTGATGTGCTGGCGGCCATTTTACCCGGAGGCGTGACCTCTGGCGCGCCTAAAATTGAAACCTTAAAGATTATTGCCGACAATGAAAAAGCCCCACGGGGGCCTTATGGTGGGGGGGTTGGACGTATTAGCTTTAATGGGGATGGGGTATTTTGTATCCCCATTCGCAGTTTGTTTTGCAAAGGTGATGCCGCCTTTGCCCAAACATGCGCCGGCATTGTCTATGATTCTATCCCTGAGAAGGAATATCAAGAAGTGCTGAATAAGCTCGCTGCCATGCAACAGGTTCTCAATGACCTTAAACATAAATCAGAAAATGGGGGCGTATAACATGCATATTTTGTTGATTGATAATTATGATTCCTTCACCTTTAACTTAGTCCATTTGGTTTTATCCATTCCAAACGTCAAATTAACCGTGCGCCGCAATGATGATGCGTTTTTAGAGGAGATCCGCAAAGGTGATTATGATGCGGCAATTATTGGCCCCGGCCCCGGATCACCCGAAGATCACGCCTATTTCGGGCATAATCACACAGTCATCACCGAATATGGCACAAAAGGATTGCCGATTTTAGGCGTGTGTTTGGGATTCCAAGGAATCTATCATGCCTTTGGCGGCACGTTAAAAAAAGCCTCCCTGCCGATGCATGGTAAAATCAGCCAACTGGATATAATTGATGATACAGGTAAGATTTTACACAATTTGCCACAACATTTATCCGTGATGCGCTATCATTCCCTGATGGCGGATTTTGATCAGCCCGTGCCTGATTGCCTGAATATCACGGCCTTTACGCATAAGGCCGAATCCGCCCTGAGAAATGGGCGCGAAGCCATGGTTTTAGAACATAAAGAACACCCAATCTATGGCGTTCAATACCACCCCGAATCCTTTGCCACCGAATATGGCCGCGCGATGATACAAAATTTTTTAAGGATTTAATGCTATAGCCCAACCAAATAAAAATGATTATATCATTCGGTCTATTTACCCTTTGTTTCCCTGCTTTATGACGTCATCCCGTGCGCGACACGGGATCTCCCTGAGTAGGAAATTGCCACTGATCACAGGGATACCGGATCACGTCCGGTATGACGATTCCTGTTAAGAACACCATAAGCAAATTTATTTGGTTTGACTATATTTGTTATTATCATTCCCTATAAACTGATTTTCTGAGCAATCACATAATATGTTTTGATTTCAAATTTCTCGAGGCGGTAAATTTCCTGTTTATCAAAAAAAGATATTGTTTTCATTCCTTCCTTTCTTAACATGGAGGAAATATCAGATTCCGAAAGTCCGGAATATCCTAATTTATGAGCGGTAGGACAATCATCCGTCATAGAAAAATATATAATGCCGTTATCTTTTAATGCAGATGTCAATTTATTAAAACATGCCCTTAAGTCAACATTATTCAGAAAAAAAAGACTTGCTTCTGCCCATATCCCGTCATAATAACTGCTGCGAGGATAAAAATCTTGGAACGAAGATTTGATTTTCTCTCCCCTCCAATCTCCCTGCAATAATACAGCTTTGTCTATATTTTGGTCGATAACATCGATAATTAAATCAGATCTATCTCTTGAAAAAGCGATTGCCCAGCGCCCAGAACCTGCTCCAAAATCAAGAATACGTCCTGAATTTGGAATATGACTCAAGAAACTTTCTGTTCTTTTCGATTCAGGGATTCCGGTCGTATTAACATAGTATTTATCCCAGTCTATTGGGTATTCCATTAAAAAACTCCGCCTTACATATCACAAGATTTGCTTTTTAACTTTCGCATAATCCACGCATCAACGCCAAATAAACCGCTGCCATGCGTAATCAGCGTGCCTAATAACAACATATAAAAATAATGCTCTGTTGTACCGGGATAAACAAAAAGCTCAATGACCAAGGTCATGCAAAACAACCCCAATGCCGCCAAAGGCGTTGCGAGCCCTAAGATTAACAAGATCGGCAGTGACAACTCACCTGCGGTTGCCATATAAGCCGCCAAATTTGATGGCAATA
Source organism: Gemmobacter sp. (assembly GCA_044238935.1). Taxonomy (GTDB): domain Bacteria; phylum Pseudomonadota; class Alphaproteobacteria; order Micavibrionales; family Micavibrionaceae; genus JBIICI01. Next base: position 16,847 of record JBIICI010000012.1, read on the forward strand.
AAGGTACATGATATTCCGTGGCGAATAATCCTAATGTTGTGCTCCAGCTTTTGATTTTGACCAGACCTGACATAAAAAAGATTTTTGCCATCCATAAACGCGTCGCCAAAAGAGAGGCCGATTTCAGCCATTGACTATAGGATAACAAAATCTTTATCGCATGCATATTCATTATATTTTCCTTTTAGATAAGATCTGGATTGATAAAAAGCCCCTGCGCCATAGCGGATGCAAAAATTTGTTGTATATCATAATCTTGGCTTAAGTTGCTAATAATATTAATTAAAGAATCCCCCCGCCCCACACTCACTAAAAGACTTAACAATGATGCATTAACAGATTGAAAAAAAACATTATTTTCAACGCTTCGCCAAACCAACAAAGAATGGGGTTTATGCTGCAAAGACACGGTTTCAATCGGGGTTTCTTGATGTGCTTGCCATATTTCCAGCGCATTATAGGATTGCGTAATAATCTGCACGCTGGGATGTAAGGCAAGGGCAAACTCAGGATTTGCCTCCAAAGCCTGTTGCAGATCATCAAACCCTAATGGAGCGGCATCAAGCGCAAGAGCGCATTGAAAATACGCCCATTCCAACCGCGCAACATCAGAAAGATACGGTAAAGATTCCAACCCCTTATAGGTGGCCACAAATTCAGGAAAATGCGCCCCGAATGTGATCCTATTGCCCGTGGGCTGTGGGTTTAATTGGCTGTAATCCCGCGCTAATTTCCTGAAAAAATTATCCCCCACCAATAATTTTAGCACAGGAAAAAAATCCGCCAATAAGTCGGCCAATGCCAAAATTGTATTATGATGATAAATTTTCATCCGCGAAAGCGGCGTTTTTTCAACATCTAAAAACGGGGCGCTGTGGTGCGTACCCGCATAAATATCATGCAAAAATAGCTCTTGAACATCACGCAACGCGGACATGTGCATCCTCCCGAACGCTTTGGCGAATATGGTCGGCTTTTTTCGCCTCCGCGATTAAAATTTCTAAATCAGGAACATCCGTATCCCATTCAATTAAAGTGGGTAAATCCCCAAAACGCCGCAGCGCATGCGCATATAAATCCCATGTTTCAGGATAAACCGCATGACCATGCGTATCCAAATAAACAGGATCGCCCAATTCATCATTATTAATTTGATAACCTGCCAAATGAAATTGCTGAACAGATTGATTAGCATTAATTTCGTTCACATAATCAATGGCATTATAGCCTAAATTATGGGCGCTTACGATAATATTATTTAAATCCAACAATAATCCACACCCTGTTTTTAGGGAGAGCTGGTTTAAAAATTCCATCTCTGTAAAATCCAAATCCTTAAAGGCAAGATAATTAGACGGATTTTCAACCAAAATGGGGCGACCAATGAAATCTTGGAATTGATTTACATGATCCACAAAAATGGCCAAAGCCTCTGTTGTAAAGGGAATGGGAAGTAAATCAGGAACATGCGTGTGGCTATACCCACTCCAGCTTAAATGTTCTGAAACAAAAAGAGGATCAATTTCATCAATTAAGGATTTCAAACGCTGTAAATGTGTTTTATCCAAACCATCCGCGCGACCTAAGGATAGCCCAACACCATGCAGGCTTATTTTATACTGTTTTGCCAGATCGCGTAGGTGCTGACGGGGGCGTCCACCGCCAAAATAATTCTCAGAATGGGCTTCTAAAAAGCCTATTTGGGCTTTTTCATCCAAAAGCATCTGTGCATGCTGGCTTTTTAAACCAATTCCTGAATCAAATGAAACAGACTTTGTGGGTAAATTGCGTAACATGACAGATGCCCCTGAACGATCTTTTATCAAACTTCTTTTTACAATGGCGATTGCTTATTCAACAACAGTTCCATTGACGATTTTAGCACATGTGCCTTCAGGAACAGAAACCCACTCCGCTGCATCAGCATCTGTTTTTGATTGACCTGCACAGCTGTGGCTGCCGGCTTTACAGTCATTTTGACCCGCTTTCACGATACCTGCACATTTTTCTGTGCCTTCTGCGTGCGCAGCGGAGCTCATTAAAGACGCACCAGCAACAAAACTCGCTAAAGCAGCAACAGCCAATAAAGGTTTAGTATATTTCATAGTATAATTTCCTTTTTTTAATATATTAAAGATAAAGAGTGTGAATGAATTTTGTTCATTGACCAACACTAATACGCCCCACAATCAAAAAGGTTACACATTTTTAAAATTATTTTTAAAATTATTTTTGTAACCAAAATACCGGAACAAACGTATAGTATTGTATCATGACACAGCAATATCAAAAATGGGATTCCAAAAAATGGGATCAATGGATGCAAGACGCCCTGAACGGAGATCAGGTTGCCTATCATCATTTATTGAATGATATACAATCATGGCTGTTTTCTTATTTCAAAAAACGCCTTTCCCCCAGCGCCGTCGATGATTTAATCCAAGAAACATTAATGAGCATTCACGCCAAACGGCATACATTTGATCCACAATATCCGTGTGGGGTCTGGGTTGCCGCCATTGCACGCCATCGTTGGATTGATTATATGCGCAAAACATTACGCCATATTCATGTGGAAATTGATGATAATGTCATCCCCTTCCCCTGTCATAAGACACAGGAAAAAATTGAACAAGATGCAGCAGATTATGATCTGCAAAATTTATTAAATCAAATTCCAGTTGCGCAGGCCAATATTATCAAGATGGTCAAGCTCAAGGAAATGAGCCTAGCAGATGTATCCCAAGAAACAGGGCACAGTGTTGCATCCATAAAAATTATGGTTCACCGTGGCATGAAAAAAATGATCAGCCTTGCGGCAAAGGCAGAAAAAGAACAAAGGTGGTAAAATGACAAATAATCAATTAATCAATGATCTGGTATCCGACCTAAAACCCCGTAAAGCATTGAGCAATACAAAGTTTTGGCAATATATCTTTATGTGTTTTGTTATTGTATCCAGTTTGATTTTAGGAATATTGGGCATTCGTGCAGATTATATGGACGCTATGGCAAAAGGATCTATGTTCTGGAAACCCGCTATTTTCCTATGTGCAGGCATCGGAACAATGGGAATGGTGATTGATCTGTCCCGTCCTATGGGTCGTATTAAATGGGGACGCATTGGCTTATTAGGCGCCGCGTTTCTGATTAGTATTTTACAATATTTTCATCAAATCAATCTGCCTGATCTATTTAACCAATTCCGCCAAGATGATCGTGCCTTTTGCTTTTCAATCATCTTAATCGGCGGTGCAATAGGGTTAGTGAGTGTTTGGCAGCTTTGGTTAAAGCACACAGCCTCCAGCGCACCACAACTCTTAGGCGCTTTATCCGGATTTGGGGCGGGATGCTTTGCCGCCACCGCCTATGCATTGCATTGTGACAAAGATGAAATTATCTATGTCTTTGTCTATTATGGTTTGAGCTTGCTTATTCTGACGGGGCTTGGGTTTTTCATGGGGAAACGCGTCCTGAAATGGTAATTATTTTTTAAAGAAAGTCTATATTATGAACAGACGGTTTTTTCTAAAATCAACGATTACAGCAAGTTTTTTGACAACGCTTGCTCTTTTCTCATTGCGCCATCGAATTTGGGCAAGTGATACGGCTGATTTGATCAAAACCAACGATCAATGGCGAAAAATTCTGACGCCGCAACAATATCATGTCTTGAGAGAAGAAGGAACAGAACGCCCCTTTTCTAGCCCTCTTAATGATGAAAAACGTGCGGGTATCTTTGCCTGTGTGGCCTGTGATCTCCCCCTCTTTGAATCAAAGATGAAATATAATAGCGGCACAGGCTGGCCAAGTTTTTTTGACCATATCAAGGGCAACCTAGAAACCAAACAAGATTTCACCTTGATTGCACCACGCACAGAATATCATTGCACACGCTGCGGCGGGCATCACGGGCATGTTTTTGATGATGGTCCCGCCCCAACAGGATTACGCTATTGTAATAATGGAGTCGCGTTAAAATTTATAGCTTCATGAATAGATAAAAAGGACATTTCACCATGAACATGCTTATTCAACCGATCTTAGCTTTTGCTGAGGGCATTGCGCTGATTTTATCACCTTGCATCTTACCCATATTGCCATTGATCTTATCCAGCTCTTTAGAGGGAGGGAAAAACCGCCCCTTTGGAATTATTGTGGGCTTTGTCTTGGCTTTCAGCATGTTTGCCCTTGCTTCTCGACAATTGGTAAGTGCGTTAGGAATTGATCCTGCCATCATTCAAATGGGATCTTTAATCTTATTGGCCTTCTTTGGCCTAACCCTTTTATCCAACCGATTATCCGATAAATTCCAAAATTTAACCGCTGGAATCGCGAATATAGGCGGACTTCAATCAAAAACAGGCCATAAAAATGGATTTTTCAGCGGTATCATCATTGGGGGCTTAATTGGCCTAATCTGGACACCCTGTGCAGGGCCTATCTTAGCTGCGGTCTTAGTCCAAGTGATTTTACAAGAAAGCCACTTTTCCAGCATCTTTATCGTTTTATCTTTTGCATTCGGCGCATCGCTACCGATGCTCATAATCGCCCTGACGGGCAGAAAGGTTTTAAATAAAATGACATTTCTTTATACACACGCCCATCTTATTCGCAAAATATTCGGGGTTATTATCCTTATTTCCGTTGGGTTTTTAGCAACGAATGCCTATGCCAAATTATCACTCTTTACACAAAATGACACCACCCAAGAAACGCCCGCCTCCGCATTAAAGGATGGATTAGACACACCCTACCCCGCCCCTGATTTAGTGGGATTACAACAATGGATGAATAGCAATCCCTTAACATTGGAATCCTTAAAAGGCAAAGTGGTCTTAATCGATTTTTGGACATATTCTTGCGTGAATTGCGTGCGTACCTTACCCCATATCACGCAATGGGATGAAAAATATCGCGATGCAGGATTGGTCGTGATTGGGATACATGCCCCAGAATTTGATTTTGAGAAAAATCCCAATAATGTCAAAGTCGCCCTTACAAAGCACACTATAAAATATCCCGTTGCTTTGGATAATGATTTTCAAACATGGCGCAATTATAATAATCGTTACTGGCCTGCGCATTATTTAATCAACAAGGATGGTCAAGTTGTCTATACGCATTTTGGGGAAGGACATTATGATACAACCGAAAATAATATCCGCTTTCTATTGGGGCTTGATCAATCCGCCAAAGCTGAAATACCACAAGAATTTTCCAGCAATCAAACACCAGAAACCTATTTAGGCTATGATCGCGCCGAACGATTGGATAATCAAATCATCATTCAAGATGTGGCGGATAAACCAAGTCAATATACATTCCCTGTCAATCTGCCCAATGATCATTGGGGATTAAGCGGTCAATGGATCATGAGCAAAGATCACATCACCGCCCAAGATGCCCATGCGTCCTTAAGGCTAAATTTCACCGCCAAAAAAGTCTTCTTAGTCTTAGGCAGCGCCACAGAAAAGCCGATGACAATTCATCTAAAGTTAAATGGAAAACCCCTTGAGAAAAACCAAGGAACATTGATCATTAAAGACCATAATTTGTATGAATTGGTTGATCAAGGTGAAACAAAAACCAGCCTATTGGAAATCACCACAGACAATAAAGGCTTAGAAGCCTATGCCTTTACTTTTGGTGAATGAGTTTTTTTGATTCACGCCACATCAGAAAGCTGAAAGCCTGAGGATAAAATCGAGTCCTTTAATTTTGACATGGCTTTTTTCTCAATTTGACGGACACGCTCTTTGCTGATCCCTAATTCTTCGCCCAGAAATTCCAAGGTGACAGCGTCATAGCTTAAGTGACGCTTGGTCACAATTTCTTTTTCCCGTGCATTGAGTTGTGATAGGGCACTATTCAACCACGCAGATCGCGCCTCAGCCGTTTTAATGTTTGTGATGACCTCTTCGGGGTTGTCACGATCATCGGCTAACATAGATTGCCAATCTTGTTCGCCATCATCGCCAATCATGTTATTCAAAGAAGAGTCGCCTCCGTATAAACGGGCTTCCATGGATTCGACTTCACTGACCTTAACCCCCAATTCTTCGGCGATTTTATGACGGCTATCGTGATCCATTTTATCAACTTCAACAGAGCCTTCGATTTTTGATTTTAAACGGCGTAAATTGAAAAACAGGCTTTTTTGTGCCGCCGTCGTACCTGTACGGACAATTGACCAATTGCGCAACACATAATCCTGAATGCTGGAACGTATCCACCATGTGGCATAGGTTGAAAAACGCAGCTCCCGCTCTGGTTCAAAACGATTGGCAGCATACATCAGGCCAATATTGCCCTCTTGGATTAAATCACCTGTGGGTAAACCATAATTTTTAAATTTCTTGGCGATAGACACCACCAAACGGCGATAGGATGTAACCAATTCATGCAGGGCTTTTTCATCATGCTGATCGCGCCAGCGCGTGGCTAAATCCAACTCATGATCACGCTCTAAGATCGGTTCATTCATTGAAATACGAATATAATCTGAATTTGCTTTTTGTGTTTGAACGTCGTCAATATTGGCCATTTTCATATCCTCTATTATTACATCATCACGATAAATGTACTGTAAAAGGAAATAAAGGCAAAAACAAGACAAAAATAGTCTTATTTATGCTTTTTTGCAGAAGCCTTAAGCAAAAGTGGATAAGATGCAAGGAATAAGAAGCACAGAACCGTAAGCGTACATTGAAGCACAGCGGATTCGAGTATCGCAATGACGCAGCAGATTGCCAAAAGATGGGCGTTTGCTTAAGGGCTTCTATATTAATTCTTCAATAATCGCGCGCGCGCTTGTAAACGCCGACTCAATTGTGCCTTGACCTGTCCAGTCCCCGCCGATAAAGGCTGTATGACACGGGCTTTGTAAAAAAGGATGTGAGAGTGTAAAGCTGGCGTTTTTATTGGGCTGATGTTCTGTGGCCGCATAACGCCAACGATGCAGGCTGACATGATCACAATCTTTTTCCGCATGCGGAAATATTTTCTGAACCGCTTGGTGCATGGTTTTTTTAAGTTGATCTTGATCGGCATCCATCAATTTTTCTGCCCATTCATTGCCTGCATGCACAATCAAGGATGGGTGCGTTTGCTCCCGCCCTGATTTCAACTGATTAAAGCACCCCCACGCTGCAGGAACATTGGAATCATGCACATGAAAGGCTTGCCATTCAGGCATGATCATATCGCTTTTAAATCCCAGCATCAGGCTGTAACAGCCCAGCATTTTCACGCTTTCCATTTGCGCCGTCATATGGGGAAATAACGCCGCCGCTTGCGGTGCAGGGGCGGTACAAATCACAAAATCAAAATCATCATAAATTGTGCCGGCTTTATCGACAAGTTGCCATTTTTTACCCTGTTTCGAAATGGTTTCAATATGGGTTTGCAATAGAATCTTATCTTCCCATCCCATACACAGCGCCTTGCAAAAATAGTTCATTTTTGGCAAGGCGATATAATGCGTATAATCCCATTTTTTAATCATTCCCTTGGATTTGGCACGGTCAAAAAATAAAATATCTGGATTCCATTTTTGAACCACACCGCCATGAATCCAAGAAAAGATAAAATTCTGAAATGCCTTTGTGCGTGCTGTAAAAAATTGCGCTCCATGATCAAACTGCCACGGATCCGCATAACGCGTGGACATACGCCCCCCAACGCCACGGGCTTTTTCAAAAACGGTTACATCATATTTATGGCGCAGCGCATGGGCGGCAACCAAGCCACAAAAACCTGCCCCAAGGATGGCTATTTTCTGCATGAATTATAATCCTTTGCACTGTTTAATTTTTTGCGCAATCTGTGTTCCTATATCACCAATGATTTTCTGGCAAATTTCACCATTGGGACGAATCAAATAGCTTTCGGGCAATTGATAGCTCTTCCACAAATTAGCGGTGATCTTACGATCTGTATCATGAATAATAAGAATATTTGGTAAATTTTCTAAACGCTGCATCTCAGGTTTTTTGAGGAAATTTTGAATTTTCTCAAGGGTACGATCACTGGATAATAATAAAAATATCATATCAGGGTTTTCTTTTGCCTGATTAAGAATCAAGGGCATTTCTGCCACACAGGGCGGACACCAGCTTGCCCAAAAATTGATAAAAACAGCCCTACCTTTAAACGCGGCTAGATGATTTTTTTGCCCCTTAATATCCGTAAACTCAAAATCAGGCGCACGCCCTAATAATGTATGATCTTGATCAATGACCTCAACGGGTACGTTTTTGATATTGGGGATTTTTGATGACTGTATCTGTTTTTCCGCCTGACAAAAGGATAGGATTAACAACGCTGTAATCGATATAAAAAATAAGATTAAGACTCGAAAATTCATGATTGCTTTCCTTTTTTAATGATCATGATTAATGCCCCTAAAATACCGCCCTGAACCACACACGCTATCCCCAAAGCATACAGAATTTGATCCATAAATCCATAGGAATGCAACCCCGTGCCCAACATATTCACGCCAAACCATGAAAACCCAACAATTAAGGTTAAGAGCGCCATCACAATATGATAGGATAAGGGCGATAAGTCACGGCTGATTTTCCCATGTAACGCCCAAATCAACCATAAGACAATAATCAACGCCCCATTTTCCTTTGGATCCCACCCCCAGAACCTGCCCCATGATTGATCCGCCCAAATCCCGCCTAAAACAGTGCCAATGGCTGTAAAAAACAACGCAATAACAGCATGGAATGTCAGCCTATTGCTGTTGATTAAGGGCGCGGATGATTTTTGTTGTGCGGATTGGAACAAGGCATAATGTGCAAACAAAGACGTTAACAAGCACCAGCCATAACCAATAGAAATAAAAATAACATGCGTGGATAGCCAAAATCCTGTATTTAAAACAGCCTGTAAAACCGTAAATTGGCTTTCGCCTTGTGATAATAAAATATGGCTAAAAAATAATAAAAATGCCGATAATCCAAATGCGGCATAATGCAACACATCGTATTTTTTCGATTTAACACCATGCATAATAGAAAACAGCGCGACAAAACCTGTAATAAATAATAAGGATTCATATAAAGTCGCCACAGGGGGGCGTTGCAAAATAAACATCCGCCCCAAAATCCCCAATCCCAAAATCCCCAATCCTGAAACAGATAGAATGGGGGCAATATATTTTATTCTTTTGAAACGCCCACAAAATGCCCCAAAACAGGCTGCTGCCACAAAACAAAATGCCGCCCATAAGAACGGATAAAAATGATAATAAAATGATTCCAGTTTCATGCGGATTTTTGTCATTGAATCCAGATAAGGATCGCTGTGCTGCTGAATCTTGTTCACTGTCATCAAACATTTTTGATTATCAAAAGATTGTGGCGTACAATATTGATAAAGATGCGCCCATAAATTGATAATATTGGCCGTTTGTGGGGTATTTTTGCCCTGTAAAATAACATCCCATAAGCTGTTAAAATGTTGATCTGCTCCCGTAAGATCAGGAATCATCCGCAATAAATGATTTTCCTGCCCCATTTTCTTAATTTTTTCATATTGAAAAAGCCTATATATTTTTTGTTGTTCCCCAAGCGTATAGCGATTAAGGTCATCGCCCTTTTGCTGCTGCATCTCTTTGATCTCAAACTCAAGATCAATGGATTTTTCATGGATATTTAAAAAAGAATCTTCGCCCTTATCCAAAGGCTTAAAAAGCCATAAGCTGCGTAAAATTTGCGTATATTCAAAAGCGTAATCATGCAATTTTAAAAATGCTTTTTCATCTGCGTTTAAACTATCCTCAGGCACTTGTAACAAAGATTTAAGCTGTATTTGTGAGCGTTCTAAATACGGGGCTAAGGTTGCATAATCAAAACGGCGTTGATCTTGGGTAATTTTCATCCCCAACATGGCCATCACATTTTGCCGATCAATTAAAAAAACAGGCCGATGGATAGATTGATCAGGGGACAACAAAGCCTGCCACAACCATTCATCGGGGGATTGCTGATCAATCTTTGATTGATGGGCAACTTTCTGTAACCAATTCTGAGCAAACACATCCGCTTGTATAATTCGCCCCTGATATAATATCGGTAATTTCCCAAACGCATCTGGAACAGATTGTTCGCTGGCATAGGCTGACTGTGTTCCCATCAGGCTAATCAACACCCCCACCACAGCAACCACCACCATTGCACGCATCCGAAAAACAATATGCCACAGCAACCCAAACGCAATCAAAACACAGGATATATACGGGAAAATCACCACGGGATTACGCCCCACCGCCAAAACACTGTTGGTTTCAATATGATCCCCCATCATTTTGTCAAAGAAAGAGGATTGATAAAAAACATAGCCCCCGTATCGCAAGGGGCGGTTCATTTCAATCAAGGCTGTAAACTGTTTTTGATGATTTACATCATCAATGCGAATGGCAGATTGATAGGATTTTGCCATTTTTGTCCCTTGGTAATCGGTTTTTGTAAAGCGTTCTAATGTCATCGTAAAGGGCAAATCTTGCTGATGGCGCTGTAAGAAAAAGGCGAATTGACCGGAGGAGACGGGCTTATCCATACCATAAAACAACATTGCTGTTTCAGGCGCCCTTAAAACCAACCCTTGTCGATAGGTTTCAGGCTCTTTTGGCAAAGGCGCGGCCTTTAATGTCCATTTCTGATCATTTAACTGCACAGGAATCGCATGATCCATCACAGCATCAATCTGAATTTTTTGCCCTGAAACTGTGATATTTTTGCCTGCGATCAATGAATGAAATGGGTAAATAAAGTCTTTTTTGCTTCGTAAATCCGTAACAACCAAATCGGTTTGATCATAGGATTGTATAAAATGCACCGCCTGTTGGGGCGGTAAAACCAACACATGCTCTTCGCGCCAGAGCATGGAAAAAAAACCCCCTATCAATAAGATCAAAACCCCCATATGCACACAATGCACGCCCATATGCGCCCGTTTGCGATAGAGAGGATTGATCAATTTCACCAGCAATTGCGCCGATAAATTAATCAACAAAATTGTCATCAAAATAAGGGCGCTGGGAAAGGGAATAATGTCCGCAAACCAAAAAAAATCACTGTAAAAATACGCCTGTAACGCGGCATGCAGCCCTATGAATTTTTGCATAATTGTGCCCAGCCCAATTAGAAAAATCAGGCAAGGCAATGTATAAAATAATATTCGAGGCGATGAGAGAAATCGTAGCAAAAAAGATAAAAATCCTAAAATATTTTTTGCCACGATGAAAGACTTTTTTCGTTTAGGATTCTGCTTGCGTTGCGCCATTGGAGTCTGCTGCTGTTGGACAGCAATTGGATTTCTGACAGCATCCGCCGATTTTACAGCTTTTGCCCCATAAAACAAAAGACATCAACACAACTAAAATCAGGCTCTCAAAAAAACCACTCACAAACCAAGACAAGGCGAGTTCTAAGGGAATTGGCATATAGGCATACATAGAAAATTGATGAATCCCATTCAATAAGCCCAATATAATACCCAATAACACAGCACAATGTTTGTTTTTAAACAGACACAACAAACAGCCCACTAAAAACACACCAATTAATTGATTAAGGGCGGACACAGGAAAAAAGGCCTGCATCTCAGCCTGCGTACGCCACAAACTTTGGGTATTTGTATATAAATTCGTTAGGCAATATCCATGCACAAGCATTTCATAAACAAAAACAAAAATAAATCCGATCACAAGGGCAATGGATTTACGGATCATAAAACAGCCGTTTTTTTCAGTCGAACAATTCATTGTCAATACTCCTTCTTTTGTGTTTAGCGATAGGCAACCAATGTCCCATCATCAGATAAAATATATAATGTTTGCCCTGCAACAATCGGTGTTGTATGAGCACCCCCATGTTTTAATTCTGTTTTTTCTAAAACCGTACCATCGGCGGCATTCAAGTTCCACAACTCCCCTTTTGTGCTGGCGATCATTAAACGACCCCCAGCAAAAATCGGGGCTGTCCATTCAATCGGGTTTTTGCGCTTTTCTTCATTTTCATAGCGCGGCAACGGACTGATCCAGCGAATATCCCCCGTATCACGCACCAAAGAAATCAGCTCATAATCAGGCGTTAAGACAAATAAGGCATTGCCAACAACCCACGGCGCAGCAGCCAAACCAATATCACGATACCAAACACGATCCCCCGTGCGTGCAGAAACTGCAGAAATACGCCCCCCATAACTGCCCGCAAACACTAAATCTTGATCTATAACGGGTGATCCACCAATATCCGACAATACCGTTTTCCCGCCATATTGCGTAGCAGGTGCGACATTTTCAGACCATGCCACACTTCCATTCGCAACCTGAAGCGCATAAATTTCGCCCGATGAAAAGGCTGGGACAACAATATGACTATCCGCAGCAGGGCTGATCATTCCCAAAAGCCCCGTCATTTCTGCCAAACCTGTGTAATCCCACAATAATTTCAATGTTTTAATGTCATAACATAACAAACGATTATCAATCGTCACCACAAATAAACGTCCATCAATAATCGTCGGCGCAGAACGTGCAGGGGTTGGCAGCATGATTTTACCCTGATCTTCCCCCGTTGCAGGGTTCAAAATATGCAAAGCCCGCGCGCCTGTTGTGGCATAAATTTTACCGCCTGCAATTGATAATCCACCATTAATCAATGTTTCTTTTTTGCTGTCATAAACTTCAGAATCAACAATGCTTTCCCAATCTTGATGCCCATCCTCAATGGAATAGGCACGAACAACACCGCGTGTTGTCAAAACATAAATGCGCCCATCAACAACCACAGGGGCAGGAAGCAAGGGAGAGCGACGCCCGCGCGATTGATCTGTATCAACAGACCACGCAATATCTAATGCACTGGGCAAGGCTGGATGCTGTAATGCGTGATTAGGATACCCACCGCTTTGTGGCCAAAACATATTTGGCCACGCAGGCGGCGCCTTAAATGCCGCTTTTGCCTGCGTTGAATTTGTGGGTTCTAATTTTTTTTGCAGCTCTAAAATCGAAATGCGATCCCCCTTTAAGGGGGCGTCTTTTTTTTCCTTTAACGCATCACAGGCTGACAAAGTGACGCCAAGACCAACCATCAGCCCCAGCATGCATAAATTCTTTTTAAAGTTTTTATTTCTTATCAGATTTTGCATTTTTGTTTTCTTTTTTCTCAGGATAATCATAATGAATAACCTCAATCAATGCCTGCGCTTTTTGTCTTAAAGAAGGCATTGCCGTGTCTTTTCCAGCCTCCGTGATCTGCGTTAATAACGCTTTGGCTTTGACAGGATCTTTTTGCACATCCAATAAAATCAAAGAGGCCTGATATAAACACTGCCAACGTAATGTTAAATCAGGATTATTGCCAAAATTCATTAATTGCGTCACGATTTCTGGCGCATTTTTCTCGTTCAGTGCCCCACTGGCATGACGCAACCGCGCCGCATACAAATATGGCAAGATTTGATCACGGGCGTTTTTTGAGTCTTTGAAAATCCCATCATATAAATCAATGGCTTGCGGGATTTTTCCTGCCTTTACGGCCAAAGATGCCGCATTCATCAAAATAGAACGGCGATGTTGGTGATCTGTTTTTTCTGAAAGACTCAGCAGCGCCGCCAAGGGGTCTTTATCCTGACGGGCGGTTAAAATAGCGGCTGTTTTCTTGGTGTCATCATGACGTTGCCATGCTTGCCATCCCGAATTGACGGCCGTTGCCAAAATCAAGCCAAACACACCAACGATCACTAAACCGCCATAGCTGCGCCATAAACCTTCTAAACGGTCGCGCTGCAACGCAGAGTCAATTTCAGCAAAAATATCAGACATGTGAAACCTTTAATATAGAAACGACAAACATAATGAATCGCCCCCATCTTAGGGCAATTCATTATAAAAGAAAAGATCAGAATTGGAAATAGAGGAATGGCGAGAAACTTTGTGCCTGTAACCGCATAACCGCCAATACAAAAAGCACAATTCCAACCAATCGATAGCCCAAAGAATAATAGGTTGTATCAGGATCCAAGGTCATAAAGCTGGGGCGATTGCCAAATTTCTGCCATGCAGGCACAGCAAAAGTCAAGATAATGGCCGTAACCAGCATTGTGACGTCCCACCCATTCACCGCAAAGCGCATCGCATCACTTAAACCAATATTTGAGAGGTTAAATAAGGCTTTGTACATTGTAAAGGCGCTGTCAATATTCGCCGCACGAAACGTGACCCATCCCATCAACACCAAAAATAAGGTAAAGATCATCCGTGACCCATCTTTTAAAAGATGGGTTTTTTCATGTTTGGGATTCACGCCCAAGGCACGTTCAATCGCCAACCATCCGCCATGCCAAACACCCCACAGCACAAATGTCCAATTCGCGCCATGCCACCATCCCCCCAATAACATCGTCAAAAAGAGATTAACATAAGTGCGAATTTCCCCCTTACGATTGCCCCCCAGCGGAATATAGAGATAATCCTTAAGCCAAGAAGACAGTGAGATATGCCAACGGCGCCAAAATTCCGTCATGGAACGGCTGATATAAGGATGATTAAAGTTTTCAATAAATTTAAACCCAATCATTAATCCCAATCCCACTGCCATATCAGAATAGCCACTGAAATCAAAATAAAGCTGAATCGCATAGGCCGTAATCCCCAGCCAGCTATCAACCAAGGTCGGGTTATCAAGGGCGAAAGCATGATCTGCCAAATGCGCGACAACATCGGCAATCAAAACCTTTTTGGCAAATCCCAACATAAAGCGATGTGCCCCATTCGAAAATTTTTGCCATGTATGGGTGCGCTGCGTGAATTGATCTGCCAAATCCTTATATCGCAAAACGGGACCTGCAACCAATTGAGGAAACAATGCAATAAAAGCAGCAAAATCCCAGAAATTCTTGGCAGGCGGCGCATCACGGCGGAACACGTCAATCATAAAACTGATTCCATGAAAGACATAGAATGAAATCCCAATTGGTAAAATCATTTGCACCATAGGTGAGGCCACCGCATCAGGCGCAGCAAGACCTGTTTGCACCAAAATGGCTTGGAAAGAGGCAACGCCAAAATTCCAATATTTGAAATAGCCCAGCGTCAGCAAATTTAATCCACAACCCAGCTGCATAATCCGCTTTGCCCACAGCGGATTTGTGTCCAGATATTTCACAATAAATTTTGCGATGTAATGACACCAAACGGTCACGCCAAAAAACAGCAACAAGAAATCAACCCGCCACCAAGCATAAAATATATAACTGCCCAGCAAAATCACAATTGATCTGAAACGAAATGGAGTCAGATAATAGATTGCTAAAAAGATTGGCAAATAGAGAAAAAGGAAAATGCTGGATGAAAAAACCATAAAAGATTGTCTTTATTATAAATTTAACAAAAAACAATCCTTATCAAAAGCACGCAACAATCGCAAGGATTTTCAATAGAATGATTTAATCTTTACGATTAAAATCCGCAAGAGAGCCACTATACCCAGACATGAATTTAACAAAATCATCATTTGATGTTGGGCGTGCATATCGGTATCCCTGCACTTCGTCACATCCATGTTGGATCAGAAACTGTTCATGCTCAATCGTTTCCACGCCTTCCGCGATGACCTTGAGGTTCAAAGAATGCCCCAACGCAACAATTGTTCTTGCAATTGCGGCATCATCTTTATTCTCAAGGGCATTTGTAATGAATGAACGGTCAATTTTTAAGCGGTCAATCGGAAACTGTCTCAGGTAAGACAAAGAAGAATAGCCCGTTCCAAAATCATCAATGGCTAATTCAACACCAATTAAATGCAGGGTTCTTAAAATATCAATCGTTTGCTCAATATCATCCATAAAGACACTTTCAGTGACTTCTAGCTCCAGATATTCCGCTTTTAATCCTGTTTCTTGGAGAACTTTTGTCACCAAAGTACATAAATCGCCTTGGTGAAATTGCGCCCCAGATACGTTGACAGCCACCTTTACGGGGAAACCTTGCTTATGCCACTGCGCTGCATCATGACAGGCTTGGTATAAAACCCATTCTCCGATCGGGATAATCAAGCCTGATTGTTCTGCAATTGGAATAAATTCATCAGGGGCAATAAATTTTTTGCTATTCCCATTTTCAATAGGTTTAAACCATCGCAACAGAGCTTCTGCACCAATAATTTTTCCAGTCGATAGATCCAACTGCGCTTGATAATTTAAAGAAAATTCTTTGTTTTCCAATGCACTGCGTAAATCGCGCAGCATTTGGAAACGATATTGAATCGCAGCATCGAAATCTTCGGAATATTCCTTAATACGATCCCGCCCCTCTTCTTTCGCACGATTTAAGGCAATATCAGCGTTCTTTAACACATGATCTGGTGTATGCCCATTGCGTGGGAAAATAGCAACCCCAATGGATGTTCGAATTTGCAAATTCTCATTAAAAATACGAAAAGGCTCATTACGAATAATATGCATAACTTTTTCTGCAATTTCACGCGGTGTTGATCCTGATTCTGAGAGAGGAATGGTAATTGCGAATTCATCTTCGCCCGTTCTTGCAATCGTCACATGACTAGGCAGACTGGTTTTCAAGCGTTTTCCAACCGCTCTTAACAAGGCATCCCCGACACTATGCCCCATTGTATCGTTAATATCTTTGAAATGATCTAAATCCAGCGCAATCACAATAAATTCCGCAGGATCTTCTGCGTCCATATTTCTTGTTTGTTCATTCAGTGTTTGCAAAAATAAAACACGATTCGGCAAGCTGGTTAAATTATCATAGTATGCAAGTCTATGAATCTGGCTTTCTGCGGTGCTTTTGATTTTCTTTAAATTCTCTGCATTTTGATTGATGAATTCAAAGGCCAAGCCTATCGCGTCTGAAATCTCATCTTGCGCCAAAGAATTTAACGGTTTCAATTCTGGATTTTCTGGGTTATTTGCGGCTTTACGCAAGCTATCCCGCAAGAAAATAATGGGGGTCAACAGCCAATATCCAATACTCACCATTAATACAGTTGTTACAAAGAGCGATAATAGAAACATAATAATCAGGCTTTGGCTGACATAATTTTCGATTTTATGTTTTGCCTGCATTGAGCGCATTTTTGTAACAATGTAATAAGGTCTTTTTAAATCAATCGGCCCCAAAACCGTTTCAAATACAGTGCCATCAGATGAAATATAATCTTCGTGTTGTGTGAACCGTTTTTTATCGGATATATTTAAAGTCGTTGTCTCTCCATAGCTCGACAACAAATTTAAATCCATTGAATAGATTGCAAATCCAGATATTGTTGTTGATCTGAAAATACGTTTTGCCGTGTCTTCATCAATGGGGCTCTCCATAACCCCAGAAAAACTACTTTTGATATGGGGACTAATGGCATATAAGCCACGATCCCGCAATTCCTCATAACTTGAAAGACTGTACCCCGTTAATGTCAAAAGCAAAATAGAGGCATGCACCGCCAAAATTGTAATAAAAACGGCAATTGATATTTTCCAGCTAATTTTGCTATGCCAAATTTTGACATTGCTTTCTGACATCATAAAGCATTGCAGCTTACTATATAAACCTTTTGAATCTGATGATATGCTGTTTGTTTTCAGTGTATTAGGCATGGCTCTAAATGATTTTCTAAGAATGAACTTTCATCATTGTAATCAACAAGAGTAAACAACAACTTAAATCAATATTTTTTAATATAAAAATGCACCAAAAAACTATCCTTAAGGTTGTGTAAACCTTTATATATTATTTTATAAACATGAATAACAATAGTTGTGGATTGATTACATGAGCGTTATTGCACAAAGTGCAGAATATCATTTTTATACAACCATCGAAGAGATTCGCCCCAAAGCAAGCGAATGGACATTAATGCATTTTCAGTGGTCTTATAAAATATCACATACGGATTTATTAAAAAACATTGATCAAATCCAAGAGAAGTTGGCTGGATTTGTGCAATCATCGACCCTTTTTGCCCAAGAAATTGAAAGTCAATTAAATGCGAACGCCTGCAAATCTTATGTTATGTCGAATTCAGACGTCATAATCTTGCTGCACGCCAATAATCCTGATGATGTTGATCCTTTATTCCAAAAATATGCGGCACGCATTGGGATGGATAATGCCTTTTGTTACAATGTTTCCACACGCATGTATGCCATACAACAATTGCGTGAGCGATTATTACTTTCCATCAAAGAAATTCATGCCTATCAAGAAACCACAGACACCCATAAAGTTCAGAGTATCAAAGCACGCCGTGAAAAACGTGATGATATTATTATTATGCTGGTCGAAGATGATCGTTTTACGGCCTCTTATATTATCAATATCCTAAGCCGTGATTATGATGTGGTGCATGTCAGATCGGGGGAAGATGCTATTTTGGCTTATATGGATCATGCCCCTGATGTTATTTTTATCGATATTCACTTACCCGGAATTGATGGCTATCAGGTTTTAGAAACAATCCTAAAAGTTGACCCTGATTGTTATGCCGTTGTTCTGAGCGCAGATAGTGTGCGCTCCAATGTTGAAAATGCCTGCCGTATCGGTGCAGATAGTTTCTTGAAAAAACCCTTTACAAAGGAGCGCTTACTCTCAAAAGTTCACAAGGCACCCACCGTGAAGCAGGCGCTGTTGACACGCAATCCCAACAAAGATAGCGGCGCTATTATACGATACTAATCAGCTCTAAATCCAGCGATTCTAAACGCTTGATAATATCGCGAATCCGTGCGGCTTCTTCGAATTCCAAATTGCCTGCGGCTTCGCGCATTTGGGATTGTAGTTTTTTGATCTGAGCCTGTAAGTCTTGGGCGTTTTTGGGTAGCGGCATTTGTGCAGCAGGTTTTTTGCCCTTTGTGTCCTTGGATGGGGATTCACCAAACACATCGGTCAATAAATCACTGATTTTCTTTTTGATCGTTTGCGGTGTGATGCCATGTTCTAGGTTATAGGCAATTTGTTTTTCGCGGCGGCGCGCCGTTTCATCAATGGCAGCGCGCATGGAATTGGTGATTTTATCGGCATATAAAATTGCTTTCCCGTCCACATTCCGCGCTGCACGCCCAATGGTTTGGATCAGAGAGGTACGGGATCTTAAGAACCCTTCTTTATCTGCATCCAATATGGCAACAAGGCGGCATTCTGGAATATCCAAGCCTTCGCGCAATAGGTTAATCCCAATCAGCACATCAAAAACCCCCAAACGCAGATCGCGGATAATTTCAATGCGCTCTAATGTATCCACATCGGAATGGAGATAGCGCACTTTGATGCCGTTTTCACTTAAGTAATCCGTCAATGCCTCAGACATTTTCTTGGTTAAAGTTGTTACCAATGCCCGCCCGCCTTGCTCTACAAGGCCGCGAATCTCGTGCATTAAATCATCGACTTGGGTATTGGTGGGGCGGATTTCGACAATCGGATCGACCAATCCGGTGGGGCGAACAAGCTGTTCGACATAATGATCGCCTGCACGTTCCATCTCCCATACGGCAGGCGTGGCAGAAACAAAGACAGATTGGGGGCGTAATTTATCCCATTCCTCAAACATAAGCGGGCGGTTATCCATGGCAGCAGGCAAGCGAAAGCCATAATCCACCAACGTGGTTTTGCGAGATTTATCACCTGCGTACATGCCGCGTAATTGTGGGATCATGACGTGGCTTTCATCGACAAATAAGACGGCATCTTCAGGCAGATATTCAAAGAGCGTCGGTGGGGCTTGACCAATATCGCGCCCTGTTAAATAGCGCGAATAATTTTCAATGCCTTGGCACATGCCTGTTGCCTCTAACATCTCAATATCAAATTGGGTGCGTTGCTCAATTCTTTGGGCTTCTAACAATCGATTTTCGGCCTTGAACCATGCTAAGCGTTCTTGCAGATCATGTTTAATATGCGCCACCGCCTGTTGCAGTGTGGGGCCTGCGGTCACATAATGCGAATTGGCGAAAACGCGCACCATGTCAAGGGATTTATATTTCTCCCCTGTTAAGGGGTCAAATTCTGTGATCTGTTCAATCTCATCGCCAAACATCGAAAACCGCCATGCGCGATCTTCAAAGTGGGCGGGGAACAGTTCGACAATATCACCGCGTACGCGAAAATTGCCACGTTCAAACGCCAGATCATTGCGTTTATATTGCAGCTCCACAAATTTTGCCATTAAATCTTGGCGGTTGATGCGATCCCCGATATTGACTGCAAAAGTCATGCCGTGATAATCTTCCTTTGATCCAATCCCGTAAATGCACGATACGGATGCCACCAAAATTACATCGCGCCGTTCAAACAATGCCCGTGTGGCGGAGTGGCGCATACGGTCAATTTGCTCATTTATGGCAGAATCCTTTTCAATATAGGTATCACTGCGCGGCACATAGGCCTCAGGTTGGTAATAATCATAGTATGATACGAAATATTCCACCGCATTATCGGGAAAAAACTCCCGAAATTCACCGTAAAGCTGTGCTGCTAAGGTTTTGTTATGCGCCAAGATCAAGGCAGGGCGCTGTAGGTTTTGAATCACATGCGCCATCGTAAAGGTTTTGCCTGATCCTGTGACCCCTAATAAAACTTGATCCATCAGCCCATCTTTGATCCCTTGGGTCAAGGCCTCAATGGCGACAGGCTGATCGCCCATAGGGGCAAAGTCGGATTTGATTTTAAACATCATCTGGCTTTTGTGGCGATGGCATGAAAAAGACCGTACGGTGTGGGAATGGAATTTCAATGCCACGCGCATCAAACAGCATTTTCATGCGGCGGTTAAATTCACGCCCAACTGTCCATTGCTCCCCAGCACGGGTTTTAAGGCGGGCTTTGATAATGACGGCACTGTCTGCAAATCGATCTAGCCCAAAAATCTCAATCGGTTCCAACATATCTTTTTTAAACGCATCATCAGCACGCATATCCACATCGATTTCCTTTAAATACTCCATGACTTGATCGATATTTTCTTTATACGCAATGCCAATTTCTAAAACATAAAAGCTGAAATTTTTTGTATAATTTTCAATAATACCAATCTCATGAAACGGGATTGTATAGACAATGCCACCAATACTGCGCATTTGAACCTTACGGATCGTGATTTTCTCAATCACGCCTTCGCGATCCGCTAATTTTACGACATCACCCACACGAATTAAATCTTCCATGATAATCGTAAAACCTGTGAGCAAATCCTTAACGACCGATTGCGCCCCCAAACCAATCGCGATCCCTACGATCCCCGCCCCAGCTAATAGCGGCATGATATTAATCCCGACTTCGGATAAGATCATCAAGGCAAAGATAGATACAATCCCAATCAGCACGGCTTTTTGCAGCACAGGAAATAAAGTTTCCCAACGCGCAGGGCTGCTGGCACGGGCGTTTTTCATCATACGGCGTAGGGCAAAATTAGAAAATTCCCATACCGCCACGGCAATCAACAAAATAATAAAAATGCTTAAAACACGCCCTGACAGCCCAATCCAGCTATCACGTGATAAAAATCCGGGGAGGTCAAATTCCCATACCGCCATCATCCCCACAATTAGGAAAATACTAAGCAGGCTATAGCCGCTCCAGCGGATAATCTTAATATACAGCCCCGATGATTTGGATTGCCCAAAGCGCAAGCGTTCAATCCTATGCAAAGGCCGCACAACCAAAAAGGCGGCATAATGAATAATGACCAAACTTAGACAATAGCAAAATAAAACAGCACCAGATCCAATCACATGGCGAATGGACTTTCCCTTTAACCCCAATTTCTTGATGGATTGTTTATAAAATTTTGTTAATTCATCCGCAAGGCCATTGGTGACATCCTCAACAGGGATGGCCTCTGATAGCACAGGGAGAGCCTCAATGATCGGCGCAGGTTCTGTTGATGTGGCATCCTTTGAGGCTTCTTTTTCGGCCTCCTTTGTTGGCTCAGCTTTAACCTCCTCCTTTTTGGGGATGATTTTTTCAATGGCCTTGCTGGTTGCAAAAGATAGGCTTGGGGTAAAAATCAATAAACACAGCAAAACCAGCCCTAAGATTAAGGATCTTTTTTGATGATTTTTCTGTGGACAATTTTGCATTGTTATTCTCACATTTATTTTTTGAACACTAAGGGCACTAAGAACCACTAAGAGGCACTAAGGATTTAGATCTGTTGAAAGAATAATCACCTATAAAAAAAGTTTTAGGCTTTTTTATGTCTTTTATTTCTAAAAAACTTAAAACTAAGAATAAACTTCTTAGTGCACCTTAGTGGTTCTTAGTGTCCTTAGTGTTCAAAATTCTTAAACCCTTATGCCGCATCAACGCTGCTTAACTTTTTCGGTAAATTCACCTTAATATGCAAATCCTTTAACTGTGCGTCATCGACCATAGACGGCGCGGCCATCATGGGGTCTTCGAATTGACCATTCATCACAAACGGATAAATCTCCCGTAAGTTCGGCTCATCGGCAAACAACATGATAATGCGGTCTACGCCAAAGGCACAGCCCCCGTGTGGTGGTGCGCCGTAACGCATGGCGTTTAACATGCCGCCAAAGCGTTCCTCCAGCACAGATTGGTCGTATCCTGCGATCTTAAAAGCCTCTGCCATAATTTCGGGCTTATGGTTACGGATAGCACCTGAACAAAGCTCAAAGCCGTTGCACACACAATCATATTGATAGGCGACAATATCCAACGGATTTTTATTTTTCAGATCATCCATGCCACCTTGGGGCATTGAAAATGGGTTGTGGGAGAAATCGATTTTCCCCGTAGCCTCATCCAATTCATACATCGGGAAATCAACGATCCAACAGAATTTATAGACATCTTTTTCCCGAATATCCATCGCATCACAAATTTGATTGCGTGCCTTTCCTGCCAATTTCACGGCTGCGGATTCGGTATCGCACACAAAGAAAATCGCATCCCCTGTTTCAAGGGCGGCTTTTGTTTTTAGCGCATCCAGCGCATCAGATGATAAGAATTTTGCAATCGGGCCTTTTGCGCCCTCGGTTGGGTCAAACAAAATATAGCCCAATCCTGCCGCACCCTCACCACGCGCCCAATCATTGAGGGAATCAAAGAATTTACGGCTTTTGTCCGCTACATTCGGCGCACGAATAGCCCGCACCACGCCGCCTTGGTCGATAATACCCTTAAAGGCTTTAAATTCCACATCATCGCGTTTGAAAATATCGGTGACATCACAAATCACCAAGGGATTACGCAAATCAGGCTTATCAGAGCCGTATTTTTCCATTGATTCCTTATAGGTGATATGCTGCCACGGCGTAGGCGTTACAGCACGTTTTGTGCCGGTATAGCCAGAAAATTCCTCAAACGCGCCCCAGATCACGGGTTCCATTGTCGCAAAAACATCAGCTTGGGTCACAAAAGACATTTCCACGTCCAGCTGGTAAAATTCCGCCAAACGATCCGCGCGGCTGTCTTCATCACGGAAGCAAGGCGCAACTTGGAAATAACGATCAAAGCCTGACATCATCAATAATTGTTTGAATTGCTGTGGTGCTTGCGGCAGCGCATAGAATTTACCGGGATGCAAGCGTGAAGGCACGAGGAAATCCCGCGCCCCTTCAGGCGATGATGCGGTCAAAATTGGCGTATTAAATTCCTGAAAACCCTGTTCCCACATACGCGTCCGTAAGGAGCGAATCACATTATTGCGCAGACGAATATTTTTTTGCATTTTTTCCCGACGCAAATCAATATAGCGGTGACGCAAACGGATATCTTCGCCGGCATTATCTTCATCCGCGACTTGAAACGGAATCACATCTGCCGCGGATTGCATATCAACTTGCTCGATAAATAATTCAATCGCGCCTGTGTTCAAACGATCATTTTTCGTTGTACCGGGGCGTTCGCGCACCGTGCCTGTTACCGTAATCACGGATTCAGAACGCCAGCGGTCAATCGTATCAATCAAGGGTGATCCTTCATCCACCACGCACTGCGTGATGCCATAAGTATCGCGTAAATCAATAAACAAAACCCCACCGTGATCGCGTTTCCGGTGAATCCAACCGGATAAACGAACTTGTTGTCCTGCGTTTTCAGCGCGTAATGCGCCACAATGATGGGTGCGGTAAGGGTGCATAAATCGTATCTGTCCTTAATTTTAAAATTGATCCCTTATTTATCAATCTTTCATCGGAAAAAATCAA
Source organism: Gemmobacter sp. (assembly GCA_044238935.1). Taxonomy (GTDB): domain Bacteria; phylum Pseudomonadota; class Alphaproteobacteria; order Micavibrionales; family Micavibrionaceae; genus JBIICI01. The sequence continues at coordinate 41,051 of JBIICI010000012.1, forward strand.
GGCATATCGATTTGTTTTTTACGAATAACCCGCCATTTCGCGACATTTTTGTTATGCGTAGCTAAATCAGGCGCAAAAACATGCCCCCCTGAGCCATCAGCCACGAAATACAAAAATTTATGCGTTTGGGGATGCAGGGCAGCATACAACGAATCACGCCCGACATTACAAATCGGTGTGGGCGGCAGCCCTGCGTAAAGATAGGTATTATAGGGGCTATCGATTTTTAAATCATTGCTCCATAGACGCCTTCCTAAGGCTTGCTCGCCTTTGGTCAACGCATAGATTACCGTGGGATCGGTTTGCAAGCGCATGGAAATCCGCAGACGGTTGATAAACACACCTGAAATCGCTGCGCGTTCACGCCCCAGCCCTGTTTCTTTTTCGATGATGGAGGCTAAGATCAAGGCATCTTGTGGGGTTTTTAGGACATCATCGACGGATGGATCACGAGAATCCCATTGGGTTTTTAACAGATCCGTCATGGAGTTTTGCATACGCTGCACCACATGATCAATGGTTTCATCGCGTTGATACTCATAGGTGCTGGGGAATAGGCTGCCCTCTGTGATTACCTCTACGTTCGGGGCATCGCCCTCTAACGGCGGATTGAGTTGGGATAGGATTTTTAGAATCTGTTTGACCGTTAGCCCTTCGGCCAATGTAAATTGACGGCGTACCACATCACCTGTGCGCATTTTCTTTAGGATCATCGCAACGGAGCTATGCGCCGCAAATTCATATTCACCGGCTTGTAAAAACCCCTTTTGCCGTGTGCGCAAGACATGGATTTTGAAGAAGAGCGGATCACGGATAAGCCCTCTTTCATGCAAAATCTGGGCGATTTGATCAGTGGAGCTGCCTTTATCAATCATCAATGTTTGGATTTGTGTCTGCTGCCCTGCTCTTGTGTAATCCCACCCCAAGCCATAGAGCGCAATCATGCCACATAAAAGCAACAGGCTAAAGCCCAAAGCCACAGGAAACGCGTATTTTTTACCCCATAAATCCATACGACCATCACTTTGCTTGTTTGAAAACTTGACATTTATCCCAAAAAGGATAGACTGCCCCCATAAGATTGAAAAGATGTTAATAACAAAAAGTATAAAATCATGAGCTGGTTGACCAATATTATTCGCCCTAAAATTCGTTCTTTTGTCTCCGAACAAAAGGAAATGCCTGATAATTTATGGCATAAATGCCCATCTTGTGATGGAATGTTGTTCCATAGGGATTTAGAGGCGAATTTAAACGTCTGCACCCATTGCGGTCACCACATGCCATTGGGCGTTGAGGCGCGCCTTGCCAGCCTGTTTGATGGCGCAAAATATAAAAATATTGATCTGAAAAAAGTCGCCCAAGACCCGTTGAAATTCAAAGATCGCAAGAAATACAGTGAACGTTTGAAAGAATCACAGCATAAAACAGGGCGTTACGATGCGCTGGTCATTGGGCACGGCACAATTTTAACGCAGCCTATCGTGATTGCCGCCTTTGATTTTGACTTTATGGCAGGATCAATGGGCGCAGCCGTTGGGGAGGGGTTAGTGCGTGCCGCCGAGGAAGCCGTACGCAGAAAATCCGCTTTGTTGGTAATCCCTGCCTCAGGTGGTGCGCGGATGCAAGAGGGCATGATGTCCCTCATGCAAATGCCAAGATCCATTGTTGCGGTGGAAATGGTAAAAAATGCAGGGCTGCCCTATTTGGTTTTATTAACCGATCCCACAACAGGCGGCGTCAGTGCATCTTTTGCGATGGTCGGCGATATTCATATTGCTGAACCCGGTGCAACGATTGGATTTGCCGGCAAGCGTGTGATCCAAGAAACCATTCGCGAGGCTCTGCCCGATGATTTCCAAACGGCTGAATATTTGCTGGAACACGGCATGGTCGATATGGTGGTTGCGCGTAAAGATTTGCGCGAAAAAATCGGGGAAATCTTGGATTTATTGATGACTCCTACCAAAAAATCTGTTTTTAAGTTATCGGATAAGAAATTGAAAAAAGCGGCATAAGCCAGTAATTTTTAAAGAGAGCAAATAAAAATGGGCGGATTATGCGGATTTGTCCGCAGTAGTAAAAATTGGGATCATGCAAAACTGACCCATATTATCGGTGCAATGACCGATCAACTGACGCACAGGGGGCCTGATAGCGGTGCCGTGTGGGTGGATGAATCCCTGAACTTAACCATGGGGCATCGTCGCCTTGCCACTTTGGATATATCCCAAAATGCCATGCAGCCTGTTTTTTCTCTCTCAGGGCGATATGGGGTGATTTTTGATGGGTTTATTGATCATTTTCTAAAATGGCGCACCTATTTAGAGCAGCAACAATATACCTTACGCAACCATTCTGATACGGAAATCATGGTGGGATTGCTGGATCATTTTGGCATTGAACAAACCCTTGCCCGTCTGCAAGGCATGTTTGCCGTCGCCATTATTGATCGCGTCGCCCAAAAACTATATTTGGTGCGTGATAAAGCGGGACGAAAACCCCTGTATTATGGGGCTTTTTTAGACAATATTTTATTTGCATCAGAATTAAAAGCGCTCAAAGCCTATCCCGGATTCTACCCTGATATTTGCCCTATAGGTCTGACATGTTACATCGAATATGGCTATATTCGTGCGCCACAATCTATTTTCAAAGATGTGTATAAGCTGCAAGCGGGTAATTATTTGGAAATCGACTTAACAAAACCGCTCGCGACACAGGCCCTTCCAAGGCGCTGCAAAAAAATTGCCTTTATCCCCAGCGTTCATCGCGATGAACAACCCAGAAACCAACCCTTTACGGATAAAGTCCAAAATATTATTCGGGATTATCGAATCACAGATCGCCCGTTTAGCTGCCAATTATCCATGGATCAGCCCAGTATTTTAATGGCCGCCTTAGCACAAAAATTACAACCAACGCCCTTACCCAGCTTTTCCGTGCATTTTGAAGGTGCGCCCCAAGATAATCGCCAACAAATTCAAAAAATCGCCGATTATATTGGATTAGACCATCATCAATATGATGTTTCACGCCAAGATTGCTTGGATATTGTCCCATTTTTATCCCATGTTTTTGATGAACCTCATGATGATCCTTTGATGATCCCCATGTTGCATCAGGCGATTATCGCAAAACAATCTTGGGATGTTGTACTATCGGCCTTTATTCCGCGTGAAAATTATGTTCAAAAACCAATCTATCCTTGGTCAAGCTCATGGGTACATTATCTGTATGATCACACTTATTTGAAATTCCAGCGCCGCTGGCTGGATCAACAAACCAGCCCTCAACGCCTGTTAAAACAAACACAATCTATGACAAACCGCGCAGACCGCAGCCCCATTCATATGACAACATTGGATCGTGTTTCCATGGCAAATGGCTTAGAAATGCGCGCAATCTTTTTTAATGATCAGATCATGCGTCGTTCCGAAATCCGTCAAGCGGTTGAAAAGATGATTCCCAAATATATTCCTACGCCCCTTTTGAAAAGCTGTCATGAAATGGTTGAGCCTGATATTTCAGGATGGTTGCGTGATCCGTTGAAAAATTGGGGCGGTGATTTTTTACACGCTGATCAATTACAGCAACAAGGATTCTTAAATCCTGCGCGTATCCAGCGCCTGTGGGATCAACATCAAAGCGGTAAACGCGATTGGTCAGAAATTTTATGGCGGATTATTATCTTCCAAAACTGGCTGTATGTTTGGCGATAGGAAAATATGCCCTTCCTTCGTCATGATTTTGCTGCACTCTCCGATGAAGGAAACAATAATCCTTTCTATACACGCTATTCAGATTCTTTAAGTCATTTCCCAGCAGCACACCTCATTCATTATAATCATGATGTGGCGACACAAACGGGATTCGACCAGCTCTTTCCTAAGACCCAGATAGATTTGCATACAGGGCAAGCCTTTGTAACAGGATCAAAGCCTTTGGCAATGGCCTATAGCGGTCATCAATTTGGTCAATGGGCAGGACAATTGGGGGATGGGCGCGCTTTATTATTAGCACAAGCCGCCGATGATAACGGTAAAATGTGGGATATACAGATCAAAGGCGGTGGCAAAACTGCCTATTCCCGCATGGGGGACGGATATGCCGTTTTGCGATCAACGCTTCGTGAATATTTGGCCTGCTTTGCGATGCAAGGATTAGGCATTCCCACAACTCACGCCTTGTCTATCTGTACAACGGGTCAAAAAGTGATCAGAGAAGAGGAAGAAGATGGCGCTGTCCTCATCCGCCTCTCACAATCCTTTATCCGATTTGGTCATTTTGAGCATTTTTATTACCGCAACGATCCTGAAAATCTGAAAAAACTATGTGATTACACCATGCAGCAGATGGGGCATGATGATCCGCAATCATGGTTTCAGGATGTGATGACACGCACCGCCCATTTAATTGCCGCATGGCAAGCGGTGGGATTTTGTCATGGTGTTTTAAATACTGATAATATGTCAATTATTGGAGAGAGTTTAGATTACGGCCCTTATGGATTTATGGAATCGTATGATCCTGATTGGATATGCAATCAATCGGATTATCAGGGGCGCTATCGCTTTAGAAATCAACCGGCTATCGGGCTATGGAATTTGCAAGCCTTGGCTGTTGCCCTATCCCCGATTATCCCCTTAGATCAGTCAATGCTGATTTTAAAAGAGTATATGCCATGTCTCAATACAGCGTACACAAATCATCTCTATAAAAAATTTGGATTTATCATTGGCACGCATGATCCTGTTATCATCGATGATTTATTGACACGCTTTATGCAGCTTTTGGAAAACCATCGCGCGGATTATACGCGCAGCTTTTCCGCACTGGATGATTTAGACTCTTTATTAAAAATCATGAATCATGACCCAAACGCAATAGTATGGATGCGTGATTATGAGTCATTGAACATTACCGAACGTCAAAATCCACACTATATCGCACGAAATTGGGTTTTACAAAAATGCATTGAATCTGTCCAAAATGGTGATATAGGGCTTTTAGAGTCTTTAATTGATATTCTAAAATCACCCTATGATCCCCATCATAACTTCACACACTATAAAAATTCAGCCCCTTTAGATTATGCAGGTTTAAGAGTCTCTTGTTCGTCATAAAAAATAAAGATATTTCGTATCGTCTTTATTTTGCCATTGTCTATAATTATAATAGAAATTATATTGAAAACATGAACGCTTACAAACGGAGAATAACAATATGACCAGATCTTTTTTAAACCTTGCTTTGATTGCGATGATTTCTGTCACTGCATTCGGAACAGCAGCCCACGCAAATGAACATGCCAACGCACAAGACGGCAAAAAAGGAAAACTTTTTGAAAGACAAGATGTCAATGGCGATGGAAAAGTCACCAAAGACGAATTTATGAAACATGCCGAAGAAAAATTTGTAAAACTTGATGTGAATAAAGACGGCTCAATCACGCCTGATGAAGTTGAAAAAATGAAACAAAAATGGCAAGAATTGCGCAAAAAGAAACAAGAAGCTGGCGATAAAGGCGACGCCCCTGAAAAAGGTAGCGAAGAATAAAATTTATTTTTAACAAAAAAGGGGAAGGATTTTTATCCTTCCCCTTTTTTATATGATTTTGCTAAATTTACGCGGCTCTTTTGCCCGCTGAAAAACGTTGTGGTGCTTTGCTGCCAAACTTACCAGCTGGTTTTCTGCCTTCCATATTGCCAAAAGGTTTGCCGCTGCCTTTATTTGCATCACGGCTGTTGCTTCTGCCGCCTTCTGATCTTTCTGATCTGCCTGCACTTCTACCCTCGTTTCTACCGTCACCTCTTCCTTCTGGTGCTTTACCAAAGGATCTTGCAGGGCGGTCGCTTTGTGGGCGATCATTGCGTTCGTTGCGATCATTCGGTCTTGCACTTCTTGGGCGATCGCCTTGTGAACGGTCACTTTGGAAACGATCCCCTTGTGGCCTATCGCCTTGTGGTCTGTCATTTGAACGACCAAAAGATGATGATCTTTCTGTTCTCTTATCAAAAGAACGCTCACCAAAAGCGGATCTTTCGGGTCTATCAGAACGTGCAGGTCTGTCTGAACGATCAAATCTTTGCTCAGAACGTCCCTCTGATCTGCCTTCTGATCTCCCCTCACTTCTACGAGGATTTCCACCGAACGGCGATGCATTGGATCGAGGCGCAGAAGCTCTTTCCTCTGACTGAGAACGGTCAGGGCGTTGAAAAGAATCTCTGGCTTGACCACCTCTTTTGAAATCATCACGATCTCTTGGCGCAGATGATTTATGGGCATTATCACCCCAGAAATCTCCACGGGATTGAGGGCGTTCACCTCTGACTTCATCACGACGTGGCTCTGATTTCTTAAAAGAAGATCTGCCAAATTCATTCGGACGAGAATCAAAAGAACGTCCACCACCATTGCCACCGCCGCTATTGCCAAAAGGCTTACGACCAAATTTGCTACCGCCTGCATAATCACGAGAACGCTCACCAGAACGTTCTGCGGGGCGATCAAAACGATCATTCGACCGTTCACGTTTGGCATCAGGATTAATCAAATATTGAATGGCCTGCCATTTACGATTATCCTGTGGTGTAATCAAGCATAAGGCTGATCCCACGGCACCAGCACGGGCTGTACGGCCAATACGGTGAATATAATCTTCGGGCACTTGAGGCAAGTCATAATTGATCACATGTTTAATATGGGGAACATCCAATCCACGCGCAACAACATCTGTTGCAACCAAGATACGGAATTTTTCTTGGCGGTAATCGCGGATAACGCGCTCACGACGGGATTGTTTTAAATCTCCATTAATCGCTTCCGCATGGAAATCCGCATTATTTAACTGTTTTGCCAATTTTTCTGTGCCAAATTTTGTTTTTACGAAAATAATCACTGATCCTTCGCGTGTGTGCAACTGGCGTACCAACTCTGCATATTTTGCATCTTCGCTCAAACGAATAACATCTTGTTGAATATTTGTCGCAGGTGCAATCGTTGACCCAACGGCAATACGTTTAGGCTCATTTAAATATTGCTGTGACATACGAATAATATTGCTGGGCAATGTCGCGGAAAACATCAATGTTTGACGTTTTTCAGGCAATTGCTCAAAAATTGTTTCCAACTGAATCGAAAAACCCATATCCAACATACGATCTGTTTCATCCAAAACAATAAAATCTGTTTGGTCTAAAAACAAGCTGCGGCGCTGTAAATGATCATTAATCCGCCCCGGTGTTCCCACGATTAAACGAGGGCGTGCTTTTAACTGATTATATTGCTTGGACATTGGCTCACCACCAATGATAAAGGCGGTTTTAATACCGCTTTTTTTGCCCAATAATTGATGCGCAATTTCCATGATCTGACGCCCTAATTCACGCGTGGGGCTTAAAATCAAGGCTTGGCTTTGTGGGTTTTCCAACAAATGCTGTACCAAAGGAATTGAAAACGCCGCTGTTTTCCCTGTTCCTGTTTGCGCGGATCCCATAATGTCATGACCTTCGATGGCCAAAGGAATCGCCTGTGCTTGGATTGGTGTCGGGGTTGTGTAGTTCATGGTCGCCAAAGATTCTAGCAACAATGGATTCAAGTTTAATTCGTTAAAATTATCCATAATAATTTCTTTCTTATAAGTAAAAGTTCCCCTGTCTTAAAAAAAGACGCATACAGGGGATTCCTGCGTTCGATATCTGAATATGAAATCGAACTTTGTTTCTAAGAAAGGTCAATTTCTGGATCTTATATAAAATAGGCTTTCTAACTCTTCAATGAAAGCGAAAGCATTTTCTTCTTTTTTATAAAAAAAGACAGTGTAAAAATCCTGCCCAGATAAAATGTCATTTTGAATATAAATCAAAATATATAGTCATTCTTAATAAAAAATCATTTTTTTATTAAGAATGATACGGCTGCAAAAGCAACCGCGCCACCAATGTGGCGAGCATCCCCTGCGAAGGGGTTCAAATTAAAATTCATGAATTTTAATTTGAAATGACTATAATGATTGAAATCAATTCAACGTCACCATCAATGACAGAATTCAATAAAAAAAGCAAGGAATATTATTAGAAATAATATATTGTTGTTTAGGAATAAGAGAAATTCGTCGAAAATTCTAATACACTTTTTCATTGCTAATAATGGATTCTGCTTCTTGAATACCACATTCCCTTAAGAATGCACATGTCTCATCATAAAATCTTGATAATCGCGTGTGGTCATTATCGTTACCATGAGGCACAAAAACAATCATGCCCTGGCGCGCCCTAGTTAAAAGAACACGATATGCATTGGCCAAATAAGCACGGCGAAATGGATCTCTCACATTTTGCCATTTTGTGCCTTTAAAATTATAATGCCCCCATCGGCCGCCTTCCATACGTAAATCAGCATCCCAGCACGTGCCAACCCAATCAAGCTCTAATCCTTGTACATCGAACTCTGTGGCGACATCTTCTAGGTAATATGAAGAGCGTATATCTTCCTTACCGTTCAAAAACCAAGTCACAGGATCCACCTGCCCTTTAACATAGATCCCTTCTGGCTTAAGGCGTATTGCACCAGAAGAGGCAACAAGACCTAAGCGCTCAGTCCCTCTAGCATGGTATCTCAGCCAAGCACGCGCCACGTCAAGGTCACGAGTAATTGCGATATGGTACTGACCAAGATCATTTTTGATTTGTGCAGCGGTTTCAGCATTACCATCAATAATTGCACCAATAAAATCTGAAAGTTTTTCTGCGCGAAATGAACGGATTGAAACAGAAAGGTGAAGGGCCAATTTTTCGGTTGCGTTTAAATCAGAGATTTTGACGCATAAATCCTGCCCCCAATTATAGCTTTTATTTGCCAGCTGCCCAGAATGATACACATCCCAATGCAAGAACCTTTTTTGCAGAGCATTGAACCATTCTATGAGCCCAGCCTCGCCGACATGAATTTCTTGTCCACCACCAATCAAGCAAACAATTGTACACCAATCTTCACGCCGATCCATAAGGCTGATCAGAAATTCCGGCTCCGACATATCAAATCGCGCAGCGCCGCGTTTTTGAATCATAAAGCGTTCAGCATGCTCTTGATTCCAAGCCCGCTGTGCTTCGTCAAATATTACAACATGTTCATTTGGCACCTTGTTCGATTTCAAGCCCTCATCGCGGAAATGATGAATATTTTGAATAAAAGCGCTAACTTTTTGTGTGGATACGTCTTTGGAAATAGAGGCCCCAGATTGTTTAGAGCGCTCCACTTCATCCCTGGCCAATGCTTCACGCAACACAGCCACCAAGGGACCATTTCCAGATAAGAAGACAGCCTGTTCTTCGGATGAAGATCCAACCGTGCGTGTTGAAATGTTCAAACCTGCGAGCGTCTTTCCAGCACCCGGAACACCTGTCACGAAACAAATGGATTTCCGCCGCTTTTGTTTTGAATACTCAATGATTTCAGTAATGCAATTTGACGTATGGGTCAGGTTTTTTGCGCCAGCATCTGAGCGAGAAATATCTTGAACATTATGGCCCTGGTATAGAGCCTGCGCAGCCTCAATAATCGTTGGTGTGGGCTTATATCCACTTTCTTCCCATTCTTCACCAAACGGGGCTTGTTCATTATCAGACAAACCATAAACCAACCCATACTCCGCAGGTTTTAAGTCACAGCTAATAACACGCTTAATAACATCATCAAGATCATTATCGCTGCACAATAAGGGTACAGCAACTTTGTCTTGATACCAGTAAATAGCATTTTCCTGCTTTGCCGCTTTTGTTGAAACCAGAACCGGGACGATATAGAGATCATGACTTCCTTCATGGAAGTTCTTCAAATCAAGCGCATAATCTAAAACTTGGTCAATAGCCTGTTTATCATACTTTTTTGAGCCGACTTTATATTCCAATACAAAAATAATATCGTTGATCATAATCACAACATCAACACGTTTACCCATACGTGGAATAGAAAACTCAAAGAATATTTTACCAGAATGGTAGTGTGTAAGTTGTCGCTTCAGGTGCTTGATTTGCTCAAGCCATGCATTTTTCTGGGATATTTCGAGCGAAAAATGGTGGTTATACGTCAATTCCCCAAGGATTTTATCAGGGCAGTCTTTAAGGAAATCAGGAATGTTTGCTTGATAGTAGGATCGCACGAGCATAAGCTAGTGTACGTTTTTATATAAAAACGGTCAATAAAGATTACTGAAAACAATTGATTTACAACCATTTTTTAGATAAAAAAACAAAAAACCCTGCTTTTCAGCAGGGTTCTTACAAAATCATTCGCTGCATTGAGCATTGTAAAGATAGAATTTTCTAAGATGATCTTTGAAGGCTTGGCAGCGACCTACTCTCCCACACCTTAAGATGCAGTACCATCGGCGCTAAGATTTTTCACGGTCGAGTTCGGGATGGGATCGGGTGTTACATTCTTGCCATAACCACCAAGCCATCAAAGACCATCTTAGGTGACATCCAATTATTTTTAGGAAAATTTTTGTAATTTACAAAATTATTATATTCAAAATTACTAAGCTTTTTTATTTGAACAGTATAATAGTGAATTCACTACTATATGCTGTTTAAACTCAAGCCGATCGAGCAATTAGTACTGGTTAGCTTCGTGTGTTGCCACACTTCCACATCCAGCCTATCAACGTGGTGGTCTTCCACGGCTCTGATAGGGATACCTGGTATTGAGGGAGGCTTCCCGCTTAGATGCTTTCAGCGGTTATCCCGTCCGCACATAGCTACCCTGCGGTGCCGCTGGCGCGACAACAGGTACACCAGAGGTGCGTCCATCCCGGTCCTCTCGTACTAAGGACAGCTCCTCTCAAGTATCCAACTCCCACGGCAGATAGGGACCGAACTGTCTCACGACGTTCTGAACCCAGCTCACGTACCTCTTTAAATGGCGAACAGCCATACCCTTGGGACCTTCTCCAGCCCCAGGATGAGATGAGCCGACATCGAGGTGCCAAACAGCGCCGTCGCTGTGGACGCTTGGGCGCTATCAGCCTGTTATCCCTAGAGTACCTTTTATCCGTTGAGCGATGGCCCTTCCATGCAGAACCACCGGATCACTATAACCGACTTTCGTCCCTGCTCGACTTGTCAGTCTCACAGTCAGGCAAGCTTATGCTATTACACTCTATAAGACGATTTCCGACCGTCTTGAGCTTACCATCGCGCGCCTCCGTTACCGTTTAGGAGGCGACCGCCCCAGTCAAACTACCCACCACACAGGGTCCTGGATCCAGATAATGGACCGCAGTTAGACATTACAAGGGACAAGGGTGGTATTTCAAGGATGGCTCCACGAAAACTGGCGTCTTCGCTTCAAAGCCTCCCACCTATCCTACACATGTCAATCATAATGCCACTGTGAAGCTATAGTAAAGGTTCATAGGGTCTTTCCGTCTGACCGCGGGTACCCCGCAT
>JBIICI010000012.1:57500-58525 GCA_044238935.1 Gemmobacter sp.
AATTAGGGTTACGCCTGCCACCCCATCATCACCATGCGCGCCATCTCCATCCAGAATCGGTTGATTCAGGGGTGATTTACAACCGCCAAAGTAAGGGATTTTGCCGTCTTGGTTTAAAAATCGTAAGATTGCGCCTGCATTGCGTAAAACTTGATCGTGATTCGTGTTGCCATGCACCGCTGTTGCGCCCAATATCTCAAATAAATCGGAGCGCGCGATTAAAACGGCACTGAGTTGCATCTCATCGCCTCCCCAATCTCCATCAATAATAATCTTTTGGCGATTTTGACTTTGCATGATTTGATCCTTTTCAATATGATAAAAATAATTATTTCAACCGATTATAGAAAATTTGTTATGAATTTTAAATCTTTTTGTCCCCTGCTCACATTTATTTTATGCCTATTTGTGATTCCTTATGCCTACGCACAGGAAAAACCCTATATTTCCGTGGAAGATGTTTTGGGTAATGATTCGGAAACCTATAGAGACTCAGGACTGAAATTAGAATCCGATTCGGTTGAAAATATTTTAGAGGATAAAACAGCCACAAGAATCGATTCGCATGATTCGTCACCGTTAGAATCGCAATATCACCCCTATTTAAAATCGGATCTATCTCAATTCGGCTATGATTCGTTAAAAAAATACGTCAAACAATCTGATAATACCAATACCGCCCCCGCAGGCGTGGTGCAGGATGAGTATATTTTAAAGGTGGGCGATTCGATTCGGGTGATTTTTCATGGACAATATGAAGAAAATTCTGTGTACGATGTCAAAAGCGATGGTCGAATCACGCCAAAAACCCTAAATCCCATTCCTGCGCAAGGAAAATCTTTGGGGGAGGTCAAGAAATTGATTGAGGCTGAAGCCATGCGCCTGCACGGTACCAGCGCATTCGTGAGCTTAGAATCAGCCAAGCAAATCAAAATTCAAATCAGCGGCCATGTCTTTGGGGCGGGACAGCGCGAAATGACCATCTACGATTCGGTCTATGATGCGATTATCGCGGCAGGCGGCAT
>JBIICI010000013.1:0-53848 GCA_044238935.1 Gemmobacter sp.
GGCACAACGTGCAGTTGTGCCCGCAACAAAATGTTCGATCAATCGATCCTGTATCTTTTTACTTAAACGACTCTTCCGCATACTGTCCTTTTATAACACTTTTTTGTGTTATCTGGGACAGCCCCATATCTTTTTCTATTTATCAATATTGTGCTTGTTCAATGGGATATTTTTTGTGTAAAATCAAGAAAAACACGCAACAGAAAGCCGCACGACCATGCTCCATGATGATGACGACACACTCGACCTTAATGTCCGCGACAGCAACGGAACGCCTCTAAAAGACGGCGACTCGGTGACTGTGATTAAGGATTTAAAAGTTAAAGGCACGTCAGCAACCTTAAAACGCGGGACGGTGATTAAGAATATCCGCCTAACCGATGATGCGGAGGCGATTGAGTGTAATGCGGATAAGATTAAGGGCTTGGTGTTGAAGACCTGTTTTTTAAAGAAAATATAGAACATTACCAAATCAAAACGATTCCTGTGGTAACCAAATACAAAAAAGGGTCAAGAATTTATTTTCTTGACCCTTTTTAAATGAGGTATTGAATTACGCCGCAATCGCTTGTCCTGTTTCTTGGTCAACGCGTTTTAGGGAGAGTTTAATTTTACCGCGATCATCTGTGCCGACGACTAAGACTTTGATCAATTGTCCTTCGTTTAAAATATCGGTTACTTTTGCAACACGTTCATTGGCAAGTTCAGAAATATGCACCAACCCATCACGGCTGCCCATAAAGTTCACAAAAGCACCAAATTCAACGATTTTGACAACTTTTCCATCATAGACTTTGCCGACTTCGGGTTCATCTGTAATGTCACGGATCATGCGAATGGCTGTTTCAATTGAACGGGAATCATTGGCTGAAACCTTGATTGTGCCGTCATCTTCGATGTCAATTTTCGCACCGCTGACCTCAACAATTTCACGAATGACTTTTCCACCTGTACCAATGACTTCACGGATTTTTTCTTTATCAATGATGATTGTTGCGATTTGGGGGGCATATTGGCTGATGTCAGAACGTGCTGAGCTTAAGGCAGAGGCCATTTCATTCAAAATATGAATACGGGCATCTTTTGCCTGTGATAACGCAATCGTCATGATTTCTTCAGTAATGGATGTGATTTTAATATCCATCTGCAGGGCAGTGATCCCGTCTTTTGTTCCTGCAACTTTGAAATCCATATCGCCCAAATGATCTTCATCACCTAAAATATCAGAAAGAACAGCAAAGTCTTTGTTTTCCTTGATTAATCCCATTGCGATACCTGCAACAGGGCTGGTCAAGGGGACGCCTGCATCCATCATGGATAAGGATGTTCCGCAAACACTTGCCATAGAGGAGGATCCATTTGATTCGGTGATTTCAGATACTGTCCGTAAGGTATAGGGGAAATCTTCTGCCTTTGGTAAGACAGGACGAATCGCACGCCAAGCCAATTTTCCATGACCAATTTCACGACGTCCGGGGCTGGACATACGGCCAGCTTCACCCACGGAATAAGGGGGGAAGTTGTAATGCAGCAAGAAACGCTCTTTATATTCACCGGTTAAGGCATCCATAATTTGCTCATCTTGACCTGTTCCCAATGTTGTGATGACCAAAGCCTGTGTTTCACCGCGTGTAAAAAGCGCTGATCCATGGGCGCGGGGCAAAATCCCAACTTCGGATGTAATGGCACGGATTGTTTTTGTATCACGACCATCAATCCGCAGACCTGTTTTTAAAATATCGCCACGAACAACATCGGATTCCAATTCTTTAACAGCGCTGCCAACATTATTGGCTGTGATTCCTGTTTCATCATTTGCAAATTTCTCAATAGCGGCTTCGCGGATGGCGCTCAATGCTTTTTGACGGTCTTGCTTAATTTGATGTTTATAGGCTTGTGTGATTTGATCGCTAAATTCAGCTTTGACAGCTTTTTTCAACTGAATGAGTGCATCAGGTGTTTCAGGCAGATCCCAAGGGTCTTTTGCGCACATTTCTGCAAAATCAATAATGGCATCCAAAACAGGCTGGAAATGTTTCCAACCAAACATCACTGCGCCTAACATGGTTTCTTCGTTTAGCTGATGCGCTTCGGATTCAACCATTAAAACACCTTCTTGTGTGCCTGCAACGACCAAATCCAGCTTGCTATTATTCAGTTCATCCAATGTTGGATTTAAAACATAGTCCCCATTGACATAGGCAACGCGTGCCGCTCCAACAGGACCCATGAACGGAATCCCAGAAATCGTCAAGGCCGCAGAGGCGCCAACCAAGGAAACAATGTCAGGATTATTTTCTAAATCATGCGCAAGCACAGTACAAATAACCTGTGTCTCATTCAAAAATTCTTTGGGGAATAAGGGGCGAATAGGGCGGTCAATCAAGCGTGAGACCAATGTTTCATTTTCAGAAGGGCGTCCTTCGCGCTTAAAGAATCCACCGGGGATTTTACCAGCTGCATAGGCTTTTTCTTGGTAATGCACGGATAAGGGGAAAAAATCTTGTCCATCCTTGATCTTGCGTGCGGCAACAACAGTACATAAAACTTTCGTGCCACCCAATGTGGCGATAACAGCACCATCTGCCTGACGGGCAACTTTGCCTGTTTCCAGCGTTAAAATCTTGCCGTTCCAGTTAATTTCTTTTTTAAATTCGTTAAACATTCTTTTTCCTTCATTTTCACTTTATTTTTACCCTCAATTCATGCCATTATCTGCGCCATAAGTCAAAGATTTTTATGGAGTTCTTAAATGAAAAATTTACTCGTCCTGTTGCGTCACGGACAAAGCCAATGGAATTTAGAAAATAGATTCACAGGGTTTTACGATATTGAATTAAGCGATCTAGGTCGTGAAGAAGCTGCTCAAGCTGGTAAGTTGATGATTAAGCATGGTTTAAAGTTCGATGCCGCTTTCAGCAGCACGCTGCGCCGCGCCTATACCACGGCTGAAATTGCTTTGGAAAATTCAGGCGAACTCAATGCCCATCTAAAAGACGCGAACGGCAATTGGAATATGATCCGTCACGATGATCTGCGGGAGCGTGATTATGGTGACCTAACCGGTCTGAACAAAGACGATACGCGCGAAAAATATGGCGAAGAGCAAGTTCATATTTGGCGTCGTTCCTATGATGTGCAGCCACCGAATGGCGAATCATTAAAAGATGTGGTCGATCGCGTCCAGCCTTATTTTGATCAACATATTAAGCCTTTATTAGATCAAGGCAAAAATGTTTTGATTGGTGCACATGGCAACACATTGCGTGCGATGTTGATTATCTTAGGTGAAAATACCCCTGAAAACATCAATTCCGCAGAAATTCCAACAGGTGAGCCCTTGGCCATTCCTTTTGAAAATGGGAAGAAGTTAGAGAAATACTATTTGAACGCAGCGTAGGAAGATGTGTGTTTAGTCCTACATCATTATTGTGTAGGACTAAACATCTAATCGTTAATTTGAGTTTTTATATTTTTTGTCATATTTAATATTTGACGTTTTATTTTAACTTCTGTATAGATCATAAAAATAATATTTATATCAGGGAATTTTTAAGAATTAATCTTATATTATGATGTAGCTATATATTTTGAAAAAATAAACGATAAAGAAGCAAGGATAAAAAATTATGTTACGTACTATTTTTGGTAAAAATCAAGATAAGAGCCCTCAATCTGCGATTTACAGGGGGTTAATGGAGCATCTAAATACAGGATTGCGTTGTTACAATCTGGCAACAGATGTCAAGAATTATAATCTGTCTTCCCAAAGTTCAGGCAATGTGTATGATATTAACTTTTTGGATAAGTTGAATTCTAAGCAATCTGTCTTTCGTCTTTGTCTTCACCAAAGTTCAGATAATGAAACATTTACTGTTTCTAAAGAGACTGATTCTGAAGTTGAGGCTCTGTGTAATATATCCAATGACTTGGAATCAATTCAAAATGCAGCGCGATTGATAATGAAAAAACTTGGTGTTTCATTAAGCAATGAACAAAATGTTGTTGATTTTTATCCCGGTTTTTAAACAGATCATCAAGTAAATTAATAAAAAAACCTGTAAAAGAGATCATTTATAGGTTTTTTTAATGAATAAAAATATGCACTTCACTAAAGTCAGCGTTTTTTGATGATGATTGTGATAAATCAATACGGCTTTGGGGGATGCCCATTTCATTTAAGCTGTGGATCACTTTTTCTGCATTGCGTTTTGATTTTGCTTTTTCTAAAGCTCTTTGGGCTTTGTTGCCATTTTCTGGCAAGACAGATACAACTTCAATACGGCTGGATGGATATTGTTGCAAAGCCTTACTCAACGCAAGATAAACGGGTTGTTCATAGGCAATATTAGGCTTATCAAACTTTATTTTTGCCAAGCGTAGCTTTTCGCTGGGGCGTTCTTTTTTATGTTTATATTCATTATCATTTGACTCTGAAAACTGTGTTCCTGCCAAGTCACCTGTGAAGGATTGAAAACTGCGTCCGATGATATTTCCATTGGAAACGGCCAAGGAGAGAGAGCGAATATTTGACTGTTCAGACACTAAATAGGCATTGATACGACCAACATCATCTTGAGTGCGGTTTAAAATACGCTCGGAAAAGACAAGGAAGCCATTGATTGTGTCTTCTAATAAAGCCAGTTTCGCATGGTCTTCTTCCATCGCACCAGGGATTTTGTATGCAGAAGACACGGAGCTCATCAAGCTTTGTGCGCCCTCAATAATTGTAGCCGTGTCAGTTGCCAATGAATTTAACGTGGATAAATTTTTGCCCATATCGGCAAGGCTGATTTGTGATTCATTAAGCTTTTTGATTAAAACGGGGTTAGAAGGCGTTGTACCAGATTGCAAGCGCGTATTAATTGTGGCAACGCCAGCAAAATATTCAGCAGATAGATTGAGATTATCAGCTTGGATTTGATCCAAACGCTCTGTTAATTCCGTGAGATTTGATTCGTATATATAGTAATCCTGCCAATATTTATTAATGCGGCTGGATACGGATGATGATAATTGATCAGAAAAAGCCTCTTTTTTAACATCATTCGCTTGAATTGTTGGTGGCGTTTGCGGCGTTGTATATAGACGACTATATAGATCCCGTGATGTTGTCTCATTGACAGGCTCTGCTTTGGCTGCGGTTACAGAACTTTTGCTTTTATTGTTTTGAGATTCTTTAACGTAATTTTGCTCTTCCAATTGTGCGGCAGGTGTAGGAAGAACAGGGGATTCGGAGGTTGTGTCAACTTCGATAACGGGGATACTCTCAGAATCAAACGCATCTCTCTGTGCAAAAGCAGGAGAAATCATCCCAGAAAATATCAAGGCAGATGCTGTCAAAACCAATGATTTTGAATATAAGGGCGGAAGAAGTTTAAAGCAGCGTCGAAGAATCATCATTTTATTGTATGTCACTTAAAAATTTATATTTTTATGTTTTGTTATAATCAGGTACAGGCTTTATCAAAGAAAGCAGGACATCTTTAAAAGAATCCTGAAATGCTTTGGATTGTCCAATTCGACTTTATTTTATATACAGTTTCCAAAAAAAACCAAGTAAAACATTATAACAAAATAAAAAAAAATGGGGAGAAGTCTGTTATTGATAAAAAACAGGGATATTTTTAAAATACCTCTTGCTCTTTTGATAAAGCTGTTATATGTTTTGCACGCTTAAACGAAGAAGTCTCTTTGTTCATTCATATATCAAGCGCCCGTAGCTCAATTGGATAGAGCACCTGACTACGGATCAGGAGGTTAGGGGTTCGAATCCTCTCGGGCGCGCCATTTTCAGAATAATAAAAACAAAAAATATGTTTCATCACCATCCTATACGCGTTTATTATGAACATACGGACGCTGGCGGTGTCGTGTATCATGCAAAATATTTGAATTTTTGTGAACAGGCGCGATCTGAGTTTTTACGCGTGCATGGTTTCAGTAATAGTGCGTTGAAAAATGATCATCAAATGGTCTTTGTCGTGCATCATTTAAACGCAAAATTTCATAAATCTGCCCGATTAGATGATTTTTTAGAGGTTCAAACATTTGTTATGATTGTTAAAAAAGCATCATTAGTGATGAAACAATCAATTTTTTGCCACAATGATTTGATCTTTTCTATGGATGTAGGGTTGGCATGTGTTGATCATAACGGCAAAGCCTGTGCAATGCCGGATAATTTAAGACAGGTTTTTGATAAAAACACGCTTTAAATTCAGGCAATAAAATGCTAAACACAATGGAAATCATTTAAAACAAATGTAAGGATAGTACGAAAATGGAAGATGCCGCAATCGAATCAGCAGCCCTTGCTGGAAGTGTCTCAGGTGACCTATCAATGATGGGATTATTTTTGATGGCTGATCCTGTGGTGAAGCTGGTTATGGCTTTGTTGCTTTTAGCCTCTGTTTGGTCATGGGCGATTATGTTTCAAAAACATAAAATTCTGAATAAATTGGTACGCCGCGCGCGTCGGTTTGAAGAGGCTTTTTGGTCAGGCGAATCATTAACGGATTTATATGAGCGTGTCAAAAAAAGCGAAGCCGATCCGATGTTAAATACATTTTCTGCAGGGATGGATGAGTGGCAAAAAAGCTCTCTGACAGGGATGCCAAAAACGGATAATTTACGCCTTAGCCTTTATCAACGCATTGAGCGTGCCTTAAGCGTAAGTATGGGACGTGAAATGCAAGAGCTTGAAAAAGGCATGACATTTTTAGCCAGTATTGGTTCAACCGCCCCCTTTATTGGATTGTTTGGAACGGTTTGGGGGATTATGAACAGTTTCGTTGCAATCGCAGGGGCAGGGGATACCAGCCTTTCTGTTGTGGCTCCGGGGATTGCTGAGGCGCTATTTGCAACAGCCTTGGGCTTGGTTGCCGCGATTCCGGCTGTGTTAGGGTTTAACTTTTATTCACGCCAATTAAATGGATATGGGGATCGATTGGATTATTTCGTTTCTGAATTTCTCAGCACTGTTTCCCGTCATTTAGATCGTTAATTTTATTATTGATCTGATTCTAAAATTTAAAAAGAGGTTAAATTCATGGGCGTTTCCTTACAAGCATCATCAAAATCACGGGGCAGAGGGCGTCGCCGTTCGGGAGCAATGCCAATGGCGGATATTAACATTACGCCATTTGTGGATGTGATGTTGGTTTTATTGATCGTTTTTATGGTCACGGCACCGCTTTTGACGGCTGGGGTTGCTGTGGATTTGCCGAAATCACAGGCAAAGCCCTTAAATGATGGCAAAGATGAATTGCCGATTGAGGTCAGTGTTGATTCACAAGGCAACTTATTCGTGGGTGAAACGCCTGTTACAAAAGAAAAATTGCCTGATTTATTAGAGGCCATGGCGGAAGGTGACATGGAAAAACGCGTCTATATTCGGGGCGATCAATCTATTGAATATGGCACAGCGATGGAGATTATTGGACTGATTAGTGCACACGGATTTACCAAAGTTGGCTTGGTTTCTGAGCCTATCCCCCATGCGGCCAAAAAGAAGAAATAATAAACAATGCTGAATCACCGCAAATTTAATGCTATGCAATCAATGAAGAAGTCCACATGGGCGTCATTGATTTTGCATGGGATTATTATTTTATTTGTGGTATTTGGCATTCCTTTTTTTGATTTAGCACCCGAATATGAAGTGCCACCTGTTGTGAATGTTGAGTTTATTAAAGTATCCGATGAAACACGCACAACACGTTTGACCGACATACAGACTCCGTTAAAAGAGATTGAAGACCCTCAACCAAAAGAGCCAAAACCAACGCCGCCGCCAAAAGTAGATAAAGAGAAAAAGCAAGAAGACAAACCGAAAGATAAGCCTAAGGAAAAGTCTGAGCCGAAAGAAGAGGTTAAAAAAGAGCCTGAAAAGCCAAAAGAACCCGAAAAGCCAACAGAAATTCCTCCTGCGCCCAAAGAAGAGCCTGAGCCACCGAAAGAGGATAAGCCTAAGGAAGAACCCAAAAAAGAAGAACCCAAAAAAGAAGAACCCAAGAAGGAAGAGTCTAAAAAAGACGAACCGAAAGCAGACCCTAGTGAGGATTTTTCTTCTGTGCTTAAGAATTTGGTTGGAGAGGAAACGGATACCCCCACACCACCCAATGATGAACCGCCGACAAATGAACCGCCTGTTCAACAAAATGCTATCGCAGGGGCAAAACTTGGTGATACACTCAGTATCTCTCAGCGTGATTATGTTGCCAATCAAATTGGTCAATGTTGGTACGTTGATGCAGGGAATAAAAATATCGACAAAGATGTCGTGATTACCATGCACATGAATGCGGATGGCACATTAAACAAAGCCGATTATAATTTTATGACCCAGCAAATCATGAAAACAGATCAGGCCTATGCGGCTTTGGCACGTTCTGCGATGCGTGCTGTGCGGAATACGCGTTGTTATCCTTTGCGTTTACCACCTGAAAATTATCAGCAATGGCGCGTTTTTGAATTTAATTTTAACCCCAAACAAATGTATTGAGATTGAAAGAAGAAGAGGTATAAAAATGATAAATTTTAAAAGAATAACCTTAGCTGTTGCCGTGTGCTTGATCGGTGCGGGGATGTTTATCCCCTCTATGGCGCACGCGCAATTGCGGATTGATGTGACCAAAGGTCGCCCTGAACCCTTACCGATTGCCATTACAAATTTTGATGTCCAATCTGGGGCATCTGCACAGATGGCCGCTGAAATGGCAACTGTAATTACCAATGATTTAAAAAATTCAGGATTATTTCGTCCGTTACCTAGCGGCGCATTCATTCAAAATGCACAACAAATTGCCGCCAGTGGCCCTGCGTTTCAGGAATGGAAGGCTGTAAATGCCCAAGCTCTCGTTTCTGGAGTTTTAAAACAAGGCGGTGATGGAAAAACCCGTGTTGAATTTCGTTTGTGGGATGTTTTATCACAACAGCAATTAACCGGCACAGCCTATATGACGACTCCCGAAAATTGGCGCCGTATTGCGCATATTATTGCGGATGAAATTTATAAACGCTTAACGGGTGAAGAAGGCTATTTTGACACACGCATCGTTTATATTGCTGAGAGTGGATCTGCGCAACAGCGTGTTAAGCGTTTGGCTATTATGGATCAAGATGGTGCCAATCATAAATATTTGACAGATGGACGTGCCTTGGTTTTAACGCCGCGTTTTTCACCAGATACAGCAGAAATCACCTATTTAGCGTACTATAATAATAAGCCACGCGTATATTTGTATAATATTGATACAGGCCGTCAAGAAGTATTAGGGGATTTCCCTGGTATGACGTTTGCCCCCCGTTTTTCACCAGATGGCGGCAGCGTGATTATGAGTTTGGCGCAAAATGGCAATAGCGATATTTATGTGATGAACCTCAGCACACGTCGCGCGAAAAAAATCACTGATAATGCGGCGATTGATACCAGCCCGTCTTTTTCCCCTGATGGCAAACAGATTGTTTTTGAATCGGATCGCGGTGGAAAGCAACAGCTTTATACAATGAATGCCGATGGATCAAATGTAAAACGGATCACCTTTGGTGATGGTCGTTATGCGAACCCTGTTTGGTCACCGCGTGGGGATTTGATTGCCTTTACAAAAATGAAAGGCGGACAGTTCTTTATTGGTGTGGTGCGTACCGATGGATCAGGGGAGCGTTTAATCACCACCGCCTACCACGTTGAAGGGCCCACATGGTCACCTAATGGTCGTGTTTTAGCTTATTTCAAAGAGTCTTCAACAGGCAGTGGCGCAAAGGCGCGTTTATATTCCATTGACTTAACGGGATATAATGAACGCTCTTTAGCAACCCCACAAGGGGCATCAGACCCAGCTTGGTCACCGTTAAATCCATAAATCTATCTTTAACCCCTCTATTTTAAACCAAATAGAGGGGTTTTTAGCAAAGAGTATTGTAGAAAAAACTATGGCTTTTATTTATCCTTATCAGGGAAAGTTCCCCCAAATCCATAACTCCGCCTTTATTGCCCCCAATGCGGCGGTGATTGGCGATGTGCAGATTGGGAAGGATAGTTCGATATGGTATGGTTGTGCTGTGCGTGGGGATGTCAATAATATTAAAATTGGGGCGCGTACGAATATTCAGGATAATAGCGTGATTCATGTGACGACCGATTTTCAGGGCACAATCATTGGGGATGATGTGACCGTTGGGCATGCGGCGGTTTTACATGCCTGTACCGTGCATAATTTTGGTTTTGTGGGCATGCAATCTTGTGTCATGGATGGCGCGATCATTGAATCTTTTGGCATGCTGGCGGCAGGGGCATTGTTGACTCCTCATAAAATATTGCCGTCTTATCAATTGTGGGCTGGGCGTCCTGCGCAATATGTTCGCGATTTGAATGAAAAAGAGATTGCCTATATCAAATGGTCAGCCCCTCACTACGCGCAATTAGGCATGGATCATAAAAACGGGCTTATGGGATCAGATATATAATTAAGTTAAATAAGAATTTTTCTAGACTGTGTTTTTAAGATACCGCCGCGCATGGTGGGCTAAACCCAATCCAACACTGCCGAATTTATTGTCTTTTGAAATGGTGGCGTTAGGGAAATAGGTGGCGATATAATCATTAATAATGGGCAATTCACTGGATCCGCCTGTTAAAATGATCAGATCAATCTCATCGGCGCTGTGCCCTGATTGCGCTAGGCAATCCTCAAGGCATGTGGTGATTTTATGAATTTGGTCGGCAATGGCGATTTCGAAATCTGGTTTTGATACGGGAATATTCATATCCAACCCTAAATCCTGCACGTCGATATTCGCAATATGTTTATTCGTGAGGTCAATTTTCGTGCGTTCAACGGCTTGTAAGCAAGCATGTCCTAAGCCTTCGCTTTGCACTTTCAGCAATCGTTGAATTTTTTGAGGATCAAGGGCATTTTTCAAAATATCTTTGCTCTCTCGAATGGCTTTGCTTGTTTGGGCAAAATGCACCAATGACCATTCCGCCAATTCCATATAGGGTTTTGAGGGGATATCCAATATTTTTGTGGAATCGAATTCAGATCGATATTGTGTTCCTAATCCCAAATGGGGCATAAAATGCTTTAGTGATAGGCGTTTATCAAAATTTGTACCGCCAATACGCGTGCCTGTTGTTGCCAATATATCGGATTTTCGGTCACGCTGCGTGGATTTATCAGGGGACAGACGGATAACTGAAAAATCGGATGTTCCTCCCCCCAAATCAACAACGAATGCCAACTGATCACCTGTTAAATGCTGTTCATGCGCAAAGGCAGCCGCGATGGGTTCATATTGGAAATGGATCTCTTCAAAGCCCACTTTTTGTGCAATGTCGCGCAATATATTTTCAGATTGCAAATCAGCATTAGGGTCATCATCGTGAAAATGCACAGGACGCCCCATGATAACAGTGTGTATTTTTTGATTCAGATCAGATTCTGCTTTGGATTTCAGGTGCTGGATATAGATTTTTAAAATCTCAGTAAAATCACAAGAGCGCCCTTGTATTATGGTTTTTTCTTGCATTAAGGCTGTGCCTAAAATCGATTTCAAACCACGCATCAGGCGTCCATCCTCGCCTTCGATATAGGCGTTGATTGCCGCCCGACCAAATAAAATTGATCCATCATAGGCAAAGAATAGGGCACTGGGTAAGGTGCTGGATTCACCTTCTAATGTAATCAGGCGTGCGTTGTTATTATCTGTTATGGCACATGTCGAATTTGACGTTCCAAAATCAATGCCACAGGCGATGGAGGGGGTGGACATATTATTTTAAACGCTGCATGGCTTTGTCATAACCAATCATGGCGCACAAAACAGACATGTCAGGCCCGTGTTCTTTTCCCGTTAAGGCTTTACGCAAGGGCATAAACAAGGATTTTCCTTTGCGATCTGTCAGTGTTTTTAATTGATTTGTCCACGCCGCCCAGCTGGATTCAGTCCATGGGGCAGGGGGTGCGTTTTCGATTGCAAGATTAATATAGTCGCGATCTTCATCGATGATCAGAGGGGTAATGTCTCCCTCAATCATATCCAACCAAGATTTTATATCCTTAAATGTGTTAATATTTTCACGCACGATCAACCAAAATTGTTCATTTTTTGCGCGCCCAATCAGATGGGGTTCGGCCTGTTGGTAATCCATATGATGCAGGAGTTTCGCATTCAAACGGGGCAATTCATCCGCATCAAATTTCGGCGCTCCACGAGAGAATTTTGAAAAAGAAAAGCTGTTAATCAAAGGCTCAGGCGTGCTAAACACTTCGATAGGATCAGATGTCCCAAGTCGTGCAAGGTAATTCAGAATTGTAATCGGCTCAAACCCCAGATCATCGCGCAATTCCTCAATGCTTAATGATCCTAAACGCTTGGATAATTTCCCACCGCTGGAATCAGAGATAAGCGGTAAGTGCGCAAATTGTAATTGTGTGTCCAGTCCTAAGGCCTCAAACATTTGAATGTGGCTGGCGGTGTTGGATACATGGTCTTCGCCGCGAATAATATGGGTGATTTTAAAATCAATATCATCAACCACGGAACAAATATGATAAAGCGGTGTTCCGTCTTCGCGAATTAAGACAGGGTCTGACATATCCGCCCCGTTAAAGCTGACTTCGCCGCGCACTAAATCCTGCCAAATAATGGGTTTATGTTCCATTTTAAAACGCCAATGCGGTTTGCGACCTTCATCATGATAGGCTTTGATTTGATCGGCACTCAGTGACAAAGATGCACGGTCATAAATGGGGGGATTGCCGCGCGCCAATTGCGTTTTACGTTTTAAATTCAATTCCTCAGCCGTTTCATAGCAGGGGTATAGTCGCCCATCATCTTTTAATTTTTGAATAGCTTTGTCATAAACATCACGGCGATCTTTTTGGTGCGCCATATCATCCCATTGCATGCCTAACCATAAAAGGTCACGTTTAATGGCCTCAGAAAATTCATCGCGGGAACGCTCCAGATCTGTATCATCAATACGCAAAAAAAACTTTCCTGATTGTGATTTTGCAAATAACCATGTGATGATAGCTGTTTTAATATTTCCCACATGAAGTTTTCCAGTGGGTGAGGGGGCAAAGCGTACATGTACCGTCATTGTGAGTCGTCGATCCTATTTTTTAAGAAATTGTCTTTAAACATAATGGATTTAAAGCATAGTTGAAAGTAAAAATTTACGCTTTTTGCATCAAGTATACACCTGTGACCATTAATCCTATGGCTAAAACACGTTGCAGGGTAATGGGATAGGGGGCAATGCCAAAAAATCCAAAATGATCAATCACCATCACCATGGCCATTTGTCCGCACATAAAAAGAGTCATTGTGGCAGCTGATCCCAGCTTTTGAACGCATAAGGTAGAAGAAAACATATAAAATGCGCCCAATATGCCCCCTAAGAACATCCAAGGTTTTAAGGATTTTAAGTTGAAAACAGGCATGTCTTTATAGATTAAGGCATTGAGGATTAATAAACACAGTGCTCCAATCGTCAATGATAATGCCCCTGCCCATGTGAGACTTTGTATGGCTTTTGATAAAGCAGCGTTAATCGCAGGTTGAAAAGCGATTAGCCCACCTGCCGTTAACATCATAATAATATAAGATAAATTGGGGATGCTATTCATACAAAATTTGCTTTTTTTGTGAAAGGTTTATAGCCATTTGTAATGGGATAACGTCGATCACGCCCAAAATTCATGGCGGTGATTTTTGTCCCAATCACAGATTGACGCCGTTTATATTCCGCCAAATCTACCAATCGCCATATTTTTTGAACAATATTTATGTCGTGCCCTTGCGCCACGATTTCGCTGGGACTCATTTGATGTTCAATGATGGATATTAAAATAGAATCCAAAATCTCATATTCAGGCAGACTGTCTTGGTCGGTTTGGTTTGCGCGAAGCTCAGCTGTGGGGGCTTTTGTTAGGATGTTATCAGGCATAAGACCATTATAATTTTCATTTATCCATTGGCATAAATCATAAATCTGTGTTTTATACACATCTTTAATCGGGTTAAAACCGCCACACATATCACCATATAATGTCGCATAGCCAACCGCCATTTCAGATTTATTACCTGTGGTCAATAACAGGGCATTGCTGGCATTGGATAAGGTCATTAACATGATCCCACGCATGCGTGATTGCATATTTTCAAAGGTAATAGAGGGCGCATGATCATCTATATGTGGATTTAATGCTGTTTTTAAGGTTTGCACATGGGCTTCGATGGGTAATGTGGCTAAAGAAATGCCTAAATTCTGTGCTAATAATGCCGCATCATCCAAGCTGTCTTGGGATGTATATTGTGAGGGCAGCATATAGGCCTGTACACGATCCGCCCCTAACGCATCAACCGCCAAAACCGCGACGAGTGCGCTATCAATCCCCCCAGAAAGCCCCAATAAAACAGATTGAAAATGATTTTTACGGCAATAATCCCGCAATCCTGTGACCAAGGCCTTATATAATATTGCCATAGGGTTGGTTTCAAAAACAGATTTTGTCGCGGTAAATAGACGATGTTTCTGAGGATCATACTGTATAACCGCAAAATCATCTGAAAAAACGGGGGATTGTAATATAATTTCGCCATCAGGATTTAGGGAGAATGATGATCCATCAAAAACCAATTCATCTTGTCCCCCCCATTGATTAACGTACAGTAAGGGCAGGGCGGTTGTCTGTACGTGTTTTTTTGTGTGGTGCAAGCGTACGGCTTGTTTGTTTTGTTCGAAAGGGCTGGCATTTGTAATCAATAAAATTTCAGCACCTTTATTTTTCAGATGCTGTGCCACATCATCATGCCACATATCTTCGCAAATCATAAATCCAATCGATATGCCCTTAATATTTATGGGATCAGGCAATTTGCCTTGGTTAAATAAACGTTTTTCATCAAAAACACCATGATTGGGCAAATGATATTTATGTTGAATATGGGTAATGTTACCTTTTTCTAAGACGTACAGAGCGTTATATAATATCCCATTAAGCTGGTGAGGTGCAGGGATAATTAATGTGACGGATTGATCCTGTGACCAAAAGCATAAATCTTCGATGGCTTGCGTGCAATCTGTAATAAAGCAAGGCTTAAGAAGTAAATCCTCAGGTGGGTATCCCGTTAAGACCATCTCAGGAAAGACAATCAGATCAATATCATCAGGAAATTGTGCAGCGGAATGCTGGATCAGCGCTAAATTTCCCCGTATATCCCCAACAACAGGGTTGATTTGTGCTAAACCGATCTTTAGGAGGGATGATTGAGGCAACATCACAAAATCACGCGTTTTTAAGTTCTTCGGCAATTAAAAAGGCTAATTCCAAAGATTGATTGGCGTTCAATCGTGGATCACAGGCTGTGTGATAACGATCAGATAAGTCACCATCCCTAATTTGTTCGCCGCCCCCTGTGCATTCAGTGACATTATCACCTGTCATTTCAAAATGAACACCACCGGGATGCGTGCCTAATTCATGGTGAACGCGGAAAAATCCTTTGACCTCAGATAAAATATGATCAAACGGACGGGTTTTATATCCGCTAGATGATTTAATTGTATTGCCATGCATGGGATCACAAGACCACACAACATGACGTCCTGAATCGCGTACGGCCTTGACCAAAGGTTTTAACTTTTCTGCCACATGCTCATGTCCCATGCGTGCAATCAAGGTTAGCTTGCCTGCTTGGTTTTCGGGGTTTAGAATATCAATGGATCGGAGGAGGTCATCAGGGTTCAAATCAGGAGGGCATTTTAATCCCAACGGATTATGAATACCGCGGACAAATTCCATTTGTGCACCATCATTTTGGTTTGTTCGTGCACCAATCCACAGGAAATGCGCGGATGTACTATATTGTAATCCTGTCAAACTATCTGTACGCACTAAGGCTTCTTCGTAAGGTAATAACAAAGCCTCATGCGATGTATAAAAATCAGTTTCTTGTAAGGATGGGTATTTTGCGCTGTTAATCCCGCACGCATTCATAAAACGAATGGCTTTATCAATTTCTGCCGCCATTGATTCATAATGTTCCCCTACGGGAGAATTTTTAACAAAATCCAGATTCCATTGATGCACTTTTCCTAAATCAGCATAGCCGCCTTTTGAAAAAGCACGCAATAAATTCAGTGTTGATGCCGATTGGTGATACGCCGCAAGCATACGTTTAGGATCAGGAATACGAGCCTCAGGCGTGAAATCCATATTATTAATAATGTCACCGCGATAGCTGGGCAGTGAGACTCCGTTTATATCTTCCATATCAGCGGATCTTGGTTTTGCGAATTGTCCTGCAACGCGGCCAATTTTGACCACAGGTAATCCAGCGCCATAGGATAAGGTCACAGCCATTTGCAATAAAACCCGAAATGTATCACGGATTTTAGTCGCGCTAAATTCCGCAAAACTTTCAGCGCAATCACCACCTTGTAACAAAAACGCCTTGCCCATGGCAACGTCGGCTAAGGAATCTTGTAATTTTCTGGCTTCGCCCGCAAAAACTAACGGGGGCATTTTGGCCAATTCTTGTTCCACATGGGCTAATTCAGCAGAGTCGGGATAATTTGGCAATTGTTTTGCAGGTTTTGAACGCCAGCTTTGAGGAGTCCAGTTTTTTGAATCTATAGACATTTTTCTCTCTTCTTATTTTATAGGGGATTGTTTAGAGGGAGGCAACTTTTTGAGCTAATTTTTCGATCTGAATTGTCATGGATTGAATTGTACTTGCCAGCTCTTCTTGGTTAGAATGATCAAGATCTGTCGCAGAATAGGGCTGTGTTTGTGCCTGTGCAATTTCTTGCTCCAGCGCGGTGATTTTTTGATTTAAGTCTTGAATTGCATTTTTTAACGCATGATTTTCGTGAGTGATTTCTGTATATTGCTGTTCGCGTCCCTTGGTTGTTGCACGCATATCAAATATTTCATCGGTTAAAATCAGGGATGTTAACACTAAAATATGGGATTCTGGAAGCCCCGTGCTATCCCCAATCATTTCACGTAACCGTGTATCCACATAATTAGCGAGTTCACGAACACGATTTTGCTGCCCATCATCACAGGCAACGCCATATTGTTTTCGATTGATTAAGACATTGACTTCAGCCATTAGAATCCCCTTTATTTTGATATGTATCTAAAACGGATTCTAAATGATGTATAATCCCATCAATGCGATTTTCAATTTCATCCATTGAAACATGAGGCGTGGCGGCTGGAATGATCGGCGCAGAAAATAAATCAAACTGTCCTGTTGATTTTTCTTTTTGTTTTTTCTTAATGGCTTTGTCAAGCAGGTCAATTTTTTGACTCAAATCATGAATGGAGTCTTTTAAAGATAGTGACATTTATTTATCCTCTGTCTTTTTAATCTCATTGAGATATTTTTTAGAGAATTTAGCGGACTGTAAAGACAAAAACACGGCAGGCAAGAATGGAAAAATTAAAATAATAAGCGTTGAAGGGTTCGAAAATGTTTTTAATAGTCCCCCCGATTCTGCTTTTGAAAGCATAGAAACAAACAAAAAAACACCCAAAATCGCAAAAGCCACCGCAATAATGCGGTAGCTATTTGATTTTTCGTAATATTCTTTTGCTTTTTCTCTATCCATTTTTCAATCTTTTGTTTTTCAGGCTTTTATTTATAGGAATCTTTCACTTTTTTCCAAATTTTCTTCTTTGTCGCATACATGATCCCTGCAAAAATCGCCACATACGCCATGGCCATCACGCCTGTGCGTTTGCGTTGTTCCATTTTTGGTTCTGCTGCCCACATTAAAAAATGCGATATGTCTTTGGCGTATTGATCCAATGTTTCAGGGCTTTTGTCATCATAGGCAACAATCCCATCACTTAATGGCGGCGCCATCGCAATAATATGACCGGACATGTATTTGTTATAATATTTGCCAGCGGGTACATCCACGCCGTGAGGGGCTTTTTCATACCCTGTGATGATGCCGTAAATATAATCGGCGCCACCAAAACGCGCTTTGGCAAGCAAGGACATATCTGGCGGATATGCACCGTTATTGGCATAGCGTGCCTGTTTTTCATTCTTATACGGATTGACAAAATGGTCACTGGGCTTTGCGGGGCGTTCGAACATTTCGCCCTCATCATTGGGGCCGTCCATAACGGTATATTCGGCGGCAATGGCTTTGATCTGTGATTCGTCATAGCCTAAATCAGATAGATTGCGATAACTTAGGTAATTCATAGAATGGCAGGTGCTGCACACATTTTTATAGATTTTAAAACCACGCTGTAAAGCGGCGCGGTCATAAGTGCCTGTTACGCCCTCGAACGACCAGTCAAGATTGGGGAGTTTGACATGTCCAGCATCACTTGCCCACACAGGCGCGGAAAAACACATCAAAACAGATAAGCATAATAAAGAGAATTGTATTTTGTTCATGATAAATATCCTTAAAAATTATGCTTTCTTTTTCTGTGCTTTTTTAGCCGCGTAATGATCCAAAACTGCTTGGTTAATACTTTCAGGCAAAGGCTTAACTTTTTCAATGCGTGATAACACAGGTAAAATCACTACGAAAAATGCAAAATAATATAATGTTGCAATTTGCCCAATCAGCACATAAGGCGCTTCAGCTGGTTTTCCACCAATTTTCCCCAGTAAAAACGCATCTGCAACCAGTATCAAAAAGGCAATCTTAAACCAAGGGCGAAAGCGTGCGCTACGGACAGGGTGCGTATCCAACCAAGGCAATACAAGCAATAAGGCAATCGATCCAAACATCGCCAATACGCCGCCCAATTTGGCAGGGATTAAAATAATATGCGTAAAAGGAATACCAATATCAAAGGTGACAGAACGCAAAATCGCATAAAAGGGTAAGAAATACCATTCAGGCACAATATGCGCAGGGGTCAATAACGGATTGGCGGGTGTGTAATTATCAGGATGCCCCAACGCGTTCGGCGCAAAAAACGTAAACCCAAAATAAAACAGCAGGAAAATCAATAAACCATAGGAATCTTTGATGGTGTAATAAGGGTGAAACGGCAATGTATCTTGTTCACCTTTTACATCAATCCCCAACGGATTATTTGATCCTGTGACGTGCAATGCCCAAACATGCAGGAAAACCACGCCTATAAGTACAAATGGCATCAGATAATGCAACGCAAAGAAACGGTTTAGCGTCGGATTATCAACGGAAAAACCGCCCCATAACAGGGTTACGATTTTAGGTCCGATAACAGGAATGGCAGAAAACAGGTTGGTAATAACGGTTGCACCCCAATAGCTCATTTGCCCCCACGGCAAGACATAGCCCATAAAGGCGGTGGCCATCATCAATAATAAAATTACAACCCCAAAAATCCACAATAATTCACGCGGGCGTTTATATGATCCGTAATACATGCCACGGAAAATATGGATATAGACTGCAATAAAGAAAAACGACGCGCCATTGGCGTGTAAATAACGCAATAACCACCCGCCATTCACATCACGCATGATGCGCTCCACACTGGAAAACGCAATTTGTGTATTCGCAGCATAATTCATTGCTAATAAAATCCCTGTCACAATCATGGTGACCAGCATAAACATCGCAATTGCACCAAAATTCCAGAAATAATTGAAATTTTTCGGCGTGGGAAAACGACCATATTCCTTATTCATCAAGGAAAAAATCGGCAAACGCTCATCAATCCAATCAATAACAGGATTATCAAATTTATCACGGGGATGGTTCGACATGTGGATTACTCTTTGTTTTTGTTAAATGTAAAAATTATCCGATCAAAATCACATCATCAGACACGAATTTATAGCTGGGGACTTCCATATTTTTGGGGGCAGGGCCCTTACGGACACGACCTGACGAATCATAATGCGATCCATGGCAAGGGCAGAACCAGCCGCCAAAATCGCCTTTTACATCGGTGGGCTGCTGCCCCAAGGGAACACAGCCTAAATGTGTGCAAATCCCCACCATCACCAGCCATTCAGGTTTTTGAGCGCGGTCTTCGTCTTTTTGGGGATCACGCAGGGTTGTAATATCAACCTCTTTGGCTTTGGCAATTTCCTCAGGTGTACGATGACGCACAAACACAGGCTTTCCACGCCACATCACGGTAATGGACTGACCTGCTTGGATGGGTTTTAAGTTGACCTCTGTCGTGGATAGCGCCAAGGTATCTGCTGCAGGATTCATGCTGTTGATAAACGGCCATAAGGTACATGCCGCGCCAATTGCACCGAATGCCCCTGCGGTCAAGTATAAAAAATTGCGCCGTGCTTGGGGAGATTCAGCATGGGGGGCGTCAGAGCTTTTAAGATCATTCATACGGTTATAATTCAGTTATTTTATGGATTTATAGGTAATTTAGTATTGACTATAATCGCTTACGTCCATAAATTCAATCCCAAAATTACCTTAAAAATAGTTCTTATAATATGTCCTTACATCTTGCGCTTTATCAACCCGATATTCCTCAAAATTTGGGGACAATCATGCGGATGTGCGCGTGTTTTAATGTGATGCTTCATATTATTGAACCATGCGGTTTTCCATGGAATGACCAACGCATCAGGCGTGCGGGGATGGATTATATTGATTTTGTCACCTATCAACGTCATTCCTCTTGGGAATCCTTTTATGAATGGGCGCAATCCAACAATCATCGCCTGATTTTAATGACCACAAAAACATCAAAACCCTATACGGAATTTTCTTTCCAATCAGGAGATATTCTCATCGCGGGACGCGAAAGTGCAGGCGTACCGATTGAGGTGCATAATCAATGCAATGCCCATGTTATTATCCCCATGAATCCGAATACAAGGTCATTGAACGTGGCACTTTCTTGCGGTATTATCTTAAGTGAAGCCATTCGACAAATAGGACATGATGTATGTTAGAGCAGAAAAAACAAATTGCTGAAACATGGTTTAAAGATTTGAGGGATCAAATCTGCCAAGCTTTTGAAGATTTAGAAGATGACGGAGATTTTGACGGACGTCCTGCGGGACGGTTTGAGCAAAAAGCATGGAATCGTGATCAGCATGAGGGGGAAAATATCGCAAATGGTGGCGGCGGTGTGATGTCCGTGATGCGTGGGCGGGTTTTTGAAAAAGTGGGGGTTAATATTTCCACCGTCCAAGGCCGCTTTACGCCTGAGTTTCGAGAGAAAATAGACGGCGCAACGGAAAATGATGGTTTGTTTTGGGCAAGCGGGATTTCCTTGGTCGCGCATATGCAATCCCCCCATGTGCCAGCGGTGCATATGAATACACGCATGATTGTGACCTCAAAATCTTGGTTTGGCGGCGGCGCGGATTTAACGCCGATGTTTGATGCGCCTGATCTTGCAAAACGCTTTCACCAAGATTTTAAAGATGCCTGTGATAAACATGATCCCCATTATTACACGGATTTCAAAGCATGGTGTGATCGCTATTTCTACCTACCCCACCGCGATGAGCCGCGCGGGATTGGCGGCATATTTTATGATAATTTAAACAGTGGCAACTGGGATGCAGATTTTGCCTTTACCCAAGATGTTGGGCGTGCGTTCTTAAAAACCTACCCCGAAATCGTCCGCCAAACCATGCGCAAGACATGGACGGAGGCAGAGCGCGAACATCAACTGATTCGCCGTGGGCGATATGTGGAATTTAATTTGCTTTATGATCGTGGTACGACATTTGGCTTAAAAACAGGTGGTAATACGGAGGCGATTTTAATGTCCATGCCGCCTGTGGTCAAATGGCCATAAAAAATAATACAAAAAAAGTCCTGTTTTAAATCTTTCTTAACTAGGTTTGCTATAAAGTGATTTTGCACTTTATAGGTGTGTTTTCATGTAGGGTTTTTAAGAAAAGGGTTTTTTATGTTTGATTTTATTACACAAGATTTACAGCAAAAATTTAAGGCTCTTGATCTCTCTCAAGCAATTATTGAGTTCACCCCTGATGGTATTATTCAATATGCGAATAAGAATTTTTTGGATGCTGTTGGGTATGATTTATCCGAAATTAAGGGTAAGCATCATAGTATTTTTGTTGATCCAGCCTATGTAAAAAGCACAGAATATGCTGATTTTTGGAAAACCCTAAAATCAGGGGAATATTTTTCAGCCGAATATCAACGTTTTGGCAAAAATAATAAGGAAATCTGGATTCAGGCAAGCTATAACCCCGTTAAAAATAAAAAGGGCGAAGTCTATAAAGTTATAAAATTCGCAACAAATATCACAGCAGAAAAATTAAAAAACGCGGATTATGAGGGGCAGATTGCCGCCATTCATCGCGCCCAAGCCGTCATCGAATTTACACCTGAGGGCATTATCCAAAAGGCGAATAAGAATTTTTTAGATACAGTTGGCTATGATCTATCCGAAGTTAAGGGCAAACATCATGCGATTTTTGTTGCGCCTGATTACGCTTCATCCCCTGACTTTGCAAGATTTTGGGCAGATTTAGGACGCGGTGAGTATAAAGCAGGCGAATTTCAACGCTTTGGTAAGGGCAAAAAAGAAATCTGGATCCAAGCCAGCTATAATCCCATTTTGGATATGAATGGCAAAGTGCTGAAAGTCATCAAATATGCCTCTGATATTACAGCAGAAAAATTAAAAAACTTAGATTATATCGGTCAAGTCAACGCCATTCATAAATTACAAGCTGTCATTGAATTCACCCCTGATGGGACAATCTTAACCGCAAACCCTAATTTTTTAGGGGCGATGGGCTATCATTTAGATGAGATCAAAGGCAAACATCATTCTATGTTTGCTGCTCCAGATTATGCCGCCAGTGCCGAATATAAAACATTTTGGGCAAATCTGGCAGCAGGGCAGTCAAATACAGCGGAATTCAAAAGATTTGGCAAAAATGGCAAGGAAATATGGATTCAAGCCAGCTATACCCCGATTCTGGATATGAATGGTAAGGTTTTTAAAGTAATTAAATTTGCCAGCGAGATTACGAATCTGATTAAAGCCCGTGGTGAAACAGCACGCATTACCGACAAAACCTTGCAAAATATTGTTGATATCAACAATTCATCCCAAGAAATGCTCTCTGCAATTACAGAGATTAGTCATAATATGGATAAATCACAAGCCGCTGTTCAAGGGATTGTTGAAAAAACCAATGCCGCGGGTAATCTGACGTCCCGTTTACAGCAAACAGCAAAATCGATGGAAAGTGTGGTTGATCTGATTCGCGATATTGCCGAGCAAGTAAACTTGCTATCGCTAAACGCCACCATTGAGGCGGCACGCGCAGGCGATGCAGGAAAAGGATTCGCGGTGGTGGCCGGTGAGGTCAAAAACTTAGCCTCCCAAACCAGCCAAGCCACGAATGAGATCAGCGAACAAATCAATGCCATGCAACGCGCCGCCCAAGAAGTCGCCGATAGCACACGCGAAATCAGTCAATCCATATTAGGTGTCAGCGAATATGTCACCGGCGTTGCCTCTGCCCTAGAGGAGCAAAACGCGGTCACAAACGACATTAACGCAAATGTGGGGCGCATATCCAATGATGTGAATGAACTCAGTGGCTGGGTACAGAAAATCGCAGGTTAAAGGCGTATATTATTGGCTCAGTTTTTTTAATAGAGCTTGACATGCCTCTTCGATACACTCAAAAACGTGATCAAAGCCTTCTTGACCCCCATAATAGGGATCAGGGACGTTTTGGTCACTTTTGCCTTCCAAAAACTGCATCATTAATAAGACACGATCCGGATCAGCGCCCATGTCAATCATGGATTGAACATGGGAATCATCCATCGCAATCAGGTAATCAAAAGTTTCAAGATCAGATTTTGTAATAGCGCGCGCCCGTTGATTCGTTAGATCGTAACCATATTTTTTTGCTGTTTCTATGGTTCTGGGGTCTGCTGCTTTTCCAACGTTCCAATCATAAATCCCACAGGAATCAACATGAATATGCCCTATTTTATGTTGTGCCAACAACGTTTCAAAAACGCCATGCGCGGTGGGGGAGCGGCAAATATTTCCCGAACATACAAATAAAACAGAAATCATTTAAAATCCTATATTTTTGCTTTTTAAAATTATAAAAATAATGTTACACACAATGTGACTATTGTAAAACACATTGCTATTAAAAAAATGATTAGCGTTAGACTCGCACAAAATGAACAAGAAATTATCGCTGCTCAAAAAGTGCGCTATAGCGTATTTTATGAGGAGCAGGGCGCGATTGCAACGCCTGAGATCGCGTCTGAGCGCAGGGATTATAATCATTATGATCAATATGCAGATCATTTAATTGTCATTGACCATGATTTGTCTGACCAAGACCATAATGCGGTTGTGGGAACATATCGTTTATTGATAAAAGATCGTGCAGATCAAGCAGGGGGATTTTATACCAAGGGCGAATTTGATATATCCCCTCTGGTCAGTCATACGAATCGATTGTTGGAATTAGGGCGCTCTTGTGTTTTACCTGAGTATCGTAGCCGCCTTATCATGCAAAAATTATGGGAGGGCATTGCGCATTATATCGCCCTGCATGAAATTGAAATTATGTTTGGCTGTGCCAGCTTTCCAACATTGGACTTAGACTCAATTCGTCCGCATTTATCTTATTTATATCATAACCATCTTGCCCCCCCCCATATCCGACCGCGGACATTAGATCCTTATTATATTGCACTTGATGAATATCCAATTGACTCTGTTGATCTGAAAAGAACATTTGCATCGTTACCCCCTTTGTTAAAAGGCTATTTGCGTGTGGGCGGTGTTATTGGCGATGGCGCATTTATTGATCATGATTTTCATACGATTGATGTGTGCATTGTGACATCCAACCATTTGATTAAACAGAGTTATTTAAGCCATTATCAACGCAAAGTCGATATGCCGATTTTAAATGAAACACAAAAACAAAAACGGCAGGAAGAATATTCACAGACACATAATGCAGCAGAAAGATCAGAAATAGATGCTCAGTAAAGTTTCATGCATTATCCGTGCCTCAATCAAAATGATTGGGTTTCTGGCGTGGAGTTTATTATGCGCTTTGTTGCAAATTCCTGTGATGTTATTGAGTAAAAATCGGACGTCTTATGTGTTGCCTCGTTTATATCACCAAGGTGTCTGTAAAATCTTAAATATAAAAACGCAGATAATTGGCACGATTTCTACAGAAAAAAGACTATATTTAAGCAATCATCTTTCCTATTTAGATGTGCCTGTGTTGGGTTCTCTTATTCCCTTTGTATCCTTTGTGGCAAAGAAAGAGGTTGAATCTTGGCCGGCTTTTGGGGCATTGGCAAAATTACAGCGCACTTTTTTTATTGATCGTGCCAAAAATGCGATTAAAACAGAATCAGCGCGGTTTTCAAAAACCCTGAGGGAAGAAAAAAGCCTGATTTTATTTCCCGAAGGGACATCTGGGCGTGGGCGGCATGTTAAAACTTTGAAATCACCCTTATTTGAAATGTTTAAACACGAGACAGATTCTATTTTCTTTGTGCAGCCTGTCACAATTCGGTTGGATCAGATTAATGGTAAAAATGTTGAAAAAGATGATGATTTTGATCATTATGCATGGCATTTAGATGAGCCATCTTTTGTTGTGCATTTATGGCGATTTATGCAGCAAAAAAGCGCAAATTTAAGTATTATTTTTCATGATAGCGTCCCTGTTGATGGGGTACAATCCAGAAAAGAGCTTGCAGAATTTTATCATACGATTATAAATAAACCACTGGCGGATCGTTCTGAAACATATGATCTGTTGCCATAGTATAGTTTAACATTTAATTTTATTATTTTAGAGAGGGATAACCATGAATCAGAATATGACAAAAGCTGAGCATGATAAATTAGCAGCATATTTACAAAAATTATTTGGCAATCCTGCTCTTGCGCTTAAGGCACGTCCACAGGCGGCAGATAGTGCAGAGGTCATGATTAATGGCGAATTTATTGGCATTATCTATAAAACACTGGAAGATGATGAGCTATCTTATGATTTACAAATCTCTATTTTAGATATGGATTTAGATGATTAAGAGTTTGCGTAAAGCATGCTTTTTATCGTATAATGATCAGAACAGAAAATAATTTTTGCAAAAGGTGAAAAATACCGCATGATCGATAAATCTTTTTTTCAAGCTGTTTTTTTTGCTGTTTTTATGACATTAACAATGTTTTCTGTTCCTGTTTTTGCTGTGGATAATGGCGCAGCGCCTGTTCCCCCTGCCAATTTACCGTTAAATTTAGATGATCGTGAGATTAAAGGGGGGATTGCGCCAAATACCTGTGACCCTGTGATGTATGAGTCCTTAGAGGCGCATAATGCAATACAGGCAGAGGCCGCGATGAATTTAAGTAAAGAAATTATCGAGCCTCCCGTTCCGTCTGCGGCAACAACATGTTTGTTTCAAACCACAAACAGTTCTGTATCTTCTATTTCAAATATTATCGCCAGTGGATTTTCAGGTTTTAAAAACTTTAATTTTGTGTCTTTTGCTCAAAATATTGTTGCGAAAGCAAAGGCTCAAATCACGGATCCATCTTATGCCATTCAGGAAAATTTCTTAGCACAATCAGGGGGCGCAGAGGGGTTGGCAAAGCATGGCATTACAGATTTAAAGAAGTCAAATTGTGGATTAATGAAATCATTAAAAACAATCGCGCAATGTCGTGGGATTGGTGCGTCGGCTGGTAATGCTGGCAGATTGGCATTCCGTCCGATTACTGAACGTTTAGGCACGGCAAAAGCCGCCTATAATACAGTTTTACAAAACACAAAAGGTGTGTTTTCAGGTGGAAAAGCCATTGTAACAAATCCCAAAAGCGCGATTGAAGCCTATTGCACAGGGGCAGGTTTGGGTGGCGTAGGGGGATCATCTGTCATTACAGCGGATAGTTTAACAACCGCAACTGTGCTGCCACGCGCTGAGTGGGAGGCTGATATAACACGCCCGATTGCAGCGGGGGAAAAATGTAATCCTCCCGTTAAAACAGGTCAAAAATTGTTTTTGCAAGGGGGAAAAGGTGGCGATGCCCTTCAGTGCCCGAATGCAGGTTGTAAACTTGTGGGAGAAGGTGAGGGGGCAAGATGTGTCCCTGTTGATATTGTCAATGAGCGTTTATAAGCCTGTTTCATTCACATTTAATAAAATATAAGTGTTTGTATTATCATGAAATCGATTTTTACGTTTTGTTGTATTCGGTTTTATGCGCTGCTTTCTTATTTAATCTATCCATTGATTTTGCGTTACCGTTTATTAAAAGGTAAAGAAGATTGTGAGAGAGTCAAAGAGCGTCAGGGTATTGCAAGCGGTCTATCTTTTGATACATCGTATAAAATCATCTGGTTTCATGGTGCCAGTGTGGGGGAGACTTTATCTGCGCTGCCTATCATAAAGCATATGGTGCAACATCATAAACATATTCGTGTTTTGTTAACATCAGGCACAAGGGCATCAGCGCAAATATTGGCGCAACGGCTCAATCATCCTGATTTTTTCAATGTTGTGCATCAATATATGCCTTTGGACAACCCTGTCTATGTGGATCGTTTTTTATCCTATTGGCATATTGATTATGCGATTTGGATTGAGTCGGAATTTTGGCCGAATATGATGCGTGGATTGACCAAACGCAATATTCCCTTAACGCTTATGAATGCACGCTTATCAGAAAAATCAGCCATAAAATGGTCGAAAATAGATTTTGTGCTAAGATTTCTATTGAAAAACACGGATTATGTTTTGGCACAAAGTGCACAGGATGCCGCGCGCTTATCCGTATTTACCCCCAAACCTGCGGTGCATTTTGGCAACATCAAATATATGGCTGCTCCCTTGGGGTATGATGCAGACATCGCAAAGCGCTTTCAATCCGCAATCAATGGTCGCCCTGTGATGCTCTATGCCAGCACGCATGCGGGGGAAGAGCGCATTGCCTATGATATTCATCATCAGATTAAAAAAGATTTTCCCAGTTTTTTAACAATTATCGTGCCGCGCCATCCTTTGCGTACGGATAAAGAAATGTCTGATTTAAGCCAAATTTTCCCCGACTTAAAATCTGAAATCAGCCATGATCATCACGATGTGATGCGCGCGCCATCCCATGACACAGATATTTTTTGGGTCAATCGTATGGGGGAATTGGGGTTATATTATCATCTTTCCCCCCTTGCCTTTATTGGACGAACGCTTAGCGATGATAGGGGAGGAGGGCATAATCCTTATGAAGCGGTGCAATTAGGATGTATCCCTGTTTATGGCTATAAAACTCAAAACTTACAAAATATGTTTGATGATTTAAAAAATGCCAATATTGGTGTTCAGTGTAATGACGCACAGGCGCTTTATCATTTTATATCGGGGCATTTAAAAAATACACAACCATTTGATCAGCGGGCATTTGATCAGCGGGTAAAATTAGAAAATTTTGTAGCAGACCAGCAAAAAATGATGCATGATCTATTGCTTTATCTGACCCCCATTTTATCTGAAGATTAGAAGATCAACATGCATAAAATATGTCATACAGCCCCTGAATTTTGGGGCAGTCAAAATGTTATTTCAACAATGTTACTGCCTTTTTCTGTTTTATATGGGGTAGGGCATGAAATTCATTGTCTGTTCAAAAAGCCAAAATCTGTTTCTGTGCCTGTTTTGATTATTGGGAATTTAATTGTTGGCGGTGCGGGAAAGACACCTACGGCTTGTGCATTGATGCAGTTTATTAAAAAGCATGAGCTTGCAAAAAACCCTGTTTTTTTAAGTCGTGGATATGGCGGCAAAATAACCGCCCCAACCCGTGTTGATCCACGCCATCACACATACCAAGATATTGGTGATGAACCGTTATTATTAGCGCGCTATGCACCGACTTATATCAGCCGCAATCGCTATGATGGAGCGTTGTTTGCGATCCAGCAGGGGGCAGATTTAATTATTACCGATGACGGATTGCAAAATCGGGATTTATTGGGCGATATAAATCTGGCGATTTTGGATCATCGTATGTTGGGCAATCGTCGTGTGATGCCCGCAGGTGCTTTGCGGGGATTTCTAAAAACAGGATTAAAGAATATAGATGCCTTTGTTGGTTTGAATGTCGAAGATTCTGCCACAGGAAAATATTTAAAGATCCCATTTTTTACAGGAAAAATTCATGAGCGCGTCAAAGATTCGTGGTTTGATCAAGATTTTATTGCGTTTTGCAGCATTGCCGCGCCTCAAAAATTTATAAACAGCCTTAAAAAACATAATCTAAAAATAAAGGGGCAGTATTTTTTCCCAGATCATCATCCCTATGCTCTATCGGATCTAAAGCCATTATTACAGGACGCAAAACAGAAAAACACTCGATTAATGACCACGGAAAAAGATTGGGTGCGCTTGCCATCTTCTGTCCAAAAATCAGGATTGGTTGATGTGATGCCGATTACTGTGCAATTTAGCTCCCTTTTTCAGAAATATATTTATGCACGTCTTAAAAAACTTAAAAAATAAGCGATCCTTCATACGATATTATCTGCAATATCTTGTGATTGTGCCGATAATGTATGTTTTTTCTAAACTTTCTTATCCTCGCGCCTCAAATCTTGGGGGGTGGATAGGGCGACGTGTGGGGCGATTTTTATCCATGAATCGCCGCGCCCAAAACCATATTGCCTTGGCAATGCCGCATCTTTCAGAGCCGCAACGTAAT
The DNA here is from genome assembly GCA_044238935.1 of Gemmobacter sp. Classification (GTDB taxonomy): domain Bacteria; phylum Pseudomonadota; class Alphaproteobacteria; order Micavibrionales; family Micavibrionaceae; genus JBIICI01. The sequence goes on from JBIICI010000013.1 coordinate 29,721, forward strand.
ATTATTTTATCAGATATGTGGGAGAATTTAGGCAGAAACTTCGCCGAATACCCCCATTTATCTGAGATTGCAGCGCATCATGTCACGGTCATTGAGGGGGCGGATATTATGAATGACTTAAAAGTCAGGCAAAAATCCGCGGTCATTATCGGAGCGCATTTTGGAAATTGGGAAGTTCCTGCCCCTTATTTCGCGCAATGTGGTTTTGATTTAGATTTAATTTATCGCGCCCCCAATAATCCCTTTGTGGATCAAAAGTTGGAATCTTATCGCAATATCAATAACCGCATGCATAACCACCCCAAATCTGTAAAAGGCATGTTGCAACTGATCAAGGGCTTAAAAAAAGGGCATTTATCATGCATTTTAATCGATCAGAAATATAATGAAGGCGTTTCTGTTCCTTTTTTCGGGCATCCTGCCATGACAAGCTATGCCGCCCTTGATCTATCGCGACGTTTTGATTGTCCGTTGATTATTGGTGCTATTCAACGCATGCCAAACCATAAATTTGGTATTCGTTTTGAAAAATCATTTGACCTAAACAGCCCAGCCTATAAAAATTTAGATAATATCCAAATTTTAAATGAAATCCACACAATCATGGAGCGCTTTATTACACAGCGCCCCGATCATTGGTTATGGATTCATCGCCGTTGGGGGTGATATAAAAGCAGTTTTATTTTAATGACACGCCAAGGCTCGTAATATAGTCCAAAAGCGTGATTTTGTGAAACATTTTGGTTGGAATAATTATTTTAGGATATGTATTAAAAAAACCTTGATGTTAATAGAAAAACAAAGTATGTGAATTTGTACGTAAAATAAAAAGAGGTATTTACTATTATGAACAGCAATAATATATATGAATCATTAGAATCATTCTCAGAATCTCCGTTTCTTCCAATAAAAAACGCGTGGGATCTGAGTTCCAAGCAGCCCATACAGACTAGAATTTTCTCTGTAGCACAGCCAATACAGGATTTGTTAAATAGCCAAATTACTCCACTGGTCATTCTTTCAATGGGAGATCTTGTAAACCACAGACTTAAGTTGCTGCAAAACATATCAACAGAAGATACACGTGGTATTTCAGAACTCATCGTTCGTGTAGGGCGTGATCGTCAAAAAATTAAAGATATAGTTACTAGATTATTCCAAAGCACAAAACGAACAGAGGATATGAAGCCATCTTTTGAGTTTATATCAAACACTAAACCCGAGGATCTTAAGGCTATAGAGGCTTATTTATCCGGCATTATTCCTTCTAAGCTTTCTAAGGCTTGGGCGGATACAAATCCATCGCCCGATGTGATCCCGATTGATTATAAACTTCAATCTCTTACTTTGCGTCAGTATACTGAATTATTGAATAAAAGAAAAAATAGCTTTCCTATTGAGCCTGTTACTGATTTTTGCCAAACTATCCTATCTAATGTCACGCCAGAAAAAATTGTAAATTTTGCAAAAGAATTATCAAATTTATATGGTGCCGTTAATTTAAGAGATACTTTCTCAAGCGCCGTTGATTTCACAAAGCAACTCACGGATGGAGTTATCAAGGCAGATCCAATATCTGCATTGAAATCTGATGCAGCGTTAGAGTTTGGAGGCCATATAAGAAAATTTACAGACTTTATTGCTGAATCTCTTCAAACTGCGGCTCTTATCCCCGATGCCACTGAGCTTAAAAAAGAAATCACAGAATACAGAAAAAGAACACAATCTATCGTAGAGGGATATGCTAAAAAGTATCCTAAGATGATGCCTTAAAGAGCTTCAATATCTGTTGAAATAATACCAGAGCCGTTCAGGCCAGAATCTGAACGGTTCTTGGTTTAAAACTATAAATTTTATTATATAATTTATCAAAATCCTCTGTAAAAAAATCGTCATTCTGTGAGTGATACGGGATTTCGCGTTTATAGGCAGGAATATTCTGGATCATATCCAGCATGGCAGATGGAGAGTAGATGAAATGCTGTGGCCTTCCTTAGTTTGTATAGCCAAAATTATTTTACTTGAGGTTGTTTCACTGACACGCCAAGCATTCTTGATATTAAGGTTGGGCATAGGCGGGGAGCAGGCATTTTGATAAGCTCTTTTATATTTTCTATCATAAACCCATGCCAAAACCACAGTCATCTTACTTTACAAATCATCCTCATCTTTATCCAAATGGTCAGGATATAAAGCACTCAGTTGCTTAAAAGTTTTGAGTGCGGGTAAGTTGATCCAATATTGGGTGCTTTGTGTTTCGCCTGTTCTGAGCATCACGCCCTGTTCCATAAGGTTTTGTAAATCACGGGTGGCTGTGGCACGGGATGCGTTGGTGATACGAATATATTTTTTTAATGCTTAATCCTTGGGCAAAGCCGCCTAAGCCTTCTTGAGGCACATAGGATATAGCCGTTAAGGTGGGTTGACCACAATGTTGCGCCAGTATTTTCTCCACTAAAGCGCGTCCAATTCGTCCATTTCCGTCCTCAAAAGGATGAATCATTAAAAAATAGATATGGGCAACAGCTAACATCGGTAAAGGCGAAGTCCCATTTTTTCGCGTTCATGAGTTAAACCTTTATGTGTTTTAACTCAAAAGATGTGCAATGATGATGCGCCTAAAGATTTACTGACACGCCAAGCATTCTTCATATTCAGGCTGGGCATAGGCAGGCGTTGCAGGCATTTTGATAAGCTCTTTGATATTTTCCATTGATAAAATATCTTGGGCATCTTGCAAATCCTGTGCTTCTTTTGCCTCTTCGCCATCTTTTGCACGTTGCCAGCTGGCGTGGCTTTCAGCGCGTTGGATGGATTTTGAACGGCAGTAATAAAGCGATTTAACGCCTTTTTTCCATGCATCGAAATGGATGCGGTGCAGATCGCGTTTATGCACATCCGCAGGCAAGAAAATGTTCAACGATTGCGCCTGACAAATATAGGGCGTGCGGTCACCTGCATGTTCAATTAACCAGCGTTGATCAATTTCAAAAGCCGTTTTAAACACGTCTTTTTCATGATCGCTGAGGAATTCCAAATGCAGGACTGATCCTTCGTTTGTAAAGATAGATGACCATGTGTCTTCGTCATTGCGATTATAACGCTCCAGCACCGCCTCCAAATATTTATTGCGCACAGGGAATGATCCTGAAAGGGTTTTGTGCGTGTAAGCATTGGCGGCAATTGGCTCAATGCCCGGAGAAGCCCCACCGCAAATGATGGATATGGAGGCGGTGGGGGCAATGGCGATTTTGTTTGAAAAACGCTCCATAATCCCGTAATCCGCGGCATCGGGGCATGCGCCGCGTTCTTCGGCTAAAACACGCGATGCGGCATCGGCTTGTTGTTTAATATGTTGGAAAATGCGCTTATTCCAGACCTTTGCCATGACCCCTTCCATTGGGATCATTTTGGATTGTAAGAAGGAATGGAAACCCATCACGCCCAATCCCACAGAGCGTTCCCGCATGGCGGCATAGCTGGCGCGGCGCATGGAATCAGGGGCTTTTTTAATAAAATCACTCAAGACATTATCCAAAAACCGCATAATATCTTCGATAAAAGTGGGGTGTTTTTCCCATTCTTCATAAAGTTCTAAATTCACAGAAGACAGACAGCATACCGCCGTACGGTCATTTCCATGATGATCAACGCCTGTTGGCAATGTAATTTCAGAGCACAGATTCGACATTTTGACGTTTAAGCCTGCCAATTTATGATGCTGAGGAATGGCATCATTCACATGGTCAATATTGATGATATAAGGCTCACCCGTTTCAACGCGTGCGGTTAGAAGGCGAATCCATAAATCACGCGCACTGACGCGTTCCACAATATGATTGTCTTTGGGGGATCGCAGCGGCCATTCTTCGTTATTTTCAACCGCGTGCATAAAGGCATCAGTCACTAAAACACCATGATGCAAGTTTAGGGCTTTGCGGTTCGGATCACCGCCTGTGGGGCGACGAATTTCAATAAATTCCTCAATTTCAGGATGCCAAATCGGTAAGTAAATCGCGGCTGACCCACGACGGAGTGAGCCTTGCGAAATCGCTAAAGTCAATGAATCCATCACGCGAATAAAGGGCACAATCCCACTGGTTTTTCCATTACCACCAACCGTTTCGCCAATGGATCTGACATTGCCCCAATAAGACCCAATGCCGCCACCGCGAGAGGCAAGCCAAACATTTTCTGTCCAAAGGGAGACGATGTCTTCCAAGCTATCTTGGGTTTCATTTAAAAAGCATGAAATTGGCAATCCACGATTCGTGCCGCCATTGGATAAAATGGGGGTGGATGGCATAAACCATAATTTTGAAATATAATCATATAAACGTTGCGCATGGGCGCTGTCATCTGCGTAATAAACGGCATTGCGCGCGAATAAATCTTGGTAATGTTCACCGGGCATTAAGTAACGATCCGTCAATGTGGCTTTACCGAAATCCGTCAAGAAATCGTCACGGCTGCGATCCAAGGTTCCAACAGCAATTCCTTTTTCGATTTGGGCGTAGTCAAACATGCGGATAACTCCTTTAAAACACGATAAGCCGTGGTGTTGCACTGTGGATAAAATTTCAGGATAGGGGATGGTTTGCATACCATACCTTGGGTCTTGTTAAGGTATGCTATACTATATAATGTGGTTCTGTCCATATCAAAATTTTATATTTTTTTAAAAAATCATCTTGACTTGTCATGCGTGTGCAGATTGCCTATGATCATTTTGTAATGAAAATAAAATAGAATCTTGCCATGAAAAAAATCGTTTTAACAGGTGCGCCCTGTTCTGGAAAAACAACCTTGTTAAATGCATTAAAGCAGCATTACCAAGATAAAGTTGCTGTGATGCCTGAAATGGCGACCTTATTATTAGGTCAGATTTTCCCCCCTCTGCCACAGAAAAAAGATGAATGGGTTTATCATTTTCAACATAATGTCCTGAATGCACAGATTTTGTTTGAACAAAGCGTCGAAGAGTGGGCATCTATTGCAGGGGCGTCCTTTATATTATGTGACCGTGGCACATTGGACGGGGCTTGTTATCTGGATGGTGGAATTGATGCATTTTGTGAAGCCTATCATGTGAATCTATCGAATCATTATGGGCGCTATGATCTCGTTTTACAGCTGGAGGGGCTGGCGAATGCAAACCCTGATCAATATATGCAAGAGCTGCGCAGTAATCCGCATCGTTTAGAAAGCGGCGTTGAGGAATCCCAAAAATTGCACAAAGCCATCCAAGATATTTGGTCACCGCATTCCCAATATCACTATATCCCTTATTGCCTATCTGTTGAAGAGAGAAAGAATCAGATGATACAGTTGATGGATCAATATTTATAATAGCTGCTTAACCAAAATCATGCCTGCATATAAGCCGCAAATGCTCAATATCGAAGACAGTGCAAAATAAATACAGGCGGAAACAACGGATCCTTTTTGCAGCAGCGTTATAAAATCCAGAGAAAATGTTGAAAAAGTGGTAAAAGATCCCAAAATGCCAACCGTTAAAAATTGTTTTGTGAGATAATGTGTTGAGAATTTCGTATCCATCACCATGATGACAACGCCCATCAAAAAGCATCCAACAATATTCACCAAAAACGTACCCAGCGGAAAATGAAAACCCGTTCCCATGATTTTTGTCACAAGGCTCGATAGCCCATAACGCGCCAACGCCCCCATAATCGCCCCTAATGAAATCGCAAGAATAACAGGCATTTTAAGACTTTGTCCCCAAAAATTGAATATCGGGGTTTTTATCTTGCGCGTCTTGTAAATGCCATGCGTTGCGTGCCAAAAAGGCGGGGGCGCCGTCATGGTCATAGCCTATCGCGGATCGTGTGCTTTCGATAAAATCTTTTAACTTTTGGGGATGATCGCTGGTGAGCCAACGGACGGTATAGAGGCTGACGCCCTCAAAGCGCACAGGGATATTATATTCGGTGCGGATGCGGTCTTTTAACACATCAAATTGCAATCCACCCACCACGCCGACAATCCAGCCTGCATCAAGGATGGGTTTAAAGACGGTGGCTGCCCCTTCTTCCGCTAATTGCTCCAGCGCATTGCCTAAATGCTTGGCTTTCATGGGATCATCGGGCATAGCGCGTTGCAGCACTTCGGGCGCGAAGGAGGGGATGCCGACGACGTTTAAATCCTCACCCTCAGTCAATGTATCACCAATGCGTAAATTGCCGTAATTGGGAATCCCGATAATATCGCCCGCATAGGCATCTTCTGCCATTTCGCGGTCTTGGGCAAAGAAAAGCTGGGGGGAGTGAATGACTAAAGTTTTGCCACTGCGCACATGTTTTAATTTCATGCCGCGCTTAAAATGCCCTGAGGATAGGCGCGTAAAGGCGATGCGGTCACGATGTTTGGGATCCATATTGGCTTGAATTTTAAAGACAAATCCTGTGACCTTATTTTCATCGGGCTGCACCACGCGCTCTTTGGTCGGTTGTGGGCGAGGGCAGGGGGCGTATGCCGCCAAGCCGTCCAGTAATTCCTTTACGCCAAAATTATTCACGGCACTGCCGAAATAAACAGGGGTACGATGCCCCTCAAGGTACGCATCGCGGTCAAAAGGTTGACACACGCCGCGCACCATTTCAACATTATCGCGGAGTTCTTGGGCAGCAAGGCTGCCAATAATGGCATCAATTTGTGGATCAGTAATATCATTACAGGTGATGCTTTCCTTGATCTTATCGCCTTTGCCCTTATCAAACAGCACCAATTGATCGTTTAATAAATCATAGCACCCTTTGAAATCACGCCCCATGCCAATTGGCCAACTGGCAGGCGTGACCTCAAGCGCAAGTTTCTGTTCAATCTCACTGAGTAAATCCAGCGGATCATGGCCGTCCCGATCCATTTTATTGATAAAGGTAATAATCGGAATATCACGCATACGGCAGACTTCGAACAGTTTGCGTGTTTGGGTCTCAATCCCTTTCGCGCAGTCCAGCACCATGATGGCACTATCCACAGCGGTTAAAGTACGGTAAGTATCCTCACTGAAATCCTCATGCCCCGGTGTATCCAGCAGGTTGAAAACCATATCTTGGTAATGGAATGTCATGACGCTGGATGCCACGGAAATTCCGCGCTCTTGCTCGACTTTCATCCAGTCAGAACGTGCACGGCGCAAATCGCCTTTGGCCTTGACCATGCCTGCCATTTGGATTGCACCGCCAAAGAGCAATAATTTTTCTGTCAATGTCGTTTTCCCTGCATCAGGGTGCGAAATAATCGCAAAAGTGCGGCGGCGTTGCCAATCTTTCATCATGATTTTTGTTTTTCCTAATGGTTTAAAAATTTTTCTAAATCAAGGTGTTGTCGTCATTCCGTGCTTGACACGGAATCCCGTGGATTTACAAAGTTTCCGTCGCTCAATGAGATGCCGCATCAAGTGCGGCATGACGTCAAGGGATACTGTTGATCCATATCGGATTTGCATCAAAAATGCAAATGAATTTATAGGGCAGTAACGGCCGATAAAACATCGATTAGATCACGCATATGATCAAAAGTTGTAATCGCACCATGATTTTTTAAGCTTTGCGCGTGCTGGTCTTTGTTCAAAATATGTAACGCCCCCGTAAAACCAATCACGGGAATATTGGCAGCGCTTGCGGCGCGAACGCCTGTGGGGCTGTCCTCAATGACAATACAATCCGTCACATCATAACCCATTTGACGCGCCGCATGCAGGAATAAATCAGGGGCAGGTTTGGGGAGGGTAACCATTTCTGCGCTAAAAATGGCATTGGGTTCAAAATATTGATCCAATCCTGTTGTTTTAAAATTGCGGATAATATTTTGCAGGCGGCTATTGGATGCCACGCATTTATAGGGGATTTTGGGTAAAATATCAGTAATCCCTTTGATCGCCGTCAGTTTATTTGCAAACGCATCTGCAACTTGCCTATGCAGATCCTTTTTGAAATCTTCAGGTAAAACCATGCCTAAATCACTTTCAATGATTGTAAACATATCTTTTTCTGTTTTTCCTAAAAATTTCTTAAATTTTTCTTCGGGCGTAAGGTGGTAACCAATGGCCGTAAACGCCGCCGCCTCAACACGCGCGGCAATAATTTCGCTATCAATTAAAACGCCATCACAATCAAAAATAATCAGTTTTTTATCTATCATCTACTATAGTAATTCAAATTAGCGATTGGACGTTACGATACAATCAAGTGAGGTATTTGGCGATTTATAGCAGAACCAAATCAGAATGACAACCATATATATCTAAACCAAAAACGATTATATCATTCGGTCTATTTACCCTTTGTTTCTCTGCCTTATGACGTCATCCCGCGCGCGACACGGGACCTTCCTGAGTAGGAAATTGCTGCTGATCACAGGGATACCGGATCACGTCCGGTATGACGATTCCTGTTAAGAACACCATAAGCAAATTTATTTGGTTTGATTATATCGCTGGTCAAAAGTATGAATCATTCTAATTTGGCTTAGCTATAGTATACACGCTATCTAGTTAATTGTCTCAGATTCGTTTGTAATGATACGGCTTAAATCATCGGCGATATGTTCAATTACGGCACTATCTTCGCCCTCAATCATCACACGAATTAAAGGTTCAGTTCCTGATGGGCGAATAAAGACGCGCCCTTTATTGCCTAACTTTTGTTCTGCCTGTTTAATTGCGGTTAGAATATTGGCGTTGTTTAAGTCGGGTCTTTGTGCAGGGAATCTTAAGTTTTTTAAGGTTTGTGGAAAAGGATCAAAAACATTTAAGACATGGCTTGCGGGGCGATAATTTTGCTTTAATACGGCTAAAACTTGTAAAGCCGCTAATAGTCCATCACCTGTTGTGCTGTAATCGGTCATAATGATATGACCCGATTGCTCGCCGCCTAAATTACAGCCTGTTTTGCGCATTTCTTCCATCACATAACGATCCCCAACGGCGGTACGGAGTAATCGGATACCATGGGATTCTAATGTTTTTTCTATGCCCATATTTGACATGTGCGTTGCGACAACAATATCGTTTTTTAAGCGTCCTTGCGCGTGAAGGGCGATGGCCAATACAGCCATGATTTGATCTCCATCTACAACGTGACCTTTTTCATCGACAACGATTAATCGATCTGCGTCACCATCTAACGCAATGCCGATATGCGCTTCATGCGCAAGGACGGCCTCTTGTAAGGATTGCGTATGGGTGGCGCCACATTCTAAATTAATATTACGCCCATTTGGATCAATATTCAGGGCAATGACTTCGGCTTCTAATTCCCATAAGGTTTGTGGGGCTATTTTATACGCCGCGCCATTGGCGCAATCAACGACAATCTTTAATCCTTGTAAGCTGAGTCCCTTTGGGAAAGCGGCTTTAATATATTCAATATAACGACCTGCGGCATCTTCGATACGACTGGCCTTACCTAAATGATCTGGCAAAGCGACGCAATCGGATAAATCAGAATCCATGAAATATTCAATTTCATGCTCTACCGCATCATCTAGTTTATATCCATCCGCCCCAAAAAACTTAATTCCATTATCTAAATACGGGTTATGGGAGGCAGAAATCATCACCCCAATATCTGCGCGCAAAGACCGCGTTAACATCGCAACAGCGGGCGTTGGCATAGGCCCCACCAATAAAACATCCATACCCATTGCTAAAAATCCTGCTGTAATGGCTTGTTCAATCATATAACAGGAAAGGCGCGTATCCTTACCGATCAAGACGCGACCTTTATGGATTCCATCTTCGCGTTTTTTCAATAAAACATGAGCTGTTGCCATGGCTGCCTTCAAAGCCATGTCAGCCGTCATCGGAAAACGATTTGCTGTGCCACGAATGCCATCTGTTCCAAAATATTTACGCGTCATGATCTAATACCTATTCCTTAAAATCTCTCTGCAAACAGACTAAAGGGTACGGATTAAAAAAACAAGTCCAGATCAGCTTATGATACGGAAAGAAAATACTGATCAGGTTTAAAATACAAGCTTTGATTTAATATATGTTCGATATGGATGCCTTTGTTTTTGTGAATTAAAGGCATTAATGTCAAATATGTTTGTGTATATAATGCAGCATAGTTAAATTCTATACTCATTTTATGATTTATCTGCTTAAGCGCTTTTGCGTTACGGTTAAAAACGCAGCTCATATGCGCCAAGATAATATTTTTCTGGGAAAAATGGTTCATATTCAAGCCACCCTTAAAATGCCTTGCATCCACTGAAATCTTGTGCTCCTGTAAAAAGACAACTGGCGAAACTTTATGTTGCTTTAGATGCATTAAATACGCCTGATTTGCAACCAAATTTGCGGCGACATTATCAAAAGAGCGTATGTCTTTTTGTGGGTCTGCATAAATAAAAAGCGGGATCTCAGCAATTTTTTGTGCTGTTTGATTTGGGGAAGCGCCCTTAAAACACTCGAAAAAATAATCGTACATCAGGTATGTTAAATCTTCATTTCCTTGATAACGTTTATCTGCTGTTAAGATAAAATCAGGTTTGGAAGCCAAGTTCATAACATGATCCCATAAAACTGTATCAGATGCCCCTAAAAGATTGGATTGGTGGACAGTTGTTACATAAAAAAATGGATCAAGAGCCGATCTTAACTTCTTAGAACATAAATTTTCATCAATTAAGAGAGAAGGCTTAAACGATATATGTTTATAAGTCATTCGTCTGTAAAACCCCTTATTTTAATCAGTTTTTTATTATTTTATGATTTAATAAGACTATAATTTTGAAAATATTAAGTCAAGCTTTATGACATACAAATTTGACAATTTATCTGTGTTGGTGGTGGATGATATGATCCCCATACAAACCTTGATTACCTCTTTCTTTAAAACGATTGGGGTTAAGGATGTTTACAAAGCGGATAATGGCCAAGAGGGACTTCGGGTTTTTTATGATAAAAAACCAGATCTAATCATCACAGATTGGCTGATGGATGAAATGGATGGGTTAGAAATGACAAAAAGGATTAGAACAGATCCCAGCTCACCGAATCCTTTTGTGCCGATTATCATGATCACAGGCTATAGCGCAAAATTCCGTGTTTTTGAGGCACGCGATATTGGGATTACTGAATTTCTAACCAAACCGTTTTCTGCCCATGATTTTTACGCCCGCGTGCAACAAGTCATCGAAAAAAGCCGCCCCTTTATTGAAAGCAATGAATTTTTTGGCCCCGATCGACGCCGTCGTCATAAGGTAGATTTTAATGGCGTTCATAAACGTGAGGAAGATCAAGAGTTGCAAGACCGGATAGAAATCAGCAATCAAAAAGCGGGGTTTATATTTGATGATCTAAAAAGCAAAATCAGTAAAATTATACAAGAGACTGAGATATAACTATAAGAAATGAAAAATAGTACAGACCAAAACTTAACAATTGTGAATACGCGCCGTAAAAAAAGCAAAAATGGCGCGGTTACATTTTATCCCCCCAACACCATCAAAGAAAAAGTGGGTGAAGGTGGGATTGATCCTGCCATCATTAATCTTGCGCAAGTGCGCATGAATGCCATTAAAATTGATTTTGAGCCCTATGCACAGGATTTTCTAGGCATTATTCAGCAAAATATCTTATTGTTGCGCCAAACAAAACAATCAAATTTTTCAAGAGATAGCGCGGAAATTAAGGCCATTACAGATGCCATCATGAATATAAAATCCAATAGCGGCATGTTTCATTATGTCCTTTTGTCACAAATTGCATCATCTGCATTAAATTTTATTGAAAACATAAACATCATCAATAATGATTCATTATCATTGATTGATATTTATTATAAAACAATGCAAATTATTGTCACGCATGAGATTTTAGGGGATGGAAGTCGCTATGGGAAATCTCTGATTGATGAGCTTTCGTATGCATGCCATCGATACCATAAAAAATATCCCAATTAAAATTATAAAATTCCGTATCTCTTTTTTTATTCTTATAAAATAGAGCGTATGTTGTGATAGAGTGTCCCTGTATTATTATATTGTATTATTATATAATGAGGTTTCACAAGCATGACAGCATTATTAGATTTATCTGGGAAAAAAGGGGTTGTGTTGGGGGTTGCCAATGAACACAGCATTGCCTATGGCTGTGCGCGTGTTTTTCAACAGGCTGGGGCGGAGCTTGCGATAACATATGCCAATGACAAAGCTGAACCTTATGTCAGACCCTTGGCACAGTCACTGAATGCCTCAATCATTATGCCTTGTGATATTCAGGATGATGAACAAGTCACGGCCTTATTCCAGACACTTCAAAAAGAATGGGGAACGCTGGATTTTCTGTTGCATGCCATCGCTTTCGCACCAAGGGCAGATTTGCATGGTCGGGTAACCGATTGTTCAAAAGATGGGTTTTTGGAGGCCATGGATATTTCATGCCATTCCTTTATTCGTTTGGCAAAACACGCCGAATGTCTGATGAAAAATGGCGGAAGCCTCTTAACGATGACCTATATGGGCAGCATGTCTGTTATTAAAAGCTATGGTCTTATGGGGCCTGTTAAGGCTGCTTTGGAATCTGCAACGCGCTACCTTGCAGCAGAAATGGGGGATAAAAATATTCGCGTGAATGCCATTTCCCCCAGCGCTATTCAGACCCGCGCAGGATCAGGAATCGCAGGTTTTGACAGTCTTTTACAGGCAACAGCCATGAAAATGCCCTTGCATCGAATGGTGGATTTAGATGATATTGGCAATATGGCCGCTTTTTTAGTCAGTGATCTTTCTAAAAACATTACGGGTGGTATCCATATGGTTGATGGCGGATATGAAATTATCGATTAAAACAGAAAGTATTTTACATGACCGATTTAAAAAATAAGATCACCAACAAAACCTATGATGAAATCAATATTGGCGATTCAGCAACATTAACGAGAACATTAACAAAACAGGATATTCAGCTTTTTGCCACGGTTACGGGGGATATGAACCCTGTTTATTTAGATGAATCCTATGCCAAAACGGATGTTTTTCACCAAATTGTTGGTCATGGAATGTGGAGCGCATCAATGTTTTCGGTTTTGCTGGGGATGCAGTTGCCGGGGGCAGGGACGGTTTATCTGGATCAAACTCTAAAATTCCTAAAAGCAGTGCATTTGGGTGATACGATTACCGCATCTGTTAAAGTTCTTAAAAAAGACGATCAGCATAAGCATATTACTTTTGAAACATTATGTGCGAATAGCAAGGGTGAGCATGTTTTGGAGGGAGAGGCAGTTGTCCTTGCGCCGTCTGAAAAAATATATTGGGATGTGTTGCCCTTACCTGAGGTGCAAATTAAAACCTTAAGCCATAATTATGAGCAATGGCTGTTGAAAAAAACCATAGGCCTAAAACCCTTACGCGTGGCAGTTGTGCATCCTGTGGATATTTACTCGCTCTCTGGCGCGGTGGAGGCTGCGAAGGCTGGAATTATAGAGCTGGTTTTGGTGGGGTCTGAGGAAAAAATTCGAAAAGTCGCAGAAGATGCCCATATTGATCTGGATCATTATGAAATTATCTCAACGCCACATAGCCACGCTGCCGCCGCTGTCGCGGTGGAGATGGCACGCCGTGGCGATGTTGAGGCCTTGATGAAAGGGAAGCTGCACACAGATGAATTCATGCAAGCCATTGTCGATACAGAAAAAGGCCTGCGGACTGGTCGGCGTATGAGCCATGTTTTTATGTTGGATGTACCACGTTATCATAAGCCGCTTTTTCTAACCGATGCCGCCATTAATATCAAACCAAATTTGATGGATAAAAAAGATATTGTTCAAAATGCCATTGATTTATTTGCGACTTTGGGGTTGGGGATACCGAAAATTGCAATCCTTTCGGCTGTAGAAATGGTCAGTGAGAAAATTCCATCCACGATTGATGCAACGGCTTTGTGTAAAATGGCACAACGGGGACAAATTACAGGGGGAATTTTGGATGGTCCGTTGGCATTTGATAATGCCATATCCAAAGAAGCCGCAGATATTAAAGGGATTATATCAGATGTAGCAGGGGATGCAGATATTCTGGTTGTGCCTGATATTGAGTCTGGGAATATGCTGTATAAAGAGTTGCGGTATTTTTCGGGCGCACAAGGGGCAGGGATTGTTTTAGGAGCAAAAGTCCCGATCATCTTAACCAGTCGCGCTGGGGATACTGAAAGCCGCGTTGCGTCATCGGCTCTTGCGCTTTTATATGCACGGAAAAAATTATCCTATGTCTGATCTTATTCTTACCTGTAATGCAGGATCAAATAATACCAAACTGGCGGCTTTTGACGCGCAAACGTTGGATAAATTGGATCATGCCTCCGTTCATAATACAGATGAAGCGATCACATGGTTTCAGGGGCACAAAAATATTGTTGCTGTGGGACATCGTGTTGTGCATGGCGGGCGTTCCTTTATACAGCCCGAACCCATTACAATTGAGGTGTTAAAAAAGCTAAAAGACCTCATTCCTCTTGCCCCCCTGCATCAACCTGCGGCTTTGGCCTTGATTGAATCAATGCAAAATATGTCTATTGATATTCCGCATATTGCGTGCTTTGATACAGCCTTTCACCATACAATGCCTGATATAAACCGCCGTTTACCCTTGCCGCAGGAATATCACGATAAGGGCATTATGCGTTACGGCTTTCATGGGCTTTCTTATCAATATATTGCAAATAAGCTGCCTGAATATATAAAGAACGCAGATCATAGCCGTGTCATTGTCGTGCATTTGGGCGGTGGAGCGTCGGCTTGTGCCATGAAAAACCTACAAAGCATTGACAGCACAATGGGATTTTCAACATTAGATGGCATGATGATGGGCACACGCTGTGGAGCGCTTGATTCTGGTGTGCTGCTTTATTTATTACAACAAGACAACATGTCTTTACCGGATTTGACGGATCTTCTCTATCACAATGCAGGGCTGAAAGCTGTGTCAGGCATAAGCGATAATATGAAAGACTTATTGGACAATAAAACAGAACCAGCCATCAAAGCCATTACGCTTTATTGTGCCCTTGCTGCCAAGCAAATCGCAAGCTTATTGCCATCCATTGGGGGGATAGATGCCCTTGTCTTCACAGGAGGAATCGGTGAAAACGCCCCCATTATCCGCGAAAAAATCACACAACATTTACGATGGGTGGGTGATTTTGACATCCATACCATCCCCACGAATGAGGAATTGGTAATGGCGCAAGCCTGCCATATGCGCTTAAAATATGAGGATAGGCTTTAAAAACAAGGAAACAAAGGACAGCTTTTATTCTGATTCAGAAGTGTCCGTTATTGTGGTTTCTGTGTCAGGACGGCGGCGGCGGATGGTTTTTACAACCGTCGGAGATGTCGGTGCCGCGGCGGCTTGAGGGGATGTTTCTGTTGTTACAGATTCACGCGCCACATCATTTCCTGATTTTTGTAAATCTTGTTTTGGCAATGTATATTTAGGTGTGTTGCTGCGCTGTTGATCACGCTGACGTGGGGCATTATTTTGCGCATGATTCTGCACATGGGCTTGCGCTTGGCTCTGGCTTTGTTGCTCAGGATTGCGGGCACTGCGATGCTGTGGAATCGGCAAGGGGCGTGAGGAGGAATCTTGGCGGTCATTAATCGCCAAATCAATTTCTAAACGACATGTGACTTTACGAAGTTCATGCAAAGCCTCTTGTAAAGCTTCTTGTTGGGTAGTTCCACGATTGCTGATCCATTCCTCATAGGCTTTATAGCAATTTTGTGCACTTTCTTGTAAGCGCTGCTTGGTTTCAGTGGTGTGTTCGATGGACTGTGTCATGTTTTTATGCTTTCTGTATAAACTGATTATTTTTATGATTCACCAAAGACATTATTGATCTGTTGTGTAACGCGAATAAAAGTTGTGCGTTTGGATAATTCTTTTAAATGTTTGGCGCCAACATAGGTACAGGCGGAACGAATCCCACCTAAAATATCTTGTAAGGTTTGTTTGACATCGCCGCGATAGGCAACTTGGACAGTTTTGCCTTCGCTGGCGCGATATTCAGCAACGCCACCTGCATGCTTGGTCATGGCTGTATCGCTGCTCATTCCATAAAATTGCATGTATTTTTTACCGTGAATATCTGTGATGATTTCACCTTCGCTTTGGTCGTGACCTGCTAACATACCGCCTAACATCACGAAATCGGCGCCAGCCCCAAAGGCCTTTGCTAAATCCCCCGGAACAGTACAGCCGCCATCAGAACAGATTAATCCGCCCAATCCATGCGCGGCATCGGCACATTCAATAACCGCGGATAATTGGGGGTATCCAACACCGGTCATTTTGCGTGTTGTACACACGCTGCCGGGGCCGATACCGGCTTTGACAATATCGGCACCGCCTAAAATTAACTCTTCGACCATTTCGCCTGTGACAACATTGCCGGCCATGATGGTAAGATCAGGGAAGTGATCCCGCATTTTTTTGAGGTAATCGACGAAACGTTCGCTATATCCATTAGCAACATCAATACAAAGCTTGTTTAAATATTGGGGTTTTGCATCAAATACCGCCTTGAATTTTTCAAAATCATGCTCAACGACACCCATGCTGTACCATGCATTTATGGATTCAGGGGTTTGAAAAAATTCTTGCAGCGCTGCAATATCATAATGTTTATGAAGTGCCACTGTGCAACCATCGCCTAAGGCATGAAAAGCACGCGCCATTTTCATTGTACCCACACTATCCATATTGGCGGCGATAATCGGAACGCCATCCAATGTATGACCTGACCATTTCATTTTATAAGGACGGTTTAGGCTAACATCCTTACGGCTGACTAATGTGGATCGTTTGGGGCGGATAAGGACGTCTTTGAAATCGAGCTTGAGTTCTTGTTCAATGCGCATGGTTTATTTCCGTTTTTATCGTTTTGTAATGATGGAATCTGTTCTTTATATACGCCTCTATCTTATTTGCCAAGATTTAAAAAGAGGTTTAAAATTTATTTGATTTTTAAAAATAAAGCGCCTATAGTAAAGCCAGAATATTTCCCCCATTATCATCTTATAAATCGATGCGGGGCAGCCTTTTGAAACAAGAGAGGCTGGTCATATTTTGGCGTATCAATATTTTTAGACACATTGATTTATTATTGTAAGGAACAAAGCGATGAAATACGAAAAACAAACAGATTTGTTGATGCCAATGGCAACAGCCACATGGTTGATTGATAATACAGCGCTGGATTTTGAACAAATCGCGGCTTTTACAGGAATGCATTTGATTGAAATCCAAGCCATCGCTGACGGTGAAATGGGATATGGGATCGTTGGGCGTAACCCGATTGAACATAAGGAATTAACCAAGGAAGAAATTGAACGTTGTGAAAAAAATATCACAGCAACATTGAAAATGACAAAATCAGCGTTGCCAACGGTTAAAAATCGTGCAAAAGGGCCAAAATACACGCCTGTATCTAAACGCGGTGATAAGCCAGATGCGATTTATTTCATTATTAAAAAGCACCCTGAAATCACAGATGCGCAAATTTGCAAACTGATCGGGACAACAAAGCCAACAATCGATAAGATTCGCAATAAAGAACATGCAAATATGGTGGAAATTGTTGCAAAGCATCCTGCGGATTTAGGCATGTGTACCTATGAAGAATTTCAGCGCGTTTTAGAAAAAGCCTTAAAAGCTCAAGGAAAAACATTAGCCGATGTTCAGCAAGAGCCTGAAATTGAAGAAAAGCAAACAACACAAAGCTCAGCTGGCGGATTTGATTTCTCAAATTTTTTAGGGAAAAGAATTGAACAGTAAAAAACACTTGTGTTTTCTTACAAAATAGCTTAATTCAAGATCTTAATATTTTTGTGATAGGCTAAATTCATAGTCAACATTTTAGATATTGAAAAATCCACGAAGGAAGGGGTGATATTAATTGGTTACCGTAAACGTTAGAGATAATAACATTGACCAAGCATTGCGTGTCTTGAAAAAGAAATTGCAGCGCGAAGGTGTGTTTCGTGAGATGAAAGATCGTCGTCACTATGAAAAACCTAGTGAAATCAAAAAACGCGAATTGGCAGAAAACATCCGCCGTAGTCGGAAGATGGATCGCAAACGTCGCGACGATTAATTATGATGATTAATCTTTAAAAAATTCTTTTATAAAAAAGCTCTGTAAAGATATATGTCTTTATTCAGAGCTTTTTTTTTACGCAATTTTGCGATATAAATATGCAGATGCATGATGATGATTTTAAACATAAATGGCTTCAAAAAAACAAACTTCCTTCTGATAGAGAGAAAGAGGGAAATTTATTATGGCGTTATGTAACACAATCCATTCAATCTATTCATAAATCACCCGTGGATCAGCATGTGAATGTGCCTGTTCAATCACAGACTATGCCTCAAAAAGATGAGCCTTTTCTATTATCCTTGGATCAGTTGCAAAAAATTGGGAAAACCATCACGCCGCTCTCTTTGCCCTCAGAACAAACAGCTATGCCGCGTACAAATCGCAGCCTTTATCAAAAATTACGCCGTGGGCAAATTCCATGGCAGCGTATCGTTGATTTGCATGGTATGGGAAAGGATCACGCACGCATCACATTGGAATCCCAAATTATAAAGGCGTACCAGCAAAAGGAACGCTGTGTTTTGGTGATTACAGGCAAGGGGAAAGGGATTGAAAGTCTCTTTACAGGCTATGGCATTTTACGGCAATCTTTTCCAGCATGGATCACCAGTGCGACATTATCACCCTATGTTTTGGATTACGCGACTTCTATCCCTCGTCATGGCGGTGAGGGCGCGTTTTATGTGCTGATTGCGCAATAGAGATCAAACACATTTCACACATACACCGTGAATTTCTGTATTCCAATGGTGTGTTTTGAATCCGGATTGGGTGATTTTCGATTGTAATTCATGCGGCATATCGCATAAATGAATCTCTGTAACCTCACCACATTGTGAACAGATCATAAATTGTGATCCATGATGTTGGTGATCAGTACCACAGGCAATAAAGCTGTTGAGGCTCTCAATTTTATGAACAAAGCCATGGGCTTGTAAAAACTCAAGGGCGCGATAAACGGTCGTGGGCTTTGCGCCAATGGCGTGGATAATATCATACGCGCCAATCGGTTTCGAACTCTTACGAATAATATCCAATGTGGCTTGGCGTGGGGGCGTTAAGCGTAATTTTTGATTTTTACAATAGGCGCTGAAACTCTCAATCATCTTATTTCACCAATCTGGCGTTTTTCAGGCGATAAAACACGCTATATTCAGGATCATTCGCAACCAATTCCACTGTGCCTGTAATCACAATCGGATCATAGCTAAATTGAATGGGTTTTTTATCCGCTGTATGCACCTCAAGGATCAGGGACGCGCCCGTGTGATAATGAAAAGGGCAGGTGACAGGGAAAGGCCCTAGTAAAAACAGGCTTTGCGCATCGGATTCATCTAAGGGAAACATAAAGCCCTTAATGGTAATTGTTTTTTTATCCATTGCCTTCACGGCAGGGGAAAATTCAGGTTTTTGATACATGACGTCATAGTCTTGCGCGTCTTTTGTCTCAATTTTGATTTCTTTTGTTTGACCAAAGATTTTCCAATCTACTGCGCCCTTTGGCACATCAACATAATCCTTGACGTAGTCAGAGAGGGTTTTTGTGGTTTCATCAGGGTTTTTGTCAAATTCAAAGGCATAGGCACAAGGAAATAAACACGTCAAAACAGAGATAAAAATCAATATTCCTAATCCATGGCTTAAGCTTTTTGAAATATCAATTTTTGTGGCTTTGTAGGCTGGAATAAATGCAGCCAATATCCCTGCTAATAAGGTCAGGGCGATCAACGCGCCCTCTTGGGGGTACATTATCCACGCATTCGCACCGCTGGCTTTTAGGGGGGGCATGGTCTGAATAAGCCCATCAAATGCGATATGTCCCATCAATAAGCCCAATAATAAACCAGCCGCAACCAAGATCATGCCCTCACATAAGATCATCAAAAACAACCGCCTTGCGTGAAAACCCAAGGTGCGCATGACGGCCAAATCATAAATTCGGTTATCCAAAACGCTTAATAGCCCTGAAAAAATACTAAGAGCAGCAACGGCGATTAAAAACATGGATAAAACCAGCCCCGTTTGTGATCCCAACCCTAACATAGAGGTTAATCGTGTAACCTCATAGGCTGGAATGGCGGCTTGCACATTGCTGTTGCGGTTAATTTGGCGCGATAGGTTGAGCGTTGCCGCATGGGAGCGTGTTTTGATGAGGAGGGCGGTAATGTCGCCTTCTTCTTCATGTTCATGTTTTTCTTCATGATCATGCTCGTGATCTTCGTGCAGATGCCAAACGGACTCTAGAGATGTTAGAATTAAACGATCCAAAACTGTGCCTGTGGGTTTTAGTATTCCTGTGATATGATAGGGGTTTTCGGCATGCTCATGCCCGCCCTCTAATCCATGCGCTCCGATAAATTGATCCCCTGTGTTTAACCCTGTATCCGATCCCGCCACGGCTTGAAATGGGGCGTTCCACACTGTGCCACTTGCTAATGATCCATTATAGAGTTTGATATAATCCTGAATTGTTCCCACAATCCGAAACCCATGATAGGAATCGCCCAACGCCAACGGAATGGCGGATTTGATTTGCGGATGGTGCATCCAATGTTCCGCCTCATCAAATTCCATATTGCCTGTGGGAATATCAATATGATACAGGCTGGATAGCACCAATTGCAGCGGGCTGCCCTTTGCGCCAATGATAAAATCAACACCGCCATGCTTGCCTATACGATTTTGAATATGCTGCGAAAACAATATCATCACCACCGCCACCATCACCCCCAGCGCGGTCAGCAGGATAGATAAAAAACTATTCAACCGCCGCGCGGTCAAAGAGGCAGTAATCAAAGAAATTGTATTCATAGCGCGATCATACAGAATTTATAGAACAAAATCACCTGATTTTGTTATAAAGTGGATTATTATGCGGATGTTTTTTCTTGTACTGAATTTGATTCAGTATCGCATAATCTTCTGGTGATTTTTGATTGATCCTGTGGTTTCTTTAACCCCCCTTTATGCGCAATAATCAAATCGCGATGCCAGCTGGCGATGGTTTTCTTAAACACTTTGCGGCGGTCGATGGTGATGTTGTCGTCCTGTTTGGTCAAAAGAGAACGATTGCCATTGTTCCACCTGCGGATATGTTCGGTTTTGATGGGGTCGTTAGTGTCAATAATCGTGTAATCCTGATCTTTGAAAATTTGGCGCATTTGGGTGTAAAAGCGATTGGATGCGGATTTTCCCAATTCAAGATGATTTTCAATATGTGCGATGATTTCTGTAAAAACATCCTGAACATTTAGGGACAGAGTTTGCCCATCGCGATATTCATGAATATCCCAAAACAGTCCATTATGGGCGATATGATTGCGGATCATTGCCAATTTTGGGTGGGCGGCATAAAAATCATCTAATTGTGCATCTGTCATGTCGCCTATGATTTTGCCGATATAGGATTGGATAATCAAATGCACTCGCGCGGTTAACATATACACGGACTCAATGTCCCGTTTGAAATGAATTGGCGTATCGGGCGCATCTTTTTGCAACATGGCTTTGATTTTACGATAATTTGCCTCCCCAATAAAATGATAGCGCAGCTTAAATTCATGCTGGCGGTAATCGGTTTTAGAATAAGGGTGATCTTTGCTGCGTAATCCCAAATAGGCTTGCCGCCACGGCAATGTATCGCTGATCAACGCTTTACGTTCTTTTTTATTTTTGATATTGGCACGGGTATTTTCATTGGCAAAGCTGTTATGCGTTGATTTCCTGCGGCGTTTGACACATTCAGATGCAATCTGCATCACCATGTGGGATTGTAAATATTGCTTTTGAATATGGGGGTGCAATTTATGCTCAAAACGATACACTTGGGATGCAAATTCATGCATCATTTGCGGCAATAAAAACAACCCCATCGCCTGTATTAGTTGATCGTGTGAATAAGTGGGATTGCGTTTTTTATCGTCATTATAGTGTTCCAAATAATTGCGGCGTTTGTATAAAATTTCAATCGCGCGAACAAAGGTCATGGTGTTTTCATTGCCTTTATCATCTTTGAATCGGTCAAAAATGGCATAATCCCGACGTAATTTTTCCTCGAACCTTGCAATAATCACATCATCAAATTTGTTCAAAAGATTTGATGTAAATTGACCGCTGATACAATCCATTTTTTCCTTTGGGTATTTTAGCTTTCCTGTTTCTGGATCAGGCACAATCGATTCACGCAAAAATTTGCCGTGATCGTCGATCTGTTTGGTTTTTTTATTGAGTTTAGGCTTTAAATTTTCTGTGACGACGGCGTATAGCTTTTTGCGGGCGGATGATTTTTCGGTAAAAACCGACCAAAATATCGTTTGAATATAGCTGTTACACAGGCGGATAAAATACAGCTCCATGACCCGAAATTCAGGATAGGCATCTTCGATCGCAGATAGGTTGATTTTTAGGGTTTCCTTATTTTCTGATGCCACTGCCGCATAACCCTTTTTCAAAAAAAAGTGAATTTCTTTGAAAGATTAAGGGATATGTGAGCGTGTCGTCAAGGATAAAGGTTATAGACCCACCGTATTAGGGGGGTGTCTATAACTATGATTTTGTTACAGAGCAGATAAAATTTGTTATAGACCCGCCGTATTAGGGGGGTGTCTATAACCGCTTCATTGTAAGGCATTGATCCAAAATGAAAAAACGCCGAAAAAATGAATCGGTGTTGGACTTATTGACGACGCCTGAGGGTATTTTAGGCAGATTTTCAAAATAATGTAAAGCCATTATTTGGTTATTTTCTTATACAAATCAGGCAACTTCCCATCCACAATGCGGATGCATGGGATATTGTTGGCGTCCCACATATCGCAGACTTGATCGCGGTCTTCGAAAACGGCTTTGATGCTGTGGTTGGTTTGGATAATATCCAGCCATGCTTTTTTAAGCTCAAAATCTTTTTGGTAGTTCTCAATCGGGCGCATCCATAATTGTGCGGGGGTGATGTTTTGGGCGTTTAACCAATTTTCTGTTTGTGGGCGCACGACTTCGCTGCGCCCTGATAGAATCCAGCATGGATAGAGTTTAGATAAACGGTGATATTCATTGACGATTTCTGTATTGGGCGTATCGTTTGTACAGGCTTGATAAAATTCATTCCATAATTTATTCGGGGGCGTAATCAGGGGCAAACGATGGTCGATATTCGCCAAGCTGCTGTCCAGATCAAAAATCAAGATTTCCGTTTTCATGGCTATATTTTTACATATTTATAAAATTAAGTCAAGCTTGCTGCTTTATAACGTCAAAACCGCCCCGAATCTGTCCTTAATCCGCGCATCATGCGTGGCAACAATCAGGGTGGCGTTGTTTTTTGTGGCGTATTGGTGCAGTAAATCCATGATTTGATGGGTGTTATGGTCATCAAGGGCGGAGGTGGGTTCGTCCGCAAAGATGATTTTGGGGTTATGGATCACGGCACGCGCAATCGCCACACGCTGGGCTTCGCCTTGGCTTAGGGTGCTGGCTTTGTGGTGGGCTTTGTGCGCTAAACCCAGTTGATCTAAGATTTCAGTGATCGCGGACGGAGCAGGGGGGTGATGGATCGCCAAATGGGTCAGGGCAATATTTTGTGCCACGGTTAAATGCTTTAACAAATGGAAATTTTGGAACACAAAGCCGCAATTTTTGCCGCGCCAATCATCTAAATCTTTGGGGGATAGCGATAGTAAATCCATATCCTCATACAATATCTGCCCCCCATCAGGGCGGCGCAGCCCTGCCATGATATGAAGCAATGTCGTCTTACCACTGCCCGATGCGCCCAGCAGTAAGAGGTTTTTATTCGGGCTTATATCTAAACGATCAATCGATAGAATTGGGCGGTTTTGAATAGATAGAGTGATGTTTTTAAGGCTTAGCATAATATTAGGGGCTGTCCCAGATAACTATTTGAGATATTGATTAACCCATTGTTTTACTTGATGTAATTGTTCTTTTGGTGATGGATTATTAAAACGCCATTCACATTCCTTTAAAAATAGCTCAAAATTGT
>JBIICI010000026.1:0-15657 GCA_044238935.1 Gemmobacter sp.
CGGTGACGTCCCTGCATACGATTCAAAAAGGAGAGAGCAGCAAAATTGTACGCGCGCGCGTAATAGCTGCGCGTGATCTCCAAAAAGCACGTTTTGATTCAGTGATCCAAAATCACAGCATCACACAACCCGTCAATGCCCGTCTGCAAGGCGAAGCGTTGGATAAAATCGCCATCATGAGTGAAGAGGCATCCGCTTTGTTAGTCAAAGCCACAGAAAAATTAAAACTTTCCGCCCGTTCCTATCACCGTATGTTGCGCGTGGGGCGTACCATTGCAGATTTAGCAGGATCAGAGCGCATCGAACGCCCCCATATTGCGGAGGCGATTTCGTATCGGAGGTTAGGGGTTTAGGGGGGTTTTCGAACCACCAAACCCAAAAAAGCCACCTTGTATTTTACAAGATGGCTTTTTAAATGCCTATTTCTATTTATGCACTACGCATCCGCTTGATCGTCATTAAACCAAGATTCACGCGCTTTCATAATCAATGCATTTGCCGCGTCTTCTTTCATGCGGTCTTTGCCTAAAATCTCAACCAATTCATCACCGGCTAAATCAGCAAAATCATTTAATGATTTCACGCCATTTTCCGCCAAAATCAGAACGATCTCAGGGCTTAAGCCTTCCATTGCAATCAAATCATCTTGGATACCAAGAGCGATTTTCTGTTCTGCCAAACGGTTTTTCTGTGAGGATAACCAATTGCTAGCACGATTTTGCAACTCTTCTGAAATTTCCTGTTCGAACCCATCAATTTGATTAAGTTCCTCAATTGGTGTATTGAAAATTTCTTCGATTGACGTAAATCCTTCGGTCACCAATAATTGTGCGATGGTTTCATCAACATCCAGCCCCTCGATAAACAAATTGCTGCGTGTATTAAATTCAGTGGCGCGGCGTTCTGCTTCTTGGGCTTCGGTTAGAATATCAATTTCCCAACCGATTAAAATCGATGCCAAACGCACATTCTGACCACGACGACCAATAGCAAGGCTTAATTGATCTTCTGCGACCACAACTTCCATTTTATTCTTATCTTCATCCAAAATCACTTTACTGACTTGGGCAGGGGCAAGAGCGGCCACAGCAAGGCTTACGACATCTTCTGTCCATGGGATAATGTCAACTTTTTCGCCTTGCAGCTCATTCACAACGGCCTGAACACGGCTTCCCCGCATCCCAACACATGATCCGACAGGATCAATGGAGCGATCTTTAGACACAACAGCAATTTTCGCGCGGCTTCCGGGGTCACGAGCAACGGAAAGAATTTCAATCACACCATCATAAATTTCGGGGACTTCTTGGGCAAAAAGCGCGGCCATAAATTCGGGTTTTGTGCGTGATAAAAATACCAAAGGCCCACGCATCTCTTTGCGCACTTCATAGATAACGGCGCGAACACGATCACCATTTTTAAAGATTTCGCGCTGAATTGTTTCATCACGACGCAACAACGCCTCTGTTTGACCTAAATCAACAATCACATTCCCATATTCAACACGTTTTACAGTGCCGCTGATAATATCCCCCACGCGGTCTTTGTAATCTTCATATTGACGATTCCGTTCGGCATCACGCACTTTTTGTAAAATGACCTGTTTGGCTGTTTGAGCGGAGATACGACCAAAATCCAAAGGCGGCAAAATATCAACAATAAATTCACCAACTTCAATATCTTTTTTGATACGACGCGCCTCTGCCAATGTTAATTGACGAATTTCGTCTTCTAAATCATCTAATTCCGCGACCACTTCACGGTGACGCTGTAATTCAATTTGACCACGATTATTAATATGGGCGCGAATATCATGGGCTTGGCCATATTTTGACTGCCCTGCTTTTTCAATCGCTTCGCGCATTGCCGTTAAGACTTCTTCACGGCTAATATTTTTTTCTCTGGCAACAACATCGGCAACTTGCATTAATTCCATGGGCTTGATCCTTTTCCTTAAAAGTTATTGTGCAATTTCTAAAATTTCGTTTGTTTCGGTGGGTTTGTTTTTTTCTTCTTTTTGTTTTTGGCGTGCCTCAAACATTTTTTTGGATCTTTCGATCAAATCGTCATTTAAAACCAAACGTGCCTTGATAATCGTA
Organism: Gemmobacter sp.; assembly: GCA_044238935.1. Lineage (GTDB taxonomy): Bacteria > Pseudomonadota > Alphaproteobacteria > Micavibrionales > Micavibrionaceae > JBIICI01. The sequence continues at coordinate 2,100 of JBIICI010000026.1, forward strand.
TCCAACGCCAACGCATAATCTGTTTGATCCACCTGAATGACAATTTCAGGGGTATCATTGGCATGATGAATTTCCTTTAAAATACCCCGAAAACGCTTGCGTCCATCCAATGGGGGGGCGATTTCAATTTTTGCCTCTGACCCCAGCGCATTTTCAAAATCGCTTAGGATAATCAAAGGGCGATCAATCCCTGGTGAGCTGATTTCCAAGCGATACACACCAGAAATCAGGTTTTCAACATCCAACAACGCCCCAACATGGCGACTGATGGCGGCGCAATCATCCAGTAATAAATTGGATGTTTCGGGATCTTCGGCCATAATACGCAAAATTGCCTGCCCATCTTCGCTGGTTTGTTCGACCAAGACCAAACGAAAACCCATTTCAATAATTGCAGGGGCAATCAAATCAGCAATTTTCTGTTCCAACGGGTTCATCATTTTATAATGTCTTTCCTTATAAGACCTCAAAAAAAATCTATCAAAAAAGGCGAGCCTTTTTTATGAAGCTCACCCGAATTTTATATCAGCAATTTTATAAGACATTATATGCCACAAATTGATTCAGAACGCAAGATGTATTTTAAGCATAAAAAGACCATGTTAAATCCCGCTCTAACCTTAAAACTTGTTGTTTTTCAGGATCAAAACAGATGAGATTAACCCATCCATTGCCAAATAGTTTTTGTAAAATAGGCTGCTGTGCGATCACAGCACCGATCTTATCCGCTGGAGCATAGATCATGGTCGTTAAACGCGTTGGCTTATGATAGGCGGATTGATCAGAATTATAAACAGATTGCAAAGAAAGCCCCGTCATTAAATCACTGGCATTGCCCTGCATAATTCCAAATTTTCCAACAATATTATGGGTGATTTTACTGCCTGAACCATAGGCAACATTATCAAAGCTGGAAAATAAATATTGGCTGTTAATCCATTGCGCAACCACCATGGGGGCGGTCAGAATTGTTGTCAGCGCCGATGAATCAGGATCAGACATCCAATCATAAGAATGTAAAAAAGATTTCCCTTTTAAATCAATATGACGCGTTACCGCACGGGGGGCGATTAAAAATGCATTATTACCTGCTAACCCCCATTCAGGGCGGACTTGCGCCCAATCAAGACTGCGTTGCATGACATGATTCAGGGCGGCTTGGTCATTATTTATTGTAAATCCCATTTCACCTGCGCGCCATTGTGCATTGAGGATACGCGCCGCATGCAGATCAGTTTGCAGGTCAGAAATCTTTGATTTGATCACAGGATTGGTAATGGCTTGGTCAAAAATTTCAACATAATCGGTGGTGGTGTTATGTTGTGCCGCTAGAAAAAGACTCTCCTCAGGGATAATAATTTCTTTTTCTTTCAGATATGCGCGAATTTCGGGATTATTTAAGATCGCCGCTAAGACTTTGGCGTTGCTATCCCCGTGCCTGCCGCCGCAAGCGCCGCAATCTAATGATGTAGCATAAGGATTGTTTTCAGTACTGCTGCCATGGCCACATAACAGGATCAAAGGGGCAAAATTTTTGGTTAATCCCATCATCCATAACGCGCCGTAAGCATAGCGCTTTTGATCTTCAAGGCTGATTGATTGAATATCCACAACATTGACAATAGACGGACGTACTTTTTGATAGGCTCTTTTCTTCCAATGCGAGGCAAGATTTGGGAATAAAATTCGTATCGCCATCCATGTGCCGCTCAATGCCCCCAAAATCTCAACCAAAGCAAAAGGGGTAGCAAAATTATATTTCAGGGATTGATATAATCCTTTCAACGCAACCAAGGACTTATAACCACGATGATGATGTTCCGTTTTCGCGCAAGAATCTAAAGAATGTGTAGTATCTGAAAGCCTTGACAATGTATCGGTGGATTTTGGAGTTTGCGTGACATGGTGTTGGGGCGTTAATAAGACAGGACAAGACGCATAAGAATCCCCTGTGACTTGATCATGAATTTGGATCGGCACGCCAAAAAAACCCGCAAATCCATAGGTATCATAATCGCCTTGTGACTCTAAGGCGCGTCTGAAGGGCTCAGACCTGACATCAATACAAAAAACCAACTGTGCCTTTGGCGTTTGTATCATTTTTATAGGATCAGGAGCAGGATTATGCCACAAAACCTCTGTTAATTTCTGGGTTAGTGGCTGGATATAGCTTAATTCTTCTTGTTGTAATTTTGGGAATAACGTCACCGCATTTTGATAAATCGATGTTTGTTCTTTTTGATCATCCCATGCTAATAACGAAACAGCATCAGGCCATAAAAAACAACAAATGGCCAATCGCATGGCTAAATAATCACTTTGGTAATCAATGGAATCATGAGGCTGATCCTTCATCAACGCTTTGTTCGCCCATTGCGCCCTATATTGCACATGTCCCGCCCAACCTGAAAGGCTGCTTAAGATTAAGCGCATAAAACGCACATAGTCTTTTTCAGGAATATTTAATTGTTCCAGACAAACCATAATCGCCGCCTCAGATGAGGCTGGCAGGTTTTTTAGCCATTTTTTTTGGTCTTTGATTGTGTTTTTGTGATATAGCAAGGCATCAAATCGCGCCAAATCTTTCCATGTCGCAAATAAACCGGCTGGGTTTTTGGGCATGGTTAAGGTTGCCTGATCTGTATCAAAATAAGCCTGACACCATTTTAATGTTTTCCGATTCACCGCCAATAATCCTTTGGGGATATCGGATCGCTGGAAATAGGCCGCACCATTTTGAATGGCCTGCTCAATCGGAAAATCTTCCAATCCACCCAACGGATTCACCGCGATTAAATTTTGCAACGGCCAGAAGGGTGCAATAATTTTCCAGCTATCTGCAATATATGTTTTGATTGTCTCATGCTGTTTCATATGACTCATCTCAATTCAAATTATTTATAATGATATTGTGTACGGTGTGTTGTCACCGTTGTGGGGTGCGGTTGGCTGCTGTTTAAGGCGTGGATATAGAGCCTTTTTTGCCAGCTGTTAAATTTTGCAGATCGACGATCAAACATGGAATGTCCAAAAATCATGCCTAACCATGCCATAATCAACGCCACAACGCCCATTTCATGTAAGATATTAAGCGGTTGCGGTTTCATGATATTCAAAGGTTCTAAAATCAAAGAAAATCCTTCGACACTTAGGCCATAAAACCCCCCAATTAAAACTGCAATACACAGCGCCAAGGGCAAGCGTTTAAAGGGCGATTTTTGTAAAAATGGCAACGTGACCTGCGCCCCTGCAAGACCTGCCAAAATCACTAAAATCAGATGCGTATCCCATAGATTTCCCTGATGCGTTAGGCCATTAAAACAAAATGCACTCACCGCACCACAGCATAAAGCCATTATAAAATCAGGCAAATGGGGGGCGTAATGTGTATCAAAGCGTTTTTCCTGCCCTGCCGCGCCTGCAGCTAGAAACAGGGATGCCTTAAACATTCCATGCCAGCATAAATGCGCCACTGCGGCAGGAAATAAACCCAATCCACATTGCGCCATCATAAATCCCATTTGTGCCATGGTTGAACAGGCCAACAAACGCTTAATATCATGCTGCATTAATTTCCAATATGTCCCCAGCAAGGCCGTTAAAATACCAAACACAAACAGCAAATTTAAACTGTCTGGAAATTGCAAATATAAGGGGGCAAACCGTACCAACAAAACACCACCGCCATTAATTAAGCCCGCATGCATCAATGCGGATACAGGCGTTGGGGAATTTAAAGAGCTTATAATCCAGCGATGAAATGGCCAAATTGATGATTGCAACAAAGCCGCAATAAACATGAAAATCAAAGCCATAATAATCGGCACACGATGCGCCGCAGATGTCAAATCCAGTTTCAATAGCTGATCAATATAGGCCGTGCCCGTGATCTTATATAAGATACAAAACGCAATCGATAAACATAGGCTGTTTGCAAAAAAATGCTTGGCGGCAAAACGCCCCGATGCTAAAGCCGCAGGCCAGCTGGATTTATGGATCATTAAACGCGTTAGTAAAAAATTGCTGCTTGTCCATGCTAGTAAGAACAATAATAAATGGTTGCTCGCCATCATCACAATTAAGCTGAAGATTAAGGCAGTAAATTGACCAAAGAAAATACGATAACGCGAATCCCCCTGCAGATAACGGGTGGAAAACCCACCAATCAGAATCCCCATAAATATAATAAGACTAATCACAATGAAACTGAGGCGATCAATATGAAACAAATCAATAAAATGGGTCATAAAATCTGTAAATCCTTAAACTTATACCACAAAAAAGCCATGAATTTTTTTCTTGATTAAAATCTATCGTGACGATTAATATAAGTAAAATTAATAATATTTATATTACGCATAAGAAAAAATAATGAATATTGATACATTGACCGTGCATTGTTTTTTAGCCGTGGCAGAAACCGGCAGTTTTACAAAGGCTGGGGATCGTGTGGGGCGTACGCAATCTGCCGTCAGTCAACAAATTGCAAAATTAGAACATAGCTTGGATACATCCCTGTTTGTACGGGGGAAAATTTTACAATTAACCGCAGCAGGAGAAATTTTCTTAAGCTATGCGCAGCAAATTTTTACCCTGCACCGTGAGGCCATTGATCGATTCAAACAACCTGAATTACAAGGGGATGTCCGCTTTGGTTTACCTGAGGATTTCGCCAGTGTTTTTTTATCTGATGTTTTAGCTGATTTTGCCCATACGCACCCTCGGATTTTCTTAAATATTGAATGTGATTTAACATTGAATCTGTTGGGGCGGTTTAAAAAGAATGAATTTGATTTGGTCTTGGTTAAAATGCACCGTCCCGATGATTTTCCGCATGGTGTTGAGATATGGCAAGAAGATTTGCAATGGGTTAGTAATGGGATGATCTTAGATTATGATCAACCCATCCCGTTGGTGATGTCACCAACCCCGTGCGTTTATCGCAACAGCGCCATGTTAGCCTTAGAAGAGGCAGGCATTAAATGGCGACTGGCCTTTTCCAGCCCCAGCTATAGCAGCACCATCGCCGCGGTCAAAGCAGGAATGGGCATTACCGTCTTTCCGCGCCAAATGATCCCTGATTGGTTGATGCCGATTGATCCGTCATTTTTACCAAAATTATCAAATATTCATGTGTCTTTATTAAAAGCCCGTATTGATAACCCCGCGGTTAATTCTTTGGCTGAATTTGTGATTAAAAAATTAAAATAATAAAAGCTGATGCCCTTTTTATATCCTCTTATTGATCTATATTGCCTTACATGTATGAATATGATGGAATAGAATCATGCGTTTGAAATTATTATTACTCTTCACAATCTTTTTCTCACTTTTTACAATTACAATGGCAAACGCCAATATGGTTGCCAAAGAATTTGTGCCAAAGGCTGACATTGTGGGTCAGGTTCGTATGAAATATATGATGCTGAATATTTATGATGCCACACTTTATGCCCCATCTGGGCAATGGTCATTTTCGCAACCTTTTGCGTTGGAATTGCATTATCTGATCTCTTTGAAAGGGAGCGCTATTGCCAAAAGATCGATTGATGAAATGCAAAATCTTGGATTACACGATTCGGATACACAACAAAAATATTATGATCAAATGGCCAAAATATTTCCCAATGTGCAATCAGGCGACGTGATTACAGGACTATGCGATAAAAACGGCCATAGTATTTTTTATTTGAATAATAAAAAAATTGGTCAGATTGATGATCCTGATTTTTCAAAATATTTTTTTGGCATTTGGTTGAATGAAAAAACATCCGAACCTAAATTGCGGCGCCAATTATTAGGTATGGAATAATGAGATTACACAAAACATCTCTGTTCCTGCATGCGCTTTTGGCTTTTCCGCTGGCGTTTGTGGGATTGCCTATCTATGTGCATGCCCCTGATTTTTATGCCACACAATTTGGATTATCCCTAACATCTATGGGATTGATGTTGCTTTGCTTACGCGCATTTGATGCTGTCTTAGATCCTGTTTTGGGCTATGTGATTGACCGTTATGATCAGCATCGCCCTTTATTGATTATAGCAGGATTTTTATTCTTATCATTAGGATTCTTGGGCGTTTTTAACCCGATCCATACCGTTTCTAAAACACTGATTTTATCATGGTTTGCAGGCTCTTTATTTTTATGCAGTACGGGTTTTAGCTTGCTTAATCTTTATTTACAAACAATGGGGGGATTGTGGCACGTTCCATCACAATCACGCACAGCCGTTACCACATGGCGCGAAGGGGCAGGTTTATTGGGATTATTGGTGGCCTCCATAACCCCCGCTCTCCTATTACGTTTTCAAACACCGTTACAGGCCTTTCATTGGTTGAGCTTAGGCTTTTTCCCCATTCTTTTGATCGGGGGCGTTGGGTTTTTAATATGGTGGAAAAATAATAATTTTGATTCCAAAAGCCATAACACCCTGTCTAATTTTTGGGGTTTTACACAAGATCGCTGGCTCAGGTTATTTTTAAGCATTTTTGCCATCAGCGCCATGGCATCCAGCATCCCCAGTGTTTTGGTTTTATTTTTTATTCGCGATTATTTGAATTTAGAGTCCTATACAGGGTTATTTTTGATTTTATATTTTTTAACAGGGGCGTTATCTATGCCTGTATGGCATAAAGTTGCCGTGCGGTATGGTAAAATTTTTGCATGGAAGGCGGGTATGATTTTGGCCTGTTTGACCTTTATATGGGCGTGTTTTGTGACTCAGGGCGCATTATTATCCTTTGGTTTTATTTGCGCCTTATCAGGCATGGCATTGGGGGCAGATTTATCATTACCCCCCGCGATTATTGCCGATTATATTGCCTCACAACAAAAACAAGATTACGCCGCGCGTTATTATGCGGCAATGGCTTTTGTATCAAAAGCAGCCTTGGCAATTGTCACAGGCTTAGTGCTGCCTTTATTGGCCTTTTTTGGGTATCAAGCAGGACAGGCAACAACATCACCTCTTATGCCCTTTACCTATGCGTTCTTACCTTGTTTAATCAAGGCCAGCAGCGCCTATCTTTTATTCAAATTTAAACCTCTGTTACAAAAGGAATGAACATCATGAAAAAAATACTCTGTGTTTTAACTACACTTTTAAGCTTAAGCGGATGCGGTGGGATTCAGGGCGAAAAATATCGCCATGAAACACCATCTTTTGACCTGAAATCTTATTTTGAGGGGCCGATCAAAGGATGGGGGATTGTCCAAAATCGTAAGGGTGATGTTGTTATGCGATTTGATGTGGACATGCATGGCAGCTGGAAAGGCAATGAAGGCACGTTGGTCGAAGATTTTGTTTATTATGACGGTAAAAAACAACAACGTATTTGGCACATTACGGATTTAGGCAATGGCAAATATACAGGCCGCGCCGATGATATTTTGAATATTGCCCAAGGCACAAATTTCGGTAATGCAGGACAATGGCAATATGTAATGGATGTGCCTGTTGGTGATAAATCATACCGCATGGCGTTTAATGATTGGATGTGGCAAATGAATGATGGGGTTTTGATGAACCGATCCTATATGAAAAAATTCAACCTCACCATGGCGGAAATTACGATTTTCATGCAAAAACAAGATTCCAAAAAACAATCAGGACCGCATAAAAATGACAAATAACACACCGGCTAAATATACATGGATTATTGGCGCAAGCACGGGAATTGGGGAAGCGCTTGCGACAGAGCTGGATCAGCGAGGCGAAAAACTATGTCTATCCGCCCGCAACGCAGAGAGACTCCAAGCCTTAAATCTATCTTTGGGGGATCGACATCTTATTTTCCCCTTAGATGTCACCAAAATTGAAAGCTTAAATGAAGCCGCCTCTTTTTTACAAGAACAATGGCCGCGCATTGACCGTATTATTTTTATGGCCGCTTTATACACACCCATGACCATTGACACATGGAACATGCCAGAAATTGAAAAAATCATCCAAGTCAATTTATTAGGCGCATTTCATGTCGCCCACATTGCCCTGCCATGGTTGAAATCACAAGGGTACGGGCAATTGGCAATGTGCGGCAGCGTGGCAGGTTATCGTGGCTTACCCAACAGTCAACCTTATGCCGCCACAAAAGCTGCATTAATCAATCTCACACAAAGCATGCGGGTCGATACGCCACGATCCATTGATATAAAACTCATTAGCCCCGGTTTTGTGGAAACACAATTAACGCAAAAAAATAACTTCAAAATGCCCTTTATCATATCCCCCCCCACAGCCGCAAAAGCCATTGCGGATGGGTTAGATCAAAAAGCATTTGAAATTCATTTCCCTAAAATCTTTACGTTTCTCTTGAAAATCATCGCCATTTTACCAAATTGGCTTTATTTTGCGCTGTTTTCAAAAAAAGGCTAAGATAAAAATTATATTGGGTAAAAACTTATGATATGCCCCATAACGAAGATTCTTAAATCTTGATTTATTATTCAAAATTAATTAATCAGAATGATAACACAGATAAAGGAAATCAAGATGAGTATTTTTGGGATTTTTAATATACAGTCTTCCCATCAAAAAAAACAAGCAGACATATCTGATTATTGGGAATGGAATTACAAAGGACTGGATGCAAATCTGCTCTTAAATTGTGCAACATCTCAAGATGTTTTTCAGCAGTCTTGTTCTCTTATTCTAAATGGGACAGCCCCTAAATCTTTACTTGATAAATTTATTCTTCCATTTAGGGAGGCAGCTTTAGCAGCCAGAAATAAAGATAACATAGAAAAAGTAGTTAACTTTTACAATGAATTTATATGCCTTTTGGAAGAAAAAGGGTTTAGTTCCCCTCTTCATCCAAACTTTAATTTTTTTGGGGATTTATTGATTGATAACAAGGTGTCACTAGATGTCTTAAGCGAGATAGAAGACCTCTCATCTTTTCATCAGCAATTAAGATATACCTACAATGAAAGGCTGATGGACTATAATAACTTTCTGCATCAAGGAGCGGGATGTCCTGAGAAATTTTTATATCGTGCAAAGCCTTTGATCCATGAGCTTAATAAAACTTCTAATCTTATTACAGCGACTGATATACATAGGCAGTATGATTTTCTAAGACAATCAAACCCACTGGGTAATTTAGCATTACCAAGTAGAACCAGCTTAAATGCTTTGCGTAGAAATATAAAACTTTTTTTAGATATATCCTACGGCGATTGTAAGACCGTAAATAAAAAAGACGTTTTCGGGTTGATGCAGCTTTTTATTCATGAAAACCTGAAATCTGTAGAACATTTGGAGTTTATGTCTATCAAAGGAAGTCCACGGTTGCTTCGAGATTTTCATGAATGGGCTTTATATCTGGGAGAGGACAAAAACAAGAATTATCACAGACAAAAATTTCACCAATACGATGCTATGGTAAATGAAATTTTGATGAGTTTAGGCACACCATTATCCCATATTCCCGTAGAAATTGAGCGAAGTAAGGTTCACAAGTATTTTTCTGATCGTATCGAAAAAAGAGATATTGATTACTCATTTAAAGAACAATTAACAATGGGTTCATTAAGGACAACATTAAAAAAATCCTTCATTGAGGACTCTAAATTTATTAAGCAGAAATATCTCTTATAACGCCATAGCCAAGCCAAATAAAAATGATTTGGTTTCTTCCCTCTACGCCGCCATCTCCGTGCTTGACAGGCGTTGTTACATGGATCGATTTTTGAGTATTTTTTGTTAATCTAGCACCAAGAATCGTCATGCCGGACGTGATCCGGCATCTCCCGCCTATAAGCACGAGATGCCGTGTCAGGGCACGGCATGACGGCGGTGGGGGAAAAGCACAACTCACGTCACCACCATCCCTATAAATTGATCCATGCAACAACGCCTGCTTGACACGAGATCTCGTTTCTTTGGCTAGTTTCTTCTGCCAATCACGGATATGCCACATCCATCCCCAAAGACTCCGCCACAGGCGCATAGGTAATTTTGCCTTGGCAGATATTTAAGCCATTTTTTAAATGGGCATTATCATCTAACGCTTTTTTCCATCCTTTGGCTGCAATTTGTTTAGCATAAGGTAAAATCGCATTATTCAGGTGAATCGCTGAGGATAAAGGCACAGCCCCCGGCATATTCGCCACACAATAATGCACAACATCATCAATCGTATAGACAGGGTCAGCATGCGTGGTGGCGCGGCTGGTTTCAAAACATCCGCCTTGGTCAATGGCTATATCAACCAAAATGGATCCTTTTTGCATGGTGGATAACATGGGCTTTGAAACCAATTTCGGCGCAGACGCCCCCGGAATTAAAACAGCCCCAATCACAACATCGGCACTGGGCAATAATTTTTCCAGCGCGTCTTGGGTGGAATAAAGCACATTGGCACGGCGACCGAAATATTGATCTAACATCCGAATACGATCTTGGGAACGCTCAAGGATTGTCACCTCCGCTTCCATCCCCACAGCGATACGCGCCGCGTTAAATCCTGCGACACCGCCACCAATTACAACCACTTTGGCCGCATTCACCCCCGGAACGCCTGACATTAAACGCCCTGTGCCCCCCATATGTTTTTGCAGATAATATGCGCCAATTTGGGCAGATAGACGCCCTGCAATCTCACTCATCGGCGCAAGCAAAGGCAAGCCGCCTGCGGCATCGGTGACGGTTTCATAGGCAATGGCGACACATTCAGATTTAATCAAGGCCTCAGCCTGTGCTTTATCCGCCGCCAGATGAAGATAGGTAAAGAGAATCTGATCCTTACGCAGCATTTTGCACTCAACCGCTTGTGGCTCTTTGACCTTAATAATCATTTCAGATTCAGCAAAAATATCAGCCGCATTGTTGATAATGGTGGCGCCAGCCTCTCGATAATGATCATCGGTGAAATTAATGCCCGCACCGGCTTGGGTTTCTACCAAAACGCTATGCCCTGCTTGCACCAGCTCACGCACAGAGGATGGGACTAAACCCACGCGGTGTTCTTGAGGTTTAATTTCCTTTGGGACGCCTATTTTCATCTTAAATATCCTTAACTGTAAAAAAAAGATGGAATTGATATGGAGGATAATTTACTCTTTTTCAATATTGTTTGAAACAAAAATAATTGCTTTATAAAAGAAAGTCTTTATGTCATTTAATCTTTTAATGTGTCCGCCTGTTTTTTATAAAATCCCCTTTGTCGAAGATGAATCACATTTAGAAAATGATTTTATGATTGACGGCGCGGCAGCCTTTTCACAAGATCCCGATTTATTTAAAAAAACTGCCGATCAACAATGGAGCGCTTTATATAAAAGCTTTGAGAATTTAGGGGTCAATATCCAGCTCTTAAACCCTGTAATTGATATACATAACCAAGTCTTTACCGCTGATCCGCTTTTATGTTTCCAGCGCACAGATGGTCATAAAATGGTTTTATTAAGTCAGTTTTCAAACCCAACACGCGTTGAAGAAGTCGAACAAGCATCGTTATTCGCCAAGCAATCCATGCCTGATTTTGCCCTTGTCCAAAATGTGCATTATAGCGAAGGCACGGGCGATCATTTATATGATCCGTATCGCAATCTATTTTGGTCAGGCTATGCTTTGCGCACGGGGCCCCAATATGCAGCGCACGGACGAACATCCATTGAATCTCATAAAGTTATCGCTGTCTTAACCGGATTGCGCGTTATCAGCCTGAATGTCCAAAGACCCTTTTTTCATTTAGATACATGCTTCACCCCCTTACCCACAGGACATATTTTATGTTATCGCGATGGGTTAAGTCCTGAGGCCTTTGAAACCATTCAACATCATGCTTTTGCCCCCTATGATCTTGATCCATCAGAATATCTAATTGAAATCAGTAGGGATGATGCCTATGATTATGCCTGTAACGTACGCGTGGTTGGAAATGTGATCGTGATGGCGCATTGTTCAGATGCGCTCAAATCACGATTAAAAACCATTGGTTATGATGTTATCAATCATAATTTAAGCCATTTCATTCATTATGGGGGTGGCGTTCATTGCCTAACCAATAATCTCAGTGAAATAGAACATAAAAAAGGATAGTATTTTCCATGGATTTTTTCGAAGAGCTTGACCCGAACCCCTCTCAAAATCCGTTACCAGATGCGTCGCAAAATTCCCCCTTGGCAGATCAATTGCGCCCCAAAACCCTGTCTGATGTGATCGGACAAGATCATTTGATCGGGGAAAAAGGAATATTGCGTGCAGTGATCGCAGGGGGTAAATTTCCATCCCTGATTTTATGGGGTGCTGCTGGATGTGGCAAAACCACACTTGCGCGGTTACTGGCGCAATCCTATCAACAGCATCATGGGGGACATTATGAACAAATATCGGCGATTTTCTCAGGCATTGCCGATTTAAAGAAAATTTTTGATGCCGCACGTCAACGTCGGAAAATGGGCAAGCAAACTTTGTTATTTGTGGATGAAATTCATCGATTTAATAAATCACAACAAGATGCGTTTTTACCCGTGATCGAAGATGGTACGATTATTTTAATTGGCGCAACCACGGAAAATCCCTCTTTTGAACTGAATAATGCGCTTTTATCTCGCACCCAAGTCCTAACCCTCAATCGCCTTACGGAGAAAGATTTAGAAAAAATATTGGAACGGGCAGAGGCTTGGTATCAAAAACCTTTTCCCCTTGCGCCTGCCGCGCGCTATCATTTACTGTATATGGCAGATGGTGATGGGCGGTATTTATTATCCATGGTTGAAAATGTGATCCAAGCCATTCAACAACAAAATCTGGGTTGGATTGACGAAGATCTGTTGCCGCAACTCATTCAAAAACGCCAACCTTTGTATGACAAAGCCGATGATGCCCATTACAGCCTGATTAGCGCCTTACATAAATCCGTGCGTGGCTCTGATCCCGATGCTGCCCTTTATTGGCTGGCGCGTATGTTGGATGCAGGTGAAGATCCGCTTTATTTAATACGGCGTATTACCCGTATGGCGTATGAGGATATTGGGTTGGCGGATTCACGCGCCATGGGAATCTGCTTGGATGCGTGGCAGATTTTTGAGCGCACAGGCGCGCCAGAAGGAGAGCTTGCAATCGCCCAAGCGCTTGTTTATGTTGCCTGCGCCCCAAAATCAAATGCAGTTTATACGGCGTTTAAACAGGCGAAATCTTTTGTACAACAAACGGGAACACCCCCACCCCCTGCCGCCATCATCAATGCCCCCACAAAATTAATGAAAGACCAAGGGTTTGGTGCGGGCTATGAATATGATCATGATACCCCAGATACATTTTCAGGACAAAATTATTTCCCCGAATCCCTTTTAACAAAAGGGGCACGCCCTGAATTTTACCATCCAAAAAATCGTGGACAGGAACAAATCATTCAGCAACGATTGGAAGAATGGAAAAAATTGCGCGTTGAGAAACAAGGGATATAGTAAAATAATTTTAGGGGCTGTCCCAGATAACACAAAAAAGTGTTATAAAAGGACAGTATGCGGAAGAGTCGTTTAAGTAAAAAGATACAGGATCGATTGATCGAACATTTTGTAGCTGGGACAACGGCACGTTGTGCCGC
>JBIICI010000039.1:0-3813 GCA_044238935.1 Gemmobacter sp.
GTTAATTGAAAGAGCTAAAGTTTTTGCGCTGCATCAGCATCGGCATCTTTTTCGCCCCAACAAGGCACAAGAGCCAATTTCTGTGCACTTAGCTGAAGTTGCAGATCTTGTGACGCAAGCAGGAGGGTGCGATGCAATGATCGCTGCAGCATGGCTTCATGATGTTGTCGAAGATACCCACGCAACAATTGAGGATATTCAATCTTTGTTTGGTGAAAAAATTTGCTTATTTGTCAATGACTTGACGGATCCGGTTGGATTTTCCTCGATGCCTTTACAGCAAAGGAAACAGTCACAGCTTGAACGCTTATATTTAAAAAGTAATGAAATTAAAATCATAAAACTTGCTGATCAGATTTCAAATATTAAGTCCGTTCTTTCTGATCCTCCCTGCGACTGGACAGTTGAAAAATGCCAAATTTATATTCAGGGCGCCTTAAAAATTGCTAATATTTGCCAAGGTCTTTCCACAAGTTTGGATGAAAAATTGAGTGAACTTACGACAAAAATATGAGAAAGGACACTCCAGCCTCAGTGCCGCCAGACTGGGCTTCCATAGCTTTAGCTGATGTTCAAGAATGGGGGGATAATCCACCCAAAACAGACTTATCTCGATTGACTAAAATTTATGATGGATGTCTTGAGAGAGTTAATGCGTATTTTTCTACTATTTTGTCCTCAAGTGGACGAGTTAGCCAATTTATAGCTGGAAGGAATTTAGAATGATTTTAATTTTTGATTGCGACGGAGTGGTTTTAGACTCTATGGTATTACATACCGAAGTTGAGGCAGAGGCATATCGTTCTCTTGGGGTAGATATAACGCCTTCTGAATTATCTCTCAGGTTCTCTGGGGTTCCTCAAGATGAGGTATCAAGGATATTATCGAACGAGAAGGGGGTTAATATACCTTCTGATCTTGAGAGCTTGATCGAAAGTACAAAAGAAAAAGTATTCTCTGAACGCTTGCAACCTATTTCTGGTATAGCTGAAACGCTAGAAAATCTTAGATCTATACCTCGCTGTATCGCCTCTGGTACAGGGGTTTCTGGTCTACGCCATATGCTTGGTGTTACAGGACTATATGATTCTTTTGCTCCTCATATTTATTCTTCACAAATGGTAGAGAGGGGAAAACCATTTCCGGATCTTTTTTTATATGCTGCTAATCGGATGGGGGTGCTTCCCAATGAATGCATAGTTGTTGAGGATGGAATAGCAGGAGTGCAAGCTGCAAAAGCAGCTTCTATGAGAGTATTGGGGTTTGTTGGGGGGAGTCATTGTGATTCTCAACATGCGCAAAGGCTGGAGGATGCAGGAGCTGAATTGGTTTTTGACAATATGAGAGATTTGGTAACTATCTTGAAAGAAAGAGTATAATAAAGAGTGCAGTAAAGCCACGTCCTGATTTGAATATTAAAGTGCCTTATATTGTTGGTCAAATGAAAAAAGGACAACAGTTCGACTGCTCAGAATCGCAGGTAATCTGGAACGATTGTTCTAAAATCACTCAAGATATTTTTAAAAACTGTTCCTTGTAGAAGAAAGAAACAACATGAAAAAAATCGGTATTTTTGCGATTACGCCCGAAGGAGGAGCGTTAGCATTTCAGAATTTGAATCGTGCCTTTTATAACCAAATAGGACGCTATCAAAACCCTGAAATTATTTTATATATTCAGCCTTTGAAAAATCATGTGGAAAGTTTTGGGCATGTGGAGCAATGGACGGAATTGCTGCAAAAAGGCATTGATTTTTTCAAAAATAATCATGTTGATTTGATATGGATGCCTGCGAATTCATCTCATCTTGTTATCAATCATATTGATTTTAAAGGGATTGAATTTGTGAATATGGTGTCACATTCCATTGATTTTTTAATGAAAAAAAGTGATCAGAAAATCTTGATCTTGGGGACATCATTATCTTTATCTGATAGGCTTTATTTAAAGAACGGACAACCCAGCCACATTATTGTTCCAGATGATAAAGACAAAGAATTCATAGATAAAATCATTTTCAATGAACTGATCTTAGGGGAAATAAGTCGTGAAAGCAGGGCGTATATTCTTGAAATGATTCAATCTTATAAGGTGAGGGATAATATAAATAGCGTCTTTTTTGCCTGTACAGAATTGCCCTGTTTTTTTGATAAAAATGATGTTAATTTATCAATTTATAACAGCATCAACGTCGCAATTGATCAGCTTATCAAACTGTCTAAGCAATACAGGAAAACCCAATGATTGAAAAAGACCTAGAAGAATTTGCAATTGAATTAGCCGACATTGCCCGAAATATTGCGTTGCAATATTTTCGGAAGGAAATGCACGCTGACATCAAAAGCGATAATTCGCCATCGACCATTGCAGACACAGAAATTGAAAGAACTCTCAGGCAGCATATACGCCTTAAATATCCGCATCATGGTATTATCGGCGAAGAATATAGCGATGAAAACAAAGATGCTCAATATGTATGGGCGATTGACCCGATTGATGGAACAAAATCTTTCATTTCAGGGCGTCTTAGCTTTGGAATAATCATTGGGTTGGCAAAGGATAACAAGCCGTATATCGGAATTATCGATCAGCCTTTCACGCAAGAAAGATGGATTGGGATTAAAAATCATGTGACACGTTATAATGGAGCAGAAATTCAGACATCACAAAAAACCAATCTTAAGGAATGTATTTGCTATACGGATAGCCCCATAGATTTTGTAAAAAATGATCTTGATAGATTGATGATCCTTGAAAATTCTCTTCAATATTTATTCTATGATATTAGCTGTTATGCTTATGGTCTTTTGGCTATGGGGTTGATTGATGGGATTTTTGAAACAAATTGTGGGGCGGATGATATTATAGGCCTTGTGCCGATTATAGAAGGCGCAGGAGGATATATGAGAGATTGGAATGGTCACGAAATCACCCTGCAAACAGAGGGAAATATTATCGCCGCAAATTCTCAGTCCATCGCTGAGAAAATTCTTTTTCTTTTGAACGCGTAAATTAAGGGAAAACCACCATGTCCAATGAATATGAATTAAAATTCTTAAATATTGATCCTGACACAATCCGAAACAGATTGCTGCAGGCAGGATATAACAAAACAAAGCCAGAAACATTGATGCGGCGTCAAACCTATCACTTACCAAAGGAAAACCCTTTATCTAAAGGGCGATGGGGGCGTGTGCGTGATGAGGGGGATAAAATTACGGCTACGGTGAAATGGTATGAAAACCCTGATCATCCTAAAATTGATCAAGTGCATGAAAATGAAATCATTGCGAATGATTGGAATCATGCGGTGGCATGGATTATGGATCAAGGGTTTTTACCATCTTCTTATCAAGAAAACACACGCGAAGCATGGCAGCATCCAGCACGTCAAATGTGTGAAGTCACGATTGATACATGGCCTGCTTTAAATCCCTATATCGAAGTTGAGGCTGCATCAAAGGAAGATGTTTATGACATTGCGCGCACTTTGGGTTTCGATCCTGCAGATGGTTTTGCAGGAGGCACGGAAATTATCTATGAAAAAGAGCTGGGGATTCCACCGCATGTCCTTAATAATATAGAGAAAATTACATTTGATATTCTGCCTAAGGTCATGAAAGAGACTCACTGTTTGAAGTTATAATTAAAATCATAAGAGAATTTTTATGGATCAAAAATATATTATTTTTGATCGTGAATTGGGGGCGCGGATTCGATATTTTCGGAAACTGCGCAAATTAACACAATCTGAATTGGCAACCTGTATTGGGATCAGCTATCAGCAAATCCAAAAATACGAAAAAGGTCATT
>JBIICI010000027.1:0-14919 GCA_044238935.1 Gemmobacter sp.
GGCACAACGTGCAGTTGTGCCCGCAACAAAATGTTCGATCAATCGATCCTGTATCTTTTTACTTAAACGACTCTTCCGCATACTGTCCTTTTATAACACTTTTTTGTGTTATCTGGGACAGCCCCATGTCTTAAATTAGCGATTTATACGAAAAATCTTTACCAATGTGCACGGGGAAATTCAGCACGGGGCTGCTGTGGCTGTTGCACAGATGGTTTTTGAGGTTTGTGCTGCGTATGGATTGGCTCTAAAAAATACACAGGATCAATGTATTTTAGTTTCACATTACCTTTATTATCTGGAATAAGAGCTTTTAAACGCCACCCGCTTCCCTCAGATTGTAAGGATAAAGGCACTTCAATAATCGATTTATCTTTCATCTGATAAAAACCATGCCACACATCATCAATATTATGCAGATCCACATCAGGACGAAATATGCTTTTGCCACCATTAAATAATGTTGTTAAAAGCGGTGCATAATTGCGCGGATCATTTTCAGGGATATAATTTTTCTGGCGATCCACTTGGTCTTGGATATATTGTTGCGTAGGGTTAGAATTTTGATCAAAATCCATCGCCGCGGCAGGTTGAAAGATACCTGTCAAAACAGAGGCAATCAAAGTAACCCCTAATAATCCTTGAGCAAACTTATTATTCATAGCATCACCTTTTTATTTATCCTATGGGCAATTTTTATCATAAATACACAATCTGCGCAAGAAATTACAAAAGGCAATATGCTGCTTAAATATCCACCTCTTCCACAAAGCTGGCATTATTTTGAATAAAGCGAAAACGCGCATCCGCGTTTTTGCCCATCAAATCATTGACGAGGGCTTCGACGTCGTCAATTTGCTGCTGCTTTGTGGTGGGGTCAATGTCGCTATCCATAAAATCCGCCTTTGATAATAGCCCTGCCATGCTAGGCAGGGTGACGCGGATCAATGTGCGGCTGTTGGGGTTCATGGTGGTTTCCTTTAGCTGCTTGGCAGGCATTTCGCCTAAGCCTTTAAATCGGCTGATCTCAATTTTCTTGCGCCCTTTGAATATTGTGCCAAGCAATTCATCTTTATGCGCATCATCCATCGCATATTGGCTGATTGTGCCAGACACAAGGCGGTAGAGCGGCGGCAAGGCTAAAAAGACATGCCCTTGATCAATTAACGGGCGCATATAACGATAAAGGAAAGTGATTAAAAGCGAGGCAATATGCGCCCCATCCACATCCGCATCGGTCATGATAATCAGGCGTTCATAGCGCAATTTTTTAGGATCGCAATCCTTCCCCACACCACAGCCCAGCGCAAGGATTAAGTCTTGTAATTCTTGGTTATTACGGATTTTATCCGCCGTGGCACTTTCGACATTCAGGATTTTTCCGCGTAAAGGCAAAATGGCCTGATTTTCACGGTTACGCGCTTGTTTGGCGGAGCCGCCCGCACTGTCGCCCTCAACGATAAAAATCTCTGTGCCTTCAGGGTTATTGCTACTGCAATCGGCGAGCTTACCGGGTAAGCGTAGCTTTTTGGTGGCGGATTTGCGGACTAGATTATTATTTTCTTTCTTGCGCAATCGTTCTTCGGCACGTTCAATCAGATAATCCAAAATCGCCGTGCCGCGCGTGACATTGCTGGTGAGCCATTGATCGAAACGATCCTTGACGGCGATTTCAACCCATTTTGATACGGCAGCGTTTGAGAGTTTTTCCTTCGTTTGTCCCTGAAATTGGGGATTTTTGATAAAGATGGAAATTAGCATCGATGCACCGACCATCAAATCTTCCGCCGTGATCTGTGCGGCTTTTTTATTGCCAGACATTTCGCCAAATTGTTTTAAGGATTTTAATAAGGCACTGCGCAAGCCCGATTCATGCGTACCACCTTGGGGGGTGGGGATAGTGTTGCAGTATGAATAATTGACATTTTCCGCCGCATCTTCTGACCACGCAAGGGCATATTCCACCTTGCCTTCATCGGACGGCAGATCCGTTAATCCGTGAAAGGCTTCGCCACCAATAAAGGATGCGCCCTCAAGCGATACATTCAAAAAATCCAATAAACCATTGGGATAATGCAATATTTCCTCAACAGGTACGGGGCGGTCTTTGTCAATTAGGGACTCATCGCATGACCAACGAATCTCTACACCACGAAATAAATACGCCTTAGACCTTGCCATGCGATAAATCCATGTGGGGCGGAATTTCATCGCATCGCCAAAAATTTCGGCATCGGGATGAAAAGTGACTTTTGTGCCTCTGCGGTTACTGACTGCGCCTAAATTTTGCAAAGGCGTCATAGTTTTGCCGCGCGAAAATTCCTGTGAATACAGGGTCTTATTACGCGCAACTTCAACCACCATCTTATCAGAAAGGGCGTTCACCACAGATATACCCACGCCGTGCAAGCCGCCTGAGGTCTGATAGGCTTTGTTGGAGAATTTGCCGCCTGAATGTAACGTGCCTAAAATAACCTCCAACGCCGATTTATCGGGGAATTTAGGGTGCGGATCAACGGGAATACCGCGACCATTATCCGTGATGGTCACCGATTGATTTTCATGCAAATGAATTTCAATACGATTGGCGTGCCCTGCCACGGCCTCATCCATCGAATTATCCAAGATTTCCGCCACCAAATGATGAAAGGCACGATCATCCGTGCCGCCAATATACATTCCGGGTCTCAGGCGGACAGGCTCCAACCCCTCCAGTACCTCAATGTCCGCGGCATTATAGGATTGTTCGGTATGGGTGTTTTTGGTATCAAACAAGGATTGTGCCATAAGCCTCAACAGAAAAAATAAGCAATTTATAAGGATTTATGATATAGTATATACCAAAGCCACCCTAACACACGCAAGCAGGATTATGCGATTTTTATTGATTGTTTTGACATTCTTTTGTTTTTTTCTGCCCCCTTATGACGCAAATGCCACCGATTACGAAGCGGTGATCCCTGCGCTACACTTTGAAATACGCGTACCTGTGGGGGCAAAGGAAATCTTTAATCACCCTAAACAACCGCTGACGCATAATATTTTAAATGAGATTATGCGCCTGCAAGTCCCGTTGAAATCAGGTGGAATGGAAACTATTTCTATCCAAGCCATGCAATTTAAAATGCCTTTTTCCGCACGCTATTGGTTAAAAGATTACTTAAAACAGCGCAATATTTTTGTCGCCGATAATCCCAATCTGCAAAAAGATACGATGGCTATTGCTGATTTTATCGAAGTTCAAGGCGATACATCAAACCATGTCACAATATGGATTAAAATGAATGGCGACGGCATGTTGGTCGGGGAATATGCCACACCTGAAACAGCATGGAAAGAGCGCGCGCCTGTGATTAAGGCTTTTTTTGACAATATCCAATTCACACAACCGCAACCCATTATCAATATCCCCTTTACCCCTTTTGCTTTTTATAAATATGCACAGCTTGAATATCCCACAGATTGGAAAATCAATGTTGACCAAGAAAAAGATCCACGTCGTTTAGATGTGATCATTGAAAAACCAAACAAAAATAACTTCAGTGACAATGCACAAACCAAAGTTGCCCTGCAGCGCATCTATGTTCGTGTCATTCCGCGGCAATTCACACCCAAAGTTCAACCAGAAATCCAACGTTTTCGCGCGGATTTAGAAAAGCAAAATCAATTGATTTTTAGATCATTAATCGAATCGCGCCATGATATTCAATATGCCCCAAATGTCAAAGGCACTGGGTTGGATATTTATGCGGCCTCTATCAACATGGCGAACCAAGACACGCTCCCCCAAGAAGTTTACTTAGGCGTACAAGCCACCAAGGATAGCTATATCCTAACCGCCAGCATCATTCCCACACGGGAGCGTGATTTTTACACATGGGCGCAAAATGTAATGATTGTTGAAAATCTGATAAAATCCATTGCACCGCTTTAGGGATTTGAGTATAAATTGGGGCATGACTGACAAAATCTATAAACCACGCCCCATCAGCGGCTTTTCAGAGCTATTACCAGAATATCGCATTGTCGAACAACAATGGCTGGATCATATCCGCCGTGTTTTTGAATCTTATGGATTTTGCTCCATTGAGACCCCTTCTGTTGAGGAAATTGACGTTTTAACCGCCAAGGGTGAAACAGACAAAGAAATCTATACCCTAACACGCCTACAAGCTGAGGAAAGCGATGCATCAGAAGCACGCTTAGGGCTGCATTTTGATCAAACAGTACCCTTTGCGCGCTATACCGCACAGCATTTTAATGATTTGGTTTTCCCCTTTAAACGCTATCAAATGCAGCGCGTCTGGCGTGGGGAGCGTCCGCAATTGGGGCGGGAACGTGAATTTAAACAATGCGATATTGACGTTATTAACGTGGACAGCCTGCCGCTGCATTTCGATGCCGAATTGGCAGCGATGATGTGCGAGGTTTTGGACGGGTTAAAAATTGGGCGTTTCCAAATGCGCATCAGCAACCGAAAAATCTTGATTGGTCTGCTTGCCGCATTGGGAATTGAGGATACGGAACAAGTGACCCTTATTACCCGCATCATTGATAAGCTGGAAAAAATCGGTGTCGATCAAGTATCTAAGCTCTTAAGTGAAGAGCGTGGTTTAAGTGAAGCACAAATTGGCGTGATCTTAAAACTAACCTTAGTCAAAACTGCATGTGCCGATGAATTGCAAAAACAATTATTGGATTTAAACATAACGCATACGATCTTTCAAGAAGGCATTGAGGAGCTTTGCACCGTCTTACAAAACTTAAGCCATGTGCCCGATGGTCAAATCACCGCCGATCTATCCATTGTACGCGGATTGGATTATTACACAGGCACGGTTTATGAAACACAGCTTTTGGACATCCCCGAATTTACATCCAGCGTCTGTTCAGGCGGACGATACGAAGATTTAGCAGGCAGCTTTATCAATCGCAAATTACCCGGTGTGGGGGTATCCATTGGCTTTACGCGCTTATTTAATGTGTTAAAACATCACGGCTATATTAAGGCTGGGGCAAAATCGCCTGCCGATATATTGATGGTACTGCCCAGCGATGAACAACGCGCCTTAACTTTAGGCACCGCCAAAACATTGCGCATGCGCGGTTTTAAGGTCGAAACATACCATGCGCCGCAAAAAGTCAAAAAACAGTTGTCATATGCTGAAAAAAAGTCTATACCCTTCGTATGGTTTCCCCCTTTCGAGGACGGGCAGCCCCACGAAATAAAAAATATGAACACGGGAGAGCAGGTTAGCGTTTGTCCAGAAACATGGGAAAAACCTTAAACACAACTCTCCTTAAACGGAGGTTAAGACATGAGCGAACAGAAATTACTAAATAACAAAGACATAAAAAGAATTTTTAATAATCTAAATTTTGAAAAACTCTCTTTGCCTTTATTAAATCACCTTTTATATATTTCTGATGCTGAGTTAACCTCCTACATGTTAAAACTTAATTTATCCGATACTGAAAATGCGCACAATGCCGCGAATGCGCTTTGTGCGTTTTCAAACATCAGAACACAGACCATTCATCTTGGGGGCGTTTCACTCCCAGAAATGCTATGGGCATCTTTAAAACTATGCTTAGAACGCCAATCCATATCACATCACTTTCCTTTTTCACATGCTGATTTTCAAGAACCCGATACATTGAGAGATCATATCATCAGCATTGCCAATGAAAAAATTGATTTCTTTGAAATCCATCTGGATATTTATTCGATCAATTTTTCATCTTTAGATGGACTAAATAACATGTCCGATGCCATACATCAAGCCAAGGGAATTATTCCCCATCATCATAAAATTGGACTTGTCATTGATGCATCTCAGATTGACTCAAAAGACAGGATGTCAGAATCCTTGGCTGTGCTCAATAAAATTGATTTATCCCCCTTGAATTTTTTCGGTTTAAAACCTCATTCAGGCTATCCGTTAGTCGATCAAGTGAAATATGGTATAAATCTTGTAAACCGTGAAACCTATATCCCACAAGAACGATTTGTTTTAGATTTATCAAATTACACAAATATCAATCACAACATCACAAAGCTTGCGGTTGCAATGTACCAAGCCATTGAGGGCTATAATGAAAAGGCACGCACAAATATCACACCCGCCATCCGTTCAGAGGGCTTGCGTCAAGAGATGTCAAAATTTCTAACAGAAATTAAACGCAATCGATTTAATAAAACCATCCAAAAGGAAATCGGCATTACTCTTTAAGATTTGCTTCTTTATGCAACGCCATATAATCCGCATGCAACCCCACAAAGGCAGGGTATTGATGTTGCACCACAAAGGTTGGAATGGGGTCTAAATATTCGTTTAAACGTCCTTTATCAAGGAAATGCTCACGGAATTTGGATTGATAAAAATAATCCCCTAATTTATTGATGATGCCGCCTGCAATATAAATGCCGCCATATGCGCCTAAGGTCAATGCTAGGTTTCCTGCCACATTGCCTAAGCATTTGATCATGAAATCTAAGGATTCTTTGCACACATCGCATGATCCATCCATCGCCGCCGCGCTGATTTCCGCCGGCGTGCGCTGGGGTAAATCATCGCGCTGTTCGTAATAACGAATGGCGTTATAAATATTTTCTAACCCCTTACCCGAACACACACGTTCCGCGGATATGTGGCGGTATTTTTTATGCATCACGTTCATAATATCAAATTCGCGCTGTGTTTGGGCGGCCATGGTCACATGCCCCCCCTCCCCCGGATTGGAAATATAATGCGTTCCTGCCCAAAATAGGGATGCAACGCCCAATCCTGTGCCAGGCCCAATAATGCCAATGGCACGTTTTTCCAAAGGTTTTCCATTTCCAATTTGACGAATATCGGCATCTTTGAGATGCGGAATTGACCGCGCCACGGCGTCAAAATCATTCATCAAATGCAGCTCTTTTAAGCCTAATTTGGCAGCCACCGCTTTGCATGAGAACGCCCATGGTAAATTTAACATCTTAAATTCATCGCCCATCACAGGCCCTGCAATCGCAATGGACGCAGTGTCAATTTTACCTGCACAGCCACTATCGCGCATATATTGCGCCAAGACATCATCGAAATTGTCAAAATCTGCGCATTGATAAATCGTAGATTCAGAATATCCACCAGGATCAGCAATGGAAAAACGTGCGTTTGTACCGCCCACATCCGCAATAATGCCATATTTTGTCGTCATATATTGATCCTTTTTGAAAAATATTTTCGACTCTTTTAATCAAGTTATAAAAGTTGCGCAAGAAAAACTGAAAAAATGATTGAATTATCCACTTATATTTTTATATAGTGACGCATATTGATGAAGGAGTTTGTCTTGCCATGACGTTTGTAGTGACAGAAGATTGCATTAAGTGCAAATATACAGATTGCGTTGAAGTATGCCCTGTTGACTGCTTTTATGAGGGCGAAAACATGCTGGTCATCAACCCCGATGAATGCATCGATTGCGGAGTCTGTGAACCTGAATGCCCGATTGAGGCGATCCTGCCTGATATTGACCCCAACGCACATCAGTGGCTGGAGGTCAATCGTCAATATTCCACAGGGAAATGGCCGGTGCTGACGCGCAAGAAACCTGCATTGCCTGAGGCCGAATCGTTTAAAAACACACCCAATAAATATAAAGATTGGTTTAGCCCCAAAGCTGGCGATGGTGATTAACCCGTAAAAAACTTAAGATTTTAATCAGTTAATGAAATCTTAAAATTTCCTTGCAAAACAGCAAAAAATAGGGTATGGTCGTGCAAGTAAAAACAAGCCCGCTTAAATAATTCCGTTATCTATTTTTTCGATAAGATAAAAAAGCCTGAACGGCTTTTTACTGTTGATGATAGTAATGACAAAACCGTGATTATTTAGCAAGTGATTTTTTAAATTATTTTTAAAAAGGGGAATATAAATGGCCACAAATGATAATAGCTCTTTTCAATCAGGTGAATTCGTTGTCTATCCTGCGCATGGCGTCGGCAAAATCGAAGGCACAGAAACGCATACCATTAGTGGCATTGATGTTTCCTTATATATCGTAAACTTTGAAAAAGACCGTATGCGTTTAAAAATCCCTGTGACAAAAGCGATTAATTCTGGCTTACGTCGCCTATCAAACGCCAGTGATTTTGATACTGTGATTGCAACATTACAAGGAAAATCACGCGCCCGCCGCACAATGTGGAGCCGCCGCGCCCAAGAATATGAAGCCAAAATCAATTCAGGTGATCCTGTTGCCATTGCCGAAGTCTTGCGCGATCTTAAAAAATCCGCCACAGATAATGAGCAATCTTTCAGCGAGCGCCAAATTTACCAAGCCGCATTGGAGCGTTTGGCTCGTGAATATGGCGCATTTTGTAAGACATCTGACTTCGAAGCCTCCCAAGAGCTTGAAAACTTAATGATGCAAAAGAAAACATCAAGCAAAATGGCAGCATAATTTCATATAAAAATTGCATATACAATCAAAAGCCGAAAGCGTTTTTAAACTCTTTCGGCTTTTTTAATCTGTCGATAACAATAACTCAGATAAAAAACAGCCTACATCATTTCTGGTGGGTTTAACGGGCTTGGTTTTGGGTTGGTCATATAATGAATAATATCCATGATTTGACCTTTTATCACATCTGGGAAACTCTGTATTAAGTCTTTATGACGATCGATAAGCGCATCAACCGGCGCTTTCTTTTGCGCAATCATATAATCATAATATTGCATAATGGCATCGCTAAATAATGCGACCTGATCCGTATTGACATTCAATAGAAAATGATTAACAGCAAGCTCTAAAGCGTCTTTATACTGCGATTGCGTCCCTGAATCTAATTGTTTTAAGGCATGCATCGCAAAATAAAAAATACTATAGGATCCCTCCCCCCAATATAGTTCTTTTGCGTAATATTGCGTAATTGAATCACAATAAATATCATGCCCACTTTTTATAAAGGCATCCCCAATTTTGAAAAGAGGGTTTTGATTATGCTCGACTTTATCCATAAAATAATCTGAAACCTGCAATGCATTTTCATCAGGTAACAAACCAATCTTATCCAGATGTTTTAAAATTGGTGCCTCAATATCATTTGTAGCGATCTTATTTTGACGAAAATAGAATGCTGTTTTTAGATGCAGCTGAATAAATTCAAGCGCAGCTTCAGATGAAATTGCGTCATTCGTAATATTGGCAGCATTTTCAAAAAAAATGTCGGTTAACGATGCCATATAATTCATAGTTTGTGGCTGTATATAGGTTAATCGATGCTGATCAAGATGACAATTTAAGGCAATCAAAAAAGAATTTAGATGCTCAATCTTACGCAGATCTTCTATGTCCTTTAATGTTATGATTGCCTCTTGAATCTGATTATCCAGATAATCAGGATTATAATCTTTGGCAAGAGTCTCCGCACGCTGCAAAAATGCAATCATAAATTCCAAACGCCGATTTATTTTTTGATTATAAAGGGCACTTAGATTCATGGAAGTTGTCTATTCTGAGGAGCTTTAGGAGAAGGACGATTAGGATATGAATCCAACAGATTTTGCTGTTCTTTTAGATTTTTTTCTAATTTCAGGAGTAAGGGTTCTAAAGATTGCGCAATATCAGGCTTAATATGGTTAATAAAGCCAGCCATGTCCTGCAAAAATTTCTTAACCGCTTTTTTCTCATGTATCAAATAGTCATCAACATTTAAATCAATTGCTGCATGCAAGATCAATTCTTTTAAAGATAATGAATCAAGGATAAAAACAGATTCCATCATTTCAAAAAGATGGAGACTCATAATTTCTCTCTCTTGATCTAACAGTATTTTAACAAGGTTGCACAAAGCTGGGGTTGTATGATAGGGATCTTTTTCAATCATTTTCGGCGCTAAGACTCCAGCACATCCATTCCGATAGCGGGATTAAGCTTGGCTATGTTTTCAAGCAATGAAAAGAACTCTTTTTTTAGATTTTGATATGGCTCTGTCTTGAACCTCTTTTCTAAACCATGACGACCAATCCGATTGCCGTCCGCACCATAGAAACAGTGCATTATACTGTCAATTTGCTCCAGACATATCATCGAAATTTTATCAATATCCATAAAAAGAGCATTAGAATCAAGTTGATCTAGATCAGAATCCTCTAAAGACTCTTCCTCCTCTATTGAATCAAAAATAATATTAAATAATGCAATCGCCCTTTGGGCTGAGGTATAATCTGCGATATGAAACGCATCCATAAAAACCTGATGAGTTTCAAGAATTAAGTCATCAAATACATCTCCATACTCGTATGATACAAAAAGATCATCTAAACGTTCTGCTATATTATCTAAATATTCTTCACATTCCTTACCCTCGTTTAAATCTGCTATAACGCCGAAATCATCTTTTGCTGATGTCATTTTTTATACTCTTCTACGAATTCACAAAGGCTTATTCCTTGTTAAAATAGAATTAGCATAAAAAAATTTTATTTTCCAGAACTATAACGATTTTAAAGTTAAAAAAATGCATTTTAATGGAGAGTCAAAACATGCAAATCAAATTGCGATAAAAAATCTCTTGCATGGGGTAAGGACTCAATGACCGATAAAACCGTTCCATCGGCAGCATGAATGCTAAAAACAGGCTGATCATGAATTATAACGGGCTTTATATAAGCCATCACATTTAACCCTAAATTACGCAAATCCTCACTGGATAAAGTATTCAGAAACGCACGTTTTTTTTGTTCAAAATTATCAATATAAATCATACACATCCCCCTTAGAGATTCAATATTACTTACTTCAATGGCGCTTCAAGAGCCGTCATTGGTTTCAACATTGGTGGTTGTTTATCCGTGTTTTTTGTAATCGAAATTTTACGCGCATTGGATTCAGGCACAACGCGCACCATGTGAATATGCAGCAATCCATTATCCATGGATGCCCCCTCAACCTCAATGCCATCGGCTAAAACAAAGCTCCGTTGGAATTGGCGCGTTGCAATACCGCGATATAAATAAACGCGCCCCTCCTCCTCTTCCGACTCGCGATGCTTGCCGCGTATGGTTAATTGATTTTGCTCAATTTCAATATCCAAATCATCTTGTGTAAATCCAGCAACGGCCAAGGTAATGCGTAACCCTGTATCGCCAATCTGTTCAATATTATAATGGGGATAGCCCTCAGGCGCTGTTTTCTTTAATCGATCAAATGTGCGTTCAAAATGATCAAACCCTAAAAATAAAGGCGATTCAAACAAAGATAATCGTGGATTCATATAAATAAAAACTCCTCTTCTTAAAAACTGAGCAAGTTACAAACAGAAAAGCCCCTAAAGCGGCAGCTTTTTCTTCTTATATGATATAAGATAAGCTATATAAAAATCAATAAATTAATCGATACATCCCTAAAAACAAAAAAGCGAGACTGATGCCCCGCTTTTTATAAAACATGATTTGACAGTCTATTAACCGTTTACAACCATTTTGTCAGCGCCAAATAAGCTCTCATCTTTGTTGTCTTCGGTTTTAGCTTTGTTAATTTCGCTGTTCATGGCGCTGTTCATAGACATGCTGACGCCATCATTATTTTTCTTTGCAGCAACTTTTGCACCCAATGGGGTCAATGATCCTTCAACAGTTGCACCAGCTTCAACAGCCAATTCTTTGTATGAAATTGTCCCATTGATTTTTCCTGTGGAGCGCACAGTCAAGCGACCTTGAACAATAATATCCCCTTCAAATGCACCCGCAATAACGGCTTCGTCAATTTCAACAGTTCCAACAAATGTTCCTGCTTCAGCAATATCAAGCATTTTTGCGCCTTTTAAAGCGGCTTCAACGCGACCTTCGACGATTAAATGATCACAAGATTGGATTTCCCCAGCCAAAGTGATGCCTTGACCAACAACCAATTTACGCCCCATATCTGCTGCGCTGGATGCACCATAAGCAGGCGCTGAGCTTGCGTAAGGAGAAGCAGGAGCCGCAGCACGGTTCATGCCGCCTGCTTGGAATGGAGATGTGTAACCCTTACCAGGTAAACCAAGACCGCTGCGGGACTGGTTCTCAGAGGGGTTTTGTGTATCCGTTGGGTTTTGTGCCATGAAAAAATCCTTTCCTATGTGCCGTTACTATCAAAAATATTAAAAAATCATTAAAATTACGTGAGTGTTATTAAACACTAAAATCTAAAAAATCGCAAGAAAAACTATTTGATTATTTTTGTTTTCATAAAAAATTATAACCCTCAATAATCCCTAAACCAATGATAGATCACCTCTGCTGTGGCTTTGTTAATGCCATCAACATGACACAGATCGGTTATCGATGCATCCATAACCGCCTTGGCTGAGCCGAAATGGGATAATAAGGCTTTTTTTCGGACTTTTCCAATATTGGGAATGGTATCCAACGTTGTTTTATCAACCGACATTAATCGTTTATGACGCTGTGCCCCAATAGCAAAGCGGTGCACTTCGTCACGAATGGTTTGAATATAATGTAAGATAGGGTCATGATGCGGCAATTGAAATGCGTCCCCTGTATCAAGGTGTAACCATTCACGCCCTGCGTTCCGATCAATGCCTTTGGCAACGGCAACAACTTTGAAAAACCCTAAAATTCCCATCTCCTTTAATATATCCATAACGGTGGAAAGCTGCCCCTTTCCGCCATCAATTAAAATCAAATCAGGCAGATCAAAATTTTCCTTTAAATTTCGAAGAATGGAATCCTTGTGATCATTCTGATTTTCAATTGCATATTTTGATATTTCCCGAAAACGACGTTGCATGACCTCGCGCATCATGGCGTAATCATCGGCCGCATTAGATTGTTTGATGTTAAATTTACGATAGGCATTTTTGGCAAACCCGTCGCGCGTGGCAACAATCATTGCACCAATCATATCCGTACCTGATAAATGACTGTTATCATAGACTTCGATACGGTGTAAGGGGTGCACTAAATTTAACAAATCCCCCAGCCCATCCATTTTCTTTGCCAAAGATTGGCTGCTGGCTTGGCGCTGTGCCAAGGCCATATCTGCATTCTTCAATGCCGCATCCACCAAGGCTTTTTTACTGCCACGTTGTGGATTTATGATCTTCAAGGGTGAATCCGCGATAGATGAGAGCGCCTCTTCTAAAACATCCTGTTCATCGGGGATCAGATTGGTCAATAAAATCGGTGGAATATCTTTGTTACTGTAAAATTGTGCAATAAAGGCAGACAAAACAGACTCGCTCCCTTCCTCAGAATCAAAACGTGGGAAATAGGATTTGTTCCCGTAATTTTGCCCCCCACGAATAAAAAAGACTTGGATACAAATTTGATCCTGTGCTGGAGTCCGTGCCAAGGCCATAATATCAGCATCATACAGCCCTGCCACTTGATTCAGGGCTTGGTGTGATTGCATAGTTGTCATGGCTGCAATTCGATCACGCCATTGCGCCGCTTTTTCAAAATCCATCGCATCGCTGGCATCGTACATATGTTGCGCGAATTCGGCTTGGATCTCATTTGATTTGCCTGATAAAAACTTTTCGACAGATTGAATTTGTGCGGCATATTCTTCTTGTGTGACATAGCCTACACACGGGGCAGAACAGCGCTTAATATGATATTGCAAGCAAGGTCGGCTGCGATTGGCAAAGATTGAGTCGCTACAATTTCTGATCATAAATGCCTTTTGCAAGGTTATCAGCATCTCATTAACTAAATTTGCAGACAGATAAGGACCAAAAAATCGTCCCTCTACCCCTTTATGCCGCCCTCTATATTTTAACGCACGCGGGAAATTTTGATGGGTTGTCACATAAATATAGGGGAAAGATTTATCGTCTTTCAGCAAAATATTATATTGAGGTTGTAATTTTTTGATTAAAGTTGATTCTAGCAATAAGGCCTCTGCCTCTGTCGCTGTATGCACAACTTCCATGCGAACCGTGCGCGCCACCATCCGCTTTAAACGATTGGGTAACCGATCAAATTGCGTATAATTTAAGACACGCCGCTTTAGCCTCTTTGCTTTGCCGACATATAAAACATTCTCTTGCGCATCAATCATCCTGTAAACGCCCGCAGTTTCAGGCAGAGATCTGATGAACTCTCTTATAACCTCAATGGCTTGTTGAATGTTTTTTTGAGCGTACGACATTTTTTAAGACTTATTATAAAAATTATTCATTTAGAAAAACACACTTATTGATTGCATTTTCTCTTGACTAAATACCAAAAATCCAAAATCATTGAATACAACCATATGGTGCAAATACAATCTTACCCCAAACAAAAAGGCACAAGAGAGAATCAATATGAAACTATATAAGATAAAACAAAAACAAAGTGGATCAATCTTATTTCAAGGCGATTACCAAAGTTTTAAACATTGTATCGAAGATGCCGTCAATCAGAATATATCTCTGAAAAACGCAGATTTTTCACATCAAAACCTCAGCAATGCCATGCTGGATGACGCAGATTTCGAGGGCGCAGACTTTTCACACGCCAATCTAACAGGTGCAAACCTAACGCATACAAACCTTAGCAGCTGTGATTTTTCCCATGCGACTTTGTATAATTGCTTTTTATCCCTATCTTCGATGCATAAATGCAATTTTTCCTATGCATTTTTTGGGGGAACGGATATTGCAGGCGCATTAATAGACTACGCCTCTTTCGCAGGGTCATCGACTTTTTCACTGGCTTTTATCAATACCGAATCAATGATGGGCTGCACCTATTACCATGACGAAACAATGCGCATAGAATTTAATCAGCCCCCCTTGGTCGTAGGCGGATTAGGCTCAGAACCTATTGAATATGTATTTACATGATAATTGATATGTGATTCACTTATGTTGAGGAGGAATTCATCATGAGTGATTTATTTTTATTATCAGAAGCACAGCTAGAGCGGATAAAGCCA
>JBIICI010000021.1:0-34698 GCA_044238935.1 Gemmobacter sp.
AACACAATTTTGAGCTATTTTTAAAGGAATGTGAATGGCGTTTTAATAATCCATCACCAAAAGAGCAATTACATCAATTAAAACAATGGGTTAATCAATATCTCAAATAGTTATCTGGGACAGCCCCTAATTTTATAAAATATAGGCTGCGGAAAATCCTATGATCGACCCCACAGCGGCACATTTCAACATATTTTTGTCTGTTTGTAATCCGTACGCAAGACCCATGCCAATGCCGCCGGCCATCGCCCCAACACTATTAAAATCATGCGTTAAACCTGATAAACACAGCATAGAGGCAGAAAGAGGAAATATAGAAACATTAATAACTTTGTCCAAGCAATCCAATATTTTTTCTTTTTCTTGTCTATTCATTACAACGCTGGACCTTTATTTGCTGGTAGATTATTCACTTTATGGTCATTGATCCGCACTTCCAAATTTAAAGTTAAATAATGACCATCATCAAGAACTTTAAGCCTATAAGACTGTTTCGGCACAAAAAAGAAGTTAGAAAACTCAATCTGTTTTACATCAGGATCACCTTCTTTTGCAGCTATCAACTGAATTTTATCTGACGCGGACAGATTAAAGTTTTTTGCTATGCTTTTCAATATTAAATCAATGGGACTGAGTGGTGTTAGCTCATTATTTTTGGGTTCAATAATCAAAGATTCATTTGGGTGAGCTTCATGCGGTAAATATAAATTCAGATTATACCGAATAATTCGATTATGACCTGCATTGCTTTTTTCCCATGCTGCTCTTAAAGTACTATACTTATTCATAAAATGGTTTTGCTGCTCTTTATCCTCAACAATTATCATATTGGGATTTCTTGTGGCTTTAATTTGATTATCCGTTTTTTCAATTGAAAATGGATTGATTCCTAATTCTTTCATTATGATTTCCCTGTTTTTATAATTTTATAGATCGTACAGTATTTTGAAACACAAAGACCAGAAATAATTTTACAAACCGCCAAATCAGAACTGGCACAAAATATGCATTGTCTTAATCCGTAACCAAAAAAGGAGGATTTGGCTTATGTATGGACAATATTTATCACATGATGAACATTCTTATCAAACAGGCTCTGTTATCATCCATGATTATTCAGATGATTTTAGCAATGAAATGACGGGGATCAAAACCGTTTCTAAACATCCTATGCCTCCCCGAAAATTTATGTTTTGGAACCTTGTGATCTTGATGCTTTCATTAGGGACGGCGTTTATTGTCATTATGGCGACAGCAAATGCTGCAAATGCAGGCAGTTTAGGTCAAAATATTCCAACATTAAAAGAAACCAGCTTGGTTCATAATGATGTCATTACCTTGGGGGATATTTTTAACAATATATCAGATGCGCCTATATCTATTCAAAATAAAATATTGGGACACGCGCCGTTACCGGGGAATGATTTGGTTTTAAACGCGCGCACTTTATACCATATTGCAAAAACAATGAATATTAACTGGTCACCCATCAGTGCCACAGAAAAAGTAACCATTCGGCGTGCGGCTTATAACATTGATACGGCCGAAATCGAAACGGCTATTATGGAAGAATTATCGAAAAACCAAGGTGTTTATGGAGATTTCAGAATTGAATTTATTGGAGAAACTCCACGTTTTACAATTCCGCTGATGGCAAATACCAGCCTGTCTTCAGAAAATAAATTACCCCTTCGGATCGATAATTTTGCCTTTAAACCTTTGGAAAAAACATTCACGGCAACTTTAAAAGCAGCAGATCAAGACAAAATCGTTTCTGGTCAGGTTATTCATCAAATGTCTGTGCCAATCTTAAAACAGCCCATGCAAAATGGTGATATGATCAGCACAGGGGATTTAGATTGGATTTTAATTGACGAAGACAAACTTGCCCCTCAACAGCTGGTCAAAGATGTTGATATTATTGGAATGACCCCACGCCATGTCGTGCAACAGGGCAAGCCTCTTTTGAAAACAGATTTGGAAGCTCCCAAAATTATTGCGCGTGGGGAACTTGTTCGCCTTATTTATCAACATGGATCACTTGAGTTAAGCGCGCGTGGGAAATCCTTGCAAGAAGCCAGCAAGGGCGATATAATCCGTGTGGTCAATGTCGATAGCAATAAAAATCTGCAAGGCGTGGTCACAGGTGATGGCGAAGTCAGTATCACATTGCAATAAGCGCGCAAAATAAGGAAAATCAATCATGTCACCATGTGCTATCCCTCATTTCAACTCAATAACGCGTTTATCCTTTATGCTGGGCTGTTTGTTTTTCGTCTCAGGATGCGCAGTCACCGAACGTTTATCAAAGGTGGGAACAGAACCGCCTTTAACACAAATTAGCAACCCCCAATTAGATCGGAATTACAAACCTGTCAGCATGCCAATGCCCAACCAAATCGCAGAAGACAGGCAGCCTAATTCCCTATGGACAACAGGACGTCAGGCTTTTTTCGAAGACCAACGCGCCACCGCCGTTGGGGATATTGTCACCGTGATCATTAACATAGACGACCAAGCTCAATTGGATAATACAACCACGCGCACCCGTCAAAGCAATGAAAATGCAGGGCTGAAAAACCTTTTAGGCTTGGAAGGCAGCTTCAATCGTGTCTTACCAGAGGCCGTAAACCCCGCCGCCTTGGTAACAGGAACATCAAATTCCAATTCAAATGGTGTCGGTACAATTGATCGCCAAGAAAAGATTGAATTGAAATTAGCCGCAATCATCACACAAATTCTGCCAAACGGAAATTTTGTTATTCAGGGCAAACAAGAAATTCGGGTGAATTTTGAAAAACGTGTCTTACAGCTCTCAGGCATTATTCGCCCCCAAGATATAACATTAGGCAACACAATCCCATCCGAACAAATTGCTGAAGCGCGCGTTTCCTATGGCGGCGAAGGGCATATTAGCGATGTTCAACAACCGCGCTATGGTCAACAAATTTTTGATGTCTTGTTTCCTTTTTAATAAAGGCAGAACTAAATTAAACTCTTTGCACAGTTGATCAAGTTGCGGATGATGTTTTTCATGAAATCTTCCGGCTCCCATTTCATAAATACACTTATTATCAATACTATAGTGTTTTAAAATATTGATTGGACAGGAGTGTGAAACCTTTTTGTTTTTGACCACTAAGGGCACTAAGAACCACTAAGGGGCACTAAGGGATCTGTAAGAGCTCAAGGATTGGTGAAAAACTTAAGGAAAACATGGTTTTCTTAGTGAAACTTATCTGTGCTTAGTGCCCTTAGTGTTTCAAAAAAATGACTTGATAAACAGATGAAAAGATATTTTTAGCTGTCCAATCTTTAATTTAAGATACTATAGTTTGAGAGACAAGTCTGCCACCAAGATGACTTGATTGATCGTACAAAGATATTGATCCTCTGTATCCCTGCTTTACTATGTAATAAGCACACGCGAAAGCACTTATTCCAGCTCCAATAATGGATATGGAATTTATTTTTTGTCGCTTCATAGCTTAAAAACCCAATTTCAATGATCTTTTGTCAAAATAATGTTGATGAGTATGTTTCTTAACCTCATCAAGGGTTGCCTCTGCGATTTTATTGGCATTATCCGTGCCTTTCGCAAGAATGTAAAAAAGATCCGATATATCTTTCTCCAGCTCTTGGCGGCGTGTTCGCATAGGCTCAGTTAGAGTCACAATTGATTCAATCAGTTTTTTCTTACATTCCACATCACCAATATGGCCTGTTTGATAACGATCTTTTGCCTCTTCTAACCATTGTTTATCTGTAGTAAAGGCATCATGAAATATCCATAATGGATTATCGTCGATCTTGCCAGGATCTGTTACTTTCAATCGATTGGGGTCTGTGTACATTTTCATAACTTTATCACGGATAGAATCCGCAGAGTCGGAAAGCAGAATCGCATTACCGCTGGATTTACTCATTTTTCGTAACTGTCCGTTTTGATCTGGAGATTCAATCCCAACCAATCGACGAACACGCCCCACCAATGGCTTAGGAATCGGAAAAAGCCCACCATTTTCAACCTGCACAGCATCATCAAGGCATGGATCAACATGGCAATATAATTGATTAAATTTACGCGCAACCTCATTCGCCATTTCCAAATGGGGCAACTGATCTTCACCAACAGGAATTACGGAGGGTCTAAATGCTAAAATATCTGCAATTTGTCCTATGGGATAGAGCGCAAATCCAAAACTAAACCGATCTTCTTGGTTTTTATCTTTTAGCTCCTGTTTCAATGTTGGGTTACGCATCACACGCGCATGTGATAACAGCATGCTAAATAAAAACGTCATTTCCGTGATGGCAGGAATTTCAGATTGAATAAAGATATTGCTTTTTTCAGGATCAATGCCTGCTGCCAAATAATCCAAGGCAACATCCAACGTGTTTTGTCGAATAATCGCAGGATCATCATGCCTTGTTGTGAAAGCATGCGTGTTTGCGATAATAAAGAAACAATCATAATTCCCTTCATTTTGAAGGCGCACACGATTTTCCAGCGTTCCAACCCAATGCCCCAAATGAAGTCTTCCAGTGGGGGTATCACCTGTTAACAGCCTTGGTTTTTCAATATTCATAAATTGACCTTTTATCATTGATTTTAAATTATTAAGGGGCTGTCCCAGATAACTATTTGAGATGTTTATTAACCCATTGTTTTAATTGCTCTTTTGGTGATGGATTATTAAAACGCCATTCACATTTCTTTAAAAATAGCTCAAAATTGTGTTTTGGTACACCATTAAATTTGCGCATATGTCGCTATGATGATCCTCAAAATAACTTTCATCAACCTCAATCTCACCATCAAAGACTTCGTGTTCTGCCTGCTTTGCTTGGGAAGCGATCAGAACACGAAGTCTTTGATAGTAATAGGCGGCTGTTTTGCGATTAACGCCTATCAGCTCTGCGGCACAACGTGCCGTTGTGCCCGCAACAAAATGTTCGATCAATCGATCCTGTATCTTTTTACTGAAACGACTCTTCCGCATACTGTCCTTATTATAACACTTTTTTGTGTTATCTGGGACAGCCCCAAAAACAATTGCTTCATAATCAAAATCTTTAGAATTGATTATCAATCAATAAAGTGCTTTTTTCGATAAAGCCGCCTTTTGGGTTTGCAGGCTGTGTCGCTTTTCCAATGACCAAAATCATCCCAATCGCATGATCGGCGGGTAAATTAATCAACTCAGCAACTTTGTCAGAATCAAACCCAATCATCGGGCATGAATCATAGCCCATTGCTTTTGCGCTTAACATTAATGTTTGACCAATAAATCCGACGGAACGCATGGCTTCATCCCGTTGCAATTGCTCTTTGCCTTCATAAAAAGGCTTGATCATAGGTACCAAGAAATCTTGGACAGGTTGGGGCGCATTGCGCCAATAGAATTGCGGATTCTTATCCCATGCTTTGAGATCAGCACAAATCACATAAACCAAAGACGCATCAGTAATCTGCGCTTGATCCCATGCGGCAGCGCGGATATTTTGACGCAAAGCAGGTTCAGATATTTTTACCAAGCGCCAATGTTGGATATTAAACGAAGAGGGCGTTTGCATCGCCAAATCCATTAATTTACCTTCTTCTGCCTGTGTCATTTTATGATTGGCATCATAATGTTTCACAGAACGACGCGCATAAATTGCATCAAAAGTATCCATTTTCGTTTTATCCTTAAAAAATAATCATTGAATTTGTTAATCATATAGATTGGTTGAATTGAAATTCCAACATCTTTGGTTCATTTATTTAAATTCAAAAAATATTGACATATTGATTCTTTCTTGATATACAATCAAGAACACTAATATTTATAGAAAAAAGGTATAAAAATATGTCAAAAAATCAGGGCATTACGATGGGATTTAATGACTTGGTAAGATGTAAAATAGACGCAGAATATATTACATTCTTTGACCCAATGAATACAGATTGTCACGATCCTAAAGCTCTAAAAAATCCATATACAATAACTGCACATGGAGCCTATCATGCAAAAAATGGGGAAAATTTTACTAAAATTCCTGTTAAAGACATCCATCATTTAGAGATGAATACGAAAAGAATCCTACCTTGGCCATTGCCTAAATATCTTCTAGAAGATTCACCACATTTCTGGGTTAGTGGTGATAAGTCCCTTGATATTTTCAATAAATTGACTGTTAATGGTATTTTGATGATGGATAAGAACACCAAACTCCCTTCAAATCATAAGATTGAAACTATTCTTTTTAATGAAAATTATAGAGGCGCAGTTATTGAAAACATTCAGGAATCCGGTAAGCTAAATAGCTTTAAAAAAGCTGTAGAAGAAAAGAATGACGGCTATTTTCACAACAGAAAAGAGCAATCGCCCAATTCAATTAAAAATGTCACCAAGGATCTCAAAAAATTATTATTACCTTAACTCCGCACCTGATACGATTTCTTTTTGGCTCAGGTCACATCCCTGATAATCCATGAGATTCAGTGTCAGGCAGGCGGTTTCTGCATAGATCATGAAAATCTATTGTTTTTTATTTCCTCCCCTACACAGTCATTCCGCGCCTGACGCAGAATCTCCCTGATTTAGGTAATTTACCCTGATCAAGGAGATGCCGGATCACGTCCAGCATGACATTATAAAACAGCTGGTTGGCTATATTTTTCACGTGCTGCACCAGCGATTTTATCAGCTTGCCCCATTAAAGCCTTAAAAGGTGGTGAAAATTTAATTAAATCTGGCTGATCAAGTAACTTCGACATTTCCGCTGATGTTTCCAAACGAATTGTTCGATCCAATAATTTTCCAGTATTTGCATCTGTTTCACCATCTTTTATAATAATGTCTGATGCTTTCATTCCCTCAATACGGATTGCAAAAATTGTATCTAAATAAAAATCAAGATTCTTATTAATCGGATACGCATCCAAAGGAACAACTTTATGCACGATCTCTTGTCCATCAATTTTTTGTGTAAAGGGCTGTGTAATACCATCAATGACCAAGGTTCTTGCAACAAGCGTGGTCTTAGTGGCTTCTACCCCCCACTCTTCTTTCAAAAAATTTTCTTCAATTTTCTGTGCGATGGATGCACGGTCTGTGTAAACAGCTTGCATAAATTGACCTGTTAGGGTGTTATCAATCTCATGCCCCTCAATCACAAGATCTAAAGGCGCAACCGTTTTATCGTCTTTTTGAACATAAACATGCATTTCCTCCAAAAGCTCTTTGGCGGTTTGGTTCGCAAGGTTTTGTGATCCATGAACGCCTTCAACAGTTCCACCACATGCCCCACCACCAAAACGCGAAAGCATACCTTGATTGGTCGCACCATTATTTTGAGCAGTGCGCTGAACAGCGACAAACCTGACCTCATCATTATCAAACACCAATGCAACGATTGAGCTTACGCCAATAGTGCGTTTATGTTGTAAAATAGCATCTTTATTTATACCAAATCTTTTTTGGGCTTCAGTGATAAAGTTAGCATCGCAATCATCTTTTGCTAATTTATAGAACTCATGCTTTAACCATGTAGGATCATTTTCATCTTTGACGAGCAAAGTCGCAGGATCATCTGGTTTTGTTTCAACAACATAACCCCCCTGTTCATCTCTCTGAACATCAAAAACTAATGAGCCATCTTTGTCCTTTTCAAAAAAATCTTTGTTTTTTGAATATGTCATGAAAAATCCTTTTTTTTATAATCACTATACAACAATAATTATATTGAATCTATATGTCAATAAAAAACCGCTAAACTTAAATCTAATAATATGATGACATGTCCGTTTTATTATAGTTAAACCAAATAAATTTGGTTAGGGTGTTTCTTAACAGGAATCGTCATACCGGACGTGATCCGGTATCCCTGTGATCAGTGGCAATTTTCTACTCAGGGAGATCCCGTGTCGCGCACGGGATGACGTCATAAGGCAGGGAAATAAAGGGTAAATAGACCGAATGATATAATCATTTTTATTTGGTTTGGCTATATAAACCGTAATCACATAAAATATTTTCATGGTTTTTGATTTAAAATTCGAATCGTCGCAGGTTTCCAATGTTCGGGGCGTTCAATTTTTTGATCAGGCGTATAGGCACTCAGGCATTTTAAGGTGGCTTCTTTCAAATCACGTGGCAGCATTATTTTTGAAAACGCATAACGCACCCCATGTTTGAGGGGGCTGTTTTTTAGGAATTTTGCGTAATTATAAGAACGTGAACAAGCGCGTTTATAGACAGCTTGCGCGACATCCAAACGGTGCGGCAACATTTCATGTGCCATATAATAAATCGCCAAAATACTTTCATATCGGCTGCGGCCTTTTTGCGAAGAAAGACGTCCTGCGGCCTCATCCACCATCAAACATACATGATCCTTGAGCAATGCAAGGGCGGGGCTATGTACTACGGCACGGGTGCATAAAGTGTAATCGGGCGAAATTAAGCGAATATCTGATCCCCCCATGCGGTCAAACAATGATTTTTTAATCAACATACAGCTGGAATTATTGGGGAAGTTTTTAATATAGCGAAAAATGGCGTCTTCTTGTGCGATAAGCTCAAAATCATCCTTTGTGAACGGAATTTGCGGCAAAATATCCTGTTTCTGTGTAAAGAAACCATAGCTGCCCATGACAAATTCTGTGTTTGATTTTTGGGCTGTTTCATATAAAATGCGTGTCGATTCACGGCAGACTAAATCATCACCATCTAATAACCTGATCCATTCATATTGTGCGGCATTCACCCCTGCATTGGTGGCGGCAGCGGCGCCTTGGTTGGGTTGTTCAATGATCACAACAGGCCATGGCAATTGATTGGATAATTGACGAATCATCGCAACCGATTCATCACTTGATCCATCATCCACAAAAATATATTCCGCGGCATCTAAGGGGTCTTTATGCTCGGCGGCTAATGATGTGATCACATCATGTAAAAAGGCAGTTTTATTATAAACTGTAATCACATAAGATATTTTCATGGTTTTTGATTCCAAAGATGATAGATTATATTTTCTTCAAATATTCATAGCAGATCATCAACGTTTTTTTAAGGAAAAAATATGTGCGGTCTTTTTGGTCATACAGGTTTAAAAACAGAAGCGAATTTAGATCATTCGCATGAATCCCTGCATTGCCTGACGCATCGTGGCCCCGATGGCTGGCATTATCATGCGGTGAATGATGTGTATTTGGGGCATCGGCGCCTGAGTATCCTTGATTTATCCGAACAAGGTCGTCAACCCATGAGCGCCCATAATGTGCATATTACGGTGAATGGAGAAATTTATAATTTCCAAACGCTGCGCACAGAATTAGAAGGGATGGGGTATATTTTCAACAGCCATAGCGACAGTGAAGTTGTCTTGCACGGCTATCACGCATGGGGAATTGAGTCTTTATTAGATCGCATGGATGGCATGTTTGCCCTTGCCATTTATGACGCAACCTTGGATAAAATCTATCTAGCGCGTGATCATGTGGGGATTAAACCGCTTTATTATGGGTTAAAAAATCAACATATTTCTTGGGCATCTGAGCTTAAGGCGTTAACGCATTTTTATGGTGCAGAAAACTTAAAAATCGAACCAACGGCCTTATATGATTTTTTGACTTATTTATATATTCCCTGCCCCAAAACATTATACAAAGATATTTATAAATTAGAACCTGCCCATTATTTGATTTTTAATTTAAAAACCCATATCGTTGAAACGCATCGTTATTGGTCATTGGATGATGTGATGGCAGCTGCAATATCCCATTCAGATAATATCAGAGATGTTTTGGCGCAATCCATTCGGGAACAGCTTGTATCTGACGTGCCCGTTGGCTTTTTCTTAAGCGGAGGAATTGATTCCAGCACGGTATGTTTCGAAGCCGCCCAGCAAATTCAAAATATGCATAGTTTTTCCATTGGCAATGTTGATCCCAATAATGACGAAACAGAATACGCCAAAATGGTCGCTGATCAAATTGGTGCGACGCACCATACGGATGTTTTTCATCATGATCTCGCAAACAAAAATTTTGAACTATTGCGCATTTTATATGATGAGCCTTTTGCCGATGTGTCTGCTTTCCCGACATACCAAGTTTGCTGTCTTGCGAAACAGAATGTCACGGTTGTTCTGACGGGGGATGGCGGCGATGAATTATTTGGCGGATATGGGCGCTATTTGCGCGCCGATGAGATTTTTAATCCCCCAACTTCATCACAATCTGATTTTAAAAATCAATGGATTGAGCTATGCCTTGCGA
This sequence comes from Gemmobacter sp., assembly GCA_044238935.1. Taxonomy (GTDB): domain Bacteria; phylum Pseudomonadota; class Alphaproteobacteria; order Micavibrionales; family Micavibrionaceae; genus JBIICI01. The sequence continues at coordinate 10,271 of JBIICI010000021.1, forward strand.
TTCCTGTGCGCAAAATCCAACGCAAAGCGCGTAAAAATTTCTTTTCTGTCTTAAATGATCCTATGGCACGATGGACATATGTTATGGATGGCATGATTGCCAATGATCCTGCAAAAAAGGCAATAAAAAAACAATATCATATTCCAGATGATTATGATGATTATTGGTATTACCGCCAATATGATCGCCCCGATTTACCATCTAAGACACGGGCGCAATATTTAGATTTCCATACTTATATGCACGATTCTGTCTTAACTAAAGTTGACCGCGCCAGCATGCGTGTTGCCATTGAAACGCGCGTGCCATTCCTGAGCAAGGCGATGATTTCTGCCGCATGGCGCTATCGCGATGTTGATCATTACAAAGATGGTCAATTAAAATCAATCTTAAAACAGGCCTATCGCGGTTTATTACCCGATGTGATTTTAGATCGTCGCAAACAAGGTTTTGCAGTGGGGCGCACACGTAAAACAGATCGATTACATCATAAAAACACCCCCCTTCCTTTACAAATCCTGAATCAACTTTATACGGAGATCCCCCTATCATGATCCCTCTTTTTGTGACAATTTTTGCGTATTTATGTGGCTCTATTCCCTTTGGCCTTATTTTAACACGCATGGCAGGATATGGCGATATTCGCCAAATGGGATCAGGCAATATTGGCAGCACCAATGTGCTACGCACAGGCAATAAAAAATTAGCCGCCGCCACATTATTATTGGACGGCATAAAAGGCATCATTCCTGTGATGCTGGTACATCTGTTTTTTAAATCTGATCTGTTATTGGCTGTGGCTTGCATCGCAGCCGTTTTGGGGCATGTGTATCCTGTCTGGTTGAAATTTAAAGGGGGCAAGGGCGTTGCCACATCATTGGGGGTTTGTTTGGGTCTATCGCCTCTATCGGGATTGATCAGTTGCTTAGTGTGGTTAGCTATGGCGTTTGGCTTTCGCTATTCCTCTTTATCGGCATTGGTTGCGATTTCAGCAATGCCCCTGATTTATTTTATATTGACCAATTCTCTACTCCCCACATTGGCGTTATGTTTGATTGCGGCCTTGGTTGTTTTTAAACATCGTGCCAATATTGAACGTCTGCGTGCAGGAATTGAACCAAAAATTGGGGCAAAAGCCAAAGAATGACGGCTCTCTATACAATCCCAGCGGGGGAAAAATTTCTGAATCACATTGCGCAATTTTTATTGCAGCAATGCCCTGCTGCCGATTTACCAAAGATCCATATTTTGCTACCCACACGCCGTGCCTGTCGTGCTTTACGCGTGGCGTTTTTACAAGAAACCAAAGGCGCTGCGATCTTATTGCCGCGTATGAGTCCCGTGGGTGATCCTGATGAAGATTTTTTATTATCTCATTTTTTAACAGATGCACAAATCAATGATTTCTTTGATATTCCTGCCGCCATCCATCCCATTCAACGCACAATTTTATTGGCGCATTTGGTGCGGCCTTATTTAAAATCTTTGGATGAAAACAAAAATGTTTCTTGGGATCATGCCTTAAAAATGGCGCATGCTTTGGGGCAATTTTTGGATATGATTCAAAATGAAGGGCGATCATTAGATGATTTACCTAATTTGGTTGATGATGGTTTCCAAGAACATTGGCAAATCACCACAGAATTTTTGTCGATTTTAGCTACCCATTGGCCATTGATTTTAGACGCACAAAATTGCATTGACCCCGTTCAACGGCGCAATTTGATCTTAGAAAAAATGACACAAATATGGATGCAATCTGACCCATCCTATACCATTATTGCCGCAGGATTAAACGGATCAATTCCTGCCGTGCGGCAATTATTATCCAGCATGATGAAATGGAAACAACCCACGCAACACCCCAATCATGCCTTGATTTTAGATGGTTTAGATATTCAGATTGATGATCAATCATGGGATTTTTTAGATGAAACCCATCCACAATATGCCTTAAAAACATTATTATTAGACCTTAAAAAATCACGGCATGATTTTCACCTATTGCCCACAGTTGGCGCCGTACAATCAAAGCCAGATTCGCATAAACATTTTTTTATTCGCGAAGTCATGCGCCCTGCACAAACAACACATATTTGGCAGGATATTGAAATTGATCCATCCGCATATGAATCTATCCATCTTTTAGAAAGCGATTCCCCACAACAAGAGGCCGATTTAATAGCGCTGCTGATCCGTGAAGCGATTGAAAAACCACACCATACAATCATGGTGGTAACCCCCGATCGTTTATTATCACGCCGTATCATTACACAATGTCAAAAATGGGGGCTGGTCATTGATGATTCATCGGGGATGCCCCTATCTGATAGCCCCATTTTTGCCTATATGCGGTTGATTATTCAATATTGTATTCACACAAAAACATGCGAAACATTTGATTTCGAACCCTTGGTGACATTGCTTAAACACCCTTTATGTGGGATAGAATTGTCAAATATCTACACGCTTGAAAAACGCATTTTGCGTAATCAACATAAGCAATTAGAATTTTTAAAACATAAATCACAACATGATCAAGACGGCAAAGAGCAGCATCCTTTATGCATCTTGAAAAGAATAACACAAGATCTGATCCCACAAAATGATACAACATCCACAATGATGAATATGCTGGATCGCGTTTATATCAGCCTCCAAAAAATTTCTGCTATGCTGCAACAGGGGCATTTTTCTTTTGTCGAATGGCTGTATGCCTTGATTGAAACAGCAGAATCTTTATCAACAAACTTAGATGAAAATCCCTTATGGCAGGGATCAGACGGACAAGCCTTATCTGATTTGATGCATCTAATTTTGCAATATGGGCATGATATGCCGCCTTTGTCTTTGGCACAATTTGAATCATGCCTATTGATATTTGCTGCATCGCACAATATACGACCTTTATACGGGATGCACCCCAGAATCACAATCTTGGGCACAATGGAAGCTCGGTTATTATCAGCAGATACTGTGATATTAGCAGGATTGAATGAGGGGGTCTGGCCAAATACCAACGCCCATGATCCATGGATGTCACGACAAATGCGTTTGCGCTATGATTTACCATCGGTGGATTACCCGATTGGGATTGCCGCGCATGATTTTGTTAGCCATGTTTGTGCGCCGCATGTATTCATCAGTCGCACACGCCAAGACGAAGAAAAACCCACAGTGCCATCGCGTTGGCTGTTGCGTATGGAAACGGTTTTACAGGCTTGTAAACAATCTTTACAAAGACCACAACATTATTTTACTTACTTAAATCTACTGACTCAAACACAGACGATAAAACCCATTACCGCCCCCTATGTCACGCCGCCTGTTGCGGTGCGTCCGACATCTTTGTCTGTATCCGCTGTTGAAACATGGCTGCGTGATCCCTATAGCATTTATGCGAAATATATTTTGGGATTGCGTCCCTTATCAGATTTACAATTATCTGACGGCACAGAAAATGCGTTGCGGGGAACGGTCATTCATCAAATCTTGCATGATTTTATTGATGAACATCGCACCCATCCTTTAGACGTTGAAAAACAGGGCGATATAGTATGGCAGAAATTGATGCAGGGATTAAGGGATGCAGGGATTGAAGCGACAAAATTACACTATGAAAGCCCGCGCCTAAAAAGTACCGCCAAACAATTTATTGCCGATGAAATTATGCGTCGCGAAAATGGATATACACCATTGTTTTTAGAAGAAAAAGGCAGCTATACGATACAATTCCCAAACCAAGATCCCTTTATTTTAACCACGAAAATTGATCGCATTGACCAAGACCATGAAAATCAGTTTATTATCTTTGATTATAAAACGGGGACACTCCCCAAAAAGAATGAGGTTCATTCCGGATACAGCCCACAATTACTCTTGGAATCCTTAATTGTTCAAAATGGCTCACTTCAGCATCCTTTACCCCTGCATCCGATTGTTGCTGAGATTTCTTATATATCTATTAAATATAACCAAAATAAATTCACTGCGATAAAAGGGGATGCATTACAGGGTTTAATTGATCAAACCTATTTGGGTTTAAAAAATTTAATCCTGTCTTATTGCAAAGAAAGCACGCCCTATTTAGCAACACCAGACCCCGAATACGCCCCCCAATATAATGATTACGCCCATTTATCCCGATATGCAGAATGGGGCACAGAAAATGATGAGGACAGCGATTATGGGACATAAAGCACAATCTGAGCACCTGAATAACCTTATGCAAGATGCAATTATACAGGCTGAATATGCACAAAAAGAAGCCTCAGACCCCCTGACAAATGCATGGGTGAGTGCCTCTGCAGGCACAGGGAAAACAACTGTTTTAACGCGGCGTGTGTTGCGTTTAATGTTACCGCATCTTGATCCTGAAACCCAAAAATTTCATAAGGGGACGCCGCCTTATCGCCTATTATGCTTGACCTTTACAAAGGCAGGGGCTTCAGAAATGGCCATTCGGATTCATAAAATCTTGGCACGATGGGCGGTAATGGATGAATCTGATTTGAAAAAAACATTAGAAAAGCTAACGGGGGATTCCCCGACTGCGGAACAAATTATTCGGGCGCGACAGCTTTTTGCTGAATTGGTGGATGCGGCAGGCGGCGGCATGAAAATCATGACTATTCACAGCTTTTGCCACAGTGTCCTCAGCCGCTTTCCTTTGGAAGCAGGCGTGCCCATTCAGTTTGATTTGATCGAAGGCGACAAAGAAAAATCATTAATCCATACCGCCATTGACTCGGTCTTAAACGCCCCTGAACATCAAAAATCAGTGGAAATTTTATCGCATGAAATTGCCTATGATCAAATTCAAAAAGACCTCACCTCCTTAATTGCAGAACGTCACCGATTACAAAAAATGCTGGATTATTACCAAGGATATGAAGGTTGGAAAGAATGGTTAGCCAAGGATTTAAAAATCCACCCTGATCAAGATCCTGATACGTTGCTTATGCAATATACACAAGAGGGCAATTTCAATCGTATAGGGCTGAAAAATGTCATGCAGGTTTTATATGATGATGGAGGAGAGAAAAATACACAACAAGCACAAGGAATCGATAATTTTTTATCCTGTACAGATATATCCCAACGGATCAAGTTATGGCCTGATTATGTGTACACTATTTTGACCAAGGACAAAACCCTGCGCAAGCCCTTAAAAGCAATCAAGGAAAGGCCTGAATTACAGCGTATCCTTGAGGATGAAGGAAATAGAATCCTTTCTTATTTCCATGATTTAAATCAATATTCCCTCTTTCATCATACATGCCACATGGTGATCTTAGGACAAAAATCAATTGCCGCCTATACACAGCTTAAAGATCAAAAAGGCGTTTTAGATAATAATGACCTCATCCTAAAAACATTGGATTTGGTGCAAGGCAATTTATACACGCCCCACCATCAAAATAGCAAAAGCGCTGCACAATGGGTTTTATATAAACTGGATCAATCCATCGATCATATTTTGGTTGACGAAGCCCAAGATACAAACCCTGAGCAATGGGCACTTATCACCGCCTTAGCAGATGATTTCTTTGCGGGAGATGGCACACGCCCTGATGAATATCGAACCTTATTCGTGGTTGGTGATGAAAAACAATCAATCTATCGTTTTCAACGGGCGGATCCGATTGAATTTAGCGATAAACGCGATTTCTTTCGTAAACGATCCATTGACGCACAACGCCCATGGCGTGATGTGGCTTTACAAACATCCTTTCGTTCAACAGGGGCGGTTTTATCCATCGTGGATCATCTTTTTAACACAGAAGAGATGCGCCGCCGTATTGGCATGTCGGTCAATGATCATTTACAACACAAAGTCGCGCGCGCACATCATGCTGGAAAAGTTGTTTTATGGCCGTTATTTCAAACGGCAAAAACAAACCCCGATGACCTCACTGCGTTTAATCCTAAGGAAAACAGTGCCTATCATAATGCTCAACATAACAATGGAATGATGGCACTCAGCCAGCATATCGCTACCAATATTCGTGCATGGCTGGATTCGGGGGAAAAAATCTTTGATCCCCATGAAAAAATCATGCGCCCGATAAAAGCGGGGGATATTATGATCCTGCTCCGCAGCCGCAATGCCCTATTTCATCAAATTCCAAAATCCTTAATCGCGCAACAAATCCCCGTCAGTGGATTAGACCGCGTTGTCTTAAAAAAACATATTATTGTCCAAGACATATTGGCCTGTTTACAATTTTCTTTATTACCTGATGATGATTTGAATTTAGCGATTTTATTAAAAACCCCCTTCCTTGGTTGGAATGATCAACAGATTTTTGACGTTCTTTATGCACAATCAACGGATCAACCTATCCATCACAGCACTATTTCTCTATGGCAAAAAATCAAAGCCCATAAAGATGATCCCTTTATTGCAAAAACTATTGAATGGCTTCGCAATCTTTTTAATTTAGCGCATCATGCGCGCCCCTATGATTTTATTGCGCATATTTTATCAAACCCCTGTCCCACCGATTCAAATGCGGCACGATCATTTTTTGCCCGTTTTGGGATGGATAGCGCGGACATTACGGGATTATTATTAAATAATGCGCTGCGCTATGAACAAGATTACATCCCAACCCTGCAAGGCTTCCTAGCTTGGCAGAAAAATAATGAGGCTGAATTTAAACGGATCGCCAACGAAGATTACAACCAAGTCCGCATCATGACCATTCATGGATCAAAGGGATTAGAAGCGCCGATTGTTATTTTGCCTGACACAATTTTACACAAACCTCCAAAAACACAATATGGCATGTGGACAAAAACAGCACATCATGCTGCATTCCTATGGCATCGTGATCAAATTTTGCCCAAAGAAAGTGATAATCCTTACCGCAAAGCCAAGACTGATTTCCAAGCCGCAGAAAGCGATGAATCCATGCGATTACTGTATGTCGCCATGACCCGCGCACGGGATCATTTATATATTGGGGGCTATACAGGGAAAAAAACACCTTTGGAAAACAGCCCCTATTTCACCTTACAAAATGCTTTTCAAGATCATCCTGACCATAAAATATTGGAAAATGGCGATTATATAATGGCGGATTCTGGAGAGATGATAGAGAAAAACAATCCTAATCTGCATGCTGATCCTATTCTAAAAACTGAAAATGCAATTCTGTTGCCAGATTGGGTCACAAAGATTGCCGCGACCGAAGACATGCCGCCACGCCCTCTTACCCCCTCCCGCGCACAAGATGATGAGGCAGAGATTAAGGCGCGCTCTCCGTTACAAGATCGACAAAAACCATGGTTCGCCCGTGGAATTGCCACACACCGTTTATTGCAATATTTACCTGACACACCCAACACACAATGGGCAGATTTAGGCGCGTTAATTTTAAAACAATATCACAGCGATTTATCAGAAACCATACGACAACAAATTTTAGATGAAACCTTAAAAATATTACATCATGCAGATTTCAACCATGTCTTTCAAACAGGATCACAGGCAGAAGTGCCAATTTCAGGCATTGTTGAAAATCGAATCATTAACGGACAAATTGATCGTTTGATGATCACCGATACAATGATTTATATTGTGGATTACAAAACCAATCGCCCATCCCCCACATCATGGGATCATGTGCCTGCTGCGTATAAAACACAGCTTTTGTCGTATCAATCGATTTTATCGCAATTATACCCACAACACAGCATCAAATGCGCCCTGATCTGGACAGATGAGGCGCGATTAATGGTAATGCCTTCGTAAACATTAATCGTCGCGCTGGACTTTTTCTTGGCGCTCATGACGTTCTTGCGCCTCAACACTTAAGGTCGCAATGGGGCGCGCCTCAAGACGGGCGATACTGATAGGGTCGCCTGTTTCTTCGCAATAGCCATATTCGCCTTCATTAATCCGCTGAATTGCAGAATCAATCTTATTGATCAATTTACGGTAACGATCCCGTGTGCGCAATTCCAGCGCGTGGTCAGTTTCAGCGGAGGCGCGGTCAGTCATATCAGGCTGCTGCAATTCAATTTTCTGCAATGTGGATTGAATGGTTTGTGAGGATTCCCCCACCAATTCAGCACGCCATTCCAATAATTTTGATCGAAAATATTCCAACATAATCGGGTTCATAAATTCGCCCGTGTCTAATTTCGGGTCATAATCTGTGGGAATAATCGAGCTGCTTGATACGGCCATTTTATTTTCCTAAATGCAAAAGTCAGTATAAGATGGTAAAAAAGATAGCACATTTTCATTTTTTAACAAGCTGAATTTTATCGTGACTTGATTTATAGCGTGGTAAGGCCTAAAATATACATTATGAACCAAATGAAAACCTTTATTCTCCTTGCCGCAATGACCGCCCTGTTTGGGGGCGTCGGGCTGTTATTGGGCGGACAGACAGGGATGGTTTTTGCCCTGTGCTTTGCCGCGATTATGAATATCGGCAGTTGGTGGTTTTCGGATAAAATGGTGCTGCGGCTTTATAAGGCACAAGAAGTCACCACAGGCGCATTGTTTGATATGACACAGGAACTGGCGGTGCGTGCAGGCATCCCCATGCCGCGCGTTTATATCATTGAGAATCCGCAACCCAATGCCTTTGCCACAGGACGTAATCCCCAACATGGTGCCGTTGCTGCCACAACGGGGATTATGCAGATCTTAAACGAGCGTGAACTGCGTGGCGTGATTGCGCATGAATTGGCGCATATTAAAAATTATGATACCCTCACCATGACCATCACCGCCACGATTGCAGGGGCAATTTCCATGCTGGCACAATTTGCCTTATTTTTTGGCGGCGGCGGTCGCGATGAAAACGGCAACAGATCGGGCAATATTATCACCAGCTTGTTGATTATGTTTTTAGCCCCCCTTGCGGCATCCTTGGTGCAAATGACCATTTCACGGGTGCGCGAATATTCAGCGGATCGTGATGGCGGCATGATCTGTGGTGATCCGTTGGCGTTGGCATCCGCCCTGCAAAAATTGGAAAAAGGCGCAGCGCACATTGATAACCATACCGCCGAAGAAAACCCTGCCACCGCGCATATGTTTATCATCAACCCCCTACATCAAAACCGAACCAGAGATCACCTCTTTTCGACTCACCCCAAAACCATCAACCGTGTAGAGGCATTGGAGAAATTAGCGAAGAGTTTGGGGACAGAGCCAAGCTCTACCGCATTAAATCCTTGGGATTAGAGATCGCTCTTCTAATTTAAAGGTTAGCATTTTTTTGAACACTAAGGACACTAAGAACCACTAAGGCGCACTAAGGACTTATTTAAAAAACATAGAGATACTCCTTTTTCTAAGAGTACCATATGTCCTAATTCTATTTTCTTAGTGAAACTTAGTGGTTCTTAGTGTCCTTAGTGTTCAAAAATAAAAAATAAGGAAACATTATATGGCATATTGGCTGATTAAATCCGAACCGTTTAAATGGTCATGGGATGACCATGTCAAAAAAGGCATTGAGCATTGGGACGGTGTGCGCAATTACCAAGCCGCGAACAACCTCAAAGCCATGCAATTAGGCGATTTGGCATTTTTTTATCACTCCAATGTCGGCATGGAAATTGTCGGCGTGGTAGAGGTTGTCAAACAGGCCTATCCTGATCCATCTGATCCCAGCGGTCGTTTTGTAATGGTGGATTTTAAGGCCGTATCGCCGCTTAAACGCCCTGTGACCTTAAAAGAAATCAAGGCGCACCCAGCATTACAGGATATGGCATTGATTAAGCAATCCCGCCTTTCTGTGATGCCTGTGACAAAGTTAGAATGGGATATTATCCACAATCTATAGAAAATCCCTTTATAACCTTCTTAGCGTCTTCGCGCCTTTGCGTGAGGTTATTTTTGCACGCAAAGACGCAAAGGCGCTAAGATTTATGAAAGATAAAAAAGCATGACAAAAGATATAGAAGAGATTGCAACCATAGCCATTGATTGTGGCTTGAAGATTCACAAAGACCTTGGTACAGGTTTGCTGGAATCCGTTTATGAAGCAGTCATGTTTCGTATGCTTGAAAGAAAAGGATTATATGTTGAAAAACAAAAGCCAATTTCTTTTACATTTGATAACATGGTTTTTAACGAAGGATTTCGCGCAGACATTTTGGTTGAAAAGCAGCTTTTGATTGAATTGAAATCAACAGAAACCATATCTCCCGTTCATGGAAAGCAAGTCTTAACTTACCTTAGGCTTATGGATTTACCCTTAGGTTTACTCATGAATTTCGGAATGCCAACTTTTAAAGAAGGCATAAAAAGAATAGTCAATAATTATCAAAAAAATCTTTGAAATTAAAATCACCTCCTTAAACCCTTAGCGTCTTTGCGTGAGATCCTTTTGCACGCGAAGGCGCTAAGATTACAAGTTACCACAGCTTGCGTCATCTAATTTTGGTGGTCTTCTACAACAACATCAACGCCAAAAACAATGCGAATAAATAAAAGACGGAATAGCCAAACATGCGCTTTGCTGCCGCTAAATCCTCGGTTTTCAAAACCTTATAGGCGCAATAGATAAAAAAGCCGCTTAAAATTGCCGCCACGCATCCATAAAGGCTGGAGCTTTCAGGGAAAAAGGCAGGGGCAATGGTGATGGGGAATAAAATTAGCGTATAGATCAGCATTTGTTTTTTCGTATGCGGTGCGCCATGCGTGACGTTTAACATGGGGATGCCTGCTTTTTGATAATCCTCACACGCAAACAGGCTTAATGCCCAAAAATGCGGTGGTGTCCATAAAAAGATAATTAAAAATAATAAAATCGGCAATATTGAAATTGATCCCGTCATTGCCGCCCAGCCAATCATCGGCGGAAATGCCCCTGCTGCGCCACCAATCACGATATTTTGCGGTGTGCGGCGTTTTAAAATCATCGTGTAAATCACACCATAAAACAAATTGGCAAACGCCAAAATCCCTGCCGCCAGCCAATTGGTTGATAATCCCATCAACATAACGGACAAAATCGACATAAAAATCGAAAAAAACAATCCATCATCAGGCAGCACACGCCCCTTTGGGATTGGGCGGTTTTCCGTGCGTTTCATCATCGCATCAATATCGCGGTCATACCACATATTAAACGCCCCTGCCGCCCCTGCCCCGAGCGCCAAGGCGAACAGTGCAATTGCGATTAAAATCGGGTTTTGCTGATCAAAATTCGGCGCGATCCACATCCCTGCAAAACCTGTAAAGACCACAAGGCTCATGACTTTTGGTTTCAATAGTGCCACAAAATCCCGCACTTGGGATGTTTGGGCAGAAGAAGGGTCATGGGGATGCAAAAGAGAAAAATGATCTTGTTTCATAAAACATGTATAGCATGGACATTTCTGAAAAAGAATGATTTTTTAAATGGAGTTTTATTTTATATAGTGTTTTAAAATATTTCCCTGATACAAAAGCTTTTTTAGGCTTCCGTTATCTTTTGCAATTCTGTGTAATCGGTTTTGCCTGATCCCAAGAGAGGCATTTTTTCTAACATAATCACCTCACTGGGCACAGACAGGTTGTTGATCCCGTGCTGCTGCGCATAGGCAGCAAGCGCGACGCGTTTGGCATCTTTTTGGGTAGTAAAGAGAATGATTTTCTCCCCCTTCTTCGGGTCACTGGTGCTGATGGCGGCGTGTAAGTCTTCCTCCCAACAGGCATTTGCCAGTTGCTCTACGGCGGAAAGGGAAACCATCTCCGCGCCGATTTTGGCAAAGCGTTTGGCGCGACCAACAATCTTGACGAATCCTTCCGAATCAATCGACACAATATCACCTGTATCATGCCACCCATCCACAGGGGGCTGAATGATGCCTGCTGCGCTGGATAGGTAATAACCCAGCATGACATTATCGCCCTTAACCAGTAATTTCGCGCCCTCGACAACCCCTGCCACAGGCTCTAGCTTTGTTTGAATGGCGGGCAGTAATCTGCCAACTGTGCCTGCTTTAAAATGCATGGCGGAATTGACCGCCAGAACTGGCGATGTTTCGGTTGCGCCGTAGCCTTCCAAAATCTTGACACCAAAGCGATCTAAATATAGGCGGCGCGTTTCATCTTCCACACGCTCTGCACCTGCGAAAATATAGCGCATACGGTAAAAATCATACGCATCCGCCATACGCGCATAGCCCTTTAAAAATGTATTCGTGCCAAACATAATGGTGGCATTGGTACGATACACCATCTCAGGCACAATGCGGTAATGCAGGGGACTGGGGTATAAAAACGTACGGATACCTGATAAAACTGGCAACAAAGCCCCACCTGTTAGACCAAAGGAATGGAACATCGGCAGGGCATTAAAGACAATATCCTGACGATTAAAATCCACACGAGAGGAGAGCTGTTGGATATTCGCCGTAATATTGGCATGGCTTAAAACCACGCCCTTTGGATTGCCTTCTGATCCTGATGTGAATAGCACCACCGCAGGGTCATTTGGGACGAATTGAGCCTGTTTATAAAACAGGGCAGGCGGCGTCAGTTTGGCGCGAATTTTATCCGCCAATGTAATCGTTTTTTGAATATCTTCCAGATAGATAATAGATAGATGCGGTTCTAAAGCCTCAATCAAGCCCTCCAAACGCCCACGTTCAATAAAAACACGCGATGTGATTAAATTCTTGATTTGCGCCGTCTGAACACAGGATAAAATCGTGCTGATCCCAGCAGAATAATTGATCATGGCGGGTACGCGTCCAATGGATTGTAAGGCAAAGAACGACACCAAACAGCCCAATGTATTGGGCAACATTAAGCCCACATTTTCCCGCGCGCTTGTGAAACGGGTAAATTGATTCCCCAATACCATTGATCCAATCAATAAGCGATCAAATGTCATGGGGCGATGGTTGATGTCTTCTGCAATAATCGCCTTTGCCCCTTGGATTTTGGCGGTTTGTTGTAAGACTTGCCACAGAGGCGCAGGGGCGTACGCGGTCTTAAACATCATGTTTTCCATGATGGAAAATAATTTCTGCCCTGCCGCGTGACGACGGGCGCGACCTTTGATTTCAGGATCAATGATAAAATCTTGCGGTTCTAAAATCGTAATAATGATTTTGGGGAATGTAAAAACAGGGAATTTGCCTTTTAAGCGCGCAAAAGGTAAATATTGAACACCGTCCAGACGGACAGGCAAAATCTTTGCCCCTGTCCGATCCGCAACCATCGCGGTGCCGTCATAAATTTTCATCAACGCGCCTGTTTCCGTCAATCGTCCTTCGGGGAAGATCACGACATGGCGGTCTTCTTGGACTTTACGGATCAGGGATTTTAAAGATAATGGGTTTGTGGGATCCAAAGGAAATGCATCAACCAGCTGTAAAAACGGCCGCACCCACCACCAATTTGCGACAAAGCTATTGACCGCAAACATCGGCTTACCACTTAAAAATGCCGCCAATAAGGGCGGATCCATCAAGGAGACATGGTTTGCCACAATCACCGCGCGTTTGCCCGCTTTGGCGATATTGTCTGCACCGCGCACTTCCACGCGGTAACAGATTTTAAAGATGATTTGCATCATTGTTTTGAACAGATAATCAGGCAACAGCGCGCATATATAAAGCGATGCCCCCAAATTCCCCAAGGCAAAAATCAAGAATATCGCGGAGATTGAAAACCCCAGCCCAATCAAAATCGCGCATAACAGGGCGGAGAAAACAATCATCATCGCATTCAACACCGCACTGCCTGCTAAAATGCGTGAGCGCAAATGATCAGGCGATTCATGCTGCACAAGGGCATTGAGCGGTACAACATACAACCCTCCACAAATCGCAACAGCGGTAATATCAAATAAAATGCGCCAATGCGGCAAGTATGATAAAAACCCCATCATGCCCCATAATTGATCATCATTTAAAAATGTGGCGTGGGATGTGGCGAAAAATAAATCAATGGAAAAGATACTCATGCCCAGTGCCGCAAGCGGCACAAACGTGCCATTGATTTGTCCCTTCAATAGACGATGATTCAGGAATCCCCCCGCCGCAATGCCCACCGAAAATAATGTTAGGAATAAAATTAAAACATGCCCATCCGCATGCAGAGCTTCTTTGGTAAAATTTGGAATTTGCGATAAAAACATGCCGCCCATAAAATAAAACCACGACATCCCCAAAATTGAGCGCTGGATCGGCTTTGTTTGCTGGAAACTTAACTTTAAGATACGCGCCATTTCTGTAAACGGATTCCAGTTGATGATTATACTGCTATCCCGCGCAGGCGCATTAGGAATAAACCGACTCGCCCCATAGCCAATCAGGGCGCATAAAACAATAAACAAGGATGTCCAGATCGTGCCATGCGGTAATAACACCAAACTTGTCCCCATAATTGTGCCAAATAAAATTGCCAAAAATGTCCCTGTATTGGTCAACGCATTGCCGCCTACCAATTCATGCGGCTGCAAATGTTGCGGTAAAATCGAATATTTGCTTGCGCCAAAAAATGCCGAATGTGTGCCTAATAAAAATAAGGTCACAAAGGATAAAGGCAATGATCCCATCATAATGGATAAAACCCCAAACAGGCTGATGATAATTTCCACCAGTTTAATCAGGCGAATGATCTGATCCTTTGGGTATTTATCCGCCAACTGCCCGCCCATCGCGGAAAACAGCACCAGCGGCAAAATAAACACCGCCGCCGCCAAGGTCGTGAGCAATTTCACATCCATGCTGTGCGCGATAAAATTTGTATAAAGCAGCAACGCCACCAGTGCGTTTTTAAATAAATTATCATGAAACGCCCCCAAAAATTGCGTGACAAGTAAGGGCAAAAACCGCTTGGTTTTCAGAAGATCAAGGGGGCTGTGCGTCATAAAAATTTTCCTGTTTTCAGAAACGATAGAATATGGCGAATAGTCTTAATATTTCGTAACAAACTATTATGATTAGATTGAACAATCACATGATCGGCTTTGGCGTGCTTGGTGTGTGCGATTGTCACGCGCCCATCATGGGGTTCTTTAAAAATAAAATATGAATCAGGATACCACCCTGATTGATCCCCTGCGATAATGCCCAGCCTATACCAAGGCTCAAAAACAATGCCTTGGCGGTGATAGGTTGTCAACTCCGCCCCTGCTTTGCCAAATATAAAATGATATAAAGGGATTTTCGCCCAAAAATCGGCAATTTGACTGCCGCCCAAGGGGGGCGCAATCATAATCACGGACGATACGGCATCTTTGGGGATGTGATCTTGGTAATTTTGCAAATAGGTTGCCACAACCAAGCCGCCTAGGCTATGCGTAACAAAGCTAACCTGATGATGCTTCTTCCAAAAATCATCCCCCAATTTTTGCGCCAGAAAATCCGCCGATTGTGCAATACTGCCCCTTAAAGAAGGATAAGTAATCCCCATGCAATGATAATGCTCTTTTTTCAATACCCGCTTAATTGCCCAAAAACTATGATGCGTCAATCCAATGCCGTGTACAAAAATAACTGTGTGCTGTGTTGCGATAGGGGCGTCCATTATTGTGTTTCCTTTCCTTACTAAAAAAGATAACACAATAATGAACAATGTTCAATATATTTTTTTAGACGGCTTTTTTCAGGTCTTTGCGATGGAAATCCCTTGTAACTGGCGTTGTTGCAAGGATCAATTTTTGGTTATTTTTTGTCAATCCGTAACCAAGAATCGTCATGCCGGACGTGATCCGGCATCTTGTTGATCAGCATGAATCAGCCAAACCAACAAGATCCCGTGTCAAGCACGGGATGACTGTCTAGGTGAAAAAATAATAAATCCTGATCTATGCAACGACGCCGAACAAGTAGGGGTATGACCCTGTTGGGTTGAAGCCTTTAAAGATTATGCCTCTTTTAGCGCATTTACGAACTAAAATCTGGCACTAATTATAGGGGGCAGGTCACATAAAGCTAGGTAATAGCATACGAGATATCATTTGGTACGTTTTTTATGGTGTATAAAAGTGTATTATCTTAACTAGGATACACTACACCGTTAATAATGGTAACGCTCCCCGAATATGCTTTGCCATTTACAACCGTACGACCTCCTGAAGAATGGATTGTTTGTGAAGAATACGATCCATGAGAGTTTGAGTTACCCATCTCCCCATTAACAATACCACCAGTTCTGTTACCATGAATCTTAATGTTGTCACAATTTATAACACCACCACTCATATTACCATGAATCACAACATTATCGCCATTAATTACGCCACCGCTGACATTTCCTTTAATGGTAATGTCATCGCAGTTTATAACGCCGCCACTGACGTTTCCGTTAATGGTAACATCGTCAACATTATATACTCCAGAACTTATGTTATGTGATATTGTATTTGAACTTGATGCTTGAACATGATTATATGTATGTGTTGTAGTTTTGTGATGCCCTTGACTATTGTTAGAACTTGTTGAACGTTCCTGTGTTCTTGATTCATAAGGCTGCCTTACACTTTCTTCCTTTAGAAGTGTGTTGTCATATGCTTTCTTTTTTGTATTATCGCTTAAAACTTCATAAGCCTGCTGCACTTTCTTAAATTCGTCTGCAGCATTACTGGTTTTGTTTACATCTGGATGTGTTGTTTTTACTTTTCCCCTATACGCTTTTTTTATTTCTGATTCACTAGCGTTTTTATTGATCCCTAATACTTCATAATGTGTTTTTGTCATATTTTTACTCCCTATATATAGTTTGGCTCGTTTAATACATATGAATTACATAAGATGCAAGAAAAATATTGTCAACCAATTTATCGGGGGGATTTCGGAGGCTACAATAAAACAGCGATGAAGCCAAGAGCTAAGACGCTTTTTTGATTTTATCGCGCCCTAAAATCTCTTTCAAATACTGCCCCGTATAGCTGCCTTTGGTTTGAGCGATGGTTTCAGGTGTACCGACAGCCACGATTTCACCACCTTTATCGCCGCCCTCAGATCCAATATCAATGACCCAATCTGCGGTTTTGATCACATCTAAATTATGTTCGATAATCACCACGCTGTTGCCTTGATCGACCAAAGTATGCAGGACTTCCATCAATTTGCGGACATCTTCGAAATGCAATCCTGTGGTGGGTTCATCCAAGATATAGAGCGTACGCCCTGTTGATCGTTTGGAGAGTTCTTTGGACAGTTTCACCCGCTGTGCCTCCCCACCTGATAATGTATTGGCGGCCTGTCCCAGCTGGATATAGCCCAATCCCACATCCATGAGGGTTTGCAGGCGGTCACGGATTTTGGGGACAGGGCGGAAGAATTCAAGCCCTTCTTCGATACTCATATCCAATACATCGGCAATGGATTTGCCTTTATGCAGAATTTCCAGCGTTTCGCGGTTATAGCGTTTGCCGTTGCACGCCTCACAGGTGACGTACACATCGGGCAGGAAGTGCATTTCAATCTTGATGACGCCGTCGCCTTGGCAGGCTTCGCAACGACCGCCCTTGACGTTAAAGGAAAAACGCCCTGCGCTGTAACCACGCATTTTTGCCTCTGGCAGGCCTGCGTACCATTCGCGAATGGGGGTGAATGCGCCTGTGTACGTCATGGGATTTGATCTGGGCGTACGTCCGATGGGGGATTGATCGATGTCGATAACCTTATCAATAAATTCTAATCCATCAATGGATTCGTGGGGTGCGGCTTGTTCGCGTGTACGCATAATTTTACGGCTGGCGGCTTTGAATAAGGTTTCAATCGTAAAGGTTGATTTGCCGCTGCCTGAAACGCCGGTGACACAAGTCATCACGCCCAAGGGAATGGAGGCGGTGATGTTTTTCAAATTATTGCCGCTGGCTTTATGCACGGTAATCATTTGATCTTTTTTGCCTGTACGTCTTTGTTTGGGGATCGGGATTTCACGGCGTCCCATCAAATAATCAGCCGTAATACTATCCTTGCATTGCATGACATGATCGGGTGTGCCTTCGGCAACGATGCTGCCGCCGTGAATCCCTGCGCCAACGCCCATATCA
The DNA here is from genome assembly GCA_044238935.1 of Gemmobacter sp. Taxonomy (GTDB): domain Bacteria; phylum Pseudomonadota; class Alphaproteobacteria; order Micavibrionales; family Micavibrionaceae; genus JBIICI01. Next base: position 28,246 of record JBIICI010000021.1, read on the forward strand.
ATCAGATAATCGGCTGACCTGATGGCATCCTCATCATGTTCCACGACAATCACGCTATTGCCTAAATCCCGCAAGCGGCGCAAGGTTTCTAATAACCGGTCATTATCACGCTGATGCAAGCCAATGGAGGGCTCATCCAACACATACATGACCCCCGTTAGTCCTGATCCAATTTGCGATGCAAGGCGGATACGCTGGCTTTCCCCCCCTGATAATGTGCCTGAAGCACGATTCAGGGTCATATAATCCAAGCCCACATTATTCAGGAATGTTAAACGATCTGTGATTTCTTTCAGGATTTTCTCCGCAATATGCGCGTGCTGTGCGCTTAAATGCTGGGGTAAATCGGCAAACCATTGCAGGGCGTTTTTGATGTTTAGGGATGTGGCATAGGCAATGGTGGCACCATGAATTTTGACCGCTAAGGCCTCTGGTTTCAGCCGCGCCCCCTCACACGTGCCGCAATCATGCTGGGTTTGGTATTTTGCCATTTCCTCATGCATGGCAGGGGTTTCAGATTCTTTAAGGCGGCGTTTGAGGCTGGGGATCACCCCCTCAAACGGTTTGGAACTTTTCATGGTTTTGCCCATGCCGCGATATTTTATATCCACGGCCTCCGTCCCGCTGCCGTATAAAATGGTTTTGCGCGTTTCCTCGCGCAAATCTTTCCACGGCGTACGCATGGAATCGCCATAATGTTTGGCAACGCCCTCTAAGGCTTGGGTATAGAATTTGGCGAATGTCTTTGACCAAGGCTCGACGGCACCGTCACTTAAGGACTTATCAGGATCAGGCACTAACAGATCAGGATCAAAAAACGATTCCACGCCCAACCCATCACAGGTGGGACACGCGCCGTGGGGGGAGTTAAAGGAAAATAAACGCGGTTCAATTTCAGAAATTGTAAAGCCTGATACAGGGCAGGCGAATTTTTCGGAAAATAAAATTTGCTCCCCATTATCGGCATTTTCTGCAATCATCAACCCATCTGATAATCGCAAAGCCGTTTCCACCGAATCTGCCAAACGATTGCCCAGATCATCGCGAATGACCAGACGATCCACAATCACATCAATATCATGTTTGTATTTTTTATCTAATGTCGGGGCTTCGTCAATTTCATAGAGTTCGTTATTCACGCGGACGCGCTGGAATCCTTTGGCCTGCAATTCCGCAAAGAGCTGCTTAAACTCCCCTTTACGACCCCGTACAACGGGGGCGATAACGTACAGACGTACGCCATCATCTAAGCCCATAATGCGGTCCACCATTTGGGATACAGTTTGGCTTTCAATCGGCAATCCCGTGGCAGGGGAGTAGGGAATCCCAATTCGCGCCCATAATAGGCGCATATAATCATAAATTTCTGTGACCGTCCCCACGGTGGAGCGGGGATTTTTCGATGTGGTTTTTTGTTCAATGGAAATGGCAGGTGATAGACCTTCAATGCTTTCCACATCAGGTTTTTGCATCATCTCAAGGAATTGTCTGGCATAAGCAGACAGGCTTTCGACATAACGCCGCTGCCCTTCGGCATAGAGTGTATCAAATGCCAAGGATGATTTGCCTGATCCGGACAGGCCTGTAATCACCACCAATTGATCGCGCGGAATATCAATATTGATATTTTTCAGATTATGTTCTTTCGCGCCGCGAATTTGGATAAATTTATGCATAAAAAATCCTGTGATCAATATAGTAAGGTCACAGGATTATATAGGTGAAATTCAAATAAATTCCAGTGATTTATTGAATTTCAACATCCGTGATTGATCCACCTGAATAAATACGGACATTTTTCTTGCCACCGCCTGTATCATTGGAATTTTTACGGACTTCTTGCATAATCTCTTTACGAATCTTTGTAATACGCTCATCGGTGACAACGCGGCGCTTATCATTATCGTTTAACGTAATCTTATGATCCCCTAAACCGCGTAAGGTCAGACTCAATGTCCCCATGCGGGATGCCATGGTTAAAATTTCGGCTTGTTCAGGGGTCACCTGTACGGTGACTGTTTTACCGACTTTGATTTTTTGCGTTTCACGTTGCATAGTTTGATCGACGGCTAAGACTTTGATATTTTCTAAGATAATCTCTGTGGCTTGTTTATCAATATTATCATCAATAACTTGGTTTGCCTGTTCGCGGTCATCGCCATACCAACGAATATTGGTTGCGTATGTTAATAAAATATCCGCATAATCCCCCGGCCCCATAAATCCCCCTGCGGCTGTTTCGGCATTGACTTTGATCGCCATTGCACGATAGCCTTTTTCCAAACTTGCCGCTAAAAAGGTTTCTTTACTGCCATCAATCAGTGCGGAACGAGTTAAAGGCTCTCCCTTTTTCAGATCACGCACAACTTTACCCTTTACGGCATCTAAAGGCGTTGTTTGGTCTTTTTTCTTCACAATTAAACCAGGGAAAAGAGCCGATCTTGGCCATGCCTTAAAAACCACATTTTTTTCCGTGATGTCTTTTCCTGTTGAAATATCCTCAGTCAACACAATAATTTCAACTTTTTGTTCGGCTTGGGCGTTTTGTTTTTTTGTCTTTGCGCCTAATGTGGCATTTACAAAAACAGCGACAAAAATAGCAATAAAAAATCCAGCCCCCAAAACCAAAATAATGTTTTTATTTGTCGCCATGACAATAAGCTCCGAGTCAATATATTTTGATAATAGCCTAAAACCCCTTAAGGCTTTGTAAAAACGGTGAGATTAAATGATACAGGCTGATTAGAAACCCACCATACAGCGCAATCCCATAGGGAATAGATGGCTTTGCTTTCGTTAAAGAAAAAAGCCAAAGGCTGCTTGTTTCTAATTTATCTATAGAATGGGGGGGGTATTTCTGAAAAATAGCCTTTAAAATTAAGGATAAAACCGCCAACATACCGCCAAACACCACTGTATAAATCCATAATATCACGAATCCCTTTAGCCCCACCCATAATCCCATCGCCGCAATGATTTTTGCGTCACCTCCACCCCATATATGAAAATAGAAAAAGACAAAACCCAATGTAAAGGCCATTAAAAAAGCCCCTAAATGTGACCACCATGGATCAAAGCTGTCATAAATGAATCCACCAAAATGCGCAGAAAGAAAACTGATCCAAAAAGACCCTAATAAAATGAAGACATAAAGGTTCGGAATTTTTAGAAACCGAAAATCAGACCATGCCGCCGCTGCGCCAATGCCCAATGCACTTAAAATACCCATCAAATATAAAATCAGAAACATACACTATAAAATCTATCACATCGTGCCTTAGGGAAATATTAATATTCAACGATTATATTTTAAGATTGAAATTAATCTTTTAATATTTTGTTGAAATGAGCCTCAAATCCTTTAATTTTCAATCATTAAATAAATATTTTGGGGCACAAAGCGCCGCCGATTTAAATATTTTTTTAGAAAAATTACCACAACATACATCGCAATCTGTCTTAACTGCGGCGGCTGTCGCATGGATTGCTGTGGCAGGTATGGGGTTATTTTTAACCATTAAAACCCAAGAACTGACAGAAATCCGCAGTAGCTTGATGGAGGCAGAAGCCCTGACCCCCATCGTGCCTGTTATTCGTGATGCGCCCGTTTCTTCCGAAGAGCTGCAAGTTTTTGTTGAACAACTCAGTAAAATTTACAAAGGCTTAGAAATCAAGCAACAAGGCCCCAGTATTACAGTCAATGCAACCACTATTAATGCCTATACAGAATTTCGTGAAGCCATTGGTCATATCCAAAATGGGGGAACAGGCTGGCGTGTATCAGTTGAGAAGTTTTGTGTTGGTTTGGAATGTGATCCGAATCCTATTCAAGCAGAACTGCGGATTAATCGTGTTTCAATTGAAAAACAAAGCGTCGATAAAGATAAAACAACAAAGAAAAAGAAAAAAACTGATAAAAAAGGCGATAAAAAAGACAGTAAAAAATAATATTAACACTCTAGTAACTTTATTTGACTAGACTTTCATGAGAATTTATATAAAATAATTTTAATCCATCTATTTTAAAACAACTATTTAGAGACATTTCAATATGACCCATCTATCTAAAAAACTAAATTCATCAAATGAATCAGGAAATGTCTTGTTCCTGATTTTAATTGCCGTCGTTCTGTTTGCCGCCCTTTCTTATGCGGTTACCCAAACATCGCGTTCTGGATCAGGTACAGATGATGGTGCATTAATCGATGCCGCCCAAGTTTCACAATATCCCGCATCGGTTCGGACATCCTTAATCAGAATGATGGTGGATGGTGTTCAACCTGCTGATATGGAATTTAACGCTCCCGCCGATTTTGCGGATCTGGATAATGCAAAAGCAGGGGTTTTCCACCCAACAGGCGGAAAAGCAACCTATGTTTTGGCACCAGGGGATTTTATGGAATCTGCAACACAAACAGCATGGACATTTAACATGCGCAATCAAATTAATTTGATTGGTTTAACAAATGGAACAACAGTCCCAAACGCAGCATCAGCTGATTTAATCGCGTTCTTATCTGGGATCACAGATGGTTTATGTACAAAAATTAATACAGATGTTGGTATTACAACAACGCCTGCTGATACAGATATTATTTTAACCAACCAAGAAGATGGAACAGCTGTCGTTTATGATGGTGATACGATTGGTGGTGCAGGCTCAACAGCGCTGAATGGTCAACCTTATGGATGTTTCACACAAGGTGGCGCTAATGTTTATTACCATGTTATGGTTGAACGTTGATCTTGATGAATACATATTCTTTACAAAAGGGCAGTGCGCTGATCTATATTTTGATCGCCATTGCCCTTTTGGCATTGTTAACTGTTACTTTTATGGAGCCTTCAGGGCAACAAACACAAAGCCAAAATAGCTTTAAATCAATTGCGGATTTAGAATCACAAATTGAATTTATTCGATCATCCGTCCAAGAATGTACATTATTATACCCAGCAGGCGACATCACCATCGATAATACTGGCAGCGGCACGGATGAAGGGGCAATTAAAAATTACCCGATTAAACCCAATTCCACACATTTACTTTTGGCATCCCGCGCCGCCAATCGCAATGTTGAATTTTTACGCTGCCCCGGAAATCCGGGGGATAGCAATGCGCATGTTGCCATGTTTGGTGGAAATACAGGAAAATACCTTGCGCAACCCCCTGCTTTGTTTGGGGCGTGGCAATGGTATAATGGTGTTGATGGTGTCTTTTTTTGGATTGAAACAGATAAATCAGATGCCTATTTAAAAACAGCTTTGGATAAACTGGAAACACTTTATGGTGCATGTGAAGCAGATGTGCTTACAGGCCCCGTGGATTTAGACAGCGATGGGGATACGGAATGCCCTTCGGGATCTTATTGTTTCCGTTTATTTATGGTACGCAAAGCCACCGCCGTGCCTGCGTGCCCATAAGCCGTCATGCCGTGCTCTGACACGGCATCTCAGGCTTATAGGCGAGATGCTGGATCACGTTCTTCGTGCTCTGGATTAACAAAGAATCGTCATACAAAATAACCTCACGCGAAGGCGCTAAGACGGTTTAATTCTAAAAAGGATGAATCTGTACAAAAACGTCAGGAGAGTATAATGCGTTGTTGGAAAGAACTGAACCGACGCCTGTATCGATGACGATGCCTGTTATACCCGTTGTTGCTCTGGGAATATTAATACTGTTACCATTATTATCATAAAACACTCCCCATTGGATATAACAATCCCATGTAAAATTCACTGTGTTTGAAGCAATCAAGTCACCCGTAAATCCATAATTTGTGGATGACAATGCAGATGCAAAATTTACATAAAAACTAAAATCTGTCCGCGTTACACTATGAACACCACGTTGGGCAAGCATATTATAACGCAATAATGTTAAAGATCCTGATGTTGTCGCGCTATTGGGGGCGGTAAATGTGAATGTATTGGCATTCGGTATCGTTGCAATGGTGGAAAGCGCATTTGTCGTTCCAAGTGAGCCGCTGGATACAGTATATTGTATTCTGTGCCCCACAAGATAGCCGTGATTCGCCAAGGTAACGGTTACCGTTGTTCCCGATTGCGTATAAGACGCCGTTTGATTTGCTGTTGTTTTATATCGGAATAATACAGCCACAGGGGAACCAGACCCTGTTGTGATGATGCTATCGACATAAGATTTCGTTGCAACTTGGGAGCTTGTTGTCGGGGTCGAGGCATTTAAATTAGCAACCCATACCCCCCCTTCACAAGTTAAAACATATCCCCCCGATCCAGAAGGGTTTGCCGTCATTCGCACAGCATCTTCGGGGCTACAAGCAGAGCCAACAGTTGTATCACCACCCGTCAATTGAGAAAAAGAAGGGCTGGGTATAAACAAGATCAAAACAAACAAAGCCAGTAAATAATGCCGCAGAAGACAGGCATTTTTGAGCCAAGTTGGGCGCGGGGCGGGGGGGGGGGGGGGGT
>JBIICI010000028.1:0-14683 GCA_044238935.1 Gemmobacter sp.
CAAGTTACCCCCCCCCCCGCATTATGGGAAACGATAAGACTGTAAGGCGTTTATGTATCAACATTTTAAACAAGGCGATTTTAGGAATTATAGATTTACAGGTCAGAACGGTAACATTTTTTTTTAGCAAAATCCAATAAAAATGATTAAACCAGACAACATATTGTCGCCACATTCTAATCATAGCCTGATCATTGGCATTATAGCCAAAGCCAATAAATTTGATGATAAAAACGCCGTGCCATAAAGCATGACGGATGGAACGCAGGAAAAATTATTGAGTTTGGTTATATCCCCGTACAGATATATTATATATAAAGGAGATCATCATGAAAAAGATTTTGTTATTTATGGCATGCACAGCCTTAGTCAGCACCGCAGGTTTTGGTGTAAATGCAGGGATGTTAAAAACAGCGATGCGTGTTGAAAACGCGCCTAATGCTTCTGTGATTCATGTTGCGGCGAATGCTGATGATGGTTTATATGCACCTGTCGCCCCCGAAGGGTCAGCCTTTGTTCGTTTTTTTAACGCGGCGAATCCTGATAAATCTATTGAAATCAAAGCCGGTTCAAAATCTTATGACGCTTTGGCATTCAACACAGCCACATCCTATTATGTTGTCCCAAAAGGATCTGTTGATCTGACAATTGATGGGAACAGCAGTAAAAATGACATTGTCGCCGGTAAATTTTATACTGTCACACAACAAAAAGACACAAAATCCCTTATTGTATCCGAAGACCAAGCTATCCAAGACAAAGCAAAAGCCAGCATCACTTTGTATAATTACACAAAGATCGATGACGCCAAATTGTCTGCGACCCTTAATGGAAAAGATGTTGATATTGTCAGTGATGTTGATTCATACAAAACAGCAACACGCGAATTAAACCCATTTGAATTGGATTTAAAAGTTACCGCCGCTGAAAAAGAATTGGCACACCCTGCGCCCGTCACTGTTGAGCGCGGCTTTGCCTATGGTCTATTCCTAACGGAAGGAAAAGACGGCAAAGTACAAGCGGCATGGATTGTTAGCAAAACAGACACAAAGAAATAAATGGAAGAATAAATGAAAAACACAGCCTAACCAAATTTCTTGGTTAGGCTATTCTTAACAGGAATCGTCGCCAGACGTGATCCGGCATCTTCCGCCTATAAGCACGAGATGCCGTGTCGGTGCACGGCATGACGCGGGGGGGAAAGCAGAACCCCTCATCACCCTCCTATAAATCAATCCATGCAATAATAACGGACGTGATCCAGTATGACGATTCCTGTTCAGAACACCGTAACCAGATTTATTTGACTTGACTATAAAAGGCTTAAATCGCGATCTGTACACCCAACTCAACAACACGAGAGCGCGGCAATTTATAGAAATCATGCTCCCCCGTCGCAAGGCGTGTCAGCGCGATATAAAGTTTATCTTGCCAAGCCGGCAATCCATGATGAGGATCAGATACAATTTTGCGGCGCGTTAGGAAATAAATAGCATTATCCAAATCAATTTCCATTCCTTGGGATTTCGCCAATGCCAAAGCGCGTGGCACATCGGGCGTTTCCATGAAACCAAAGTGAATAATCACACGGGTTAAGCGCGTTGAGATTCGCTCAACTTGGATGCGCTGCGCATCATCCACATGCGGGAAGGCCGCTGTGACAACAGTCAAAACAATATTATGCTGATGAATAATATGGTTGTACCTGATGTTTTTGATCAAGGACTCAGGCGTTGTTAGGGCATCATAGGTAAAGAAAATGGCTGTCCCCTCAACCGTCACAGGAGGATTATGATCCAGTTCTTCGGCAAAATCACAAACACGTACAGATTTACGTTGGGATTTTTCACGTAAATATTTCCCACCATAAATCCATGTCCCCATCAATAAGGATAGGTAAATCCCAAATAATACAGGGACAAAACCCCCTTCGAAAATCCGTATCAGATTGGCCGCCAAAAACGCGCCCTCAATTATCATAAAAGGCGCTGTTAAAAGCAAAGAGACAAAAATGCTGCGATTCCAAATTTTATGAACAACAAAAAATGCCAACATGGTGGTAATGACCATTGTCCCACAAACGGCAATCCCATAAGCCGCCGCCAAAGCCGCGGAGTTTTGGAAGAGGATACAGAAAAATAAAACCCCATAAAGCAAGATTTTATTCACACCGGGCATATAAATTTGCCCAATATTATGCTGGGATGTATAGCGAATTTCCATGCGTGGCAAGATTTTAAGCTGAATGGCCTGTTGTGTTAGGGAATACGCCCCTGTAATCACCGCCTGTGCCGCCACAATCGTGGCAACAGTCGCCAAAATAACCAACGGTAAAACCCCCCATTCAGGCGCCATCATAAAAAATGGATTAGCAATAGCCGCAGGGTTGGTCATAATTAATGCGCCTTGCCCCATATAATTCAAGACCAAACAGGGAAAAACAACAAATAACCATGCAATCTGAATAGGCCGCAAGCCAAAATGTCCCATATCGGCATAGAGTGCCTCCGCCCCTGTAACGGACAAAAACACCGATCCCATAATCATGAAACTTAAAAACCCATGTCCCAATAAAAACTGAATCGCATAATAGGGATTAAAAGATTGAAAAATGGCTGGTTGTTGTGCAATCCAATAAATGCCTAATCCCCCCATGACCAAGAACCATACTAAAGTGATAGGGCCAAACAGAGCAGACACACGATGCGTACCAAATTTTTGGAAATAAAATAAAACACATAAAATCGCAATGGATAATGCTAATATATAATGTTGATTTTTAAAAATCGGCGTAACTTCTTTTAACCCTTCAATTGCTGACATCACGGAAATGGCAGGAGTAATTGCCGCATCCGCATAAAATAAAGATGCCCCCACAACACCAACAAACATAATTGTGGTACGCAATTTGGTTTGCGTCACGGCCTTTCTGACCATGTTCATCAACACCAAAATCCCGCCCTCGCCTTTATGATTTGCATTCAATAAGAACAGGACATATTTCACGGTCACAATCAACAACAATGACCAAATAATGAGTGACAAAATTCCAAAGATTTCGGCATTTTCAAGCCCACCATGGGACAATTTATGGATAGACTCCCGAAACGCATATAAGGGGCTGGTGCCAATATCCCCATACACAATCCCAATACATCCAACCAAGGTAATTAGAAACTGTTTTGCTCCATGCCCCTTAGGCGTTGAATCATTAAATTCATGGGCAGACTGCGCTTGTGTGCTGTTCATCATGGGGTCTTTCGTCAATCAGAGAAAATCGTATTTAGTGCATAATATGCTCGTTTAACAACCTTGTTAAACGCTGCCATTGGCTACCTGAAAATAAATGGGCATATAGGAAAGGCAAATAGCCCTCCGTCCGCCATTTCAAAAATTGCGCATCGGGCAATTTGTTGAATTTTTCTTCATTCAAAATTTTAAAGCCTGCGAACTGGATTTTTTGACCGTTGCCTAAATTAATTTCCGCGGCACGGTCAATCAATAAATCCTGTTCTAACAATAACTTGCTGAAATCCTGTGTTTGTTGGGCAGCCGCATGGTATGATTTACAAAATTCCAGCGCATTTTGGGATAGTAAAGACGCTTTGCCATCCTTATCAAAAAAGGGCTGGTCGCCATTTTTTTCTATAATCTTATCATCCATATCCACACAAAGGGACAGTTGATCACTCTCAGGCAATTCGGCGAAAATAAAGGGATAACGGCGAATATAGGCAGGGATATAGGCATTTTCCAGCCATTCGCCTTTACTGTTAATAAATAAATTCTCATTATCCCGTAACCCCAAAATTGCCACAGGCGTCGCACTCTCATCAGGGCTGAACGCAATCGGGAAGTAATGGCAGATTTGCGGCATTTCAATCAAATTTACAGGCACAGCATTAATTTCACTAGCAAAGGATAGGCCAAAATTCTTCTTTAAGGATAAATCCGAATGCGCCCGCGCATCAAGAGGCGAAGGGTTTTTATAAAATAAAGGCAATGAATTTGACATGGAATGATCCTAAAAAAAATAAAGTAAAACCAAACTTCACAATAAAGCAGAACAGGATTCAGAATCAAGTGGATTTATGATTTGAAAATCATTAAAAAGAAGAAAGGTAAAAAACTTTTAAAAAACGGATTGTCAAAAATGAAAATAGTGATGATTGGCGCAGGATATGTTGGTTTAGTATCAGGAACATGCTTTGCGCAATTTGGCTTTGATGTCACCTGTGTGGATACCGATCCATCCAAAATTGACCGCTTGCACCAAGGGATCATGCCGATCTATGAGGCAGGGTTGGAGGATATGGTGGCTGAAAACGTCAAAGCAGGGCGCTTGCATTTTTCAACCGATTTAAAAACAGCCATTGTCGGTGCAGATGCCGCTTTTATTGCCGTCGGCACACCGCGTCGTCATACGGATGGACATGCCGATTTATCCTATGTGTATCAAGCCGCCAAGGATATTGCTGAGGCTGCCACGGGCTATATTGTGATTGTCACCAAATCCACCGTACCCGTGGGCACAGCCGCTGAGGTTGAACGCATCACGAGAGATGCCGCCCCAAACGGAGAATTTGATATTTGTTCAAACCCTGAATTCTTACGCGAAGGCGCCGCGATTAATGATTTTATGCGCCCTGACAAAGTGGTCATCGGCAGCAAATCAGAGCGCGCGCGTAAAGTGATGGATGCGATTTATCGCCCTTTATTCCTTAATGAAACCCCGATTGTACATGTCGATACGCCCACGGCGGAAATGATTAAATATGCCAATAATGCGTTTTTGGCAACAAAGATCACTTTTATCAATGAGATTGCGGATCTGTGCGAAAAAACAGGCGCAGATGTGCAAAAAGTATCCAAAGCCATGGGCATGGATGGTCGAATCGGTGGAAAATTCCTCAATGCCGGCCCCGGATATGGCGGATCCTGTTTCCCTAAGGATACCATCGCCCTCACGCAAACAGGTCGCCAATATGGCGCACCGCAGCGATTGGTTGAAACCGTGATTGCTGTCAATAATGACCGCAAAGTGGCGATGGCGTATAAGATCATTGCTGCCTGTGGCGGTGATGTGCGCGGCAAGAAAATCGGGATTTTAGGGATTGCCTTTAAACCTGAGACCGATGATATTCGTGATGCGCCTGCTTTGACCATTATTCCACTATTGCAACATGCAGGGGCAATTATCACCGCCCATGACCCCCAAGCCGTGAATCACGCCCAACAGGTGCTAACGGACATAGAATGGGTTGAAAACCCCTATGATGTGGCGCTTGATGCCGATGCGGTGGTGGTGATTACCGAATGGAATACCTATCGCGGTCTTAATTTACAAAAAATGGGCGAATTGATGAAAAACCGCAGGTTAATTGATTTGCGCAATATTTACACGGCAACAGAGGCAGGGGATGCAGGGTTTGCATTTTTCCCCGTAGGAAAGCAGTCTTAAGGTTTTTTTGGTAAGAGATTAAAGACATTTTATGGATAAAACTGTGAATGAATATTCTCTAACAGCTGTGCCTGAGGTCAAACGGGCTTCGTTTGGCTTTTCGGTTTTATCCTTTTTTAGCTTGGCTGGTTGCGATTATATTTATTTATACACCCCTATCTCTTACCACCATTGATTCAATTGATGGGTTGATCGTAGCAGGTTTGGTTTATACAATGATCTATTTGGTACAAATTCTTCTGCGTAAAATTGGACATCCCAAAAAATATAGTCGTACCGGACGTGATCCGGTATCCCTGTGATCAGCAGCAATTTCCTACTCAGGAGAGCTCCCGTATCGCGCACGGGATGACGTCATAAAGCAGGGAAATCAAGACTAGGTAGACCGAATGATATAATCATTTTTATTGGGTTTGGTTATAACCAAATTTACAGCGTATCTTAATTTGCCTGACGACGTAAAAAGGCAGGAATATCCAGATCAAAGAAATCTGCATCTGCGTTTTTCTTGATATTCAAATCCTCTGTTTTCTCAATCTCATTAAGAGATGGAATATCCGCAGCCACAAAAGATTCCTGCGCAACAGCAGCAGATGAAGCCGCAACAGCATCTTGTCTGAGATCACGTCCTAAGCCAAAACGATCAAAAAATGAGCCTGACTTTGGCTGCGCTTGCTCTGTAACAGCATCAAAAGAATGAATTTCGCCAACCAAATCATTTTGTTGTGAAACCATACCATAAGTAGGACGGTTATTAGATTGATCAACCTCAATCGCACGCGGGGGGATAAATGAGCCACCCACACGCTCACCACGCATGGTGTGTGTATTGGCTGCCTGCATCACAGGTGCCATAGAAATTGATTCCAACCGTGCAGGTTGCTGCGCCTTCATGGGCGCTTCTGTTACATCGGATAACAAGCTAGGCTGAACAGGCGCAGAAGACACAGGCGCCAAAAACGGTGCTGAGGCAGCATGATGTGAGATTTTTTCCTGTGATCCACGTTCGCTGGTGAATGTATTATTCGCCACGGGAGCACGCATCGAATTCATAAAACCTTGGGCTGCGTTGTTTGATCCGAGAGCGGATATGCCTTGCGCCGCAGGGGCTTGGATGCTGTTATGCGCAGAAGAAGAGCGTGTCACCGTACGGTCATCACCGCCTGTGCGACGTTGATCAATATGATCAATTCCTGTTGCAACAACAGAAACGCGCATTGATCCTTCTAATTTTTCATCAAAGCTTGTTCCAAAAATAATATTCGCATTGCTATCAACTTCATCACGGATACGGTTACAGGCCTCATCGGCTTCGAACAATGTCATGTCATAACCGCCTGTGATATTGATAATCACGCCACGCGCGCCTTTCATCGATACATCATCCAATAATGGGTTATTAATGGCGGCTTCGGCGGCTTCGATTGCACGACGATCACCTGAGGCCTCCCCTGTTCCCATCATGGCTTTACCCATTTCCTGCATCGCAGTGCGAATATCCGCAAAATCCAAATTGATTAAACCGGGGCGGATCATCAAATCTGTGACACCTTGAACGCCTGATTGCAAAACGCTGTCTGCCATTTTAAACGCATCTGCGAATGTTGTTTTTTCATTTGCGACACGAAATAAATTCTGATTGGGGATCACAATCAATGTATCCACATATTCTTGCATTTCACGGATACCTTCATCTGCCATGCTCATGCGTTTTGAGCCTTCGAAATGGAAAGGTTTTGTAACAACGCCAACAGTCAAAATCCCTAATTCACGGCAAGCGCGCGCGATAACGGGCGCAGCGCCTGTTCCTGTACCGCCCCCCATACCTGCGGCAATAAAGACCATATTTTCCCCCGATACGGCCTCAATGATTTCTTGTAAACTTTCCTCAGCAGCAGCGCGCCCAACTTCAGGACGTGATCCAGCGCCTAAACCGCCCGTTAATTTTTCCCCTAATTGAATTTTCTTACCTGCAATCGAGCGCTCCAACGCTTGCGCATCTGTGTTGCACGTTAGAAACTCCACACCTTGCATATTGCTGGCGATCATATTATCAACAGCATTTCCCCCTGCGCCACCTGCACCAATAACAGTGATTTTAGGCGTTAGATGTGTGACGTCTTTTGATTGAATGCGAACATTGATCATGATGCGGGGGCTCCATCCACGTGTTAAATAGGGTCAAAAAATGAATCAGTTTATTGTAAGATCATGATAATGAAAGCAAAAGAGTATTGTTTTCATTATTTGAAATTTGAATAAAAATAGTATGCCACAGGAATCCTATAAATTCCAAGGGTTTTATTCACAAAAATCTGTGGATAAGTCAATAAACTTATCCACATCATCTGCTAATTATCGATAAGTTCCCTATCATGAGCAGGATCTGCATATTTTTCAATGGCTGTTTGTAACATAGTTCGAATTTCTTTGAATTCTGGGGCTTGTGTATCTTGGATATTTTTAACTAAGCTCAGTTTAATCATATTAATATAGGCCTCTGCAATCACCAAATGCTCTTCTTTATCAAAAATTGTTTCTTCGATATAATCGCGCAAAGATTCAGAAAATGCACAAATTGCATGATGCCCACTAAAGCCAGCTATGTCTTTTAGCTCATGCGCCGCTAAAAATAATATTTCTCTGCTGTGATCACTACGATCCCCCATTTTAAAAACATCCCATTGACGATTCAGCTGAACCAAAGCGGTTTCGATGACTTTAGTGTAATGATTTGTTTCTTGTGCCAAAAAACTCGCTGCTTTTTTAATGTTCAATGGATCCAACGCCCCCATTCTTGTGTCCTTTGGATTTAATCCCATGCGAATTTTTACCCGATTTACCCGTTCAAAAACTTCGATTTTTTGCTGCTCAACCATTGATGAATTCCTTTGAATTGGCTTTTGAATTATAGGCGCTCAGTATTTGTTTTTATATCATCTGCGGCTATGATACGACGATCATCCCCTTGGAATGGATCATTTTTAAATCGTCGATCTGGTCCAAAATAATGATCCGCCTTGACAAAGGGGCGCTGAGAATCAATAAGATATAAAATTCTTTGCGCCAAAGTTTCCGCTGAAACAGGCTTAACCAATGCACCATTAGCGCCAGAATCTCGGGCAGTTGCCACAACTTTTTCGCTTGTATAGGCGCTTAATAGCAAAATCGGCAAAAAACGAACAGAATCCTCTTTGTGAGAACGTATCCATTTTATAAGATCCAAACCACTGCCATCACCCATCAACCAGTCCGTAATGACGATATCAATAGAATGTGATCCTAAATTAAGACTATTCGCTTGGGTTAAGGTAAGCAGCCGAATGGCTTCATTCCCTGAATGACACGTCATAATTTCTTTCATGCCAAACGCTTTTAACATACCCGTAAATAAATATACAATTGTTGGGGAATCGTCCACCAACAACACGCGTATATTTTTTAAATCATACAAAGGTGCATCTTGTAGGTTTTTAAAGGGCGGCGCTGCTTCGACTGGCATACTATTTTTAATGGACTTTATAAATTTTTAAAATTTATTTGTAATTGAGAGAAATTCTGATAATGTTTGACTATTGATAAACCAGCATTGCTGCTTTATATATTTTACTAATATAAAACCAATATCTTAATAAAAAATAAAACCATAGCCACAACCACAACTTTAAATCAAGCAAGAGAAATATTATGACTGATATTACCGTTCCATCTTTGGGTGAATCCGTAACTGAGGCCACCGTTGCAAAATGGCTGAAAAAAGTGGGCGACACGGTCAAAGCCGATGAACCTGTTGCAGAGCTGGAAACTGACAAGGTTACTTTAGAAGTCAACGCCCCCGCCGATGGGGTTATCAGTCAAATCACTGTCAAAGAAGGCGACACCGTTGCCAAAGGTGCGATCTTAGGCACAATTGGCGCACAAGGAAGCGTTGTAGCAGCAGAAGCGCCTGTTGCGCCGACACCTGCCCCCGTTATTGAACCCAAAACACAGGCTGTATCTGCTGAAAAACTTGCGCCTTCTGTTACAAAAATGGTGGCTGAAAATAATCTTGATACAAACAATATTGCAGGAACGGGAAAAGATGGTCGCCTTACCAAAGGGGATGTCCTGAACCACCTCGCACAACCCACAGCAACGCCTGTGGGCAATGTTGTGACAACCAATAACCAAGCCCGCGAAGAACGCGTTAAAATGACCCGTTTACGCCAAGTGATTGCTGCGCGCTTAAAAGAGGCGCAAAACACAGCGGCCATGCTTACGACATTTAATGAAGTTGATATGAGCGCGATTATGGATTTACGCGCTGTGTATAAAGATCAATTTGAAAAACGCCACAAAACAAAATTAGGCTTCATGTCATTCTTTGTCAAAGCCGCCATTGCAGCCCTTAAGGAATTTCCTGCCGTCAATGGTGAAATTGATGGTCAAGATATTGTCTATAAAAACTACTATGATATTGGCGTTGCCGTGAGCACCCCACAGGGGCTTATTGTTCCTGTCCTACGCGATGCTGACCAGAAATCATTGGCACAAATTGAATCAGGCATTGTTGATTTGGGCGCGCGTGCGCGTGATGGAAAATTAGGCATGAATGAAATGAGTGGCGGTACATTTACCATCACCAATGGCGGTACTTTTGGATCATTGCTATCAACCCCTATTTTAAACACCCCTCAAGTGGGTATTTTGGGAATGCATAAAATCCAACAACGCGCCATGGTGATGAAAGATGGATCAATCCAAGCCCGCCCCATGATGTATTTGGCTCTATCCTATGATCACCGTATCATTGATGGTCGTGAGGCTGTATCATTCCTTGTTAAAATCAAAGATTTATTAGAAGATCCGCAGCGTTTAATTTTGGATGTATAATTTGATGGCTTTCATAAAGCAAAAAAATAAGGCTTTATTCCGAAAAAGAATAAGGCCTTATTTCCCTGAAAACAACTCACATCACGGTCTTTTATTATTTTTCGGGATTTTAAAAATCTCTTATACCTAAAAAATTAAGCGGTTTTTGAAAATGGCACAAGGTGTAATTTACAGTTTCAGAACATTTTTACGCAATATTAGCTTTAACAGCTTATAATAACCTAATGAAATGCGGCTGGTTACATTTTTATAGGAAACAACAAACGTGCTAAAGGAACTCATAGACACCTTTTATGCATTTCATCCCCCTTTAGCTGAATTTGAAAAGGGGATCAAGGAATTATGTGCGATTGATTCGCAATCTATTTTAGGGTTAAGCAGCACAGAGCTTAATCAGTTAAAAGCCAAACTATGCAGGACTGGAATTTTAGCTGATTACTTACCAGACGCCCATCACCACCAACAATGGCGCGGTATTTTATATGATTTTGGGAATATATTCCCCGAAGATGGCGTTGATATTGCACTGACCATTCTAAAAGATAGGCACGGAAAAATATACCCATCCACCGAAACATGCCACGCCTATATTCTTAAAACTTTAGAAGAAATTTGTCGATACGCCCCCACGGGCGAAACACAAAATGATTATTTTGATGACGCGATAGAACAAATCCAAGAATTCATTCCCTATGCCAGCAATGATATAAAATTATATGAACTCTACCAATCCAGAATAGAAAAAGCGCATGCTCTTAATTTCAAAGACTATGTCCAACGCCAAAATTTAAAAGCCTTAAAAACAGCGGCGCAATCCTCTTATTTTAAACAAAAAATGATTCATGACTATTTGACCCAAGCCATGCACGCAATCGAAGCAGGGGATAATCATTTTGCGTTAAATCAGATGATTTTGATACAACATCATATTACAGAAAAAGAATTTCCAGAAATTTATGGTCAATGCAGCACATTAAAACACCAAATATTTGAATCACAAAGCCCTAAGAAAATCAAAGATCTGGTCGTTACAAACTAAATCCTTCGCCCAAATAAACACGTTTCACATCGGGATCAGCGATAATTTCTGTGGGAGTCCCACCTTTGATGACATGACCATCATGTAAAATATAAGCACGATCAACAATGGCCAATGTATCGCGGACATTATGATCTGTGATCAAAACACCAATATTGCGTGTTTTTAAATGCGTGATCAACGCACGAATATCATTGACCGCAATCGGGTCGATCCCTGCTAAGGGTTCATCCAATAAAATAAAATCAGGTTGACAGGCAAGGGCGCGTGCAATTTCTGTACGGCGACGCTCCCCCCCCGATAACGCCAGCGCAGGGGCATGACGGATATGATCAATTGAAAATTCAGCCAATAATTGCTCTAACAACGCATCTTGTTGCTCCACAGATAACTGGGTCTGCCCCTGTAAAACAGCTTTAATATTGCCCTCCACGCTTAGGCCACGGAAAATAGAAGATTCTTGTGGTAAATAGCCAATGCCTAAACGGGCGCGACGATACATCGGCAAACGTGTAATATTTTGATTATTTAAAGCAATGATCCCATTATCAGGTTTAATTAATCCCGCAATAATCTGAAAACATGTCGTTTTACCCGCCCCATTAGGCCCCAATAAAGCAACAGCTTCACCCTTATTCAAATATAAATTGACATCATGCAATACGGGGCGGTTTCGATAGCGTTTTGATAAATGGGTAATCGATAAATCAGCGTGCATTATTTCTTATCCTCTGTTTTTGAAGGCGTCGATGTTGGATAAAACGTGCCTTGCACACGGCCAGTTTTTTGTCCACCATAAAGGGTGCTTATCTGACGATCCAAATCAACTGTGGCACGCGATCCCGTTAAGCGATTTTGGTCACGCATAATTACAATATTGCCTGTCATCTCAACTTGGTGGGTTTGTAAATTATAAATACCATGATCCCCTGTGATCTTTTCAGTCGGGGTTGCAATGGTGACTGCATCAATGGCCTCAATCGTTTTGATTTTCTGCGCCCCCATAACATCCCCCATATGCGCCACAAATTTATGCGCGGTGATGGTGTTTTGATCCTGTATGGCACGGGCATTGCCTATCGCGCTAAATTCGCCTGCAATACGATCATAGGTCATTTTTTCTTGTGCGGTGATGGTGGCACGGGGATTTTTTAAGGTTAAGTTTTTGCCCGTCAATATTGCATATTGGGTTTGAACATTATAATCCAACATATCGCCGCTTAAGGTGGCATCGGCGCGTTGCATATGCACACGGCCTTTGGCTTGGATTGATTTCAGGCTATTTTGTTGATCTTTCTGATCCCGATCATAGGAGGCAACCAATTGATCTGCGGTAAGATTTAAATCATCTTGGGTGACCTGAACATTGCCATAGGCGCTCAGATTCGCCCCCGCACGATCCCATTCTAATCGATCATCTGCGGTAATGGTAACAGGGGCATCCTTATTTTTCTGCGGAATAGAAAGCGGCTTCTGACTGTCTTGGGCAGGTTGCGCGCACACAACAAAGCTGGGCATCAGGGTCAATATCCCCAACAGACAAACACAAACCATCCATTGTTTTTTAAGAAGCTGCATCCGTTTTTGCCTTTTTAGAATCTGTATCTTTTAAGATTGTATGGTTTAAAATTAATGTTATTTTTCCGCCAAAGATAATTTTACCCGTCCCATGATCCGCACGCATCGATTGCGCCTTTAACGTGCCCAATGCCCCGTTCCCCTCAATCGGGGTATCGGTGATGGCGATATTCTTATTTAAATCAATATTGACAGAGCGTGCGGTAATTGTGAAGCTCTTATTTGGATCATTATGCCCGTAAATAAGGCGCACATTATCGGTTAAAACAACCTCGTTTGAGGATTGTTGATACTGCCCCATATCGGCATGTAAGGCAATGTCGCTTTGTTCCTTTTGCATGGCAATTAAACCACGCAGACCTTCCATATCAACCAAATCAGGATGATCACTATTTTGTGTGGCGCGTGTTGCGGCGATTTCAAAAGGTTGCCCATTTTGATCTTGCCCTTTATATTCCGCCCCCAACAGCTCATTTTTTCCAATAAGGGCAGGATCTTTAACCTTCATATCAATTGATCCATTTGATGAATCAACTTGCGCCCAAATAATCGTCAAAATAAAAACCAAGCCCGCGAAAAAGGGCAGGATCAGTTTTAATGTATCGATCAAAGAGGGGCGATCATTGAACATAGGCCTATGCAACACCTGCCATTAAGCAATCTTGCACCCGAATTAACCCACATAAAACGCCATCTTGGGTTACAGGTAAACAGGTTAAGGATTGTTTATAACGCGTGGTCATATGTTCCAACGCCTCAACGGCCAAAGCATCTTTGGCAATGGATTTTGGATCATGGGTCATAATCTCATCCACGCGCATGGATAATAAGTTGGGGTTCATATGGCGTTTTAAATCTCCATCCGTGATGATGCCCAATAATATATTTGAGCCCTCCTCAACAATCAGCACGCATCCCATATTTTTGGCACTCAGTAACAACAACGCCTGATCCATTTTTGCACTCGCTGAGATCAGGGGCAAGGCATCACCCTGTTGCATAATATCACCAACTTTTAACAATTTTTGTCCTAATTTTCCACCGGGATGGAAAACTTTAAACTGATCCTTGGTCAGCCCCATTCGCCCCAATAAGGTCACCGCTAACGCATCACCATAGGCCATCATCATTGTGGTTGATGTTGTTGGCGCCATTCCATTCGGACAGGCTTCAGGGCTTTTGGGAAGTTCCAAAACAATATCCGCATGACGCCCTAAGCTGCTTTGTGCATTGCTGGTCATAGCAATAAGGGGAATTGAAAAACGACGGGTAAAGGCAATCAAATCATTTAATTCAGCATTTTCACCTGAATTAGATAACATCAGCACCACATCATCCCCTGTAATCATGCCCAGATCACCATGACTGGCCTCCCCCGGATGTACAAAATAGGCAGGCGTTCCTGTGGAAGCTAAAGTTGCTGCAATCTTACGGGATACATGACCACTTTTGCCAATCCCTGCAATGATTAATCGCCCTGTGCGCTTTTGTTTCATCGCATGCACTTTTTCAACAGCGCGTGAGAAAGATTCATCAATACTGGTGATCAACGCCTGTAATCCATTTATTTCAGCTTGAATGGCGTCCTTTGCCGCCTGAATATTTGGATCAGTATGATTTTGCTGGAGCGCTGTACTCATTTTAAGAACTCTTTTCTTTGTTTAGTGATGGAAAATATCCAAATCATCAAATCCAATTTCATCCAAGGCCACACGATAGGGAATAAAACCAAA
>JBIICI010000014.1:0-47451 GCA_044238935.1 Gemmobacter sp.
CAGGCACGGAATGACGGCGTGGGGGGATAACTCTTAATCTTAGCGCCTTAGCGCCTTTGCGTGAGGTTATTTTGCACACGAAGACGCAAAGGCACGAAGAGGGCAAGAAATAAAAATTGATTGGACAAAGCTATTTTTATTTAAAATCAAATGTATTTTTTATAAAATCAAACGTACATGTAATTTTCTCATCGGCATTATAGCGCGTGAAAACCAAATGATCTTCGCTGGATTCTAAAAATTCAATCTCCCCATTAATCATTGCAGGGTGCTGTTTACGCCATGCCAAAAATTCACGGGTGAAATTTAATACAGATTGCGGATTTTGCTCTTGGGATTCAACATTCAATGCTTTATGCGCATCGGGGATGGGCAGCCAATTTTTGGTTGCTACTGAAAACCCAGCTGATGGTTGCGTTTTATCCCATGGAATTGGTGTGCGACATCCATCGCGCCCTTGCCATGCAGGGTACAGATATTTCCCCCATGGGTCTAAAATATCTTCATAAGCCAATTCAGCTTCAGGCAAGCCCAATTCTTCGCCTTGATAGATAAAAGGCGTGCCTTTTAAACTGGTCAATAGGGCAATCAAGATTTTTGAAAATTCTTGATTATGATCATAATCATTTTCTCGTGTTTTTAACCAACGGCTGGCGGCACGGGCAAAATCATGATTTGAAAACGCCCATGATGACCAGCCACTACCATCACAGCCATAGAATGTTTCGACACAACGGCGAATTTCATTACCATTCAAAAATGATCCACTCAAAATATCAAAATTATACGCCGTATGCAGCAATTCAGGTGTGGCGGTATATTCCGCACAGATTTGTAAACTGTTTTTTTCCGCGCCCACTTCGCCAATTAAAACGACTCTATCGCCATATTCATCAGCAATGGCGCGTAATTCATGCAGCAAAGAAATCGTTTCAGGCTGTTCGCGATCATGCGGATGATCTTGCATAAAATAGGGGCTGGGGTATTGCGAATGAAATTGCGGGGAAGCAGGGACAGGATTTGGTGGATTATCCCTTAAATCCTTATCAAAATAACAATGCACAATCGCATCAAGGCGGAAACCATCCACGCCGCGATCCAGCCAAAAACGCATCTCATTTAAAATGGCCGCGCGGACATCGGGGTTGTGGTAATTTAGGGCAGGCTGTTCCACAAGGAATGTATGCCAATAATATTGCCCACGGCGCATATCATATGTCCATGCACTGCCGCCAAAAATGGATTGCCAATTATTGGGCGGCGTGCCATCAGCCTTGGGATCAGCCCACACATACCAATCCGCCTTGGGGTTGGTGCGGTTGGAACGGCTTTCCGTAAACCATGCGTGTTGATCGGATGTATGACACAGCACAAAATCCATGATGATTTTGATATTCAGATCATGCGCTTTGGCAAGCAAACGGTCAAAATCAGCTAAATTCCCGAATAACGGATCAACGTCACGATAATCGGAAACATCATAGCCGTAATCTTTCATCGGTGATTTATTAAACGGCGAAATCCAAATCGCATCAATATTCAAAGATGCCAAATAATCCAGCTTTTCATAGATTCCGTTTAAATCCCCAATGCCGTTGCCTGTGGTGTCCTTATAGGAGCGCGGGTAAATTTGATAAAAAACGGCACCTTTCCACCAGTCTTTGTTTTGTGCGGTCATGAGATTTTCCTTATATCAATGAGATGCCGTGTCAAGCACGGCATAACGGAGAGGAGGGGGCGGGGATTTACTTCGACGCTTCCGCATCACCAAGGGTCATTTTGATGATTTTATCGGGGTTTACAGGGGGTTCACCTTTTTTGATGGCATCAATATGTTCCATGCCCTCAATGACTTTGCCCCAGACGGTGTATTGACCGTCTAAAAAGCCGCAATCTTCAAAACAAATAAAGAATTGGGAATTGCCGCTGTTGGGGCTGGCGGAACGTGCCATGCCGATCACCCCGCGCTCAAAATGGTAATCATTAAATTCCGCAGGCAGGTCAGGCAATTTTGATCCGCCTGTGCCTGTGCCTGTGGGGTCGCCTGTTTGTGCCATGAAACCATCAATCACGCGGTGAAATACAATGCCGTCATAAAACCCTTCTTTCGTCAAAGTTTTAATGCGTTCAACATGTTTTGGGGCGCGCATGGGGAATGTTTCAATGGTCACGCGCCCAGCAGGGACATCCATATAAATTAAATCGCTTTTGGCAGCGGCGTTTGTTTCAGTGGTCATGGTGAATAAAGCTCCGAAAATAAGGAATAAAGAGAGAATGATTTTTTTCATGGGATTAGCCTCTTAAAATCGATGCGCCAGCGTAACGACCAACTGTAGCCAATTCGTCTTCGATGCGTAACAATTGGTTGTATTTTGCGATACGATCAGAACGGGACAGTGATCCTGTTTTGATTTGACCTGCATTTGTCGCAACGGCTAAATCGGCAATCGTTGAGTCCTCAGTTTCGCCTGAACGGTGGGAAATCACCACGCCGAAGCCTGCTTTTTGTGCCATTTGGATGGTTTCCAATGTTTCTGTTAAAGTCCCGATTTGATTGACTTTAACCAACACGGCATTTGCAGATTTTTGTTGAATACCTGTTGCTAAACGCTTGGCATTGGTCACAAATAAATCATCGCCCACCAGCTGGACTTTGTTGCCCAAGGCGGCTGTTAAGTTTGTCCAACCTGCCCAGTCATCTTCGGCCAAGCCGTCCTCAATGGATCTGATTGGGTAATTGGCGGCTAAATCTTGGTAATAGCGGATCATTTCATCGGATGATAAGGTTTTGCCCTCACCAGCCAAGACATATTTGCCGTCTTTGTAAAATTCTGTGGCAGCAGCATCAAGCGCTAATACCACGTCCTTACCCGCAGTATATCCAGCCGAATCAATGGCTTTCATAATGAAATCTAATGCTTGTTGTGAAGAGTTTAGGGCAGGCGCAAAACCGCCTTCATCGCCGACATTGGTATTGTGACCTGCGGCGGAGAGTTGTTTTTTCAAGGCATGAAAAATTTCCGCACCACAACGCAATCCTTCAGAAAAAGTGGGCGCAGAAATCGGCATAATCATAAATTCTTGGATATCAATCGGGTTGTCCGCGTGTGCGCCGCCATTCATGATGTTCATCATAGGGGTCGGCAATAAATGCGCATACGCGCCGCCAATATAGCGGTGCAGGGGAAGTCCCACATCTTCGGACATGGCGCGGGCTGTTGCCAAAGATACGCCTAAAATCGCGTTTGCGCCGAGGCGGCTTTTGTTTTCTGTGCCGTCCAGATCAATCATAATATGGTCAATCACCATTTGATCGGACGCATCAACACCCAAGAGTGATTCGGCAATTTCGCCGTTGACATTCTCAACCGCTTTCAAAACGCCTTTGCCACCATAAACAGATTTTTCGCCGTCACGCAATTCGACCGCCTCATGTGCGCCTGTGGATGCGCCTGATGGCACCATCGCGCGACCTGTGACGCCGCTTTCCAACGTAACTTCGACCTCAACGGTGGGGTTTCCACGGCTATCTAAGATTTGACGGGCATAAATATCGATAATGGCACTCATGGATGGAACTCCCTTTGATGGTTGAGGTATTGAAAATTCAGCTTCTTTTTTTAAGCATTTTTGATGATCTTGTCAATCGCCAGCATGTCGCTTAAAATCTTTTCTAAATGCGTGAGGATGACCATGTTGGGGCCGTCAGAGGGTGCATTGTCAGGGTCTTGGTGGACTTCCATAAAGACACCTGCCACACCCACGGCAATCGCGGCTCGTGCCAAGGGTGGCACCATTTTACGATCACCACCTGTTTTACCGCCTAATCCGCCTGGTTGTTGTACGGAATGGGTGGCATCAAACACAACAGGATAGCCCGTTTCCGCCATAATCGGCAGTGCGCGCATATCAGATACAAGGGTATTATAGCCAAAACTTGCCCCACGTTCGCATAACATGATTTTGTCATTGCCTGTGGATGCTATTTTGGCGGCAACATTTTTCATGTCCCACGGCGCAAGGAATTGACCTTTTTTCACATTGATGATGCGCCCTGTTTCCCCTGCTGCCAGTAATAAATCCGTTTGACGGCATAAAAAGGCAGGGATTTGTAATACGTCCACCACTTCGGCAACAACGGCGCATTGATCGGGCAAATGCACATCGGTAATCACAGGTACGTTAAATTGTTTTTTAATATCGCTAAAAACGCTTAAGGCCTCTTGCAGCCCAATGCCGCGCTCTGCGTTTAAGGAGGTGCGATTCGCCTTATCAAAGGAGCTTTTGTAAACCAAGGGAATGCCTAATTTCTGTGTGATTTCCAAAATCTTTTCACACATAAAAAACGCATGATCGCGTGATTCCATCGCACAAGGTCCTGCGATTAAGAAAAACGGTGATTCATTGCTGATGGAAAAATCGGCTAATTCAATGGTTTTAGATGACATATAAGGCACTTTCTATACAATGTGCCTTAAATGTAGTGAAAATTGACGATAAGTCAATTCAGATTATTGAGGATTCTGTGCTGCTGTGCAAGAAACATCCTTGTTCAATAAATCTTTCCATTGATTAACCCAGCCATCTTCATGTGTGGCATCAATCACCAATTCACTATGGATACAGGGCGAATTGCCAATCGCATTCAAATAGGAATGATAAATCCCTGCTGGGACAATCGTATCCTGCCCGCCAATAAAGTGGATTTGGGGGACGTTGCGTAATTTATCGCCGTAATTAATAGGGTTTAAGGATTCATCCATCGGGCTGACATTGTGAATATTCGTGAATGCGACATGGTCTAAATTCCCTGCGACAGTGCGTAAAGATGCTATGTCATCGCGCGTGCCTGCCAATAATGCCGCAATACCGCCACCGCCTGAATATCCAACGAGGTGAAAGGAGGGCGCATTGTAACGAGATTTGACATCGTTCAATGCCTGATCCATTGCCTTTAAGACCTCAGGCGCATAGCGTCCGTTTGTCCAATATTTGTTGCCTGTTTTACAAATTTGCGTGTCATTATTATATTGGCATGGGCGTGCCAAATACACAACATTGGTGTGATCGTCCTTTGATGCCAGCTGCAAAGAGGTTGGCTGTGTTGGCGTGGGGTCATTGGAGGGGCGATTGCCACCTAACCAAGCCAAGCCGTCCCCTTCGATATACACATAAATCGGTGCGCCGTCTTCGTGGATTTTTTCATAGGCGCGGATATTAAATTGATCGGTTTGAATATCTTTTTTCATCATAAAGGTTGGCATGGAAATGCGCTGTGCCACTTCTTCACGCAGATCATGCGGATGGGCGGACGCACAGGCTTGGAGGAATAACAGGCTGCCGATAAGGGTCAAAAGATGCAAATGTTTCATAATATTTCTCAATAAAAAAGTTGACTTTATCATGCCCATTGAATCTTACAAAAGCGTTAAAATAATCGGCACATGATCAGATGGTCTATCCCAGCTGCGTGGGATTTTATCAATCTTGCAATCAAGGATACGGTCAGAAATTGTGGGGCTGGTAAGGAAATGGTCGATGCGGATACCATTATTGCGCTGCCACGCGCCCGCTTGGTAATCCCAAAAGCTGTATTCAATATCATTGGGGTGCATGGTGCGCCACGCATCAATCAGCC
The DNA here is from genome assembly GCA_044238935.1 of Gemmobacter sp. Lineage (GTDB taxonomy): Bacteria > Pseudomonadota > Alphaproteobacteria > Micavibrionales > Micavibrionaceae > JBIICI01. Next base: position 5,639 of record JBIICI010000014.1, read on the forward strand.
CCAAATTTAAGAATGATTGAAATAAAGCGCGACTTTCAGGGAGATAGAGCGCATCCCCCACCCATTGCGATTCGTTGGCACAATCGATGGCGTGCGGAATAATATTAAAATCACCGCCTACCAAAAACGGAATCCGATCATTGCGTAATGTTGCTAAACGGTTATATAAACGCTGCATCCATTGATGTTTATAGGATAATTTATCGCTATCCACAGGATTACCATTGGGCAGATAAATGCAAATATGGCGAATGCCAGCAATATCGGCCTCTAAATACCGTGCTTGGTCATCGGCTTCGGATTGGGGCAGGGCGTCTGCAATCAAATTGATAGGGTGTTTGGATAAAATCGCCACGCCATTATAGGCTTTTTGGGACGTATAAACGCTATGATGGCCTAAATCCATAAATAGGGTTTCAGGAAATTCTTCGCCCTTTAATTCCTGTAAAAATAAAACATCAACCGCGTTTTCCTGCAGCCATTTGACCACATGCTCTTGACGGGCTTTTAGAGAATTGACGTTCCAGCTGGCGATATTTAGGGACATAATATCGAGTCTTAGGGCTGATTATTCATTTTTTGTTGGTTTAGATTTTTTTGAATTTGTAATTCAGTTTTGAGGTTCTGTATTTCTTTTTCTAATTCCAACGTATAAGCCGATTTCTTTCCTGCTACACTTGTTGAAGGGGCAGAACCATTCATCAAAACAGCCTCCATATCCGAAATGGTGACATTACATTCGCGCTCTTTTTCCAGTAACATTTGACCTAGTTTTTTATTCATACGCTCAGATTCTTGATAAAGTCGTGTGGCTTTTTCGATGTTCCAATCCGCAGATGTTGCCTGTGATGCAGGGATGTCTTGCACTTTTCCTGTGCTTGCGTCGTCGTCTTCCTTAAATTCCTTGGGTTGTGGGTAAAAAAGCGGGTCTGTTTTTTGAACCTTAAAAATTTTATCATTGCTTAAATGCATCTTTTTCGGAGGCACAGGCGCATTGCTGGCCAAGGGCACAGATTTATTTTCTTTCGATGTATTTGGTTTAATGGCAACGGGGTCATTTTTTGCGGGCGCTAAAGGCTCTTGTATAATGGGCTGTGCAATGATCGGGGTTGGGTCAGGTAATTTTGTGTTATCAACAGGGTCTTTTTCCTTGATATAATTCCGGCTTTCTTTTGATTCAAAAGATTGTGCCGTTTCTGTTTTTGTTTCAGAGGATAAAGGTTTTTTGGCGGTTGCATTATCGCCAATATGAAATTCCTCATCAACGGGGGGTTTTTGGGATTTATATTGTGTTTCTTTCACACTTGTTTTGCAGTTTTCTAAACCTGATTCAGCGTCTTGGTATCCTCCCAAATTAAATGTAAATTCTTGTCCTTGTAGGTTAATTGTGACCTTGGATTGATCATGAATGGCGTTCAACAAAGGGTCGCCTCCTTTTGAAATAGGGACAGACAAAACAGAATCAGAAATGGCCGTTGATTTTAAAGATTGTTTTTGTTTGTCAACGGATGTGACAATATCAAAAGATTCCTGCGGTTTAAAAGCAGGTTGAATAAAGTCAATCAATAAGGTTTGATCATTTTTATAACGATTTTGATTGCGTTTAAACGATATAATATACCCATTATCCATACGGGTTTTAATCGTACAGCTTAAATCATCCCCTGTTGTTTCCCATTTCCCCGTGGATTGAAAGGAAAAAGATTCCCCAGCCTTTGCATAGTTTGGCGCCATAAAGGCGGTTGTGAAGGCAAGCGTAAGGAAAAAATAAGAAAATCTAATCATCATAAAATATATCGTTTTGAGGAATAAGGATGTTGAAAACTATTTTGTTTGGAAAAATACTATATTATATTATTCATCTAACTTCTATACTGTTTTTTTAATTCCAACAAAAGCCTGTGAAAAATGAAAATTTTATCTGATAAACAATCTTTAAAAAACTTTAGACAAAATTTAATCGGGACAGTGGGGGTTGTGCCCACAATGGGGGCATTGCATGAGGGGCATTTATTTTTGATGCAGCAGGCATTACAGGCATGTGATCATGTCATTGCCACAATTTTTGTAAATCCAACACAATTTGGCCCTAATGAAGATTACGATGCCTATCCCCGATTATTCGAAGAGGATTGTCAGAAATTGCAATCCGTTGGTGTGCAGGCTGTTTATATCCCAACCGTTGAGGATATGTATGGGCAAGCGGTTAATCATCAAAATCATAAGGATTTATTCCAAACAAAAGTTTCCGTTTCTGGGATTCCCGATCAACTCTGTGGCGCCGCCCGTGCAGGGCATTTTGATGGTGTTGCAACGATTGTAACAAAATTATTGATGCGTACGCGCCCCGATAAAGCCTTTTTTGGAGAAAAAGATTTTCAGCAATTGGCTGTGATCAGGCAATTTGTGCGGGATTTAGATTATGATATTGACATTGTTGGCGTTCCTATCGTGAGGGATCATAACGGATTAGCCCTATCATCCCGCAATCGTTATTTAACCACAGATCAATATCAAATCGCCATTCAAATGAATAAAATTTTGACCATTGCAGCGGATCAATTACAGGCGAATAAGAATGTGGATGTCGTTTGCCAAGACGCGCAAGACGCTTTGTTAGGGGCAGGTTTTGAAAAGGTGGATTATGTCGCCGTACGTCGTGCCGATCATTTAACAAGCGTACAGCAAAAAGAGGGGCAAGAATTGCGTATTCTTGCCGCGGCTTGGTTGGGTAAGGCGCGATTAATTGATAATAGGGCGGCGTGAATAATGAAATTATATCTTATTACTATCATGGTTTTAAATGTTTTTTGGATTAACATTTGTTATGCTGAAGAACATAAGAGAAACGTAGCGCCACAAAAAATAGATCTAGACTCTTTAGCAGGTGTTTATTTTGTTAATCATAAAATAGATTTTGCCCCATTTAATGGAGCTCAACGTGAACCTGTTACTGATGTTCTGGAGATCGTTCCTTACGATGAAAACGGAGCTTATGTACGCGCAAAGCTTGTTTTTGATAATGGTCACGGCTGTAGTTTTTATGGATTTGCTAAACAAGACGGAAATAAGCTGACGCATTATAGTCCAAGTTCTAAAGATATATGTATTATGGACGTTATACCTTCAAAAACTGAAGTTAAAATTTTTGATAGAAACGACTCCTGTGCTAGGATGACTTGCGGAATGAGGGGAACCTACAGCAATGTAAGTTTTCCAATTTCTAAAAAGCGCACAATTAAGTATATCAATAATTTAAAAAATTCAGTTGAATATAAGCAGTCTCTCGAAGACTATAAAACACGTCTTGAGTCAGAGGCTAAAGGTATTTTGCCAGAATGGGCGTACGCCAAGAAATTGCTTGCTGATTACGCTTTTTGGGGTAATGTAGAAGGGGTCAAGCAGAGTCTAAATCAAGGAGCAAACCCTAATTTTTTACAGGAGAATGAATGGACTCCCTTAACTGGCGCTGCTTATAGTCGCAATATTGAAATTACAAAGCTTTTAATAGATCGTGGTTTGGAAATAAATGCATCACAGAATGGTCAAACCTTTCTTACTGTTGCCGCTATGCCTACTCATGGATCAAATGTAGATCAAACCTTTCAATATATTAAGTGGCTATTAGATAATGGCGCAGATCCAAAACTTAAGAATAGCAAGGGGCAAATCCCTTTAGATGTTGCTATTGAAACAAAGGCAGACCAGAGAATAATTGATCTGTTGAAGTGATTTTAATAAAGATAAATCAAAATGTTTTTTAAGAAAATCCTATGAACTACCTACACAACAAAATCACTGAAAAATTGAAACAAAATCCTGATTTCAAAGCAAAAATTTTGATTGATTTCAAAGATGGACGTTTTTTCAGTGTTGACTCAACGGTGCGTCCTGCCGTTTTTTCAGCGGATTATGTGGCGGATTATGATTTGAAATTAACCTGTACGCAGGATGTTTTTGAAAATCTTTTGAATGGAACACAAGACCCCAATCTTGCCTTTATGATGGGTAAGTTAAAAGTTGATGGATCAATGGGATTGGCTTTAAAGCTAAACGCCCTTTTGGAATAAAGGCTTAGAAGCATTAAGAAAAAGCCCATCTTTTGGCAATCTGCGGCGTCACTGTGATGCTCAAATCCTCACGTACCTCTGTACGCTGCGGTTTTGCGCTTCTCGTTCCTTGCATCTTATCCAAAATCTGAACTTTTTCTTAATGCTTCTTTTAGAGTAATTTTAATCTTTTTCAGGGAAACTAATATCATCTATTCCTAAAAAAAGATGGTGTTACCGTATGATAGATTTTATTCGCTCTATTCAAAAAAGAGACCCCGCAAAACCGACTTTTTGTGAGGTTTTGTTTGCCTATCCCGGTTTTCATGCCATTATATTTCATTATATTGCTATGTTCTTTTACAATATTCGTTTGCGTGCATTGGGGCGGATTATCGCCAATATTTCGCGTATCTTAACAGGCGCCGATATTCACCCACAGGCAAAAATTGGTAAATTTTTATTTATGGATTATCCTTTTGGGGTTGTTATTGGGCAAACGGCGATTGTTGAAGATAACGTAACCTTATATGAAGGGGTTGTTTTGGGGGGGGCAGGCCCTCAAAAAGATAAGCGGCATCCGACTGTGAAAGAAGGCGCCGTGATTGGTGCAGGCGCAAAGATTTTGGGCAATGTCACAATTGGACGTTACGCACGCGTGGGCGTCAATTCCGTTGTGGTGCAAGATGTTCCTGATTACGCCATTGTTATGGGGATTCCTGCAAAAATTATCCAAAAATCATCTAACCCCGACATGGGAAGTGCGGCCTATGGATTACCAGAACGCATTGATATTGACCCCTTGGCGGCATCACTCATGGATATTCACCAAGATATTCAGCGCATTAAGGCGGATTTACAAAGTCTGAAAGACAATAAGCATCATAAATAAAGGTGGATTATTAAAGGCAAAATGCAATTTGGGAGGCTTTGATACTTACATTTTTATTAGGAGTATAGCCGTCATTGATCGTTACGGCGTGATTTGAGTTTAAGGTGCAATTATTTCCAATTTTTTTAATCTCTATAAAACCGTACGCTTGAATTTTAACGTCATCCCCTATGTTACCCGTTGATACAAATTCTTCGGATAGGAGAGAGCCACCCTTTCCCATATCGCCCTTAATGATAATCGATTTTTTGGCAGTTAAAACACACTCATTGCCAATATCTGCGTTGCAGTGGATTGAAGAATCGGATTTGATGGATATATTGTTGCCAAGATTGCCTGAGATAGAAACGCCATAATTTTGGTTATCGCTATTATCAATAATGGTTTGTCTATTTAAGTTTATTTTTCCATTGATATTTTCTAAGTTTATAGATGATGCGTTTTCGTTGAAAAGCGCAGCGCAGGAAACATCATTTATGGTGATTTTCCCTTCATTGGATGTAAAAGATATTAAATGATCATTTTTTAAAAATATTTTAACAGAATTTCCAACGTTTCCTTGAATATCAAGGCGACCATTTTTAACTTCAATTTCTGTATTATCAGGGATGTCATGTTTAATCACTGTATCGCCGACATACAATTGAATCTTTGATTCCGCACAGCATGGATTATTTGACATGATGATTTCCTGATTATCTGTTTGTGCCACAGAATATAGAACAATAGATCTTATATGTCAATGTTAAAAAGTAAGTTTTTCTTTAGATTTTCCCCATCCTGTCAAATTTCTGCCATGCCTCTTTCAGGATCGTATAGGCGGCGTTGATTTTCTTGAGCAGCTCTTCTGCCTCTTTATCGCCTTGGTTAAAATCGGGGTGATGCTTTTTCACAAGGCTGCGATAGCGTTCTTTGATCTTATCCAATGTTAAGGGCGGGGTTAGGTTGAGGATGTTCATGGCCTCATGCTCTTTGGAAAAGCTGCTGAAATGCCCTGAATTTTGGTTTTGGGATTGATTTTCTTGGAATTCTTGATCTTCGAAAAAATGGCGGCTTTTGGCGCGCAAATATTCTTCGGCAGCTTTATAGCTGGAAAATTTCCATGTGGGGCGGTCACCAACCATGCTTTGGCGGATGGCTTCCATAATCTCAACCTCACTCATGCCTGCATAAAAATCCCAGCTTTGGTTATATTCACGCACATGCTGTTCGCAGAAATAATAATATTCTGATAAGGATCGGTCTTTGGGGGCTTTGTACAGCCCTTCTTTGGTGCAGCCATGCGCCTCGCAACAGGTGAAATTGCTATCATTATCATCGTCATCATCCCAAAAAATGGGGGATTTTTCTTTTAATCGGATACGGGGCATTGTGAATAATTAAACCGCTTTCACCTTCACATATCGCCCCGGTGCGGGTTCGATGATTTTGGATTTGAAATTCTTTGGCTCAATCCATGTTTTCTTTGTGCTGTCTTGTCCCTCAATCCAGTTTTGCCAATGCGGCCACCATGATCCTTCCTGATATTGTGCGCCATCGTACCAATCTTGTGATTCTGTGGGCAAATCTTTGTTTGTCCAATAGCAATATTTATTCTTTGCTGGCGGGTTAATCACGCCTGCAATATGCCCTGATGCCGCAAGGGTAAAGGTGACATCGCCGGAAAATAAATGGGCGCCATCATAGGTTGCCTCCCACGGTGCAATATGATCTTCGCGCGTGGAGAGGAAATAGGCAGAGGTATCAATGGTGCGTAAATCAATATCCGTACCAAAAATATGAATGCCGCCTTTGTCTTTCAGGTGGTTTTGTAAATAAAACTGATTGAGACAAAATCCGTGCATATCACGTGCCATATTGGTGGAATCATCATTCCAATAGAGCAAATCAAAGGGAAACGGGTCTTTCCCCATCAGATAATTATTGACAAAAAACGACCATATCAAATCATTGGAGCGCAACATGGAAAAAGTGCGTTGTAGGGAGGAGGCAGGCAAGAAACCTTTTTCCGCCATTTCCTTTTCCATCAACGGCACTTGTTCGGCATCGATGAATAATTTCATCTCTCCCGCTTTTTCAAAATCCAGTAAGGTTGTGAGGAATGTTGCGCTTTTGATGCAATCCGCTTTTTTGATGGATTTTAAATAAGCCATCGTGGTGCTTAAGAGTGTGCCGCCTAAGCAATAGCCAATGGCATGAATCTGATCTTCGCCGCTGATCTCTTGCACTTGCTTTATGGCTTGTAAAATGCCTTCTTGCATATAGGATTCAATGCCCATTGACGCGTGGCTCTGATCAGGATTAACCCAAGAGATTGTAAAGACTTGGTGTCCTTGATCGACCAGCCAGCCAATAAAGGAATTTTTCGCCCCTAAATCTAAAATATAATATTTGTTGATCCATGGCGGCACGATTAAGACAGGGGTTTTGAAAATCTCAGGGTTTTTTGGCGTATAGGCAATGAATTGCATTAAGGGATTTTCAAAAATCACATGCCCTGATGTGGCGGCGATATTTTTACCAACCTCAAAGGCATTATAATCCGTGGTTTTGACCTTAAACCCATCTTTTTCAAAATCATTGAGGAATTGTTTTAAGCCTTTTAACAAATTCTCTCCCTTAGTATTGAGTGTTTCCTCGATGACTTCGGGGTTTGTAAACAGCGAATTGCTGGGCGCAAAGGCATTCATATATTGTTGGGCAACAAAGTTTAATTTACGGCGGTTTTGGGGATCTAAATCCTCCGCCTCATCTAAAAATTTTTGCATCCATTTTTCATTCATCACATAGGATTGTTCAAGAAACGAGAATAAAGCGCTGTTCTGCCATTGGCTGGATTTAAAGCGGCGGTCGTTTTTATCGGCTTTATAAAGCGGTTCAATGACGTCTTCCCCCATAAAACGCCGCGTGCTGTTTTCCCATACGGCCATGAAATCCTTCCAGTAATCCATTTGTAAATCAACATAGCGGCTGGGGTTACGGGCAATATGGCTGGTGAATTCCAGCATCGCTGTTTTTAAATTCATCGGATCAATAGGGTAATCCCGAAAATCCTTATCTTTATGCTGTTCAAAGAAATCGCGGATTATAGGCTCAGCGCGCTGCATTGAGTCCTTGACAATCTGCTGCAGTTGATCGAAATCACCATTGAGGGGGATAGGGTTTTTAGGCATGGTTTCAGGCATTGCGTGTCTTCTTTTATGAAAAAGGATAAAAATCTGTGGATCATTTCTGCATCGCCTATGGCGTTTGGCGTGCATTTGGTTTATATAAATAAGAAAGATAAAGAGATTATAAGCAAAAGTGAATAGTTTTATGCGGTTTTTTAAATGTTTTTGTATTTTATTGGCATGTGCAGCGCTGGTATCAGGCTGTGCACGGGCTGATCGCTATCACCAAGTGGGAGATAGTTTTGAAGGAAGCTTAGAAAACTTTCATAATCCAGACACAGCTTTGGATTATGAAGATGGCAGCGTGGTTGTTTATAATGTTGCCCCCACAGATTCCCAAAAATCAAAACGCCCCGATGGTGGGTATCAAGCCAATGAAAGCGTTGATGTTTATGTTGACCCAACGGCCGATCTGGTTTTAACGCCGCCATCCTCATTGCAGGGTGATTCGCAGCAATCAAATAGTGTTGCCTTATTTGAAAATGATTTTAATGATCAAATCACTTTGATTGCCCCTCAAAGCGCTCTTGATGCTCCAGATAATTCTTTTGAAGGGGCAAAAGAAGCGATAAAAGATGTGCCACAAAAAGAATCTGTAATTTGGAATGCAGATAAAAAATCAGATTATGGCACGGCAGATGAGGTTTTGACGCTTTATTTCCCCTATGGATCAACCACGCCCCAAGATGATATAGACAATATTTTGGGCAATATTCGTGCTCAACAAGATTCCATTCGCATGATTTTGGTGGAAGGGCACGCCAGCAAGCAAGCTGAACCAGAAGCCGCCGCAGAAAAAGATGTGATCAATTTGGATATGTCCCTAAAACGCTCTCTCACTGTGGCATCTGCGATGATCCGCGGTGGGGTGGAGGCGGATTTAATCCAAACCATCGGCTGGGGTGATCAATTTGCAGGTGACCAAGACCAAGACCGTGACCGTCGCGTGGATATTAAGATTTTTCATCATTGATATTTTTAACCACTAAGGGCACGAAGAACCACTAATGTTCACTAAGAAAATGGGTAAAAAATCAAAAAACCTTAGTGCATCTTTCTGCCTCCTTAGTGTCCTTAGTGGTTCAACTTTTTTCTATTAAGGCATCACCATGACCAAAACACTTAAAATCGCCATTGCAGGACTTGGTACAGTGGGGGCAGGGATTGTTAAAATCCTGCACGACAATAAATCTCAAATTATTGCGCGTACAGGCCGTGATATTGATTTTCAAATCATCGCTGTATCTGCCCGTGATCATGGCAAAGATCGTGGCATTGCTTTGGATTCATCTATAAAATGGGAATCTAATGCCCTTGATATATTATCCCATAATCCTGATGTGGTGATGGAATGTATCGGTGGATCAGAGGGCATCGCGCTGGATTTAGCGCGTCAAACTTTATCAAAAGGCGTGGCGTTGATTACAGCCAACAAAGCCCTTTTGGCGCATCATGGCAAAGAACTGGCATCATTATCCGAAACCCATAATGCGCCGCTCTTATTCGAGGCCGCTGTGGGGGGTGGGATTCCGTGTATTAAGGCGTTAAAGGAGGGCTTAGTTGCCAATCCCATTCAATCTATCCAAGGGATTTTAAACGGCACCAGCAATTTTATCCTCACTCAAATGGCGGAAACGGGGCAATCTTTTGAGGTGATTTTAAAAGACGCCCAAGATTTAGGCTATGCGGAGGCTGATCCCAGTTTTGATGTGGACGGCATGGATGCCGCGCATAAATTATCCATTTTAACCGCCTGTGCGTTTGGGGTGTTTCCTGATATACAATCTGTGAAAACAACAGGGATACGGGATTTAATTCCTCAAGATTTACAATTCGCGGCGGAACAAGGTTATCGGTTAAAATTGATTGCGCGATCTGTTCTGAATAATGGACAAATATCACAATCTGTGACGCCGTCTTTTGTGCCTGATTCTGAAGGGTTGGCGCATGTCAATGATGTGTTTAATGCGGTGCAGGTTCATAGTGATTATGCAGGGGCGTCTTTGTGGGTTGGGCGTGGGGCAGGGCAGTTGCCCACGGCATCCGCAATGATTTCTGATTTGGTGGATATTGCCTGTGGTCATGTCCGCCCTGCTTTTGGCGTCCTTGCGGTGCAATTAAAGCCGCTTATGCAAGCATCAGATGGTGATTTAAAACAAAAATTCTATTTCCGTTTGCATGTGCTGGATGAAGTCGGTGTTTTGGCCTCCCTTTCGGAACAATTGAAAAACGCAGGCGTATCCATCGAAGTCTTGGTACAAAAGCCCCAAAAAAACACACCCATGATGATTTGTGGACTAACCCATATCGCCAATGCATCCAGCATCCAAGCCTTGCAAGAGGGATTGGAGGACAAAGACTGGGTGGTTGGAAAAATGATATTTATCCCTGTAATTTAACCCCAAAGATCGAGTTTTTTGGGGTTTATATTTTTTGTTTGCTGCTCGGCAGCCTTATCTTTTGCCTTAGGAGGTAACCCTTTATGCGTAGGGGTTAGTGATTCAATTTCACTATTATATCGCCCTCCATCTGTATTATGCCATTGCTTTGTTAATCCAGAACGATTAACCTCTTGCCCATGCGAATGGCTGTTCCATCCCATCATCATATCAATATCCCTGTTTTTGTAATTTTTTGTTTTTATTATAATAAAAAAATATATATGTCAATATTTTTTTGCTTTTTTATTGATTGAATTTGAAACGTTTTTGCAGGAAGATTGAAAATACTGTCTTTTCACCTTTATCCCTGTATGCTATATAAAATAACCTTTCCCAATAAGTTTATAAGAGATTTTAGTAAGCCATGAGTGACCATATTTCCGAAGTCCATCTTTCCCGCGTCCGCAATTTGAATGATTGGCGGAGCAAAGGCATTGAGCCCTATGCTGCGCCACCGAAACAGGTGCAAAATGCAGGGGATTTACAGGCGCAGTATGCGGAGCTGGAAAACGGACAAATAACAGAAACAATCGTCCATGTTGCAGGGCGCATCATGTCGGTGCGCAATGGCGGTATGTTTATTGACCTCGAAGACGCATCAGGCAAAATCCAAGTCTTTAGCCATAAAGATTCTTTAAATCCTGAATGTATGAATATTCTATCTCTCTTTGACTTGGGCGATATTATCTATGCCACAGGGATTATTCGTCGTACACCGCGCGGGGAATTGACGGTCAATTCCGCGGAAATTCGCTTGCTGACAAAATCGCTACAGCCATTGCCTGAGAAATATCACGGCCTGTCTGATCTGGAAACACGCTATCGCCGCCGCCATATTGATCTTGCGGTTAATCATGAAAGCCGCGATGTGTTTAAAAAACGTGCCAAAATCGTCACCGCCATGCGCCATGCGTTTGAGGAACGCGATTTTATCGAAGTCGAAACCCCCATGCTGCACACGATTCCGGGGGGCGCGGTTGCAAAGCCGTTTGTAACCCATCATAATGCGCTGGATATACCTCTTTATTTACGCATTGCGCCCGAGCTTTATTTGAAACGCCTGATTATCGGCGGTGTATCGCACCGCGTGTTTGAGGTCAATCGCTGTTTCCGTAACGAGGGGACATCGCCCAAACATAACCCTGAATTTACCTCCGTGGAGGCATACCAAGCCTATGCCGATTATACCGATATGATGGAATTGGTTGAATATATCATTGAGACCGCGTGCAAAAAGGTCAATGACGGTCAAACAAAAGTAACGTTCAAAGACAAAGAAATTGACTTTACCGCGCCATGGCCACGCAAAACCATGACCGATTTGGTCAAGGAGGTCACAGGCGTTGACTTTATGGCGATTGATAACGCCGAGGACGCCATTGCAGCGGCCGCCAAAATCGGCATTAAGCTGGAAGCAGGCATAAGCTGGGGTAAAGTGGTTGAAGAAGTGTTTGGGGAACGTGTGGAACACACGTTGATCCAACCGATCCATGTCACCGATATGCCGCGCGATGTATCCCCCTTGGCAAAAGTGCATCCGCAAAACCCCCGCTTAACGGAACGTTTCGAGTCCTATGCCAGCGGCTGGGAAATCGCCAATGCCTTCAGTGAGCTAAACGACCCATTCGATCAATATCAACGCTTTAAATCTCAAGGGGACGCACGCGATGCCGGCGATGATGAGGCGCATTATTTTGATGAAGATTTCATTGAGGCTTTAGAATTCGGTCTACCCCCCACAGGTGGTATGGGAATTGGGATTGACCGCGTGGTGATGATGCTCACAGACTCCCACAATATCCGCGATGTCATTGCCTTCCCAACCCTACGCCCCACCAAAGCCAACAGCCTTGTATGCGCGTTGGGGGGTGAGGAGAAATTGGTTGAGTAAGGATCGTGGCGTATAAGTCCCGAGTATTGTTGCATGGATCCATGATGAACCATTTCCCTCACCGCCGTCATTCCGCGCCTGACGCGGAATCTTCCTGATTTAGGCGATTTCCGTCAATCAACGAGATGCTGGATCAAGTCCAGCATGACTATTTTTTACAAAATAAATCAAGAATGCCCAATAAACAACGTAATAATCCGTTCAATATCTGAATCAGGGTGCGTTTGTCTTTCTTCTGTCCCCATTTTCCATGCGTATAAATCTAAATCTTGTAATTCTAAGAAATTTTCGAAGGCGTTTAAATTTGAATCATCACATGTGGGCAGATAGGATGCCGCAAATTGCCCCATTAAAAAATCCATTTCGCGTGTGCCGCGGTGGTTTGCGCGATAGAGCAGTTTTTTTCGGGTATTATCCAGCATTTTTTAAAATATCTTGGGCAAGCATCACATGGTCACTGACCAAGGAATCATAGGAACGGGCGGGGCGGTTTGATAGAGTTTCAGGCGCAAGCTCTTTGATCAAATGCCGCACTTCTTGGCGCGCGGATAAATGAGAAATCGTCATGGTGAAATCAGGGTCTTCTTTAAGATCCAATAAGGTCAAGCCCTTTAAAAAAAGTTCGCGAAAAATCACGCGCTCACCAAATCCGGGGGCAAGGCGGAAATTAAAATTGCGGCTGCATTCAAATAAAATATTACCAATATCATTTTTATTGCGGGCGTTAATGTGTGACAGGCGGTTGCGCATCACAATCCAATCAAATTTACGACCAAATAATTTATATTGTCTTTCGCGCTGTTCCAGTACCATTTTTGTATAAACGGAAGGCGCAGAAATCAAATGCGTGTCAGGGTCAATATGGGCGATTAAATCCAGATCAATAAAGCTGTCATTGACAGGCGTTATCAACGTATCCGCATGCGCATGCGCAAGGCGCGTTAGATAACAATCGCGCCCCGGTGTATCAATGATAATAAAATCCTTGGTACGCTCTAGATCGGCTAGCGCAAGGGTTAAAAACTCTTGCTCTTCCTTATGGCGTTCATGGCGGTCATTGCTGTTGCCATGGGGAATGCAAATATGATCGGGGCTGGGGATGTCGTGACGGTGCTTTTCAATAAATTTCCAGCGATTTTTAAAATAGCGCGTAAATGTGCCTTGGTGGGAATCCAGATCAATTGTCCCCACACGATACCCCAACCGCAAAAGGGCAATCGAAATATGCATGGCGGAGGTCGATTTTCCCGATCCACCTTTTTCATTCCCAAGGACAATAATATGCGCTCTGTTTTTGGTCATATCATCATCATGCCAAATTTTTTATTTTCTGACTAGTCTTATAGGGTAAAAATCATATAAAATCTGTGGATGAAACAAAATCACGCATCTGAAAAATTACAGAATCTTCGAAATAAAATGTCTTTGCATGGGATTGATGGTTTAATCGTGCCGCAATCCGATGCATATCAGGGCGAATATATCCCCGCACGCGATCAGCGGTTGGCTTGGTTAACAGGTTTTACGGGATCAGCAGGGGGGGCGGTGATCTTTATGGATGATGCCATGGTTTTAAGCGATGGGCGATATACCATCCAGTTACAAAACCAAGTTGATTCGTCACTCTATCAAACAGGCGATAGTATCAGCTTAAAAGCCACGGGCTATATTCGGCAATATTATCAGGGAACGCTTTTGAAAATTGGCTTTGATCCTGCCCTTATGACCATTCATGCGATTGAGCAACTCTCCCAAGATTTGGAGGGCATTGCCCAGATGATCCCTGTTCAGCAAAATCTGATTGATGCGATATGGCATGATCAACCCGATGCGCCTTGTGCGCCTGTTTCCCTTTATCCTGATGCGATTGCGGGGCGCACACGATTTGAAAAAATAGCACTGATTCAATCGCATTTAGAGCAACAGGGCGCGGATGTCTCTGTGCTATCTATGCCTGATTCCGTGTGTTGGCTATTGAATATTCGGGGGGGTGATGTGCCGCATGTGCCTGTGGTGCTATCGCGTGCGATTATCCATAGCGATGGCGGCGTCGATTTTTATGTGCATCCTGATAAAATCAGCGCGGATGTGAGGGCAACCCTTTCCAATCATGTGCGCCTGTGGGAGGAGGATTTATTTTATCCCCATTTATCCCATTTCAAAGATCAGAAAATCAGCCTTGATCCGCATGTAACGCCCTTTGCAGTGCGTGCCAGCCTTGATGAATCCTGCACGATCCTGCGGCACAAAGACCCCTGCGTGCAGCCACGCGCCTGTAAGCCAATCAGTGAGCAAGACTCCATGCGCCGCGTGCATCAAATTGACGCGGTCGCGGTGCGCGGCTTTTTGCAATGGATTGATACAGCCGCACGCGCGGGGCAGGCTTTGGATGAAATACAGATTGAACAAAAGCTAAAATCCTTTCGTGCGCACAATGATGCGTATATTGAGGATAGCTTTGATACAATTGCAGGGCTGGGCGAAAACGGCGCCATTATCCATTACCGCGCCACGCCTGAGAGTAATCGGACATTGCAAAATGCAGATCTTTTATTGCTGGATAGTGGCGGTCAATATGGTAAAGGCGATCTGTGGGGCACAACCGATATTACCCGAACCATTTGGTTAGGCAATGATACCCCCCCTGATGAGATCAGGCTGCATTACACCTTGGTGCTAAAGGGACATATCGCCTTATCCCTAGCAAAATTCCCCGAAGGCACAACAGGCGCGCAGCTGGATGCCTTGGCACGTCACCCCTTATGGCAACATAATCTGGATTACGCCCACGGCACAGGGCATGGGGTGGGATGTTATTTATCTGTTCACGAAGAAGCCGCCAGCCTATCACCGCGCTCCTACGCGCCCTTGGCGGTGGGCATGTGCCTGTCGAATGAACCGGGATATTACAAAACGGGTTACTATGGTATTCGTATCGAAAATGTGATGCTGGTCATCGATACAGGAATCAAAGATGATCTAGGGCGGCGTGTTTTAGGCTTTGAAACGCTAACCCATGTGCCCTATGATCATCGGTTAATAGAGTGGGATTTATTGGATCAAAGTGAAATTGACTTTGTGCATCGGACGGATTCTTAAAAAAATGATCAAAGATTTACATCATGTTCGTCAAAAAATTGACGCGTTGGATCAACAAATGCATGATCTGATTCAAATTCGGGCGGATTTGGTTAAGGATGTGATTGCGGCCAAGGAAAAAGCTGGATTGCAAGTCGTGCAACCGGATCGTGAGGCGATGATGATTAATCGGTTGCATGCGCGCCATCATAGCATTTTCCCCTTTAATGCGATTATTCGTATCTGGCGCGAGCTGGTCGGGGCGGTTTGTTTAATGCAAAAGGGGCTGCGCGTGGCGCTATATTTGCCCCATTCATTAATGCATAGCCTGTCTGTTTGGGATATGGCACGCAATTATTTTGGATCACAATTGCCATTTCAGTTGATTGATAATCCCATTGATGCGCTGGATAAATTGCATCGTAAGGAAATTGATTTTTTTATTCTATCATCCTCAGATTACGAAAATTTGATCATGGAGATTATAAAATACAAAAACATTCAAATTTCAATTAAATTGCCGTACGCGTACAAGGCGTTGATCGAAGGTGATGCAATAACAGAAAATTATGCATATGCTTTATCAACGTTAAATGCAGGGGAATCGGATCATGATCGTACGGTGATTTTGTGTCCTTCACATATAAAATTGAATGGATTAAGTGTTTTTGAATCCAAGGTCATACAGGACATGACCCTGTATGAAATTGATGGATTTTATACAATATCGGATATTCAAAATATATCTGTTGATATTGTTTATCTTGGTAATTATGCCGTTGCCCCTTAATCTGACTTTACGCAAAGACAATTTTAGGAAATGGCTTTTGCTCTTGTTTCAAAGATTGCAAGGTGCTTTGTGCAATTTCTGCAAAGATTGTCGCATGTTGGTTTTGACTTGTTGATACGGGCAATCCTGCATCAGATTGTGAACGGATTGTGGCATGTAGGGGGATTTCACCCAAAAAGGGAACGGATAAAGCAACCGCATCAGCACGAGCGCCACCATGACCAAAAATATCAGATTGTGTGCCACATTTTGGGCATAGGAAATAGCTCATATTCTCAATAATCCCAAGAATGGGAACGTGCAGTTTTTGAAACATATGAATGGCCTTACGCGCATCAATCAAGGCAATATCTTGGGGGGTAGAAACAATAACGGCGCCGCTTAAGCGAATTTTTTGCGATAAAGTTAATTGAATATCGCCTGTGCCGGGGGGGAGATCAATGATTAAAACATCCAAATTGCCCCAATCCACATCACGCAACATTTGCAAAACGGCGGATTGAATCATGGGCGCACGCCAGACTGTTGCTGTGTTTTCTTTCACCAAAAACCCCATTGACATGATTTTAATACCATGCGCAAGAAAGGGGGGCATTTTATCGCCTTTTTGAACGGGGGGTGGGGATTGATCTTTTAATCCCACAAGGCGCGGTACGGAAGGACCATAGATGTCCGCATCCATTAACCCCACTTGCAGCCCTGTTTTGGCAAGGGATACAGCCAAATTTAGGGCGATTGTGGATTTTCCAACACCTCCCTTTCCTGATCCAACGGCGATAATATGCTTGATATTCGGCAGATCCAATGTGGGATTACGCCCTTGTGTTGTGGGTTGAGCAATAGGGGGTATTGGATGAATAGGCGTTTTTTCCGTACTAATCACCACATGAACATGTTTAAAAAAACGAACGCATTTCAAGGAGTCTTTGACCGCATATTCTAATTGCGCGGCAATATCGCGATCCAGTGGAATATCGGGATTATGCGATTCCATGACAACAATAATATGACGCTCTTTTTCATCGGTCTGTACGCCTTGCACCAATCCCAGATCAACAATATTTTGATGCAATAGCGGATGCATAACTGTTTTTAAGGCCGCATTGATTTGGTGTTGATGTTTTTTTTTGCGATTAAACATGGATGGTCTCTAATTTAGATGTTTTCATTTATATTTAGTGTACTATATTGTTTTTATCAAACACATAATCTTTTACAAAGTCGAATCTTATGCCGATAGATGATCTAAAATCTGATAATTTCCCTGCAGATAATCCACCGAAAAACCCTTGGGGGGGGAGTGTTCCTGATGGAAAGATTGAGAATTTCCCACCGCGCAAAAAGCCATCTGCTGTGCCAGATGATCCAATCCAAGAATTTTTAGAAAAATTACGCGATGGATTTTTTAGTAAAAAAGGGCGCGAATATTATGGTGGTGAGGGCGGGCGACCTCCTGCGATCCTGAATCCGCGTTTGTGGGGTATTGGGCTTATCTTGATTCTGATTTTATGGGGCTTTACAGGCATTTATTTTGTAAACCCTGCTGAAAATGCGGTGATTACCCGTTTGGGCGCTTGGGATCGGACGCAGACTGAGCCCGGTATGGGCTATCATTTGCCCTATCCATTTGAGCAAGTGAGCCTGATTAATGTGTTGCAAGATCGCCGTTTATCAATTGGATTTAATGAGTCTGCCATACAGTCGGTACGGGGAGAGCAGGGGAAACAAGATGTTCCACAAGAAAGCCTGATGTTAACCGCGGATGCCAATATTGTTGATTTGGATGTGGTTTTATTTTGGAATATTAACCTTGCGCAAAACTATATTTTTAAAATCCGTGATCCTGAGGATACGATTAAAAAAGTTGCTGAAAGCGCCATTCGTGAAGTGGTTGGTCAAACTTTATTACAGCCCATTATCACCCAAGGGCGCGATGAGGTTGCCCGTAAGGTCAAACAGATTGTGCAAACGACTTTAGATCGTTATGAATCAGGAGTTGAGATTAAAGAAGTTCTGATCCAAGATGCAACCGTGCATCCCGATGTGATCCCTGCCTTTGATGATGTTGTTGCCGCTTTACAAGATGCAGAAACAGCGCAGAATGAGGCGGCAATCTATCGCAATGATGTGATCAACAAAGCCAAAGGGCAGTCGCGTGAGATTATTTTAGCCGCTGAGGGCTATCGTGATTCCGTGGTTGAGCGCGCGAACGGGGATGCGAAACGCTTTAATTCCGTATTAAATGCCTATAAAACAGGGCAAGACGTCACAAAAACTCGCATGTATTTGGAAACAATGGAAAATATCCTATCCAATAGCGATAAAATGATTTTAGATCAGGATGGTAAGGGCAATAATATTGTGCCCTATCTATCGCTTGATTCCAAAAATTCTGAGATAAAGAAATAAGAGGCATAGTATGAACCAACTTTCAAAACCTTTGGCTAAATCTCTGAATATTTTATTGATCATGGCTGGCGTGTTTATCGTTATGTTAACACAATCCTTGTTCATCGTCAAAGAACAGCAACAAGCCATCATCTTACAATTTGGCGCACCAAGTCAGGTTATTTCAAAGGCGGGATTGCATGTCAAAGCCCCCTTTATCCAAGATGTGCGCTTTTTTGATCGCCGTATTTTAAGCGTTGATCCAGAACCAGAACGGGTGATCTTAATCAGTGATCGTAACAGCCCCTTACGCGATATTTTAGAGTCGGGGGAGAAAAACCCACAAAGTAAGGATGAAGTCATTGATGCCTCTAGCAGTGGTGAGCCGATTGTGGTGGATACATTCGCTCGTTACCGTATCACAGACCCGTTGAAATTTATGCAGCGTTTAGTCGATGAAGACCGTGCCGCGCGTCGGATTGAAAATGTGATGAATGATGCCACACGGGATGTTTTGGGCAAAACCACCTTGCGCCGTTTGCTTTCCCCGCAGCGCAGCGCCATCATGGAAATGATCCGTGATCGTGCGAATGATGAAATGAAAGATCGTGGTATTGAAATTGTTGATATTCGGATCGTTCGTGCGGATTTAACAGATCGTTTACGGGAATCAACCGTAAAACGGATGATTACAGAACGCCAAGAGCGTGCCGCTGAAACCCGTGCAAAAGGGCAAGCTGCCGCGCGTGAGATACGCGCCCTTGCGGATAAAGAGCGTGATATTATAATCGCAAAAGCCCAAAGCCAAGCGCAAATTGACCGTGGGCAAGGGGATGAAATTGCTATTAAAACCTATGCAGCAGCCTTTAACCAAGACCCTCAGTTTTATGAATTTACACGGTCATTAGAGGCGTATAAAACAGGACTTGGCAAAGATACAAAAACGCGCTTTGTTTTGGGATCAGATAGTCCGTTTTTGAAATATCTTAAGCAAAAACCAGCTGCCAATATTCCGTGAATACGCCTTTTCTTGCCGTAAAAAACCTATCTATTGGGGCGTTTCGATCCTATGATCAGCCGCATATATGGAATGAATTAGATACAAATTTTGTCATTATTACAGGACAAAATGGCGCAGGCAAAACCAATTTATTGGAAGCTGTTTCTCTCTTATCCCCCGTGCGTGGATTGCGCGGTGCGCCGTTAATTGATCTGCAATCTATCCAAAACACAGATCATGGCTGGTATGTCAGCGCCGAATTGCAGGATGATCAGCTGGGTGTTGGTTATGATTTAGCGCTTAATAAAAAACAATTGCGTATCAATGGCGACCCCGTCACCAGCCATAATCAATTTTTAGATTATTGCAGCTGTATTTGGCTAACACCGCAAATGGATCGACTATTCCAAGATTCCGCATCCCACCGCAGGCGCTTTTGGGATCGTATGATTCACATTTTGGACAAAACACATGGATCATCACTCAATCGTTTTGAAAAGTTAATGGCACAGCGCAATAAGTTGTTGAAAGAACCTAAATTAGATTCCCTATGGCTGGATTCATTGGAACATCAAATCGCTGCCGAAGGCGTGGTCATTGCTGCCAATCGGTTACAATTTATGACACAGATTCAAATCTGTATTGATCAATCCCTCAATGAGGCCTTTCCCAAAGCAACCCTGTCATTGCAGGGGCAAGTCGAGCAATGGTTGCGGCATCATACTGCCTTAGAAACAGAGCAATATTACAAAAATGCTCTTAAGCAAAATCGCCAGAAAGATGCCCAATCAGGCGGCGCACAAACAGGGGTGCATCGTACGGATTTACATGTTGTCTATAGCAAAAAATCAATGGCTGCCGCGCAATGTTCAACGGGAGAACAAAAGGCATTGTTAATTAGTTTATTCTTAGCCCACGCCCATTTAATCCATTTAAAAAACGGATACGCCCCCATTGTCTTATTGGATGAAATCCCCGCTCATTTGGATGAAAATAGACGCGCGGCTTTGTATCATATCCTACATGCCATGAACGCCCAAATCTGGATGACAGGCACGGAGGCATCCTTATTTGAACCGTTGCCGAAATCAGTGAATGCGCGTTTTGTTTTATTGTAATATATTTTAACACATAATAGCGTTTGTGATCTGGCATCTCTTTGATTGACGGCTATGATTTGCATTTTTAAGAAATGGCGCACCCGGCAGGATTCGAACCTGCGATCTTTGCCGCCGGAGGGCAACGCTCTATCCACTAAGCCACGGGTGCGACTTTATTGCAGTTCTTTAAAGCATAAAACGAAAGAGCAATCAAGCGAATGATGGATCTGCCTTAAGATTCTTCGCGTTCCGTTTTTTCAGCTGTGAATTCGGCTGATTTTTCCTGCTGTTTTTGCTGTTTCTCCAGAGCTTTTTTCTTGGCGTGGCTAAAGGCCTTGATGGCTTTGACACTGAATTTTTCAGCATCCCATTTTTCTGGCATTTTATTATGTTTTTCAGGATTTTTCATGGCAGCAATATCTGTAGCAGGGACGGGGTCTAAACCACCTGTTTGATCAACTGAGCGTGCAAAGGCACGGATACGTGGCATAATTTGTTCACGCCAACGACGCCCGTTAAAAATCCCGTAATGTCCTACATTTTCTGCAAAATGATGGTATTTTAGGGTTGGTTTTAAATTTTCACATAAAGCATGTGTTGCTGATGTTTGACCATAGGCAGAAATATCATCATTTTCGCCCTCAATCGTTAAAATCGCTGTCTTTTTAATTTTTGTTAGGTCAACATCATGTAAAATTTCTGTTTCAGGATCACGCCATTTCATTTTCCCTTTGGGGAGCAAATGACGTTGAAAGACTGTTTCAACGGTTTGCAGATAAAATTCAGCCGTAATATCCATCACGGCCATATATTCATCATAGAATTTACGGTGGAATTCTGCGGATTCACCATCGCCATCGATTAAATGATTATAAAATTGGATATGTGATCCAACGTGACGATCCAAATTCATCGACATAAAACCCGATAATTGTAAAAATCCGGGATAAACAGAGCGATAAGCGCCAGCATAATAAAAAGGCACTTCTGTCACAACGGTATTTTCGAACCAGCTCAATGGGCGCGATTCAGCCAATTCGGTGACTTCGGTTTTAGAAACGCGGGGATCAATAGGCCCCCCCATTAGGGTAATACTGCGCGGATGAAGGGGATCATTTAAGGATTCCATCAAGGCTGTTGCCGCCAAAACAGGGACAGCAGGTTGGCAAACGGCAATAACATGCGTTTCTGCACCTAAGAAACGAATAAATTCCATGACATAGGCAATGTAATCATCCAGATTAAAGCGCCCTTCCTTGGTGGGAACATGTCGTGCATCCATCCAATCGGTGATATAGACATCATGGTGCGGCAATAATGCCTCAACCGTGCCACGCAATAAGGTCGCAAAATGCCCTGACATGGGGGCAACAACAAGCACTTTAGGGTCTTTGCGTTTCGTGCTGCGTTCGAAATGCATCAGATGGCAAAATGATTTTTCTAAAACAATTTTTTCTTTAATCCGTACGTTTTTTCCATCAATTTTCGTATAGGGCAGATCAAAAATGGGTTTTCCAAATCGTCTGGTGCTGCGCTCAAAAACTTCCGAATTCGCGGCTAAAATGCGTCCTAATTGTGTATAGGAAATAGGATTCCAAGGGTGTGTAAAAGCAGCATGTGAGAATTCGGCGCTCAGACGGGCAGGGGTTAAGAGGGCATGTTGAAGATCATATATTTGATAAAACATGAATTAAGATCTTTCTTTAAGGCAGGATGAAGCTATACTCTATATTTATTATTCCACTTATAACATGAAATCCTTAAATGAATATTGATTTTATAAGCGCATTCGTCAATAGAGATGCAATATCACATCATTTATTTTTATTGATCTATGCTTTGGGGCTATCCTTTGTTATGGGGATGGGGGCATCTGTTTTAAGGGGGGATGTTTACCCCTTGATTGGTCGTTTATATCCTGTTGGGTTTTTACGTCTTTTGGGACGACTTAATAATCCTAAGCGCCAAAAGGCTGATTTAATCTTGCGCGGCTTATTGGCGTTTCTTTTGGTCTTAGCGTGCATGGGGGTGTATGGGAGCTTTATTTTCTTTATATCCACAAAGCTTAATATGCCTATTGATATAGATGTTATTCACATTGTGGTGATCAGCCTGTGTTGTAATATTGGGCAAGCCTTTTCTTTGTTGAATTTCATTCGTCGTTCTCAACAAGAACAGCGTGGATTTTTCATGTTGGCACGAAGCACCGCAACAGATTATGCAATAGCAGATTCATCACGTCTTTATCGTGAGGCCATTTATCTTGTCTTTCAATCCTTCTCTATTTATGGCATGGGAATTTGTGTTTTTACCCTTTTATTCGGTGTTTACGGGGCATTATTTTACCATTTTTTGAATTTTACAATGGTTTTATGGATGCAGATTCGCCCCAAAAGCCTGTTTATACAGCCTTTATCCGTCATTTTAAGGCTTTTCAATTTTATACCTCATATGCTTTTTAGTTGTTTGATGGTGGTTGCCTTTATATTTGTGCCTCAAACATCTTTTATTCGTGCGATATTGGCTTTATGCCAATATCAATCCTTTATGCAAGCCCTTGCGCAGGGGTTAAAGATTGTATTGGGGGGGAATGTCACCAATCAATATGGCATCACATGCCCCAGAGCATGGCTAGGACGAAATACAGATAGCGCACAATTAAATATAACGCATATATATCGGGCGTTTTATTTATATTGTATCATGCTTTTATTGATGATTATGGTGATGTTGTTGGGGGTTCGGTTTTTATAATTCTACGCCAAAGCATCGTTGATAGAATTCTTTAAACAGATCATGCTCACTCTCATCACAGCGATTTAGAAAACTTAAGTGAAATGCTCTATCACAATCATTAAAGATGGCAATATTTTCCGCCCATGAAATCACGGTGCGCGGTGACATCACCGTTGATACATCACCATTGGCAAAGGCTTGACGCGTTAGGTTTGCCATCTCAATCATAGCTTTGAGCATATCCATATCATCATGATTATCAAATTGCGGCACTTTACCCAGAATAATTTTAAGTTCCTTCTCAGGATCAAGATAATTAAGGGCGCTGACAATATGCCAACGATCCAATTGGGCTTGGTTTAATTGTTGCGTACCGTGATATAGGCCTGTCATATCCCCCAATCCAATCGTATTGGTGGTCGCAAATAATCGGAAAGCAGGGTGTGGTTTGATAATTTTATTTTGATCAAGCAAGGTCAGATGACCATTTTGTTCCAAAACACGTTGGATCACAAACATAATATCAGGGCGCCCTGCATCATATTCATCAAAAACCAGCGCAACGGGGTTTTGTAATGCCCATGGCAACAGGCCTTCTTTAAATTCTGTGATTTGTTTTCCGTCTTTAATCGCAATTGTGTCTTTGCCCAGTAAATCAAGGCGGCTGACATGGCTGTCCAAATTAATGCGGATACAGGGCCATTTCAAACGGGCGGCGATTTGTTCGATATGGGTTGATTTCCCCGTTCCGTGAAATCCTTGGATCATCACGCGGCGATTATGTACAAATCCTGCTAAAATCGCCAGCGTCGTATCGGGATCAAAAATATAATCTGGATCAATATCTGGAACATTATCTTGTGTGTCTTTGTACCCTAAGATTTTCCAATCCGTTTGAATGCCAAACAGAGCCTGTGCATCATAAACAATATGGGGCATATTCTCAGCCATTTTGCTTTGTTTTTCCATTTTTTAACCTTATGGAATTTTTGACGTAAAAAATATTACGCAATCTTTCCATGACAATGTTTAAATTTCAATCCACTGCCACAGGGGCAAGATGCATTGCGCGGCATTTTTGACCATGTTTTAGGATCATTTATATCAAATCCTGCATAAGGCAAGGCTGCGCTGCTGGTACGACGTGGCGCAGATTCTTCTTCGGCAACATAGGCAGGGTCTTGACGGGTTTCCTGTGCCTCTTGGGGGTTCAGGGGGCGTGGCTGTGTTGCTGCTTGTTGTGCCATAGCTTGGTCTAAATGGCTGATCATGCGTGTGACATTTTCGCTGATTTGGAACAATAACCCTTCAAACATCGCAAAGGCTTCGGTTTTATATTCATTTAAGGGGTCACGTTGACCAAAGGCACGCAAATTAATGCCTTGGCGTAAATGATCTAAATTATATAAATGTGACTTCCATAATTGATCTAAATTATGCATTACCAATAATTTTTCCGTACGACGGAAGGAGTCAACGCCAGCCTCAACAGCTTTATGCGCCAGCAATGTATCAGATTCCGCAATGATGCGCTCTTGTAATATTGTGGCATCAATTCCATCTTCTTGTAACCAGCTGCTCAACGGCAGGTCTAAATTTAAGATGCTTTTGCTTTCTTCTGCCAACAGCTCAATATCCCATTGTTCCGCGTAACTATTGCGTGGAATGGCGCGTGCGACTAAATCTTCGATGACTTCGTGGCGCATATCATCAATAATTTCTTGGACGGTATCTCTGGCCATAATGTCGCGGCGTTGGGCATAAATAACCTTGCGTTGATCATTCATCACATCATCAAATTTCAAGAGATTCTTACGGATCTCAAAATTTTGTGATTCAACCTTTGTTTGCGCACGTTCCAGCGCTTTGCTAAGCCATGGGTGCGTCAGGGCTTCGTTTTCTTTTAATCCAATACTGCGATTTGCCAAGACCATTTGTAAGGCCTCAGGGTTAAACAGGCGCATTAAATCATCTTGTAAGGAAATAAAGAAAATTGATTCCCCTTGATCACCTTGGCGTCCTGCACGACCGCGCAGCTGATTATCAATGCGGCGTGATTCATGGCGTTCTGTCCCGATAACATATAATCCGCCCGCTGCACGAACGATTTCGCGATCACGCTCAATTTCCGCCTCAATGGCAGCAATTCTTTTTGTGCGCTCTTCGGGGGATAAATCATGTGGGATTTCTTGTTCAATCCGCATTTCTAAGTTCCCACCCAATTGAATATCCGTTCCACGACCTGCCATATTTGTGGCAATGGTAATGGCCGATGGGCGACCTGCTTGGGCAACGATATGGGCTTCTTGTTCGTGGTATCGTGCATTTAAAACATTGTGGGGGATTTTATGTTTTTTCAATAATTCAGACAATGTTTCTGATTTTTCAATTGAAACCGTTCCCACCAAGCAAGGCTGTTTGCGATCTAAACATTGTTTGATTAAGTTCAAAACCGCAAGATTTTTTTCTTCTAAATTTTTATAGATTTGATCATCATGATCAATACGGGCAACAGGAACGTTTGTGGGAATATCAACAACAGCAAGATTGTAAATCTCCATAAACTCGCCCGCCTCAGTCAAGGCTGTTCCGGTCATTCCACATAATTTTGGATATTGACGGAAATAATTCTGGAATGTGACGGATGCCAAGGTTTGGTTTTCGCGTTGAATGGTGACTTTTTCTTTGGCTTCTAAGGCTTGGTGTAGACCTTCGGAATAACGGCGTCCCTCCATCGCACGACCTGTAAATTCATCAATAATGACGACTTTATCATCCTTGATAATATAATCCTTATCCTTTTGGAATAAAGTATAGGCGCGCAGGGCTTGGTTTACATGATGGACAAGGTTAATATTTTGCATATCGTATAAATTACCGTCTTCCAACAAATGCGCATCCATTAAAAACTGCTCAACTTTTTCTGTGCCGTCTTCGGTCAGGGCTATGGTGCGGTTTTTCTCATCTAAATCATAATCGGCTTCAGTTAATTGTGGGATTAAGCGATCTACGGCAATATACAAAGCCGATGAATCGTCGCTGGGGCCTGAAATAATCAAGGGCGTACGGGCTTCATCAATTAAAATTGAGTCGACCTCATCAATCAGTCCAAAATGAAATTCGCGTTGAACAATTTGTTCGGCGCTGTATTTCATATTGTCACGCAAGAAATCAAAGCCCAGCTCATTATTCGTGGCATAGGTAATATCACACGCATAGGCGGCTTTGCGTTCAGCATCTGTCAGGCCGTGCACGATGCATCCAACAGTAAGCCCTAAGAAATTATATAATTTGCCCATCCATTCAGAATCACGAGCGGCCAAATAATCATTGACAGTGACAACATGCACCCCCTTCGCAGGCAATGCATTAAGGTAAACAGGCAGGGTGGCCATCAAGGTCTTTCCTTCCCCTGTGCGCATTTCTGCAATTTTTCCTTGGTGTAAGACCATGCCGCCTAACATTTGTACGTCATAATGACGTTTGTTAAAAACACGTTTGGACGCTTCACGCACAACGGCAAAGGCTTCATGCATGATGTCATCTAAGGTTTCACCTTTTGATAAACGCTCCCGAAATTCAACTGTTTTTTCCTGCAGTTGTGTGTCAGATAGTGCAGAAATGGTATTTTCTAAGCCATTGATTGCTTCTAAATCAGGTAACAAGCGTTTGACGGCTCTTTCATTGCTTGTGCCAAAAATTTTCTTTGCAAGGTTCAAAAACATAAACAAACATGTCCTAAAAAATATCGTGTTATTCTATAATATAGAAATGTATAGACGTCTATGTCCAGTAGGTCAATCATCATTGCAAGCGCTTCCTTAAAATATGTGCATAATTTTTTAGGAATAGGGCTTTTTTTTAAGATTTAAATTCGCTACTGTGTGATTCTATTTGTTTGAATACAAAGAATCATTACAATTTCATTTACGCCAACCTCATTTTACGATAGTGGGAACTGATAATGTCACAAAATACACAACCTAAAAATAAAATTGCCTTATTTGCAGGCCTCGGTCTTTTGGCTGTTGTTGCCGTTGGTGGATTGGTCTATACGTCTGGAAAGATTGAAAAGAAAGATCCTGCTGCTGCAACGGATGCTGCAAAAACAGATGTCGCAAGTGATAGCTTGAATTTAAAAGCCGGCGATCCTGTTATTGCTACAATCAATGGAAAAGAAATCAAGAGATCTGAGGCATTGACCTTGATCAATCAATCTTCTCCCCAAATTCGTCAGTTGCCTGTTGAAAATTTATTTTTATTAGCGCAAGAGCAATTGATCAATGATTATCTATTGGCCGAAAAAGCCAAAAGCGCGAATTTGGATAATGACCCAAAAGTTAAGGAATATTTGGAAGAAGCCAAAAAGCAATATATCAGAAATTTATATTTAGAGCGTGAAATTGATTCACGGATCAATGATGATCGTTTGCAAAAATCTTTCCAAGATTTGGTTGCTAAACATACCGATGTCGAAGAAGTCAAAGCCAGCCATATTTTGGTTGAAAACGAAGCCACAGCCAAAGAAGTCTTAACGAAATTGGAAGCAGGGGAAGATTTTGCGAAACTTGCCAAAGAATATTCAAAAGATGCGAATGGTAAAGAAGGCGGTGATTTAGGCTATTTCACAGCTGATAAAATGGTTGCTGAATTTTCAAAAGCCGCTTTTGCTTTGAATAAAGGTGAGTATACAAAAGCACCTGTTAAAACACAATTTGGGTATCACTTGATCAAAGTCGAAGACAAACGCACACAGCCTAAACCAGAGTTCGAAAAAGTTAAGCCACAATTACAAGCCAATATTCGCCGCGAAGTTTTGGTTGAAATCTTGAATGAATGGCAATCTGTATCAAAAATTGAAAAATTTGATATTAATGGTGAAAAAGTAAAAGAAGCACCAAAAGCAGATGCAAAAACAGAGGCAACAGAGGAATCAAAAGAAGAGTCTAAAGACGCCCCTAAAGACGAAAAAACGGAAGAAAAGCCAGAAGAAAAACCAGCTGAATAATTCAGGTTGAATAATCGCTATCTATTCTTTATCTTAAAAAAGCCTCCTTATCAAAGGGGGCTTTTTTTTATAGATTTTTGAGAAACAAACAATGCCGCCTTTATATTCCTGTGAGCAAGCTTTTGAGCAAGAAGCGCCTATATCACCCAATGTCCCTATTTTATTGGTTGCCGCAGCAGCCTTGATTGATCCAGATGGGCGCGTGCTTTTATGTCAGCGCCCTGAGGGCAAATCGATGGCGGGGTTGTGGGAATATCCGGGGGGAAAAGTTGAAAAGGGGGAGAGTCCAGAATATGCCCTCATGCGCGAATTATCAGAAGAATTAGGCATCGAAACGCGCCCATCTTGCTATACGCCGTTCTCCTTCGCATCGCATTTATATGATGATTTTCATTTATTGATGCCGCTTTATCTCTTACGCTATTGGAAAAATCCACCACGCGGGCGTGAGGGGCAAATGATAAAATGGGTACGCCCGATGCAATTATTGGATTACCCCATGCCACCAGCCGATCAACCTTTGACCGTACAATTGCTGGAATATTTATAAAATCAATAAGAATCGGAAAACCTATAAGCCGGGTTCTGTGCGGGGCATTGCTGCCCTTTGATGACCATTCATCTGGGGGGTATGTTACCATAACCCTCTAGCGACCGACCCGAACCACATTGCGGGATTATCAATATGTGCGGTTCCTATTTGGTCTTGCTTCTGGTGGGGTTTACATTGCCTTTTTTGTTGCCAAAAAAGCGGTGCGCTCTTACCGCACCGTTTCACCCTTACCTATCCTTAACAGAATAGGCGGTTTATTTTCTGTTGCACTTTCCATCACATCGATAAATCAACGCGTCTGGCCATTAACCAGCACCATCATCCCGTGAAGCCCGGACTTTCCTCTGTTTTTATCGCTAAAAACAGCGGCCATCCAGTTTCCCGATTCTTAAAAATGATTATGCACATAAAGGGGGAGGTGTACAAAGATTTTATTTTTCCTTATGCTATAGTCGAAAGAAATACTATAATAGATAAGCCTATGTCAAAACCAACTCTAAAAATTATCCATGGATTTATTGGATCTGGCAAAACAACATATTCGAAAGATTTGTCTGAAAAAACAGGAAGCATCAGATTGAATGCGGACGAGTATTGCGAAATCAATTTTTCTAAAGAAGATTTAGAAACAGATTGGAATGACTGTTTCTCTCAGGCTATTTCCAGTTTATATATTCTTACAGAATATCATTTGAAAAATGGAGAAAGTGTGATTTTAGATTTTGGTTTTTGGGATAGAAAATCAAGAGATTATGCCCGAAATCTTGCAAGGCAGACAGGGGCTTATTTCCAGCACATATATCTTGATACAGCAGACAACATTATCATGGACAGATTAAGAAAAAGATCTGGTGTGATTGCCTTGAGAAATATAGAAAATTTTCAAATCCTTAAAAAGGCATTTGAACCACCCCAGCCCGATGAAATCGTTATCATAGTTAGATCAGAGGAGAATAAAAATCGAAAAGGCTTATGACATAGATCCTGTATTCATTGACATTCCCATGCCAATATACACTCAGCGTCTTATAATTCGTCCCCATCAAGTTGGCGATGGTGACATGCTTGCTATTGGTGTTGCGGATACGTGGGATGAATTATATCAATGGTTTCACCTTTATATGGCGGCGAAAGAGCAGGAAACGAATCCAAGGTTATATGCTGGATGCAGGGCATGATTCTAGGCATAGTGCATTTTTATCGGCGATGATTTCTTTGCAAAATGATATTTTGGGGACGCTCTAAATATCCGCCTGAATCTTATACCCCCAACTTAAGCGCAGCGCATTGGCGATGGCGGCGATGTCGATGGCTTCTTGTAATAATGCGCCCATCACGGGGGGTATATAGCCAGCAGCGGCAAATGCCATGGCAATGAGGCTGATTGTCATGCCGCCGATGACGCTTTGCAGCATGATGCGGCGCATGGCGATGCTGATATGCAGCAGCTCATCGACCTTAATCAAAGAGCTTTCTAAGATCACCGCACCTGCCGCTTGGGCGGTGACGGAGCTATGTTGGCCAAAGGCAATGCCCACGGTGGCAGATGTTAGGGCAGGGGCATCATTGATGCCGTCCCCCATAAATAAGGTGGGCGCGTGGGATGTTTCTGAACGAACGATTTCAACCTTTTGCTCAGGGCTTTGGGAGGATAAAGTTTCTGTAATGCCCAAAATTTTCGCCAGATAGCTGACCTCTGAATCCCGATCGCCTGAAACCAGCATGATTTTTTGAAATTGATGGATCGCCCCCAAATGCCCAATAAAGGATTTGCCATCGGACCTAGGCGCATCACGGAAGCGAAAGGTTGCGGCATAGATGCCGTCCATTAAGATAATACATTCCAGACCTGCTGCCGTTTCGGGTAGATTTTTGGCGATTTCGGGCGTGAGTTCCAATAATTTCTTGCGGTGTGTGACGCGGATTTTATGGCTGCTGACCGTGCCTGTTAAGCCTTGGCCTGATTTTTCGGATACGCTTGTGGCCTCGATAATGGGCAGTTTCGATTTTTCTGCCGCTTGTAAAATGGCGTGTGCTAAGGGGTGTTTTGAATAACGCTCAAGGCTTGCGGTATATTGTAAGATTTGATCTTTGTCTAAACCATCGGCAGGGATAATCTCAACCAATTCTGGTTTGCCATAGGTCAGCGTGCCGGTTTTATCAAAAATCGCGGTGCGACAGATGGGTAAGCGTTCCAAGACAACAGGATCACGGATCACAATGCCGCGCTTGGCAGCCATGGATATGGCACTCATTAACGTAATGGGGATTGCAATCAATAAGGGGCAGGGCGTTGCCACCACCAGCACAGATAAAAACCGCACGGAATCGCCTGTGAAATACCATGTCAGCATGGCAATGATAAGGGCGATGGGGGCAAAAATCGCGCCGATTTGATCGCCCAAGCGGCGCATGGTAGGGCGTTTTTGTTCGGCATCTTGCATAACAATCATAATTTGCGCATAGCGCGAGTCTTGGGGTAATTTTTCCGCACGAATGGTCAGCGCGGATTCGCCGTTAATCGCGCCTGATAAAACATCCGCCCCTGCGGCTTTGGAGACATGGTATGGCTCACCGGTCAGGTAGGATTCATCCATTGATCCATGCCCATCAATAACCACCCCATCAACAGGGGCGGTTTCGTGCGGGAAGACTACGATTAAATCACCAATGGCAATATCGCTCAGTTTAATTTCCTCAACAGCATCCCCATTTTTACGATGCGCCACAGATGGCATACGATCCGCCAGTGCGCGTAAGGCGGAGGAGGCTTTGCGCATCGCATAAGACTCTAAAACTTGTCCGCCGCTCAACATTAAAATAATCAAAACCGCCGCCAAATATTCGCCTAACCACAGGCCTGTCATCAGGGCAATAATCGCCAAAAAATCCGCGCCAAAATCATGCCGTAAAAGTTTCAGAAAAACCTGAACCACCAACGGCACGCCCATAAGAATACCAACGATAATCAGGGGAATATCCGCCGCGCGAATATAAAACAGCATCGGCAGATCCATAAGCGGCAATATAAAATGCAACAATATCACCCCTATGATGAGGCACAGAGGCAGCCATTGAAGGGAAATTTTGATATTTTTGATATTCATGATCGCATCTCCGTCCCTAAATCATACAGGATTTCGTGACAATAGATAGGGGCTTTTAATCCTTATGCTCAATACTGCCCAACGCATCCGCCAATCGCATTTGCGCACTACCGCGTTTGAGGGGTTTTTGTTGCGATTCATGCGGTGACCAACCGATTAAATAGATAATCTCACAGGTCACACTCAGGCGACCATCTGGGGTGCTAAACTGGGCGCGGTATAATTCCTCCGCGCGTTTCAGGATCGCACGACTTAAGGGGCGTTTACGGCTGGATAGCAGGGACGATTCCCCCATCCCGCGCAATTCATGCAGCATGGACGGCAAATCGCGATAGGTAATCGTCAAGACATCGCTATCCACCACAGGCAATGCAAAACCTGCGCGTTGCATCAATGCCCCCATTTCCGCCTTATCCGCCACAGGGTGAATGCGCGGCACCATGCCGCCTGTGATATCCATTTCCGCTTGCATCAAAACTTGGCGCAGCTCAAACAAACTCTCCCCCCCAAACAAC
The DNA here is from genome assembly GCA_044238935.1 of Gemmobacter sp. Lineage (GTDB taxonomy): Bacteria > Pseudomonadota > Alphaproteobacteria > Micavibrionales > Micavibrionaceae > JBIICI01. The sequence goes on from JBIICI010000014.1 coordinate 38,357, forward strand.
GCCGCCATAAAAACGCCATCTGCCTTGAGCGCATGGCGATATTGGATCAACGCGCCTGTTAAATCATTAACATTATGGAGGGACAGCACCGATAAAATCGCCTCCATCCCTTGGGCGGGTAAGGGGATAAAATTCTCATCCATGACCACATGATTATTTAAACCCAATACGCAATCGCCTGCATAGAGTTTATCAATAGATGGAAAGATTTCAGTGCGATCTATCCACCGCCCGCCATAGAAAAACCCTGTCTCAAAACGCCGCTGAATATCCCCAAACCGATCCGATAAATTCTGAATCACACGCCGCGCCAAAAAATCATGCTTTTTGAAAGTAGGGCGGTGACGTTGGGTGTTGAGGGTATGATAGCGGGGGGAGAAGGGGGGAGTCATAAAGTCACGCAAATGATTGTTTTTTGATTACTGTGAAAGAGCAATATCTTGGTGATTTCCAAGGTTTATTATAAAGAGCCTCTATATCAACATCAGGATAAATTTCATCGAAACAAGTTATTTCTAAATTTGCGTTTATAAATGTTAAATCTAAATTATTTTCAATTTGATTTTTTCTTAAATCTGCTACATTGCACCAATTATGTTTCATTATGATGTGCCTTTGATTTTTTAATTAGGTCTTTTGCCATACCAATTATTTATGCTCCAGAGTTACTATCAAAAATAGTAATTTCATGATTGCGCTCTTTTCATATTGCCTCTTTCCAAATATCGCTGCCCGTTCGCGCAAAAGCATCTGGGGATGCTCCTTAACATGAGCCCTCAGGCGATCTTTATCAATCTTTCGATGACGATGCTTTGATAACGATGGCTCTAAATCTTCTCGATTCAGCCAGTTATACAAGGTTTGAGGGGATATCTTGAACAAACGAGCCGCATCACGCTTGCTCATTCCTTCTTTTATATGCGCTAATACTTTGCGACGAAATGTAATCGGATAATGCATAAATCACCATAACACATCTTAAACACACAATGTTGGGATCGTATCATGGATAAAAACGAATTGCATCTGGAAAAATCAGGATTTTAGCCTAAAATCTCTAACATAGCTTGCTTTTGAGCTTCTGTTACGGCCTCAATTTCAATGCACCAACAATCGGCATCCCAGCTTTTATTTTTATTTAAGAGATTATCTGCCTCCGATTCAGGGATATAGGGCGCATCATGCACGCATTGTGGGGCTAGGGTTGTGGATGTGATCTGATAAACAGCGCATTCCGCCCGATTATAAAATATCTTTAGATACACAATGCCACGATGATAATCACCCTTATGCGTGACATAAACGCCAATCCCTGATTGTTGTAAGCGGGCGATTAGGGTTTCAAGAGATAATCCAATTGGGATCATATGATTTCTATTCCTAATGCTGTTCTAAGATACAAAAATAAATCATGATGGCGGTACAAATGACAATCCCTAAACCGCTTTTGACGTCACCTTCTTCTTTTTTTCCAATCAATCGATAAAATAGCAAGACCCAAAATGGTGCACTCAATCCAATAATTGTAATATAAGCAGGATTTGAAACTTGGGCAATCGCATACCATTTCATGGGTGTGTGGAGCAACCAAGCCAACCCACATAATACCCCAGATAACACAGAAATTCGCGTAAAGAGATCAGAGATCTTGGGAACTAAGTGCGGTTTTTGATGTGCCAAAGGACTGATCTGCAGGCCTATATAAATCAACCAAACAAAGCCACATTGCACCAATGCGTAATAAACCGCGCCACTTTGTGGATTGGTCAGGTTCATGGCATATTTCCCCAAAATAATGCCAATCGCACTTAGGAGCAGCTGTGGGATTAACGTATTTATTGCTGTACGATTAATCTTACATTTTCCTAACCGCAGGGCAAAGTAAACCGTACCCATTAAAGATAAAGACATGCCAAGAAACTGCATGGGGTGCATTAAATAATCATGCAGTTGCTTGGGGTTAAGGCCTGTCCATAGCACAAAGGTTAAGGCAACAGATAACGGATCAAGCCGTGTGACAATCCCCGCACCATTTTTGGCGGCAACATTTGTTCTAATAATATCAGAATAGGAAAAAATCACAGCGCCAATCAGAATTAAAATATAAAAAATGGGATTCTGGGGGGCTGGTGTTGCTAAGGCAAAGGGCAAGATGCCCAAAATCCCAACAAGGCGCATCCACCATAAAGCGACCATGGGCTGAACAGAAAATCGTTCACAGATTAGGGGGGATGCCGCCTGTGCAAAAGCCGCAATCAGGGCAGGGATGATCCATTGAAAGGATGATATCATTTCACGGAAACTTTGCGCCCATAAAGTTCTAAGCGACAGGCAACCAAATCATAGCCTAATTCTGCCGCAATGCGCTTTTTTATCGCTTGCATTTCATCACTTTCAAATTCCAACACAACGCCAGTATCCACATCAATTAAATGATGGTGATGGGAGCTGTTGACCTCATACCGTGAATGGGTTTCATTGAAATCATGCCGCACAACCAGCCCCAATTCATCCAGCAAAGAAAGCGTGCGATACACGGTGGCAATACTAACAGAGGCATCAATTTTTCGTGCGCGTTCATACACCATATCAGCAGACGGGTGGTCTTCGGCCTCATCCAGCACTTGAAAAATCACGCGCCGTTGCGCGGTCATTTTCTTGCCTGCTTTTAAATAGAGATCTTCTAATTGGGGCATTGTGTTCATCCTTTAAATTTTTATTCCCTCAATATAGGATAAAAACGAAAAAGTGACAAGTCTTCAAAACCCTAACTAGGCAATCAAGACATTCGTTGCAACCAAATTATTCAATTCCGCCAATGTTGCCGTTGATCCTGTGGTTAGGTCTGTGACAAACCATAATTTTGCTGTATTCACAAAGCTATTGCCACCGCCATTAACGTCAATGTCAATGTAACTATTGCTATCGCGTTCTGTGATACGGATAAAATCACTAATGGCATGGGTGAGGGGATCATAGGCATCTAATATATCGGATAAATCCAATTGGTCACCTTCTGAACGTCTGAAATCATAAATCGTATCCAGCGCATTGCCGTGGGCTTTGTCAAAAACAAAGCGATCTGCACCCGCTTGACCGTATAATTCATCATTTCCTGCACCGCCTTTGATAATATCATTACCGCCTGCACCAAAAATCCAATCATTGCCTGCGTTACCGTTGATCTGGTCTTGGGCGTCGCTGCCATACAGGCTGTCATTTCCTGTTGTGCCATTGGTTACAAAGCGTATGTCTTTGATCGAAAACACACTGCCATCATCGAATGTTAGCGTTTCAATGCTGTTGCTGCTATAAAAATGATTATCTAAAATCAGGCTTTTTGCCCCTTTCAACAAAATATCTAAATCCCCATTATTGCGTGAATAGGTCACATTTGATGCGCTGAATGCACCATTAATGACCACATTATCAATGCCGCCCTCATCACTCAGACGGTCAATTCCATCACCTGTTTTCCAAATAATTGTATCATTGCCAATGCCACCATTAATGTAATCATTCCCCAAGCCGCCTGTTAAAGTATCATTGCCGCCATAGCCATATAAATAATCATCGCCACCATTACCAACAATCACGTCATTCGGATTGCCGCCTTGGGATATGCCCTGCAGATAATTGCTGTTATTATCCCCAATCACAGGATACAACGCCGTGCGTAAATCATAAGATTGCCCATTGGAAAATTGAATAAATTCAATCCCTGAATCCACGCTAAATTGTTGTTCAATGGTTAATATTTTTGATCCTTTTAGGAACACATCTAAATCGCTTTGTGAATTTGGCGACCGCTCCACGCGTAAATCCACCAGCGTATAGGCAACATTCCCTGACGCAAGGGCGCTGATCACGATACGATCATTTGATCCGCCATTATCACCAATGCGATCAAGCCCGCCTGAATACACAAAGCGATCATCCCCCGCACCGCCATAAAGTTGGTCATTCCCCAGCTCACCATCCAAGACATCATCGCCATTGCCGCCATATAAAATATCATTGCCAGCCCCGCCATAGACATCATCATTGCCATCATATCCATACAGATAATCAATGCCATCTAATCCATATAAAATGTCACCACCTGCGGTATTTGTGCCATATAATGTGTCATTGCCTGCCGTGCCGGTAACGGTTTGTTTGATATTTAATAAATCCAATATCTTCCCATCCCCAAGATACAGTTTTTCAACCGCATAACCGCTTAAGAACTGATTTTCGATTAAGATCAAACGCTTTCCTTGGCTGTTGATGGACAGATCATATTGTCCGACACGTTCCAACGTCACATTGGCGGTGGTGTAATCTGCGCCTAAAACAATAAAATCCCCCAGCCCGCTTTCATCACGGATAATATCCGTACCGCGCCCCGTACCAGAACCATAGACATATTTATCACTGCCATATCCACCATATAAACGATCATCCCCCGTATGGCCATCCAGCGTGTCATTGCCATCGCCGCCATATAAAATATCGTTGCCTGCGCCCCCATTAATTTTATCATTCCCAGCGCCGCCATAAATCACATCATCGCGCAACCATGTTCTGTCTGATCCTTTTAATGTGTCATTGCCTGTTGTGCCGACAATATCTTTGAATTGCGTCAGATCAATGATTTTTCCATCCGCCAATGTTACAGATTCAACGCGTCCGCCTGTTGATCCTGCATTGCTGCCTGAAAAATGTAAATTCAGGGTGATGACTTTTGTGCCTGAAACAAACAGATCCAGATTGGTCAAATCACTGCCACCCGTTCCAATGCTGCCAGAGCGTTTGACGCTAATATCACCAAAGGCAATATTGCTACCAAATTGAATTATATCATTACCCTGAAATTCCGAAATCACATCCGCGCCGTCACCGCGATTATACACATACACATCATCACCATCTGATCCCTGTAAGACATCATTGCCAATACCACCAATCAGCGTATCATTCCCTGATCCTGCATAGATTTGGTCATTGCCTGCGCCTGCCTTTATAATATCATTGCCGCCATTGGCTTGGATCAGGTTATTTTTCTCGTTACCAATCAAAAGGTCGCTATCGTTATCACTGTCTAAATAAACACGATCAACTGTGTGGGAAAAGATCACTTTGCTTGCATGATTGACTTGGTCAGTGGTAAGGTCATACGCTAAACCTTCACCCCATAAAACTTTGCCTACTTCAGTTTGCATCAATAAACGCGTTAACATCTCACTCATGGCATTTTGAAAGGCTTGAGTTAACAAAGGCGCAGTCCGCCAACCGGGATTGGTTGCATTTTCAAAAGCAGTTTGAATAAAGGGCTCATCTAAAATCATTTCCAAAAATGCCATGGTTTTGGCATCCATATCCACACCACGGCTTCCATCTGCTACATTTTCAACCCCTGCCCAACGATACAGAATTGACTTCATTATCCCCTCAATATCTACATTTGCGGATAATAGATCGGCTTTGGTAAGTGTGCTAAGGGCGGAAACGCGGTTTAACAAAACCTCATCCTTACTCATAGCGATATGAAGATCAGGCAATTTGCCGTACCCGCGTAAGGTTGGCAGGAACAAAGTCCGCACATCCAACGCATAATCCCCATCATAAACACTGTTGATATTATCATAGGCAAACCATACATCACCAATTTTACGGGTGGTATTATCCGTCATGGTAACACGGCTTTCCAACAGGATTTTATTGCCCTCCACCGTCTGATCGATCGCCACCACAAAAGACCCAAGGCGAATATCTTTAATTCCTGCCTGTGTCAGGGTTTTTAGCTCATTTGCTTGTGACACACCATCACTGTTTAGGTCTTGCCAAACGCGCAGCTGTGACCAGTTGGCATCTGTGCTGCTGATGATATTATTGCCATTACTATCCACCGATTTTAAATTCGCAAACCCATCCGCAAAGATGGCATTATTGCCAAACAACTCATTCTGTCCATCCACAGTCCCGTTAGCATTTTTATCCCACACTAACAACGCATCACTGGGTTTCACCCATCCTGAGGCTTCCTTAAACCCATCATTGTCAATATCCCAATAGACTGATCCTTTGGGCAATAAATCATAACCATTCTTGTTTAAATCAATCACCAAGGGCGACAGCATCAATTCTGTTTCGTTGAAATTTTTTAAAACCAATTTTATCCACTCCGCAGGTGAAATTATACCTGATTCAGAGCGTTTTAATATCAAAAACGCATCATCAATATCAGGATTGATGATGCGACTTCTTCCTTCAAAAATAATCTCGTAGGATTGTGGGGATACGCCTTGATCTGCATTGCCAAACACATGAGTTAAAACATTGTTCTTTAGGGTTCCGTTTTGGATAAAAGGATTTGATCCTACCACATATTTAGGTTTCATCTGAACACCCCAATTAAACCAATCATCATTTGCATAGTTAACTGTGGGGTTCAGATAATGTGTTGCCTTTCCAATGATGGATGGCTGACCTCCTACAAACCCTCTTAAATAATCTGATACTATTTGTTTCGTTTCTGACGATGCAACTGGTAAATTTCTCCATGAACCGCCGTTTTCTAAAACAGGTTGATATTGAGTGGGCTTGTTGATAACGTCTTGAATAGTTGATCCATACCACGATTGTGATGCAACCCTGTTTATAATGGATGCAACGACGCTCTGATAAGCAATTGCCCCATGGTCTTCTGCTGAGTAGCTAGAGCTATTCATATAATTATACAAAAATTTTCCCTCTGCCTCAGCTATTCTAGACAATGCATCCAAGTCATCATTGTTAATTGATATTTGTTTTAGCGCCATATTATATTCTCCATTCATTTACATTTAGAAAATTGCCATATATTTGCATTCAAAAAATCAAGCGATTTCCAAAGATTTTGATCATCCCCCTTTATAAAATATTTTGTATTAGACCAATCAAAATACTGCAATTTAAGCCCGAATTTAGGAATAATCACAAAATAAGGAAGGTCTTTTTTAAAACTGTTAACATCGTAAAAGTTTTTGTCTAGAGGGATGAAATCATAAGATAAGTCGCTTTTAAATTCTTGAAGATCGTCCAGCTGGTTGTATTGCCCCCAATATGCAGATAATTGGCACACTCCCAGTCCTCCAGAGCAACTATAGGCTGTTCGCATCTCACTCCGAAGGGTATCTTTGTTATCATAAGCTAAAAAGTGAACAAAAAATTTGATAGAACTAATTTCTTTGTCAGGGAAGCTAAACTTCATTCTTAATTTATATGGAAACTTTTCTTTTGTGTGAAGTTCATAAATCGCCTTATCAAGCGGACAGCTTTTAATTGCATCTAAATTCACTTGTTCAGCGGCATTGATACCAAAGGCACAGACTAAACCAAAGCCTAATAAAAATAAAAAACTCCATAATTTCATAAAAACTTATTCACTTTCGAATCAAATAATACTCAAAATCTAAAAGCCTTAATAGGAAAAGTCAATACAAAATAAACAAATTTTATTTTATGCAACCAATGTTATATGTTTTTGATTTAGATTGTCGTTTTCTGGGGTTAATTCCAAACGCCGCTTTGTGAAATTTTGCACCATATTTAACAAAGTTTCATCTTTGCTCATCGCAACATGCAAATCCGCCAACTTCCCATAGCCACGCACCGTGGGTAAGAAGAGGGTGCGGAGGTCTAATTCCCCTGCATCAGCAACACGACTATTCAAATTATCAAAATTAAACCAAACATCGGCGATTGTGCCTGTGGTATTGTTGGTTTTCGTGAAGGTTGAAATATGGGTGACTTTGTTGCCATTGATGGTTTGATTGGTGGTGGTATCGTTTAGGGATATTGATTTGATCCCTGCTTGCGCCAAGGTTTTCAGCTCACTTGCCTGTGAAATCCCATCACTATTGACATCTTGCCAAATGCGGAGCTTGGCAAAGTCTGTATCACGGCTATCAATGCGATTATCTTTGTTGCTATCCATCGCCGTCAAAACAGTAAATCCATCAATTTTATCTGTTCCAAATAATTCACTGTGATTATCAATCACGCCATTTGCATTGCGATCCAACGCCAACAACCCATCATCTTTGCCCACCCAAGCGGAGGCCTCGCGGAATCCGTCATTATCAATATCCCAATACACTGATCCCGCGCCATTCAATGCCGATACCTCAATCCCATCGCCATCCAAATCAAGGATAAGAGGCGATACAGGCGCTTCGGCTTCTTCCATCAATCCAAAAACACCACCAATCCATTCACCTTTAATTATCGGCCCTTCGATGGTTTTTGTTTCAGGATCAGTCGTATCAGGAAAATCAAATTCACTTGGATTGTAAACTTGACGGTTTTTCACAAGAGGATTAGGTGCGTCTTTGATGACTTCAAAATGCAGGTGATAGCCTGTTGCTTTTCCACTGTCACCAACCAGACCAACAGGATCATTTTTTAAGATTGTAGATCCTTTTGTTAAAGTAGAGGGTTGATCCAAATGCGCATAGAGTGTAAAAACTCTTTGACCACTAACATTATGTTCAAGTACAATATAATTCCCCCAGCCGGGAGGATTTATACCAACGGCATAGACTTTTCCATTTGCAGCACTTGGAATTGGCGTCCCTTTGGGTGCAGAATAATCTTCGCCTTTGTGGAACTGCAAAGTCTCTGGTTTTTTAGGATCATTTCTAATCGCAAACTTAGATGATTTCTTAAATGGTAAGCCAGGATCATATACGGCCATAATTTTATTCCTTTATATTTTGTAGTTGCTTAATCGTCAATGCCATCTTCGTTATCTATGTAACACATGTAATCTGTATAACCTGGGGTTAGGCCATCCTTAAGAAAGGCTACATTGTCTTGATGTTTCATAGAGGGTGAAGATAAATATTGTATTTTTTTCTGAGTTATTTTTTCAATTTCTCTTTTCAGTTCTAAGGGAGATGCTTTTACTTTAACAATAAAGATGGAGTCTAAATATGGAATTGACAGCTCAACAGCATCAAAACCATAAAATTTTTCTTTGATTTTATAAGTTACATAACTTCTTTGATGATGTATGATAGGGGCTTTATACTCTCTTTTCTCCATATAATAATTGGCGCTTCTATTTTTAG
>JBIICI010000029.1:0-13258 GCA_044238935.1 Gemmobacter sp.
GGCTTTATCCGCTCTAGCTGTGCTTCTGATAATAAAAATAAATCACTCATGATGAATTCCTCCTCAACATAAGTGAATCACATATCAATTATCATGTAAATACATATTCAATAGGTTCTGAGCCTAGGTTATCCTTTTTAAAAGAAACAACCATGGCCTCAGGCACACCATTTTTTCCATTTGCGGCGTTAAAAATTTTATCAAATTTTGTTTCATCTAAATACCCACGAACTTTAAATATTCGCCGTACAACGTGGAGTGATCGGATCTAATACAGAACCAAAACGCAATAAATCTTCAGAGTTTGCAACAACGCGCACATCATCTACTTTAACAACAGTCCCTAAGTCAGGATTTCCAACTTGCTGAACGCTCCTATCAATATTTCGCCCTGCTTCTGGAGTCACAGATGCAAAACCATCTGACAGATTTGCAGCACCAGTAAAAATAATACCCAGTACACCTACGGCAGCACCTACTGTAATCCGAGGATGGTTTTTGGCATTTGTTTGCACAAACTGACCTACATTATGACATGCGCCTTCTAAAACCTTATAAAATTCATGATTTTGTATTGCTTGATAATTAAGCATTTTATACCGCTCCTTGTTTGAATAAATATTTTATTTCAATATCCATAATTCAAGAAAAACAAAAAGTTAATAAAATTATAAAAAAAAGCAAGCCTTTTTCAAACTTGCTTTTTTTTCATCTATTCTATGGCATTGTCGCCATTTATGAGAGGGGGGGTAAGGTTTAAGACGGCGATTTTACGGCGTCTTTATACGCGGCCTGTATGCGCTGTGTGACATCACCAATGCTAAAATGCGTGCCATCAATTTGCCCCACGGGGGTGATTTCGGCGGCTGTGCCTGTTAGGAAGATTTCATCGGCCTGTAATAATGCATCAGGTTGAATATGACAGATTTCGACCTCAATTCCTAAACCGCGTGCTAAGTCAATCACCGTTTGGCGCGTGATGCCGTTTAAAAAGCAATCGGGAATCGGGGTTTTGATTTTGCCGTCTTTGATCATAAATAAATTTGCCGCCGTGGCTTCGGCGACATAGCCGCGGTAATCCAGCATCAGCGCATCATCATACCCTGCCGCATCGGCCGCATGTTTTGCCATAGTGTTTAGGGCATACAGCGCCGCCGCCTTGCTCTCAGTTGGGGCGGTCAAAGGATCAGGGCGTTTATATTTTGAGGTCTGAAGAGCAACGCCCTTTCCTGCCCCTGCCTTGGGGGTGAAATATGTGCCCCATTCCCATGCGGCAATTGCCAAATGCGTGCTGATCCCCTTGGCGGATAAGCCCATATTTTCCGTCCCACGCCATGCCACGGGGCGAATATAGGCGTTTGTGAGATTGTTTTTTGTCAACACATCTTTGGTGGCTTGGTTGATTTCATCGGCGGTAAAGGGGATATGCATATCCAGAATTTGTGCGGATTTAATCAAGCGATCTGTATGCGCCTGTAATTTAAAAATCAAGCCATCATAAACGCGTAAGCCCTCAAACACTGATCCCGCATAATGCAGCCCGTGCGATAAAACATGGATCTTGGCATCACGCCACGGCACCATCTGCCCATCCATCCAAATAAAACCATCACGTTGATCAAAGGGGGTTACGCCTGCGATTGCCATATCAAAACCTTTCTTGTGTTTATTTCTAAAAAGCATACACGGATTTTTTGGGATGTGTAAATGGGTATTTTCATCATGTCTTATCTAACGTATAGTAACGATATGACCCACACAATTTTAATCATTGATGATGACACAGGAATCCAAGATTTAATCAGCCGGTTCTTAGATCAGCATGGCTATGTCACGATTTCTGCCCTGAATGGGGATATGGCGGATGATTTTTTGCGCTTGGCACATATTGATTTGATTTTATGTGATGTGATGATGCCGCGCCGTAATGGGTTTGAATGGCTGGATGATTTTCGGAAAATCAATAAAACCATTCCTGTCATTATGTTGACCGCGATGGGGGATGTTGAAAATCGGATTAAGGGGCTATCCTCAGGGGCAGATGATTATATCCCAAAACCGTTTGATCCCCGTGAGCTGTTATTACGCATGGAATTAATTTTAAAACGCATCCCTGCCCCACAGCAGAATCAGATTTATTATAGTGAACCGCTCTATATTGATCTTTTAAAACAAAGCCTGTCTTTATCACAAGACATGCAAAATCCCTGTGCCTTATCGGAATCGGAAACCCAAATTTTAAAAACACTCATTGACCAAAGCGGTCAAGCTGTCACCCGTGAGCAGCTTTGTTATGCTTTGGGGGATCACATCAGTATTCGCGCCGTTGATGTGGCGATTACGCGACTGCGACGCAAAATGAATGATTATTTCCAAGCGGATCTAACGATAATCCATACCCTAAGGGGGCAAGGCTATAAAATCTATGCGGAGCAGATAGAATGATGACGCTTTTCCCCAACAGCCTGTTTGCACGGTCATTATTAATTATCGCTGTGCCTGTTATTTTATTACAGATTATTTTAACCATCGTCTTTTTTGATCGCCACTGGACACGAGTCACAGGGCGATTATCCTATGCCGTGACAGGAGAACTGCATTTGGCAGCATCCTTATTAGAAAAAGATCCCGCATTTGATTTATCAAAATTTGATTCCACCTTACAAATTCAAATCGTCCCCCGCAAAAATTTGTTATTTGTGGCAAAGAACAAAGGCTATGACAGCCGCATCTTAGGATCATTATCAAAAGAATTAAATCAATATTTTCCACTGCAATACCGCCTTTATCCCCTGCATGGATCATGGGTTGAGGGTGAATTTAAAACAAATGATGGGCAAATTTACAGCTTTAAAATCCCCATGCGCCGCCTCTATACCTCGTCTTCCTATATCTTTATTTTATGGATGATTGGGATGTCTTTTGTGCTGTTTAGCATCGCGATTATTTTTATGCGCAACCAAATTCGCCCGATTAAGAAACTGGCGCAAGTGGCAGATCAAATCGGAATGGGGCGCGATATTCCTTCCAATTTCAAAGTCCAAGGGGCGCGTGAAATTCGCGCGGCGGCAACTGCCCTGTTAAGCATGCGCGACCGCATCACGCGCCAAATCGAACAACGCACGTTGATGTTAGCAGGCATATCCCATGATTTACATACCCCCCTCACGCGTATGAAATTACAGCTGGCACTGATGCCGCAAAATCCCGATACAGATAATCTGAACCAAGATATTCGTTTAATGGAACAAATGATTCACAGCTATTTGGACTTTGTTAAAAATGATGATTTTGAAACGGAACAGATTATCAATTTATATGATTTAATTGATCTCAGCCTAACCCATTCCAATTGGGATTTACGACATGTTCAGATCAATATTGATACGGCGCTTCAAATCTTTGTACGCCCTATCTCTTTTGGGCGCGCTCTATCCAATATTATTGGCAATGCACATCAATATGCAGCGCATTTATGGATCAGCAGCATAAAAACGGATGATCTATTACAAATTTTCTTTGATGATGATGGCAGCGGCGTTGCACCCGAACATTACGAAGACGTCTTTAAGCCCTTTTTTAAAATCGATAAATCCAGATCGCATCACAAAAGCAGCGTTGGGCTGGGGTTGTCTATCACGCGCGACATTATCAACCGCCATGGCGGTCAGATCACCCTTGACCATAGCCCACAAGGGGGATTAAGAGTTATAATCTCCCTCCCCTTATAATAGACAAAAACATGCAAAACCAAGAATCTGCCCTTTTAAAAGCCCTGAGCTATAATGCCAAATTAAATATTGAGATCACAGACCAACTCTCTTTATCCAAGCTGCATTTACCGCCCTTTATTGCCCTCAGACAGGAAATACCCCATCGCGGCTTTACAGATATTCAATCGGCCTTTTATCGCTATCACAACATAAAAGCACAAAATGATATTTTATCCACAAGCGACAAAGCCTATCACGATTTATTATTGGGAATGGAAATGGCGCGTTGTTTATGTGTGATGATGCGTGATTTAAACGGGACAATGGCGAATATCCAAACAATATTCAATCATAATCACACCGATTTACCCGTTTATTGGATTTACGCCTTACAAGGTTTGGAATGGCTGCGACCTGATTGCCTAGGAAAAACCGACATCCCCTTAGAGCACCAACTGCCTATCAGCCTTGAATGTTTAGGATTGTTGCACCAAAACCTTGATCATCAAACAGAATTTGCCCGCATTTTATTGCAATATTTCAAAACAATCCAGCACCAAAAACAAACTGAAACACAGGCATTGCCCAAAGATTCAGACATAAAGGACTCCGAAACCACCCAAAGCACAGATGATTCAGACCAAGCCATTGAATCTGAACCCCAAGATTCCAGCGATGATCCTAATCATGCCCCTGCGCCCTCTTATCCCGAAAATCAGCAAGCCGAAACCCTCACCCCGCAAGACAGCAACAACAATCATGATCAGAACGGGCAGGATGATCAACGGCATTTTCGCCTCGCGCAAGAGGGAGAAAACCCAAAACATTTTTTAAAAATAAAATCTGCCTATACAATTTACACAACGCAATTTGACGAAGTCATTACCCCCACAGATATTGTTGATAAACAAGAACTTAGAAAGCTCCATGAAATTTTAGAAAAAGAAACGCAATATTTAAAACCCATCATCACCCGTCTTGCGGCACGTTTACAGCGACGGATGATGGCGGCGCAAAATCAAAGCTGGGCATTTGAACAAGAGGAAGGCATGCTGGATAGTGCCCGATTATCACAATTAATCACCCATCCATTTTCCAGATCCATCTATAAAACCGAAAAGAAAATCCCGTTTCGCGATACAATCGTTTGTTTTTTAATTGATAATTCGGGATCAATGCGCGGCAAACCCATTCAAACGGCCGCCTTATGCGCGGATATTTTAACAACCACATTGGAACGCTGCCAAATTGAAACCGAAATTTTAGGCTTCACCACCAAAGCATGGAAAGGTGGCGAAGCACGCAAATTATGGTTAGAAAACGGACAACCCAAAAATCCGGGGCGATTAAATGCGCTGCGCCATATTATCTATAAACGCGCCAGCATGCCATGGCGCAAACAACGCCATCATTTGGGATTAATGCTAAAAGAGGGATTATTAAAAGAAAACATCGATGGTGAAGCCTTATCTTGGGCATATAACCGCCTTAATAAACGTCCTGAATCTCGTAAAATCTTAATTGTGATTTCAGATGGCGCGCCGATTGATGACGCCACCCATACCCACAACACCCCAACCTATTTGGAAAAAGATTTAAAATCCGTTATTTATGAAATCGAAAAAACGCGTCATATTGAGCTATCTGCCATTGGGATCGGTCATGATGTCCGTCAATATTATAAAAATGCTATTCGGATTGATCACGCCGATGATCTGGGGAAAGCGATTATGGATCGCATGGATCAACTCTTTATCCGTCGATAGATTGCGGATCAGGATCTTTGAGCCGCACCAACAACACGCCGGCAATCACAATCAACACACAGCCCAACACCATCCACAAATCCACCTTATCACCAAATAAAACATATCCAAATAAAATGCCCCAAATAATTTGCGAATAATGCGTGGGCGCAATGGTTGATATTTTACCGTGCGCAAAGGCATAACTGACCAGCACCATGCCTAAAAAACAAAAACAGGCATTGATAAAAATAAGCCCAAGATGTGAAAGGCTGATGGGTTCAATATGTTGTATTGCAAAAGGAAAGCTCCCCAGTGCGACCAATATAAAAGGGAAAATAGAAAAAGATAAAGGCGATTCAATATAATCATGTTTTTCTTGGTTTTTATGAATAATTCCATTTAAAATCCCAACAATCGCAAACGTGACCGCGCAAATAAATGCATAGAAAACCCCCATATTAAGCGGAATCGTCGTTGGGCGTAAGACAATCAAAGCCCCCAAAAATCCCATTAAGATAACGCCAACCTTGATGATTGACACTCTTTGCCCCAATAAAGGAATGGCTAAAAAAGAGCTGATAAAAGGGGCTGTAAATAAAATCGCATAGGCCGTTGTAAGCGGTAAATGATTAAATGCCAAAACAGCGGTAATAATTTGGCAAAAAGAAATGCTGGCTCTGATCATATGCAACTTTAATTGTGGCGTTTTGAAAACACGCTTTAATCCACCAAAAAACGGGCTTAAGAAACATTGCAAACACACACAAAGCAAGGCATTCAAAAAAAGTAAACTGACAATATCATGCGATTGCAACAGATATTTCACCATGGCATCACCGCATGAAAATATAAAAAAACCAATCAACGCAAAAATGATGACTTGTTTTTGATTATTAAATTTTTCCATTGGCAATTCCTTTTTTTTTATTATAAGGTGCATATATAAGCAGCATTATTATTTACAAAGCCACGAATTACACTATTTCTATGACAAAAGATACAAAAAAAACGGATTTCTTACGATATGATCGCATGGTTGAAAGTGCCCTAAGGGATGTTGTTCGCCAAGCCGTCCAAGATGTGATTGACAACAACCAATCCATGCCGGGGGAGCATCATTTTTATATCACATTCCGCACAGATCATGCAGGGATTCAAATCCCCAATTATCTAAAAGAACGTTACCCCAATGAAATGACCATCGTTTTACAATTCCAGTTTGAAGGACTGAAAATTGATAAAAACGCGCTATACGTTAATTTATCATTTAACAACGTTCCAGAAAACCTCATTATCCCTCTGAAGGCCATCACAATTTTTGCTGATCCTTCGGTCAATTTTGTTTTACAATTCCAGCCGATTAGCGATGATCACGGTGATGATGATAAAACCCCAGATCCAGAACCAAAAGGCAAAAAAACAACGGATACAGATAGCACGGACAACAGTGCCAACAAAGTCATATCCTTGGATCAATTCCGTAAAAAATAAAATAGCGTCATTTTCTGTATGGAACATCGATTTACACAAGATAACAGCCACGCACGCATTTTGATTGAACGTGGTCAGTGGGTCGATTCCAAGCGTCAAGGGCGAGTTGTTCCTTATAAAATCACCTACCCTGTTTACGAAACAAATTCACCCTCTTTGTTACCTGTCATTCTATGGTCACATGGATTAGGGGGCAGCCGTGACGGGGCTGGATTTTTAGCACGTTATTTAGCCAGTTACGGTTATATTATTGTGCATATTCAACATGATGGCACGGATACATCGTTATGGATGGGCAAAGAGGGGCATCCGTGGGATGTTATGCGCCAAACAAAAATCCCCGAAGACGCCATCCAAGATCGCTTCTTAGATATTTCCTTTGCCCTAGACTGCCTCTTTACCCCCCAAACACGCCCTGAAAAATCAGGCTTATTGATGAATCTAGATTTAATTGGTATGTCAGGACATTCGATGGGGGCGCTTACAACACAAATTATTGCAGGACAACCTGCATGGTATCGCAAAGATTTCTTCGAAGATTTACATGATTCCCGCCTCAAATCAGGCATTGTTTACAGCCCAGTTCCCAGCAAACATTTTGATCATAATCCGCGCAATTCGTATGATTCTTTCAAAATCCCTTTATTTTTTATGACCGGCACATTGGATGAAAGCCCATTAGGGGGCTTTGAATGGACAGATCGTGTGGCTATTTATGAACAAAGCGGCGCTCCAGAAAGTCATCTATTGATCCTGAACGAAGGAAACCACATGGTTTTTGCAGGCAGCCGCGGTCAATTAGAAGACTCCCCACACCGCGAAACCCATGAAACAATTATCCAACATCTCAGCCTCGCATGGTGGGATGCGTTTTTAAAAGATGATCAAACCGCCCATCTTTGGCTTAAAAATGAAAGCACCCGTTATTTACAAGAAAACGGAACCTATCATTGGAAAAAACTATAAGCCCCCATGATTACGGACTTGAAAAACGGTCAATAAACACATAAAGTATTTTGGTTATTTAAACCTTATGAAATTGTGCATCTATGATCAGATTATTGAAACTTCTCTTTTTACTTTCCGTTTTAGCCGGTCTTGTTTATTTAATCTTTATGGGGATTAAAACACCTGTTATTAAACAAGAAACAGTTACCGAAACCATAAAAACGGATTCATAAATACGATGCAAAAACATTACAAAACCGCCCTCCTTAGCCTTGCTGTGTCTTTTAGCCTATGTCTATTTTCAAGCCAATCAATGGCAAAAGATTCAGGAAAAACAGTATCAAAATCTGATTTAATAACGATGGCCTCCGTTGGGACACTCAAGACAAGCACGCAAGGCAGTCTTGGGAAAAACATATGGTCAAACAGTGATTATTACAGACTGCGTGACGCGCTTGCGTTGATTCACGAAACGAAACCCTACCCTACCCTTAACCGCCTTTTATACCGTGCTTTATTGACCGCATCAGATGGCAGCCTTATTCGTGATATTGAACAATCCAATAATGGTCAAGACGCTCTTACGCTGCGGATTAAAACATTAATGCGCCTTGGTTTTTACGATGAGGCCTATGATTTATACAGAACAATTAACGTGCAGCCCTATCACCCCGATCAAATTTTTGCGGGCGCGCAATCGGCGATGGCGGCCAATCAAACAGCGCTTGGCTGCTTGGATATTATGACATTAAACGACATAACATCCCCAAAAAACAAAGAAGCGTCCCCTTATATTGCGTATTGCACACAAATTTTGCAGGGCACATCAAAAACGTCCCCCAATCCCTTTGCTAAATCAACAGAAAAAACTTTAAAAACATCTTATTGGTATGGCCTATCCCCTAAACCGCAATTAATTACGGATAAACATAAAAGCCTGAGCAATAATAAATTTTACAAAACAATTTTATTGAAAATGCTGAAATCTGAAAAATTTACAGCGGCGGAAACACGTAAGATTCAAAAAGATATAAACGAATCAAATATTAACGTCGATGCAAATAAGGCTTTTATTACAGCATTAATGATTTTTTCCACAGATTTTTCAATTCACAATACGGATATTTTGAAAGAGCTCTATCCTAAAAAAACACCTCAATCTCACGGATATGCTAGCCTTTTAAAGCATTTCAAGTCAGATGATCCTGTAATGGCTGATTTTTTTAAAAAATATGGCAAAGAAAGGGACTTGACATTACTTTCAGATTATGTAATGAAACTAGAGGGTGGTTCAAGGATATTAGAAAATGACTTGAGTTCTTCTTCTAAAGAAGAAAATGTGGGTTTACCTAATGTGGGAATGTCAATTGTGGGTTCTTATGCATTATTATCTAATAATCCGGCGACCTCTGTGGAAACAGGTCTTTTGACCTTTGTAATTAATCGTTTGGAAAAAAACGGCTATGAACAAGATGCGAAACAACTTGCTGTTGAATCGCTTCTTGCTATTGCCTTAAACTTAGGAGAATAATATTATGGCACGCCCTGGTCGTCCACCAATGGAAAAACCTAACTTGCATCCCTCTATTGATGCATTTTTAGATATGTTAACAAGCGAAAAAAACGCTGCTAAAAATACAACACAAGCCTATTGGCGTGATCTTGCTGATTTTAGTAAGTTTTTAAAAGAATCATCTTCTCGCGATATCGTAAAAGCAACGACAGATGATGTGAGAGCGTATGTTGCGGAACTCAACGTGCGTATCCACGAAAAAGGAGATCACAAAGGCAATATTGCAGGACGCACCATTGCGCGCCGCTTATCTGCAATGCGCCAATATTACCGTTTTGCAATTTCTGAGAAACTTTGTGATTCAGATCCCAGCTTACCTGTGGAAAGCCCAAAACAAAAACGTACATTACCAAAAACATTGAGTGAAAAAGAAGTTGATACATTAATTGTAACAGCGGCAAACGGCAAACCTGCTGAAAGCCGTCGTTTGATCTGTTTGTTAGAGGTCTTATACGCAACGGGTTTACGCGTTTCAGAATTGGTTGGCTTACCCTTAAGCGCTGTTTCTGAAAATGCGGATCATTTGATCGTCCATGGAAAAGGGGGGAAAGATCGC
The DNA here is from genome assembly GCA_044238935.1 of Gemmobacter sp. GTDB lineage: Bacteria > Pseudomonadota > Alphaproteobacteria > Micavibrionales > Micavibrionaceae > JBIICI01. The sequence continues at coordinate 10,030 of JBIICI010000029.1, forward strand.
GCGATTCCTTTAACAGATGCCGCCCGTGACTCCCTACAGCGTTATTTAGAAATGCGCGTTAACTTCATTAACGAAGACAGACGTATTTTGGATCGTGCTGATTTTGGCAATACATGGTTATTCCCATCCAAAACATCCGATAGTGGTCATTTGACACGTCAGCGTTTTGCGCAATTGTTGAAAGACCTAGCACAGGATGCAGGTGTTGACGAAGATCGCGTTAGCCCCCATGTTCTGCGTCATGCGTTTGCAACACATCTTTTGAATAATGGCGCTGATTTGCGTGCTGTCCAGAAAATGTTGGGTCATGCCGATATTAATACGACACAAATTTACACGCACATTATGAATGCGGATGCGCGTAAAGCGTTGGAAGAAAACCATCCTTTATCAAAGCAAGAAAGAAAAAAGAAAGCCTCTTAAATCTTTTTCTTTGATCAGTTTAAAAATCCCTCAAGACTTCATTTTTGAGGGATTTTCCTTTTTATTTTAAACCTATCTGTTTTCAGGACATCGTTCATGATCCCCCCTATTCCCAAACTTCCTTTATTAATTGGTTACCAAGGCGCATCAGGCTATGCCCCTGAAAACACATTGGATTCCATCGATGCCGCCATTGAAATGGGATTAAAATGGATTACGCTGGATATTCAGATCACCCAAGACCATGTCCCCATTTTATTAAAAGATGGTCAATTAGATCGTACCAGCAATGGCCATGGCTCTATTTCCAACATCAAATTCAAGGATTTAGAAGATTTAGAGGTTGGCAGCCATTTCTCAGAAACCTTTGCAGGCACGCCTATTTCTCCCTTAGAAGAGGCCATTGATGTAATTCTTGAGCATGATTTAGGCGTTATTTTATCCTTAGATGCGGCACCAAAATTTGAAAAAATAATTGCGGAGGGCGTTTTGGATTGCCTGACGCGGATTTATGATGAATTTGATAAAATCATGATCGCCAGTTCCCATTTCGTGACCTTAGAAACCATAAAAGATATGAGTGATGAAGGGGCATCGCCTCCCATGATTTATAAAATCAACCGCGAAAGCCCTGAAAATTGGTTAGAAATCGTTGAGTATTTAGGGATTCAAATCTTATGGATTGATGAAGATCTAGCACAAGAGCACATTCAGCCCCTTATGCAAACAGGCAAAAAAATCATCTTTGGCGCTGTCACTGATCCGATAGCGGCTCGGTCTTTACAAGGGATCGGAATCACCAGCTTTATCAGCGCCTCCCCCGATGATTTAGACCCTTATCTTTTGAAAGTGCATTGATCATGGCCTATGGCGATATTAATCACGAACCAAAATGTGGGTTAGATTATTTACCCCAAAAAACGATTCCTTTTATTTGGTTTTTCCTGCGCCAAGCATGGCGCCCCTATTTTTTATCGGTGCTTTTCTTTGCGGCCTCTGCACTTTGTGAAGGGTTAACGCCCTTTTTTATCGGTCGGGTTGTCAACGCGATCAATCCGCCTTATACACAGATGGATTTACGAAACGCGCTGTTGATTGCTATTATTGTTGGTATTATCGGCGCGCGTGTTTTATGGAGCATTGGAAATTGGATCAGTGACCTGCATTATGCCCGTTATTTCCAAGAAATGGTTAGATTACAGCTATTTAAACATGTGAATCGTCATCCTATTGGCTATTTTGAGAATGATTATAGTGGTCGCATCGCGCAAAAGTTAAACAGTGTGGGTGAGCCGCTGCTGCAGCTTACTGAAAATATTTCTTATACATTTTTATATTGCGCCTTGATTTTAATCGCAATTATCACGCAATTTTGGCGCGTTGACCCTATTTTAGCCCTGATCACAGTCGGATGTTTGTGTTTATTGGTCATTTTATGCGGCATTTCAATGAAATATGTTATCCCCAAAAGCAACGCATTTTTTACGCAACTGAATATATTGCATGGCGTGATTGTCGATATGATTACCAATATGCGCATTAGCCGTATTTTTGCCCGCACAGGGCTGGAGGCCACATATTTAAAAACCCAATCCAAACACACATCCGATGCACGCGGGCAATTTTACAAAGGCTGGGTCGCGATGCAAATTGTCACGAATTTCTGTTTTGTGGTTTTGGCTGTTACACTCAGTGCCACGGCCTATTATAAATTTACAAAAAATATTTATGATGCAGGTCAATTGATTTTTATCATTAGCGCCATTCCCACAATGATTATGGCCTGTAATTTCGCCAGCTATTACGCCAGTATGGCCGCAGAAAAAATTGGCACTATTCGTGAAGGGATTTCACTGATTCACACGCCACAGACTGACCATCAAAAAACAACCGATCACACAGCGCACACAACACCCACAATATTACATCATAAAACAGCGCCCAAAATTGATTTTCAACATATTGATTTTTCATACAATCAGAACGCCCCCCTCTTCACCCATTTTGATTTTTCAATCAGCGCAGGGGAAAAAATAGGATTGGTAGGACGCAGCGGCGCAGGCAAAAGCACCTTGATTGATTTATTGCTGCGATTTAAATCGCCGCAAAACGGTGAAATTCTGATTGATAATCAACCTCTTTCGCAATTTTCACAACAAGAATGGCAAGATTACATCAGCATTGTGCCACAAAATTCAATGTTATTTAATCGCTCAATCCTTGAAAATATTGCCTATAGCCGCCCTGAGGCAAAGATGGATGAGATTATCATCGCCGCAAAACAGGCACATATTCATGAGTTTATTCAATCCCTGCCCCAGCAATATGATTCGATGGTCGGTGAAAATGGTGTAAAATTATCAGGGGGACAAAAACAGCGCATTGCCATTGCACGCGCCCTTTTAAAGCAAGCCCCCATCCTAATTCTGGATGAGGCCACATCCGCCCTTGATACGGAATCAGAACAGCATATTCAAGACAGCATGCGGCATTTAATGGATGATAAAACCGTTATCGTGATTGCGCACCGCCTATCAACCCTTTCCCGCCTTGATCGTCTGGTGATTTTAGAACAGGGAAAAATTATTGAGACAGGCACACATGCCGCGTTATTAGCCAATCCGCAATCCCATTATAAAAAACTATGGGATCAACAATCCGATAGTTTTTTATAATGTCTTAGGGGCTGTCCCAGATAACTATTTGAGATATTGATTAACCCATTGTTTTACTTGATGTAATTGTTCTTTTGGTGATGGATTATTAAAACGCCATTCACATTCCTTTAAAAATAGCTCAAAATTGT
>JBIICI010000015.1:0-44519 GCA_044238935.1 Gemmobacter sp.
TGGCGGCATCGTATATGCTGGGGCCTGTTGTCAAAGACTGGTTGTCTTCGCTTTTTGTGGGGAAGGGCGATACAAAGTTTTTCGATATTATCCCCTATGATCTGCTTGCGATGATTGGGGGGCATGCCATTGTTTTTTTGGTATTCACGATTGCTCTTTCGATTATCAGCCAAATGTTGACCTCCCTTGTGCGTCAGGTGGGGTTGGGGATGGTGGATCGCACATTGGGCATCTTCTTTGGTTTAGCGCGTGGCATTATTATTGCGGCGATATTGTTTTTACCCATTAATGTTGGTTTTAGCCAAGAGTTACGCGAAAAATGGTTTGAAAACAGCCAATCTGTGCCCTATGTTGAGTGGGTTTCCAATAAAATATTGGCATTGACGCCCTTTAAACCCGCCAAGGAAAAAGAAGCAGATCAATCTGTGCCAGAAGTGGTTTTGCCCGAATCTAAAACCCCGAGTGAGAAAGATCAAGGGTACAAAGCGCAAGACCGTAAAGAGTTGGATGCTTTGATGAATATTATTAAGGAAAAAGGCCTTTGATCGTTTTTAAAACCGAATCGGTGCTGTACTCTCAGCGGTAATTTCGGGCAGTAAATTCCAGATTAGATTATATTTATTGCGCTCAATTTCAGCGCGATTGGGGTCTTTGATAATAGTGCATCGTGTTGATCCACTCATGCGATAGGCGACTTTATCTTTGTAAATTAACGTCACCCAATTTTTAAATTGTCCTGAGGGAATCCAGCGATATTCATGGGTGGCACCAATCATATAGAGGTTATTTTCCTCAATCGTACGGCGCATGATGATGCCTTTTTTGCGCAATGTTTTGTATTTCTCAATCACATAATCGGTGGCTACGCGATCATCCGCCATATCGACCAATAATTCATCCCCTTGGTTCAGGGTTTGGTCAATATCATCGAATAATTGCGCCAACCAATCTTCACCTTCCAAATGAACGACGTGTGTTTGCGGAAGTGTAATGCCGTAATCTTTAATAAAAACAACGCCGTTTAATTCTAAACAGCTTTGTATTTTTCGTAATGTTTCTGTTTCTGGGCGCGTTAATCCACGTTCAAACCCAGAGATTGAAGGCAGAGAAATCCCCGATCTTTCAGCTAAATCGCCTTGTGACCAATCTAAAAAAGCGCGGGCGGCACGGCATTGTTCTTTTGTAATCATGGATTTTTATTCTTATGTATTTTAATTATATATTTTTTATAGTAGAGTATAAAAAATATATTGACAAGATGTTAATTTTGTGCGAAATTCATTTCAACAAAAGAATAAATTATGAAAAAAACAGGTATAAAAATATAAAATCTAAAGAAGAGGGCGTCGTGTCCTTTGCAATAGATGATGTGCAGGAGAGGTTTACAGAGTTTCGTGCGAATATTTGGGTCGCACACACGCCCTTCAAATGAGCGCCCCACACGTTCATTTGGACTGCCCCTTTTTTTTTTTAAGGGGCAACCCCACATAAAACTAACCAGCCTTTTCTGTTTATCAGATGGGCTGGTTTTTTTTGCATATTTTATACGGATTGCAGGGAAATAGCTCTACAAGGGAGGGTGATTCATAAATCTAACTTCTTTTTTGGAATATCTATTGAAAATTTTATAGAAATATTGTTTAATATCATAAAATTCGAATAAATGAAAAATCATCTAAATCAATTAAAATGACTATATCCGCAAACAATCATGTTCAAAATATTCCAAGTTTCCTTAATTTTATGGCGACAAAGAAAAAATGTATCACGGATTGGGCGTTTTTGCATATAAAAGTAAATTCTCCAGACCTTAATTTTGATGAGCTAAAGCAGTTTTTAGAGTTTCAATTCTCAAATGACAATGGGATAATTTTTTGTTTACGCGAAAAAAGAGAATTTTTCTTAGTTGAACATGATTTAAGCGGCAATCTTGAGAATATGAATCGTGAAACCTGTCGCCAGTTTTATGGCGATCAAATCACATCATTCTCAAGCCCTTTCAATGAAACGGGGATTGATCATTTCCTTGCGCTGATTTCATCTCATATTGAATCAGATGATGTTCCTTCCCAAATTGCATTTAAGCGCCTGAGCTAAGCTGGAAATTCTATTATGGTTCTTGATGATGATGTCATGGTTACTAGGCAACTGCAGCGTATCCTTGATGGCTTTGGTAATGTCGTATCGTTGCATGATCACAGTCAATTGATCGACGTCTATAAGCAATGCGCACCAGATATATTATTCCTTGATATTCATTTGCGCGATGGTGTGCGGGGGCCTGATTTAATCGATGCGCTTTATAAAATTGATCCGTATGCCTATATTGTGATCATTAGCGCCGATACAGCTGAAACAACGATTCTTGCGCTAAAAGGAAAGCCCGTCAAAGGCTTTGCCGTAAAACCATTTGATCGCAATAAACTTTTTAAAATTGTTACGAACGCCCCCACATTTGTACCTAGGGCAGATTCTCGCTGATCGATGATTTTTGGGGTGAGAATGACATCCCAACCCCGTCATCCCGTGCTCCGACACGGGATCTCAGGCTCAAAAGCAAGCAGATGCCGGATCATGTCCGGCATGATGATTTATGGGGATAGAGTATGATAATTCGTTGAGGGATTGATGACCGGCTTTGTTTATATTTTGTCCAATAAAAAAGACGGCGTTTTATATGTGGGGGTTACGGCGGATTTAAACAGGCGTATATGGGAACATAAACAAAAGGAAATTGACGGATTCAGCCGTCGATATAATTTGGATAAACTGATTTATTACGAAGAATATGACCGTATCGACGATGCGATCCAGCGCGAAAAAAATATAAAAAACTGGAAACGTGACTGGAAAACAGAACTTATCAACGCACAAAATCCTGATTGGTTGGATTTGTATCATGATCTGAGTGGATAGCCATCAGCCTGAGATCCCGTGTCAGGGCACGGAATGACGGGGTTGGGGGGCTTAATCTTAGCGACTTCGCGCCTTTGCGTGAGGTTATTTTGAACACTAAGGTCACTAAGAACCACTAAGTTTCACTAAGGTCATAGTATTACAAGAAATACTCATTTTTGAAACAAGGCAATAGAGTACTTTATCCTTATAAATCTTAGTGCACCTTAGTGGTTCTTAGTGACCTTAGTGTTCAAAACTTAATTCTATGTTTTATTGAATACTTTGTTTTATAGGATTATGAAGCAATGATCTTAAAAAACAAACGCATTTTTGATCCATGCAACAACACCGAATAAATCGGGTGATGACGGCAAAGGATAAAAAAATAACACAAAAACCCATGGGGCATCTGTTTGTTTATTGAGCCACGAGATCCCGTGTCGGGGCACGGGATGGCGGGGGTTTTGTTGGGAATGAATGCGCCTAGGCTGGTTTCTGCATCTGTAGCTGCGGTAACTGTCTTAATGGAATAGGCTGATTCTCTTCAGGGTTCGCTTTGGTGGGGGTAACAGCCTCTGTCACAACAGCCGCCGTCTTTTTCACAACAGAGGGCGCGGTGGCAATGGATCTAACGGTTTCGTTAGCTTTTTGTGTTATATCAACGCCAGCCCATTTTCCGTTTTGCATGATCCATGCATTGGGTGATTTTGAGTCTGGTTTAACATCGTATTTTTCAATCAATGTTTTATTCTCAATCATCCGCATCTCGCGACCATCTTTGTTTCCAATGTTTAAGAAGGTGAGCTGATGACCTTTTGTTCCGTTTTGGATTGCCATTAAATCCTTTGTATTACCCTTCAACGCAGCCTTTAGAGCAATGTCATATTTAGGATCTATTGCCATGAAATCTTTATTATCCAACGGATTTTTGACTTTTGCCACAGCCTGTGTGTTTCCATTGGGGCTTGTTCCTGCGTTCATGGCTTGACCAGATACACTTCCTAACATATCAAAAGCAGGAATATTAATGCCTAAAAACTTACTTAATAATCCGCCCATCAACTGCATCACGCCAGTCATCATTATGTTGGAAAGGTTCATACTATTCTGTTGAGCGTATTTTATTCCAATGTCTGCGTCTTTATCGGCTTCTGCCTTACTCATATTACTGTTGCGGAAAAGGGTGTTCTGTAAAACCCAGTTTTCAAGTTGGAAACGGTTGCCTTGCTGTTTGCTAAGATGGCCTTGACCTTCCCCTGAAGCCTTTGAACCTTGGCCAGAATATAGGCTGCCCATTCCAGAATTTACTGCTTGAGAGCCTTGAGCACCTTGTAAAGCAATAGATGCTTCATTTAGTTCATCGATCCATTTATTATTAGTTTCGGTTGTATTTACGTTTGCTCTTTCTGATGCCAGCTTTATCGCTGCTAACGGCTTAGCAAATTCAGCCTCTATGTATTTATTGGTAACCTCTTTATTTAGCTCCGCCTTCGCAGCACTCCCACCAATAATCATTTTTAGACCATCGACAGCATTTCCTTTTTGGATCTCAGCCCAACCAGATGCCCAAGCATCCTTGCTTATGGACGCAGGATTTAACCCAAAGTGCGTCAGTGCGGAATGTACTAAATCAATTACTTGTCCGCTGGTATCCTGTGCTGCCATAAAAAACCTCTCTATTTCCTAAAAAACTTTATCCTAATAAAATCCGCATGATTATGTGCGTTATTTTCCTATGTATATTCATACTATATCAGAAATCGGGGTTTATGTGCAAAGTTTTTTTTGGGGGTGTTTTTTGTTAATCCAGCACCAAGAATGGTCATGCCGGACGTGATCCGGCATCTCTCGCCTATAAGCCTGAGATCCCGTGTCGGGGCACGGGATGACGGGGTTGGGGGGCTTAATCTTAGCGCCTTCGCGCCTTTGCGTGAGGTTATTTTGAACACTAAGGTCACTAAGAACCACTAAGTTTCACTAAGGTCATAGTATTACAAGAAATACTCATTTTTGAAACAAGGCAATAGAGTATCTTTATCCTTATAAATCTTAGTGCGCCTTAGTGGTTCTTAGTGACCTTAGTGTTCAAAACTTAATTCTATGTTTTATAGGATTATGAAGCAATGATCTTAAAAAACAAACGCATTTTTGATCCATGCAACAACACCGAATAAATCGGGTGATGACGGCAAAGGATAAGAAAATAACGCAAAAACCCATCCGGCATCTGGTTGCTTATTGAGCTACGAGATCCCGTGTCGGGGCACGGGATGACGGGGTTGGGACGTCTCTCACCCCATAAATCATCATACCATACCTCCAAAAATGAGTCATGCCGGACGTGATCCGGCATCTCTCGCCTATAAGCCTGAGATCCCGTGTCGGGGCACGGGATGACGGGGTTGGGACGTCTCTCACCCCATAAATCATCATACCATACCTCCAAAAATGAGTCATGCCGGACGTGATCCGGCATCTCTCGCCTATAAGCCTGAGATCCCTTGTCGGGGCACGGGATGACGGTGTGGGGGGGCTTAATCTTAGCGCCTTAGCGCCTTCGCGTGAGGTTATTTTGTAAAAAAGGTCAGGATAAAAAGATTGCGTGTCGGGTGTGTTATTTTTATAGATTTATACCATAAATATGTCGGATTTTTGTTTCATATTTTGTTATGGTCTATGAATCACGTTTAACATTATAAGGTTTTATCCGATATGCGTTTTTTTTCCTATGCTTTTTCGACATTGCTCTGTTTCGCCAGTTTTTCTGTTGCGCATGCGGCGGAGGATCGGAGCAAGATTTTACAAGATTGTTTAAACAGCGTGGCGCAAGTGCAATTTTTGGGGGATATTACGGGGGATGGCGATGTTTTGCATGTGCCTGCGGCACAGATTCGCTTGGATCAGGGGGCGGATGTTGCGTTGCCTGCGGGGGATGTTACCGTTAAACAAATGGGGAATAATGTTTGGACGATTGATTTTTCTGATTACAAGAAATTCACCCTTGATGCCGATGCCACATTATATGAAGGGTCAGTCAAAGATCAAAAATCATATATTGTATGGGATCAAAATAAACAGCGTTTGAATAATATCAGTTTGAATCTGAGTGATATTATCTTGAGCCAAGATATGGATAAAATCCAGATCGGCAAGGCCGTTTATAATCAACAAATTGAGCATTTAACCGAAGGATTATCGGATCAGTTGGGGAAATTCAATATTCAAAATATTCGATTTGATACCGCACAAGCCAAGGGATCAATCGATAAAATGATATTAGATGCTGATTTGAAAAACGCCCTAAGTCCCGCAAAAGTTAAGGAGATCATGCATGATGGTGATGCGGTGTTAAGTGCATTGATGTTGATGTTTAAAAATTATAACGGCAATGGACAACAGGCTTTTGCGGTGCAGAATCTAAAGCTACAAAACAGTATCAATGGTCAGAATGAGAATCTATCTTTGGCGAATTTATCCCTCAATACCGATTTGAATGGTGCGCAGGGAACACAGGGAAACCGTACGGTCGATGCCAAAACGCGCCTATCCTATGACGGATTATCATACCAAGGATTCCGCGTACCCAACGCGATTGCATCACAAATTATCCCCAGTGAAATGGTGATGGATTATGATCTGAAAAAATTACCGATTCTCAAGATATTAGAGGCGATCAATAATGACAATGCAATTGTCACCCAGACCAAAACAGCCGATATGAAAGGCGGCACATTGGCGCAGCAGCTGAAATCTATCCTGAATCAAGCCGGCACAACAATGACCATTCAGCCCAGCCATTTAAAAAGTGCGGCGCTGCAATTATACAGCACGGGTGAATTAAAGGCGGCGAATGATCCAAAATCCTATGTTTTGGGGAGCATTAAAAATAATATTGTGGGCTTAGATGCCATGACGGCGCAGTTGGATACATTGGCAAACAGCAATGCTGATCCTAAAATCACGGCATCTGTGCGCAAGATATTGCCTGTTTTGGCCATGATGCAAGTTTTTGGCGCAAAAGAAAAAGCCCCCAATGGTCAAGATAGCCGTGCCTATCACCTAAGTTTTGATCAAAATGGTAAGATTTTGATGAATGGCGCGGATATAGGAACGTTAATCGGGCAATAAAAACAACGGCCTTTTATGCTGGATAAAGATTCTCATTTATAAAATAGGCTTTTGATTGATGATAGCTATGCTGAATCTTGTCTAAGATGATTTTGCGCTCTTGTGCTGTGGCTTCTTGTAAACTTTGGGCGTCAGCACAAAGTAAACGCATCGTTTCGGCGCCCACGCCACCGGCTGTTCCTTTTAATGCGTGTGATATTTCAACCCATTCTTGACATTCACCATCAACGCAATATTGGCTGAGCGCATTGAGCTGTTCGGCGCCTTGGGTTATAAAAAGCGCAATCATTTCTTTGACAAACTCTTCATCCCCCATTGAATTATCCCTTAGATTATCCAGATTAACGGGGGGGAGTGTATCATTTATTGAATCTGATGTTTCCTTTGTTGTTTTTTTATCAATATTAAAATCAACCCACGGGGATAATTTTTCTTTGAAAATATTAATATTCACAGGTTTGCTGATATAGGCGGACATACCAATTTCAAGGCAACGTCTTTCATCTTCTGGCATAGCATTAGCGGTAATTCCAACGATGGGAATTGCGTTTTTTTCGGTATCTGATAGGTTACGGATCGCAATGGTTGCGTCATATCCATTCATTTCTGGCATGTGGCAATCCATTAAAACAATGTGATATTGTCCTGTTTCAACTTCACGAACGGCGTCGGCGCCGTTTTCGACAATTTTATAATCTGTGATCTCTAGATTTTTGAATAAGCGGATCATGAATCGTTGGTTCATTTCATGATCTTCTGCCATTAAAAGTTTAATTTCGTTGGCGGGTCGTCCAGTTTTAAGGGTTTCAAGCTTTGGATTTGGATTGAGATTTTCAGATAAGGCGGATTGAATTTGATCTGTTTTTTCAAATTCAATTTCAAACCAGAAATTTGATCCTTTGCCCAGTTCGCTTTCGATGCCGATATGCCCTTCCATAAGTTCAACAAGTTCTTTTGTGATAGCAAGCCCAAGACCTGTTCCGCCATATTTCCGTGTTGTCGAAGAATCGGCTTGCGTGAATTTCTGGAATAGTTTTCCTTGGACTTTTGGGTCAATGCCGATGCCTGTATCATGGACTTCGCAGCGTATAAGAACACGATCAGAAGAGGATTTGACATTGCTTACAATGACCGTGACGCCCCCTTCTTCTGTATAGCGAATGGCGTTGCTCACAAGATTGGTTATAATGCGCTGAAAACGCATGGGATCACCCAGTACAAACATTTCTTTTTCATCAAGCTTGCTGGAAAGGCATAATCCTTTTTGACTGGCTATAGGCTTAAGGGACTGAACTGTATGGTTAATTTTTTCATAGGCATCAAATCCGATATGTTCAAGCTGCACTTCGCCGGCTTCGATTTTTGAGAAATCAAGAATATCATTAACAATTTGCAGTAATGTTTCCGCAGAACGCTTAATGTCGCCAAAAGTTTCCTGTTGTTCATTGGAAACACTCTCTTCTTCCAAAATTTGCACATGACCAATCACGCTGTTTAGGGGGGTGCGCAATTCATGGGACATGGTGGCAAAGAAATCAGATTTTGCCTTGTTCGCTGATTCGGCGGCGACCCTAAGTTCGATATTATTTTGGATTTCGTCACGCAGCGTTTTTGTTTGCTTTTCAACCGTTTGTTCAAGATTGTCGCGATGCTGCTCCAGTTCTTCTTGGTTTTCTTCCATCTGAATTTTTAATTTATTACCATAGGTCACAGCAAACGCGATCATGATCATCGCAAACCCAAAAATAATATATTCCAGTTTCTGGAGATGTTCAGCCTGCCGTGCTTGATGTGCGGAGAGTTTATTTTGGATTTTAGAAATATACTGAGCCGTTTTTGATAGATTTGTGGATTGAACAGCAAAACTTTGATCCATCTGTGCCATGAAAGTCGCAGCTTGTTCTTGATTGCCATCGGTGATGCTTTTGAAAACTAAATTTGTTGTTGTTAGGATTTTGGGGGTTCCTAATCTGATTGTTTCAAGATAGGACATCAGAATTTTCTTATCTTCCTTAAGAAAATAAAGATTTGCATGATCAGAGAAGGTTTTTTCGATATTTTCTATTGACCGAGAGAGTGCGGCATGAAAATCAAGAAATAATGTATCAAAATTTTTCTTTTGCTTTTCTGGATCTTTATTCATAAAGACATCATTCCCCGGAGAAGACAGGGAAACTGAAATATCAGCAAGGTTTAGGATTTCTTTTTGTCTGCTTGACCATTCAATATTGACGATGGCTGCGTGATCATACATTGTCACAAGCTTATGGTTAATGGATAGGCTGATGCAGACGGTTATAATATAAAAACCAGCTAAGATAAAATACACATAATTCCACGGTAATTTTAGCTGAGTACTATCACGACCAATTAAGCTGTTAAATGGGAGCAGGAAGAAATTTGCAAGAAGGCTGAAAAACGCGTTGATCTGTCGATACAGCAAGATCAATGTCTGAGAGGGTTTAAAAATGAGAAGTAAGGAAATTGCATAAATCGCAAAACAGCCACAAAAATTAAGGATATAGCTTATGATTTCTTTTTTTTCGTTGCTCTTTATATTCTCAATAACTTTCTTTTTACTAATGCAGATTTTTAGTTTCCCTAAGGGCGCTGCTTGCTCCCCTTCATTGGGGGTTGAAATCGTAAATGTATGAAATTCTTGATCTTTTTTGGGGGTTCTTGGCATTAAACCCACTTCGGCGAATAAATTGCCAGTATTGTCGATAACATGGGCGCCGCAGATGGAGGGGGTTTTTTTAAGGGATTCTATTTGTTCTTGTACAAAATTCGTATCAAAATTCCACATGGGCATCTCAAGTGCCTTGGAAACAACCTCACCAATATAGATCATTTGATTTATATGATTTGTATCGAACGATTTTTGCGTATGTTTGTTTTGAAAATATAAAAGGGAAGTCAGTAATCCAGCTATCAAAATGAGAAAGATTGCAAAAGCGGCAATAATCCTAGGAAAGGGGATCGTTGTATATAAATTGGAAGAATTTTTCTGCTGTAAATCAATATCGAGATCTGTCATCAATTTTTCTGCCATCAATTTTTGGGTATTAATTTTCTGAGAATTCTTCAAGACCATAATGCGACATAATTTCTTTTATCTTGCCAGTCTCTCGCATGATTTTCGTTTCTTTTGACAAAATATCAGCATATTTTTGGGAATTTGGGTTCGATGGGGAAAATGCGATATACAAACCCGTTTTATCATCTTGTATTAAACCAGCAAGTTTAATTTCCCCTTCTTTATGATGTTCTTTTATATGATGTGTCATCACATCAATATTTTCAAGCAAAGCCCCGACTCTGCCTGCATTCAGTTTCTTTAGATTCATATCCAGCGCTTTATCACCAAAAGCAGACTGAACGCGTTTAAAGTTATTTTTATTTGCCTCGATATAGGTATCGATTTGATCGCCATGTGTATAACCAGAAATAACGCCGATAGAAATACTTTCAAGGGATTTTATGTCTTTGAATTGCCAGTTATTTCCTTTTTTAACAAAAAATCCTTCACGCGATATGCCTTGTTTCACTGTGGGGAAAATGAAATTGGGCGCATCCGCATAAGCAGAGCCAACAATCGCTGTATATTTACCCATTCTGGTTTCTTCAACGGCGCGCGTCCACGGCATCGTTTTATAGTCAATCGTTATGCCGTGTTTTTTAAATGCTTCCTGAGCAATTTCAATCATATACCCCTTTTTTTCTGCGGTTGGTTCGCAATTATAAGGGCACCATGAATCGGCAACAATTGTAATCGTTTCAGACCAAGCGAGAGAAACGTTGTAAAATAGGGTAAAAAACACAAAAAATGATATAAATAATTTATTGAGCATATAATGCACATCATAAAACAAATGCATTAATGAATTATAAAACAAACATTTTGAAGTAAAATGGTGCTGCCGAGGAGGATCGAACTCTCGGCCTCTCCCTTACCAAGGGAGTGCTCTACCACTGAGCTACGGCAGCAAGGATGATTTTTAAATCACGCCCTTGCTTTTAATAAAAAACACAAGGATTGTCCAGTATAATTTTACTCCTGAATATGCAGATTACTCAATTCTTTCCCGATCTGGAAATAAATATCAATCAATTCTTGATCTGAGGGGGCGTGTTTGTATTTGTTTTTGTCAGAGGCACATTTTTCGTATAACGCCTTTGTTGCCGCATTGGGGGTGCCGCCAAAGGTGATGGTATAGATGGTGATGCCCTTGGCTTTCATGGCGGCGCAGGTTTCTAGCAAACGGTTATTGACCACGGTGATGGCGGTGTTCAGGTTTTTTGTACCCAGCACATTATCGCTGATGCGGCCATAGGCGGAATAATCGGATGCCGCCTTGATGCCTGATTTTCTAAACAGCACGTTATCGCCATCGGTCATCATAATCACGGCTTTGCGCCACATAAAATCATCGTAGTTTGCGCCTTGGGTAAAGGGTTCTTGGGGGGATAAGACGCGCCATCCCCATGCCATGCCAACATTGCCTAATGTGCCGCCACGGCACCAATATTTTAGGGCGCGGGCGGAATTGATCAACGTGTTTTCGTCATTTGTCAGGGGTACAATCGGGTTATCCACGGGGCAGCCTAAGTTCGGGTTGCGGCGTTCGTTGCATTGCGTATAGGGCATATTTAAACTGCCGCCCTTTGTGCTATCCCAGAAATTATCTTTATTGTCCCCTGTGGTATGTTCCCACCAAAAGGCTTTCCAATAGCCGCCTGTCGCCACATCACTATCTAGCGTATCATGCGGATAGGGGCGCTCAACGATACAGCCCTGATAGGCGGTGTTGCTGCTCATGTTAAATCCAACACTGGGGCGGGCAGGGACAAGGGGTGTATCAACATAATCATCGACAATTTCTGCCCCCACATTCACGGTTGCCACATAGGGCACCATGCCGATTTTTAAATAATCAGGATTGCTGACGCGATCAAACATGGTGGTGATAAACAGTTCCGTGGCTTCTTTTAAGGCTTCAATTTTACTGCCTGCCATCGACCCTGTGATATCTAAGACCATGGCGACCTCAATGCCGCGCACTTCGCGTTTGACGTTGCTTCTTGAATCCACATCAATATCACTCACGCCAATCCATTTCAGGAATTTTGTATCCACGCTGGCGGTGGCGGTGGCGACCACATCATCGCCTTGGATGGTGATATGCGTATTGGCAACATTCCCAAGGGGGCTATCGCCATAATTGGCGGTAAAGAAATCGTTAAACCGCTCCTCTAGCTCTGCCTGCGAATCCACGGATGAGGATGCGGCCGCAAGGGCAGAGGCATCAAGTGCAGCTTGCAGCCTTTCCTTAACCAAATAAGCCTGCCCCATATCCACCGCCACGCCGACGGTTGAGATAATAATCGGCAATAAAATCGCCGTCATCACCGCCAAAGATCCTGAGTCATTTTTTAGGAAATCGAGATTTTTACGCATATATCTTTCCTTATTCTGTGTATTCCACATTCGCTTGACGGCGGCCGCGGGTGAAGGCGGTTTCTTGCATTTCAATCGGTTTGATTAATCCAAAATCAAAGAGCGGATCAAAGCGATAATTGACTGTGACGGTTACGACCCCTTCGCCATTTTCGCCTAAATCCGCCACTTGGTTCAAAATATTATCATTGGCCTCAGCGTTTTCGGTTTCCGATTCCCAGTCAATTACGGCGATGTTATTTTGAAATAAAATGGACGCCACATAAATTTTTACGCTGCTTTGCTGCGATTCAGGAAAGGTCAGGCGTGATGCGGTCAGGGCTTCATTCACTTTATCCTCATTCACTTCGCTTTGGCGCGCGATCAAGTCAGCGGCCATATGGGCGGCCTTAATGGTATGTTGGCTGGCGACCATCGCGCGACCAATATCAAATGTGCCCATCAATAAAATCATAAAAACAGGGAATAATAAGGCCGCTTCCATTGCAACCACGCCGTCCTCATTATGCAGCATGTGTTTAATTGACATCAGCACTGCCTCCGCTACTGTCTTCTATGTCTTCGGCGGCTTCTTCGAAATCATAGGGTTCGATCTGCAGGATTTGGGTATTCATCATCAATCGGCTGCCTTTTCCGCCTGTGAAAAGCTGTGCGATGATAGGGGTCATCATGTGATAATTATAGGCAACACGCATCAAAACCACATCATTGACGCCGCCTGCATCAAACCCTGCAGGTTCAAAAACGCCGTCCTCATTAAATTGGGGTGGAAAATTCGCGGCATTTTCAAAACTGCCAATATTAATGGATTCAATGCCCAATTCATCGCAATCCACCAGCATGCCAATTTGTTGGCACAGTGCGTCCCGAAAAGCGGTTTCTTGGTCATTCACGCCCATTTGTTGAATTTGCCCTGTGCGGATCATGCGCGCCGCGTTATTCATGCCACCTTGCAGCAATGTCTCCGTAGTGAACATCATGCAAATTTCAATAATCCCAATCAGCAACAAAATAAACGGCACACCCACAAGGGCAAATTCCACCCCTGTCGCACCCATTGTTGATTGCGTATAATGTTGTATGTATTTTTTCATAACATATTAAATTATACGCAGTATAGATTTAAGAACATGTTATTGTTTGATAAAATGCGATCTATCGTGCCTTAGTAATGGCGATTGACGCTGTATAGAGCGCAAGATTTTAATAAATCCATCAGCTCAGTATTTAAGATTTTTAACGTATCCAACGCAGCACAGGCTTTTTGAGCATGTGTCACGGCAAGTGCGTTGGCTTTGTTAAAGCCGTCATGTTGTGTGATATAGTCAATGGCTTGGGAGAAGTCATCTTCTGTTTGTGGGGTTTCACCCCCTAAAACACGTTGCCAGAATGCCCGTTGTGTTGCATCTGCTTGTTCTAGGGCGAAAAAGACAGGGGCGGTTAATTTGCCTTCTTTGAAATCATCCCCTTGGTTTTTGCCGATTGTATCAGCGCCTTGGTAATCCAGCACATCATCAGCAATTTGAAAGGCAATCCCCAGATGATGCCCGTATTCATACAAAGCCTTTGATTGTTGTATCGTTGCCCCTGCACTGATCGCCCCAACTTCGCAGGCGGCAGCGAATAAAGCAGCCGTTTTTGCCGTGATAATTTTTTGATAATCATCCAATGTTGTGGTCATATCGTTGGCTTTGCTCAACTGTAAAACTTCGCCCTCTGCAATAATGGCGGAAGCTTGGGATAAAATATCCAAAACCTGAACAGATCCTGTTTTCACCATCATTTGAAAGGCGCGTGAGAATAAAAAATCACCGACCAAAACAGCAGCTTGGTTGCCAAAGACGTGGTTTGCGGAATCGCGTCCGCGGCGTAGGGTGCTTTCATCCACCACATCATCATGTAACAATGTGGCCGTATGAATAAATTCCACCGCTGCTGCCAATAATATTGGGTGATTATGATCATAGGATGCACCATGAATCAATTGTGCTGCGGCTAAGGTGAGCAGGGGGCGGATACGCTTTCCGCCAGCGGCAATTAAATATTGCGCCAATTGTGGTACAAGAGGCACATCTGATTTCATATAATCCAAGATCAAACAATTCACCTTGTCCATATCATGGGACAAGTGATGGGAAAGTTGCGAGAAAGGGGATTTTATTTTATCAGATTTCTGCATTTTTTTAGCGATGTCCACCACAGCATCCCTGCCCATCATGGACATGTGTTTGTAAATCAGGCGGCAAAATCTCTTCTAATAAATCTTGCATCGCGGCATTAAAACCGATGACTTGCTGATCCTGTGATCCTAAACGGCGAATGGCAACGCTCTGCTGCTCCGCCTCTCTTGCACCAACAACAAACATAACAGGCACTTTCGCCAGCGAATGTTCACGCACTTTATAGTTAATCTTTTCATTGCGATTATCCAAGATCACCCGCACGCCTGCCGCATACAAAATATCATATAATTTTGTCGCATAGGCTTCGGCATCGGAGGTAATGGAGGCCACGACAACCTGCACAGGGGACATCCATAGGGGCATTTTGCCTGCATGATTTTCAATCAAGATTCCAATAAATCGTTCCATTGATCCCAAAATCGCACGGTGCAACATAACGGGGTGATGTTTATTGCCGTCTTCGCCGACATAGAATGCCTCCAAACGCTCAGGCATGACGAAATCCAATTGCAACGTGCCGCATTGCCATGTGCGCCCGATTGCATCGGTTAAATGAAACTCCATTTTAGGGCCATAAAAAGCCCCTTCGCCTTCGGCAATCTCATAGGGCAACCCTGCACGATCCAGCGCATCGCGCAATCCTTGTTCGGCGCGATCCCATGTTTCATCTGTTCCCGCGCGCACATCAGGGCGCGTTGCTAATTTGACATCAACGTGATGGAATCCAAAATCGCGATAGACAGATAATAACAATTCACAAAAGGAAACAGATTCATCGGTGATCTGATCCGCACGGCAAAAAATATGCGCATCGTCCTGTGTCATTTGACGCACGCGCATAATGCCGTGCAATGCGCCGCGTGCTTCATTGCGGTGACAACAGCCAAATTCCGCCATCCGAATCGGCAAATCGCGATAGCTTTTGATACCTTGGTTAAAAATCTGCACATGGGCAGGGCAGTTCATGGGTTTGACGGCCATCGTTTCAATGTTTTTATCCTGTTCATGATTGACATGAACGGTAAACATATTGTCTTGGAATTTTTCCCAATGTCCTGATTTTTCCCATAGCTTGCGGTCAATCAATTGCGGCGTTTTGACCTCAACATATTTTGCAGTCCGCAAGCGGCGGCGAATATATTGCTCAAGTGCTTGCCAGATCACATAGCCCTTTTCATGCCAAAAGACCATGCCTTGCGCTTCGTCTTGCAGGTGGAATAGATCCAATTCTTTGCCCAATTTACGGTGATCGCGGCGCTCTGCCTCTTCCAATTGGAACAGATAATTATCCAAATCTTTTTGCTCAAACCACGCTGTGCCGTAAATACGGGTTAACATAGCATTCTTGGAATCACCGCGCCAATAGGCACCAGCCACCTTCATCAATTTAAAGGCTGTGCCAACATGGCGCGTTGTTGGCATATGGGGGCCGCGGCACAAATCTTTCCAATCGCCTTGGGTGTAGATTGTAATCGTTTGATCTTCAGGTAAATCTTGGATAATTTCTGCCTTATAATGCTCACCAATTTCTTTAAAATGTGCAATAGCGGCGTTACGATCCCATTCGTGGCGGATAAATGCATCACCGCGCTCAATAATTTGGCGCATTTTCTTTTCAATCGCTTCTAAATCCTCCGTTGAAAACGGAGATGGACGCGCGAAATCATAGTAAAACCCATCTTTGATAGAAGGGCCAATGGTGACCTGTGTATCAGGGAATAATTCCTGCACCGCTTGCGCCATGACATGGGCGCAATCATGGCGGAGTAATTCTAAGGCTTCGGCATCATTTTTGGTGATAATTCCCACATTTGCACCATCAGGCAAAGCACGGGATAAATCCCATACATCGCCATTCACACGCACCGCCAACGCAGATTTTGCCAAGGATTTTGAAATCGCATTCGCCAAATCCAGCCCCGTCGTTCCCGTTTCCATCTGACGCACCGCGCCATCAGGAAGTGTTAGGGATATAAGGGACATAGCAGGAATCATGGCGATCAAAACCTTTCTTAATAAATCATAATATTGTTAATAATCTATCGATAATATTGTTGTATGACAAGGGGGGATTGAGGCAATGCAGCATATTTATTGCAACATATTGTTTTAAAAAAACTTTCATTATTTTTTTGTTTGTGTCATGCTTTTTCATGCGCATGGTGGTTAAGGGCGTATAAAATAAAATAATGGTGGTAACGATGCACACTGAGCGCGAAGTATCTGAGCATAATATAATCGACAATCACAATACAGTGACGACGCTGAATGAAGATAGAGTCGTTTTGGCAATTATTGATAAGAAGATTACCGAAGATGGGTATTTGCGCAATTTTTTGCCTGCCATTCGTCAATCACTGGCGCGGCATGATGAATTACGATTAGCGGTCTATTTCCGTCACCATCATGGGTGGGAGCAGGAGGCGGCGTTTAAGGATATGGATAGCTTTTCTGATTATGCCCATAAAATCAAAAAAGTGGCGCTGATCAATGCCAATCAAAAAGAAATGATCCGTCAAGAAGTGCGAACAGCAAAGCACCCAAATATCGAAACACGATTATTTACTGAAGAAGAATATGGGCAGGCTTTAGTTTGGATTATGGAGTAATCTCAAACCAAAATATCAACATTGGATCCGCGACCACCAGAGGGGGCAAGGGATGATGTTTGATTATTTGCCGCTTGGGTAGCGTTTTTTGCGCCTTGTTCCACCAAGTTTGCGACTTGTTGCCCAGTTTCAGCGGCTTGTTTGATAAAAGTCTGTTGTGTTTTCTGTAAATTTAGGGCTTGTTGTGCGGCAATAGCAGGGGGCAGTTCCATGAAACATTCCTTATATATTTATTTTACAGTTGATACCTAATCATTATACATTACCATCTATTAAGATTTTATAAATCCATTGCAGGCAATCTATGAATACGATAATAGAAATAGTGTAACACAAAATATAAAGGATGAAAAGCATGATTATTGTGACAGGCGGCGCAGGATTTATCGGATCAAACCTTGTTGCAGGGTTAGAAGCAGAAGGCGTTGGTGATATTGTGATTTGCGATATTTTAGGCACAGATGATAAATGGCGCAATGTATCAAAGCGTGAAATTCGTGATGTTGTGCATCCTGATCGATTATTTGATTATTTAAAAACCCATGCGACACAAATCCAAGCCATCTTTCATATGGGGGCAATTTCATCCACGACTGAAAAAGATGTGGATTTGATCATGGATACGAATTTTGTCTTTTCACGCAGATTGTGGAAATGGTGTGCGCGCAATAAAGTGCGTTTTATTTATGCATCCTCTGCGGCGTCCTATGGTGATGGGGCGGCAGGGTTTGAAGATGATGATTCATTGGAATATTTAGCAAAATTAAACCCTCTTAATCCATATGGTTGGTC
The DNA here is from genome assembly GCA_044238935.1 of Gemmobacter sp. GTDB lineage: Bacteria > Pseudomonadota > Alphaproteobacteria > Micavibrionales > Micavibrionaceae > JBIICI01. Next base: position 18,069 of record JBIICI010000015.1, read on the forward strand.
GAAACATGTTTTTGATCGCCGTGTGTCACGCGTGGTGACGGATCGGCTGGAAGCAACGCCACCGCAATATGTGGGCTTGAAATTCTTTAATGTCTATGGCCCTAATGAATATCATAAAGGCGGTCAAAAAAGCGTGATTGCGCATTTATTCCCACAGATCCAAGCGGGAGCATCGGCGCGATTATTTAAATCCTATCACCCTGATTATAAGGATGGGGGGCAGTTGCGCGATTTTATCTATGTTAAAGATTGCGTGCGTGTGATGTTATGGCTCTATCATAACCCACAGATTAGCGGGCTTTATAATGTGGGAACGGGTGAATGTCGCTCCTTTAAGGATTTGGCTGAGGCGACCTTTGCCGCGATGAATAAACCTGCGAAAATCACCTATATTGAAATGCCTGATGATTTAAAAGAAAAATATCAATATTATACCAAGGCCAATATCGATAAATTGCGTGCTGTGGGCTATGATTTGCCCTTTACGTCCTTAGAAGACGGAGCGCGAGATTACGTTCAAAATTATTTGGCAAATACAGATCATTATCAATAAAGAAAATCAATAAAGAAAAATCGGCATGATTCCATTTCCTAATATTGACCCTGTTGCTATATCCTTTGGCGTTTTTCAGATACGTTGGTATGCGTTGGCGTATTTGGCAGGGATATTGATTGGATGGGGAGGCGTTCGGCGCTTGGCGGATCGTTATGGGGCGATTTCTAAAGTGCAGATTGATGATTTTATCGCTTATGTGATTGCAGGCATTATTTTGGGGGGGCGTTTTGGCTATGTTATTTTTTATAACGCGCCCTATTATTTATCCAATCCATTGGAAATGCTCTATATTTGGCAAGGGGGCATGTCCTTTCATGGGGGTGTTTTGGGCGTTATTGCTGCATGTCTTATCTATGCGCGGCGTTATAAAATTTCCTTTTGGCATTTATTGGATATGGTGGCAGCTTTTACCCCTGTTGGATTATTTTTTGGGCGCGTTGCCAATTTCATTAATGCCGAACTTTATGGGCGCATTACGGAGTCACCATGGGGGATCGTTTTCCCAAACGCAGGGGACTTACCCCGTCACCCCAGCCAGCTTTATGAGGCTGTATTAGAAGGGCTGGTTTTAGGGCTTGTCCTGCAAATTTTGGTATGGAAAACCGCTATTTTAAAATGTCGTGGTGCGGTGGGGTGTTTGTTTTTAATCGGATATGGCATTTCACGTATTATCATTGAAAATTTCCGTGAGCCTGATCCGCAGATTGGATTTCTGATTGCACAAATCACAATGGGGCAGCTTTTATCCTGTATCATGGTTTTGGTGGGCGCTGTGGGGCTGTGGTTTTTCGTAAAGCGTTCTCAATCCATATGATCGAAGAGATAGTACGGGATAAGATACGGGAAAAATCGGGTCTATCCGTCTGTGAATTTATGGATTTGGTTTTGACGCATCCGCAATATGGATATTATACGCAAAAAGATCCATTGGGGCAGAGGGGGGATTTTATCACTGCGCCTGAAATTTCCCAAATGTTTGGCGAAACATTGGCTGTTTGCTTGGCGGATGTGTATATCCAACGTTTTGCGCCATTGCAAAAATTATATTTGGTCGAATGTGGCGCAGGCAGTGGGATTTTGATGGCGGATATATTGCGTTGTCTGCAAAAAATTGCGCCATCTATGGCGGCGATTATCCAGCCTGTATTTATTGAGATTAATCCGATTTTGCAAGCAAAGCAAAAACAAGCTGTGCCACAAGCCATTTGGGCAGATCAATTGGATGAAGGTTTATTTGTTGAAAATGCCCCTGTCTTTTTTGTGGGGAATGAATTTTTGGATGCCCTTTCATTTAATTCATATATTTACAATCAAAAACAATGGATTGAAAGAGTTATTGAAAGTGATGAATTAGGTTTTGTATGGGCGGCGCGTTCTGTTTCTTTGCCTTGTTCTATCCCTTTCCCAGATAATCCAAAAGAGGGCGATATTTTTGAGTACGCCCCAGATCGTGAGGGATTTATATCGAAAATATGTTTTTTTATCAATAAATTAAATGGTTTTGCTATTTTTTTAGATTATGGACATTTGCAATCATCTTTTGGGGATACATTCCAAGCCATGCATCGGCATCAATATTGTGATGTGTTTGATCATTTGGGGCAGGCGGATTTAACGTCACATGTGGATTTTGACCGCCTGTCACAGATCGCGCGGCAATCAGGGCGACATGTTACCTTATCAACACAAGCCGATTTCTTGCGTCATTACGGGATTGATATGCGGCTGCAACAATTGCAAAAGGGCAAATCCATCGCCCAACAAAAGCGCCTATCCCAAGATCACGCCCGCCTGACCGATAATGATCAGATGGGCGTTTTGTTTAAGGTTATGATGATTGCATAGAATGTAATTCTTTCTACACAAGCCAAGATAGAGCTTGCCATTTCGTCTATTCTTCTGCCGTCATGCTGGACGTGATCCAGCATCTCCCTGCCTATAATCACGAGATCCCGTGTCACGCACGGGATGACGATTTTTTTTACAGAAAATTCAAATAAATTCTATAGTCAAATTTATTTGGTTTAGTTTGGTGTGAAAGTGGGCGCTTTTGCCAATGGCTGAGCTTTTTCAAACCCTTTATTATGTCCATCAATGACGGCTTGTCGGGCGCTAGTAACGCCATCTATAACGCCTTGAACGCCAGTTGCTTTTAGTACAGAATTTGTTGTATTTGTAACATTTTTTGATACTTCTTTTCCGACGCTATTGATGCCATCTATCACATTTTGTATACCAGTGATCTTTAGTGCATAATTTGCTGTATTTGTAATACCTATTGATACTTCGTTAAATGTTTTTTGTGCTGTTCCACGCATACTTCCATAGTTCTCACCCAAATCAGAAAGGACTTTGTTAAATCCGTGGTATGATTGTTCTTGTCTTGCTTTTTGTGGTGTTGTCATATGCGCTCCTGTATCTTTGTTTAATATACATAATTACATAAAAATATTAACAAAGTGTAAATTTATATTGAGTTTGTTTCTATATTCTATAGACTTGGCTAATCGACCCTTAAAATGTTAAAACAGATATATGCAGCAAAAATCTCTCTATTTCTCAGACACGCTTTTTACCCAACCTGACATTCAGCACGGCTTTTTTGGGCGGCGCGGGGGGGTGAGTCAGGGGGTTTTTGACTCCTTGAATTGTGCCCTATCATCGGGGGATCATCTGGATCATGTGGCACAAAATCGGGCGATTGTCCAAGAAATAATGGGGGCAAATCGCCTGATCAGCTTGATGCAAATTCACAGTTCTGTCTGTCATGTGATTACAGATCGTGATGCACCGCGCATGGAAGGAGATGCGATGGTAACCGCATTGCCCCAGATTGCCCTCGGGATCTTAACAGCCGATTGTGTGCCTGTATTATTTTCGGGGCGTACCCATACAGGAAAACCCATTATTGGCGCCGCGCACGCGGGGTGGCGTGGGGCATTATCGGGAATATTGGAAAATACCATTGCGCAAATGGAGGCTTTGGGTGCGGAAAGAAACACAATTCACGCCACTATTGGCCCTTGTATTGCTGTGGAATCTTATGAAGTGCAAACTGATTTCGCTGCCCCTTTTTTAGCTCAAGACCCCTTAAATGCTGTTTTTTTTATTCCTTCCCCCCATAATGACCAGAAATATTTGTTTGACTTATTTGGATATGTACGTCAAATTTTGATGAAAGCTGCAATTGGGCATGTTACGGGCAATCTGCGCGATACATTGGCCAATAAAGATGATTTTTTCAGCTATCGTCGCGCCTGTATCAACGGGGATACAGATTATGGTCGACAAATATCTGTGATTGTGATTAGATAAAATTTTTAGTTGTTGTTGTGGGAATGCATATGTTTTGGGAAGATTCGATTTTAGAGCCAGAAATTCAAAAGGCCATTCATCATGATTTATTAGTTGAGATGAATTTGCCAAAACATTTTTCGGAAATTCTATCACCTGCCATGAGTCGGGTGAAGGCGCATATTGGTCGTAGCGGACGTGATTTTAAGCCATCTTTTGTCGGGGTTTTTGGGATTCCTGCTTGTGGGAAAACAACGTTTATGGCGTCTTTTTCACGATTTGATCGTTCTGAAATCTATGATTTAAGCATTGATAATATGATTTATATGTTGCGGGTGATGCAGCAAGATCATGCAGGGTTCATTCCTATGTTGGATTGCGCAGACATTCAGAATTTGTCAGATGTCAATTTCAAAGATGCGTTTTATATCAGCACAAAGCGTATGATTGAGCTGTTAAAACCCCATCCATCTATTCAATTTATTTTGGCAAAATATGGGGTGACATCTGTATTGCAGCAACGTGCGGCGCTGAATTTATGTGGTCGTATGATGGTCAAAACAGCCCTGATTTTATGTGCAGTGCAGGGATTGCCGATTATTTATGAAACAGCATTTTCCTATGATCAGGGGTCAATTTTGCCTGAGATTAAAAATTTATTAGCCAAGCAATATGATTGCCATATTGTGGGATTAAGTGAGGATCAAGATTTTTGTGCCTTGCGCTTGATGGATGCTTATAAAACGCAATCATCCCAAACATTGGACTTATTCCGCGAAAGTTTGGCGCATCGATCAATTTTATTCCGTAAAAATGTGCAATCTCTGCAACATGATGATACGCATATCCCGATTTATTATTTTGTGGGGACAGATTACCCCATCAAAGGATATGCATTGTTGGCATGCGCAGAACAAAGCCAAACACAATTTTCACCCCTTGAAAATAGCCATGCTTTGTTTCGCGTGCATTATGCAGTGAATGAAGATAAAGACGCAGGCAGCTATAGCAACCGCAGCAAAGGTCTGATTAATGAGCCATCCTATCCAAAAATGGGATAGGATTTTTTATTTCCTTTTTCGAACTTTTTTTGCCTTACAGGGGTAATATTCATACAAAGCCGTAATCACTGCCCCTGCGGCGGTGAATCCGTCATGTTGTTTATTTTTATATAAATAGGCATAAATGACATCTTGTAGGCGTTTTAGCGGTTCTTTTTCAGGGATACAAATTTGTACAGTGGGGGGGTTGCCTAGGGATATTTGGAAATTTTGATAATCCAAAATGCCTGCAATATAGGATTGGCACATATAATGTCCATGCGGCACGACCTCACCCCCTTTTGCATTACGCGCACAAAGTTTTAGCAGATCGTTACCATTCAGCTTTGATGCATAGGCGGGCTGGGCGATGGTGAGAAGGGTTAGGATACTCAAGACAGCGTAAGTTTTTTTAACAATTGCACGCTTAAATCCAATATTGTCATCACCCGATTTATTCGGCGTCATGCTGGACGTGATTCCGCATCTCCCGCCTATAAGCACGAGATACCGCGTCAAGCGCGGTATGACGGCGGACATCACTGAGGCTTTATGACGATTGCAAAACACTGTAAAACGCATCATTTTTTCAGCTGCTGTAAAATCGCAAACGGGGAATCTGTCGCATTTTTGGTGGCTTGCAGAGATGCCACAATGCGATCCCCATTGGCGGTGGTTTTGAATTTTTGTTCTGCCTCTTTTTGTGGGGCGTGTTTTTTGGCATCAGGTTTTTTATAGGGCTTTTTGTCTTTGTCAAATTTCTTATCGACAGGTTTTGTAAAAGATTTTTTGCCGTCTTCATCTTTTTTCTTTTCAAAAACACGTTTAGGACGATCAAGTTCCCCTAGGCTTGCGCGACCTTTTTTCAGCATAAACCATGCCAATTCAGGGCGTTTGGGGGCTTCTTCGGGTTTTGGGTCTGTTGGTTCTTCGGTAACGATGTCTTCGGTCTTGCTTTCTTCAATAATTTCCTCAATCTTCGTATGACCCAAAAAGCCCAAAATTGTGTATAAATCCGCAATGGAGCACCCAAACCATTCCGCCATTTTATGCTGGGCTTGGAATTTACCATCTTTAGCAGTGTCATAGATCAGGGAGATCACGCGATCCACCATATCAATCCGAATGGCGCGATTGGCTAAAATCGGGTAACCAATGGCTTGGAAATAGGCTTTGTTGACTTTGTCTGCCTCAATAGCCATGGATACCATGCCGTCTTTGGGGAATGTTTCAGGAAAATCCAACCCATTCCACAAGGCCCATAATGTCGCGCGTAAGCGCACAGAGGCAGGTTTATTGAGGGCAGGCATAAACACCAACACAGGCGCTAAACGCACGCCGCGGCGGCGTAAATCACGACGCCCATCGGCATCCAATGTTTGAATCAGATTATTGATCTGTTGACGGGGGACAATCCCCATGGATTCTTGTAACTGAAAGCCTATGCCGCGCACTTCCGCGCTGGGTTCAATAAGTTTTGTTGTGGTGGGGGCGGGCTCATTTTCTTTCACTTCTGCGCCTTCAATCAGCACTTTTTCTTCTGTGGGCTTGGTGATGTCGAAGAGGGGTTTTAGGGTCGTTTCAATATAGCTATGCAGCCATGTTTTCAGCGTGGTTTTGACCGCCTCTTTTTCTTTGCCTTCTAAAAACGGACTCTCAAACACATGGATTTCAGGGCGATACAAACTATCACCTTTTTGCGCCTTGGCGACCACATCACCGGGTAAGGGGTTCGTGGCATCAGGTTGCCAGCGGATTGTTCCGTCCAGTTCAAGGGAAAAATGCGGGGCGTTTTTTGTATCTGTCATCATGTGTAACCGTTTTAAAATTTCCTGTCGCAAACCTTGCCGCGCAGCTTTGATAAATAATTTGGAATCAGCTTCATAGTCTGTTTCTATAGGTATAAACCGAAATCCATGCAAATGTCCAATATCTTGCCCCTCTAAGACCACTTTTCCATCATTTTTTACCCAACAGACAGCAGATTCAGGGTTTTTCAGGCTGCGATTGAGGATAAAAGCCCGTTGATCGACATATTTTAGGGTTAATTTCTGATGCAAAGAATCAGAAAGATCATCTTCAATCTGTCTGGTTTTTTCCTGCCATTCATGCGGATTTTGAATCCATTCATTATGATGCACGATATATGCCCACGTCCGAATATACGCCAAGCGTGTCATCAGGGTTTCAATGCTGCCCTCAATATTATGCAGGCGCAAAATGCGCTCCGCCATCCAATCGAGGGCAATTGTGTCGCTTTGCCATAGAAAATTGAAAATATCAAACACAAAGCGAAAATGCGACTCGGATAAGGTTTTACGGAAATCGGGGATTTGGCAGACCTCCCATAACAAGCGCACATGATCGCGCTGCTGGATTTGGTCAATCTTAGGAAATTCCTTTAGAAACGCTTGCAGGGTTAAATAATCCAGCGCAGGACGTCCCTTAGCGAATCGGTTATCGGGGCAGGGTTTTTCCAAGGATTTCAGCAAAGCCTTGGGTGATCTGACATCATCCACCGCGTGCCGCCAGATTAGTTTTTCAATCGGTTTATAGCTGTGCGTTTCAATTGCGCCAATAATTTCGGCATCCAATTCGCCAATATCTGCCGTTGTGCCGAATGTGCCGTTGCGTTGGTATCGCCCTGCACGTCCTGCAATCTGCCCCAGCTCTGTGGCTGTAACGCGCCGCCTGTGTGCGCCGTCAAATTTCACGAGTGCTGCAAGCGCGATATGATCGACATCCATATTTAGCCCCATGCCAATGGCATCGGTGGCAATCAGATAATCGACCTCACCATTTTGAAACAAAGCCACTTGGGCGTTGCGCGTCCGCGGTGATAATGCCCCCATCACAATCGCCGCGCCGCCGCGCTGGTGGCGCATCATATCCGCAATAGCATAAACATCCGCCACGGAAAACGCCACAATCGCACTGCGCGGCGGCAAGCGCGATAATTTTTGATGCCCTGTATAGGTAAGCTCTGAAAAACGCTCATGCGTTTCAATGACAATATCGGGGATACAGGATTTCAAAAGCGGCGCAATGGTCTGTGCGCCCATGAAGATCGTTTCTTTCTTCCCACGAGCATAGAGCAAGCGATCCGTGAACATATGACCGCGGTCAGGATCAGAGCAGAGCTGGATTTCATCCACGCCAACAAAATCAAAGCTGCGGTTCAGGGGCATCGATTCGACCGTGCAAACGAAATACCGCGCATGACGTGGAATGATCTTTTCCTCCCCCGTCACAAGGGCAACAGCGTTTTTGCCCTTGATTTCCACGATACGGTCATAATTTTCCCGCGCTAATAACCGCAGCGGAAAGCCAATCACGCCGTCATGATACTGCATCATGCGCTGCACGGCTTGATAGGTTTTTCCTGTATTGGTTGCACCCAAAATCGCTGTAACTAGGCTCATGACTCAAATGTTTTTTGGGTTGAGGGGGCAATGATGATAGGCGGATTTTAAAACGGCAATCCCATTCCTGCGGGTAATCCCATATCTTTCATAATGCGTTTTGTTTCAGATTCTGTGGTATCATCGGCTTTTTTACGCGCATCATTCATGGCGGCCTTTATTAAATCTTCCAGCATTTCTTTTTCACTGGGCTGCATTAGGGATGGATCGATTTCTACGCTGTGGACAATGCCTTTGCAGCTCATGGAAATTTTAACGGCACCGCCGCCGCTTTGACCACTGACGATAATATTTTTCAGCTCTTCTTGCATATCTTGAATTTTGCTTTGCATTAATTGCGCTTGCTGCATCATTTTTTGAATATTCATTGTGGGGGTTTTTCCTTATGATTTTGGTTCTGTACTCTAAATTAGAGGTTTTCACAGGAAAAATCAATCTTATGATTGCCACAATTTTAGGGTATGATCGAAGCTATGATCAAGAAAATACAAAGCCTGCTGCCTATTTTTTTTCTCTTATGTCTATGTGTGATCGGGCATCCCCATTTTGTGAGGGCACAAGACAGCAATCAGCATGTGCAAATCGACATTGTTCCTGAATTCTCATATGCTGTGGCTGGACAAGAGTTTAGAGTTGGATTAATCCAAAATATACGCCCTAATTGGCATAGCTATTGGTTTAATGCCGGTGATTCAGGGGAGGGCATGTCAGCGCAATGGTATTTGCCTGAAGGGGTTTCTGCTCCTAAATTACAATGGCCAACCCCCTATCGTATTGATGTACAAGGGTTAGTGAGTTATGGTTATCATGACCAAGCGCCCGTTTTTGCCGTATTTGATATTCCTGTGGATTATGCGCAAACAGAATTTTCAGCACAGGTTGATTTATCTTGGTTGGTGTGTTCTGATATTTGTATCCCTGAGCAAGGTAAATATATAATTTCCTTTCCTGTAAAACCTGCAGGATCAGCGTTGCCAAGTGCGGATCAGTCGGCTTTGTCATCTTTTGAATCGGTGCATCCTAAGGTGATTAATGCAGGTTTATCCTATCATGTCACGGATCAAGATTTATTTTTGGATTTGCCAATCAAAGCAGATTTTTATACATATACAGATCAGGTGATTGATGTTTTTCCTCACCAATCGGGGTGGATACAAAGCCAAGCGGCGATGATTGAGCCTCAGGGCAAAGATTATGTGCGTCTTCATTTAATGCGTGATCCCTCCACCAAGGATTTACCAAAGGCGTTATCTTTTACCATTCGGATTGGTGATAAATCTTTTTCAATCAATGCGAAAGAAGATTCTTCTGATGTTGTAAATCAGGATATTTTGGGTGAATTTTCCTTTCTATCTTATGTGTTGATTTTAGGGTCGGCGCTTTTGGGGGGGCTATTATTGAATTTAATGCCGTGCGTTTTTCCTGTCTTAACCCTAAAAGCCCTTTCTTTTAGTAAATTAGGGACAGCACAATCACATCAAGCAAGATTATATAGCCTATTTTATACGGCAGGGGTCTTGGTAACATTATTGGCTTTTGCAACGATTTTAATTGTCTTAAAACAAGCAGGGCAGCAGTTGGGATGGGGGTTTCAGTTGCAAAATCCTTTAATGATCTTGGGGTTGGTGGTACTGACTTTTGTCATTGGTTTGAACTTATCGGGCTTGTTTGAATTTCGCTCTGTTTGTATCAATATGGGGGCGTCTGAGTGCGATGTCAAAAAAGCGGGGCGCTATTATCGTGATGCGTTTTTAACGGGATTATTGGCGGTGGTGATTGCAACGCCATGCAGCGCCCCCTTTATGGCGGCGGCGTTGGGGTTTGCGTTGGCGCAGCCTGTTTTTGTGGCGTTGCCTGTTTTTGTAATGTTGGGGGTTGGGTTATCTTTGCCCTTTTTATTGATTGGCTTTATCCCTGTGTTGCGCAATAAAATGCCGCGCCCCGGTGCGTGGATGCAGAAATTAAGGGAATTTTTGGCGTTCCCCATGTATATTACGGCGGTTTGGTTGTTGTGGGTTTTGGGGCAACAATCAGGATTAAATGCAATCATCGCGGTGTTGGGGGTATTAATTAGTATTGTTTTTGTCTGTTGGGTATGGCGGCATGTTCATTCACCCATTTTAAAAAAATTGAGCCTGATGATACTGATTTCAACGCTGATCTGGGCGATAATTCCCATTGTGACCAAAGATCACCGTCAGGATATGGCATGGCAAGCCTATCGTCCCGATACGTTAGAGCAGGCATTGCAAACCGATCAACCTGTTTTTGTTGATATAACCGCAGATTGGTGCGTGACGTGTAAAATTAACGAAAAATTGGTGCTACAGCATCCTGAGATACAATCTTTATTATCAAAAAACAAAGTCATTCTGATAAAAGGGGACTGGACAAAGCGTAACCCAGAAATTACATTATATCTGAATAAGTTCAAACGCAGTGGTGTGCCGTTATATGTGTATTATGCTGCGCCTGTTTCTGGAAAACGTCTTGATCCTGTGGTTTTGCCTCAAATTTTGACCTATTCGACAATTAAAAAGGAATTTTATAAATGAAAACGATAAAAACATTGGTTGTGATCGCATTATTGGGTGTTGGACTTATTCCCTTAGTTGCGGCGCAAGCGACATCAAAACCTCAAACAGTCGCCTTGCAAACAGCCATCGTGGGGCAGCCCGCGCCCGTGTTCAAAGCCACGGATATTCAAGGCAATATCCAAGATTTAAGCGCCCTAAAAGGAAAAATTGTGGTTCTGGAATGGACAAATCACCAATGCCCCTATGTTCGCAAACATTATGATAGCGGCAATATGCAGGCCTTACAGCAAGAATTGACCGATAAAGGCGTTGTTTGGTTGAGTATTGTGTCTTCTGCTGCAGGAAAGCAAGGCAACACAACGATTGAGGAAGCCAAAGCGATTGTTGCGCAAGATAAAATCAAGGCAACAGCGCGTATTTTAGATGCAGATGGAACAATTGGCAAATTATATGATGCCAAAACCACCCCCAATATGTTTGTGATTGATGCGAAGGGTATCTTGACCTATGCTGGTGCGATTGATGATAATCCCAGTTTCCGTATTGAAACAATTAAAGACGCCAAAAATTTTGTGCGTGAGGCTGTGAACGCTTTGTTAGCACAAAAACCAGTTGAAACAGCACAGACCCCTCCCTATGGATGCTCTGTTAAATATTAATGTTATAGTATTTCAATCGCTCATTTAAAACGCTATAGTTTCTTAGTTTAAAGCAATGAAGAGATAATTGATAAAATCATTTTCATTTTTGTTATTTTGTTGTATTTTAAAGGCAATAATTCACAGATAAATACATAAAGATATGAAAAAAATACAATATTTAATACTGGCCTCAGCGCTTTTGCTTGGTTTTACCCGTGGCGCATATGCCCATAGCTATCAATGGGAAGACCCAAAATCAGGGGTTAGTATCAGCTTTCCTGATGATTGGAAACGCATTAATGCGCAAAAGCCTGATATGGTGTTTTCCATTATTGCACCTGATCCCGTGGCGCAACCGATTTGCTCCCTTCGTGTGCAAGAGGATAAGCGATTCCAAATCTATCCGCGTGATTATGAGCGTGCCATTCAAAAAACAGCATACAGCCAGCAATTTTGGAAAACATACCTCAATCAATTTTTTGATGTGACTTTGCATGATGTGAAGGATGATGCGGCATTGGGGCAGGGGCATGCCAGCTATGCGTTTGCGACCTATCAAAATGAAGTGATGGGAAAAGATTTATCACAGCGTCGTGGATTGGCGTTTGCGACTTTGTATCAAGGGCAAGCCTATGTTCTGGATTGCTCTGTGGAGGCATCGGCCTTTCCAAAATGGTTGAAAGCTTTTGAATCCATTACCAAAACTGTTGAGTTTCAAAACACATCAAACGGCTTATTATTCGGGCATTATCGTGATTCGTTGCCGAATAATGGCTATGTGTTTAAAATCCCAGGGCAGGTTGCCACATGGCTGTTTTAGGTCTATATCAATAAAATCAATTTTATAACGGAGTATCCCCCCATGTTCATTCAAACAGAACAAACCCCTAATCCCTCAACCCTAAAATTTTTACCTGAGGATAATGTGCTTGAATCAGGCACAGCCGAATTCACTGCCCCGCAAGAGGCAGCATCATCCCCCTTAGCGCAGCGTTTGTTTAAGGTGAATGGCGTTGATCGTATCTTTTTGGGTAAAGATTTTATTTCTGTAACAAAATCAATTGATAGCGATTGGACGCTGTTAAAGCCGATGGTTCTGGCAGGAATTATGGATCATTATTTATCAGGTCAACCCGTGATTAAAGCTGAATCAGATGCAGTTCAGCCCAGCAATACAGGCTCTGATTTAGATAGCGAAGTCATTCGTCAAATCAAAGACGTGCTGGATACACGCATTCGCCCCGCTGTGGCAGCTGATGGTGGCGATGTGGTTTTAGATAGTTTTGAGGATGGGATTTTATATTTATCCATGCGCGGTGCGTGTTCAGGTTGCCCCAGTGCCTCTGCCACATTAAAAAACGGGATCGAAAACATGATGCGCCATTTTGTCCCTGAAGTCTTAGAAGTCCGTGATGCAGACAATAAAATGCCCAAAACAGGATGTGGCACGTCGGCTTGTGGCTGTGCCTAATTTTCTATGTATTGATACCGCCCTGACGGGGTCGCATATTGGGTTATGCGTTAAGGATCAGTATTTGGGTGGTATTGATACAATGGATACACGCGGTCATGCGGAAACATTGGTCGCCCAAATTGATGATTTGTTGACACAGCATCAAATTGCTTATTCCTTATTAGATTTTGTGATTGTGACACGCGGTGCAGGCAGCTTTGCAGGGATTCGCGTGGGTATGGCAGCGGCACAGGGGCTATCAATGGCACTCAATATTCCCTGTTATACCATTCCTGTGTTCCCGATTTTAGCGCATGGGTTTTTTAAAAATGAGCCAGAAAAAGATCAAGTCATAGTTTTATTGGAAACCAAGCGGCAGGATTATTATGTTGCTGTCCTAAATCGTGATTATTCTTATGATGTTTCGCCTGTGGCATATTTTGGCGATGATGTTGCTGCCTTATTAAGGTGTGATCTGAATAGAGCCGTGATCGGGGATGCCATTTCACGTTTTCAAAAAGATCATGATATAAAAATCAATGCTTATTCAGGATATGATCTTATTCAATCGCGTGTTTTTACGGATTTTGTTCAAAATTTTTCCCATCTTTGCCATGATACAGAAATGACGCCGCTTTATTTAAAAGAGGCGGATGTGAGCGTCTCTAAAAAAACACAGGCTGTTTTAGTATGAATTTTTACCTATCGCGCCAAAATCATGAAATCCATGTGCAAACACGCGGCAATCCCAATAATCCGCCTGTGTTGATGATTCATGGCGGCCCCGGATCGGGCATGTCGGATGCGGTATGGGCGGCGGTATCGGATCAGACGCATTTTCTCATTGGCTTTGACCAGCGTGGATGTGGATTGTCAACATCTGAAACGCCCTATCATGCCAACACAACACAGGATTTGATTTCGGATATACAGGCAATTTTTCAACATTTTAATTTTAAAAAATGGTCAGTTTACGGCACATCATGGGGGGCAACTTTGGCGTTGCTTTATGCCATTGAATATGTGGATCATGTAAAGCGCTTGATTGTTAAGGGTGCGTTTTTCGGTACACAAAATGAAATTGATCTGTTGTACGAAGAAAACGGCTATGCGAAATGGTTGCGTCCGCAAGATTGGGATTTGTATAAAGGATTTATCGATTATGCTATACCCCATTTTCATGGATCTTATGTGGATGCCTATCATACGATTTTGCATGGTCATTATCCTGCCTTAATACAGGAACAAGCCGCCTGTTTATGGACACAGATTGAAAAAGGCGCATCCTATATGATCCCACAAGATCAGGATCAAGTGATCTATAATGACGCGGTTTTAAGGCGGTCTTTGGTGCAAACGCATTATTTTAAAAATGCTTGCTTTTTATCTCCTGATTATATTGTCAAAAATTTGCATCATATAAGGGCGCAGCTTTTGATTATTCATGGGCAGCAAGATTTGGTGTGTCCTGTGCGTAACGCATATCTCTTGCAACGTCATGTGAAATATGCGAATTTACAGGTGATTCCAAACGCAGGACATTCATCCCGCACAGGGGATATGAATTTGATAGAGGCCACACAAGCCTTGGTGAGAGATTTTTTATGATTAGCATTTTTGAACGCATGATGGCGTTTCGGTATTTACGCTCACGGAAACAAGAGGGGTTCGTATCCGTCATTGCGGCATTTTCCTTCTTAGGCATCATGCTGGGTGTGGCGACATTGATTATTGTGATGTCCGTCATGAACGGCTTTCGGGAGGAATTGGTATCGCGCATTTTGGGCTTAAATGGTCATATCAGCATTATATCGCCCACGGCAACGATCTCAGATTATGATGATTTACAATCCAAAATTCGCTCAATTGAGGGCGTCAAAAACACGCGTCCGATCATTGAGGGGCAAGGATTATTAAATTTCAACGGCAACAGCCATAATCCGGGGGGGGATGCCACGGGGGTTTTGGTGCGCGGTATTGCGCCGAATGATTTTAAAAGCCTGCTTGACGGCGCAATCTTAAAAGACGCCCCTGTCATTACCCAAGGAACATTGGAGTCTTTTTCTGAGGGGCAAGTGGCTTTGGGCAAAGTCTTGGCGCAAAAATATAATGTGTCCGTGGGCGATGTCGTGACCTTAATTGGCTCACAGACAAAATCAGGGCCTTTTGGGCGTATTCCCAGATCCGCCAGCTATACTGTCGGCATGATTTTTGATGTGGGGATGTATGAATATAATAGCGGCTTTGTGTTTATGCCCCTGCCCAAGGCAAAGACTTTCTTTGGTCTGAAAGACGGGGTCAGTATGGTGGAGGTCTTTGTTGATACGCCTTTGTCATTAGAGCGCATCAAGGCGGATATTAAGCCATTTATTGCCGCACGATACGGCATTTATGATTGGAAAGACGCTAACAGTACTTTTATTGACGCACTCAATGTCGAACGCAATGTGATGTTTTTGATCCTTACTTTGATTATCATTGTGGCGGCGTTTAATATTATTTCCAGCATGATTATGCTGGTCAAGGATAAAGGGCGCGACATTGCCATCATGCGCACAATGGGCGCAAGCCAGCAATCGGTAATGAAAATCTTTATGCTAACAGGTGCATCGATTGGCATTATTGGCACAATTTTGGGGTCATTATTGGGGGTCATTTTTACCCTCAATATCGAACATATCCGCCGCGCCATTGAGAAATTGGCTAATACCGAACTGTTTCCGGGGGAGGTCTATTATCTATCGCAACTGCCTGCCAAAATTGATTGGACAGAGGTATTGGTCATTGTCATCATGGCGATTATTATTTCATTCTTGGCGACCTTGTATCCATCATGGAAGGCAGCGCGTCTTAATCCAGTGGAGGCTTTGCGGTATGAGTAATGTTTTATTATCCGTCAAAGGAATCTCAAAAGCCTATCAGCAAGCAGGGCACGCGGATTTGCAGGTCTTAAATGGTTTATCCTTTGACCTCCACGCGGGTCAAATGAGTGCGTTAATCGGCGCAAGCGGTTCTGGAAAATCAACCTTGCTGCACGCGGTGGGGTTGTTGGATTCGTATGACAGCGGCACGATTACGTTGGATTCCCACGATTATGGCACACTTAATCCAGCCCAACGCACCGCATTACGACGCGATAAAATCGGCTTTGTGTATCAATTCCATTATCTGCAAGAAGAATTTACAGCCTTAGAAAACGTGATGATCCCTCAAATTATTGCAGGAAAATCAAAGAAACAGGCGGCTGCGCGGGCAACAGAATTACTAAATGATGTCATGCTATCGCACCGCCTATCGCATCGCCCTGCACGATTATCAGGCGGTGAAAAGCAACGCGTTGCCATCGCGCGCGCCTTGGCAAATGATCCAGTCTTATTACTGGCGGATGAGCCCACAGGAAATTTAGATCCCGAAACGTCTGAGAGCGTATTTCAAATGCTTAAAAACCTGATCGAAACCCGAAAAATGACTGCCCTGATTGCCACGCATAATCTGGACTTAGCCGCACGCATGAATCATCAAATTAAAATTGGCGTAACTTTATGATGTATAACACTCTTGTTAAAAAATTCTTCTTAACCCTAAAGCAAGAGGGGGCTTTTAGCGCGGTTCAGAAAGTGGCACGTCGATTTACCACCGATGGCTTGATTCAAAAACGCCGCGTTGCATTGTCTTTGCAAATCAGTCACTTATTTGATGGCACGGTACGTTACGGTGCATTTCGGGGCTTAAAGCTAACAACAGATTGCTGGTGGAGCTTAAGCGAGAGAGCCTCAATTTTGTTGGGACTGTATGAGAAAGAAGTCCTTGAGTCTCTAAGCCATATTCCCCCGCATTACACAGATTTTATCGATTTGGGCGCAGCGGATGGATATTATGGGATTGGTGTTTTGGTCAATGGAATGTTCAAAAAATCCTATTGCTATGAAATCAGTGAAATGGGGCAGGAAACCATTCGCCAAAATGCAATTTTAAACAATGTCACAGATCGCGTGACTGTGCGTGGGATTGCAAAGGGGGATTTTTACCAAGATTTTGACACAGAGTCTCTATCCAAAACCGTTTTATTTGTGGATATTGAGGGCGCAGAATTTGACTTATTCACGGCGCAAACATTCAAATCCTTTGATAAATCCATCATTTTTATGGAACTGCATCATTGGTTTTTTACCGATGGTGATGCAAAATTACAAAAATTAAAAGATGACGCACAAGCCACGCACAAGATCACTGAAATCACCACCGCGGCGCGTGACCTATCTGTATTTCCTGAATTGGATCATTTCAGTGATACAAACAGATGGCTTATCTGTTCCGAAGGTCGCGGCAGGCGCATGACATGGTTGCGCTTTAATCCAAAGGATTAAGTTAGCTCTTTCTTTAAAATCGCCACCGTCAAACGGCTGACGCATGTTAGCTTATCGGTGGCGTCCTCTCTTATCTCAATATTCCAAATATGCGTACTGCGGCCAATATGAACAGGGATGCAAGTGCCTGTGACAAAGCCATTCCGCACAGATCTGATATGATTGGCGTTAATTTCCAAACCCACAGGATAAAACACCGTATCATCCAAACACATCCGCGCCGCAACAGAGCCCAATGTTTCCGCCAACACACAAGACGCCCCGCCATGCAAAATCCCCACAGGTTGCCGCGTGCGATCATCCACAGGCATACGAGCGATCAATGCGTTATCGGTAATGTCCGTAAATTCAATGCCCATATGATCCGTCAATAAACCACGTCCACGGTCGTTGATCTCCGTAATTGTATAGGGGCGAAACCAGATGGGTTTTGTCATCGATTATTCCTCATATCATTGTCGCCATAATTTTTCAGTAAAAACATCCCTCTTTGCAAGCGGTATTTTTGACCAATCCACATTTCCATGCACACGAATTGGGTTAATATCCAAGCCCCCGCGCCGTGTATAAAGGCAGGCAACAATTAAGGTTGAAGGGTTCAACAGATCATAAATCCGCTTAAAAATCATCTCACAAATTTCCTCATGGAAATGATTTTCATTGCGTAAGGATACCAGATATTGCAGCAATGATCCATGATCGATTGCCTGTTTCCCTTTCATGCCAATAAACACATCCCCCCAATCAGGTTGATGCGTCACACGACAATTTGATCGCAATGCCGCGCTATGCCATAGGATGAGATCAGAGTCTGTATTGTCTATGATCTTCAAGAACGCAGGGTCTTCGCCGTGATGATGAAAATCGAGATTTAGAATATCGACCTGATCTTCTAAATGCTGAATAGGATAAGACGTAAATTGCTGCGCCGCAGCATTTTGATCGAAAAAGGTGACCTCAATATCGCTTTGCAATGTTGCGCTTAAATCCGTTTTGATTTTTGATTGCGCATAAAACAGCGCATCATTTTTTGTGCGTCCGCATTGAGCCATATTATAGCTGTTTAAATACAGCTTTAGGGATTTTGACTCAATTAAACACGCACTCTCACACGGATAAATGATTTTGAGAATCGCGGTGAGAGGATAATCATTATCCAGCAAACAGGAAAATTCATACCCATGCCAAACATCAACCCCTGTAAACGGGAGTGCTGCATCCAAAATCCCGTAATCGGTACGATTATAATGCCGCGGGATCGCAACCAGCAAAGATGGATCAATCTGTGTGCTTTGCGCATAAACAGGATTTTGCGTGCCATCCGCTTGGCGACCTAAATGGGTGTTGGCGATGGTGTCTGTTTGTTTATTATGGGACATGGGTTTTTAAATCCGCTTTGGTGAATAAAGGCAGTATTACCGCATCAATATTATAAAAGTTTTGAACACTAAGATCACTAAGAACCACTAAGTTTCACTAAGACCGTAGCATTAAAAAAATATTCTTATTTGAAACAAGACAACAGAGTCCTTTTACCCTCATAAATCTTAGTGCGTCTTAGTGGTTCTTAGTGACCTTAGTGTTCAAAAAACGATCCATGCAACAAGGCCTCTCAAGCACAGGATGACGGCATAGCTTTTTATATACTCTATCTTATCTACACAGAATCATTTTGCAACATAAATTGATACAACGCATCAAACAACACTAAATAATCCTTACGAATGGCTTGGGTGATCTGTTCGAATGGATCTTGGTTATAGGTATGCGCCATTTTATTCCGCGCATCCAATGCCTGCATCTACAGATCGCCTTGGGTGATAATCTTTGCCGCCAGCGCGGATTTTATGACCGCCGCAGGGGGTAATTTTATCCAAGACAATGCCTTGATCTTCCAAATAATCCTTTAATAATTTCCAAGCCAATTCCCATGTATATTCAAAACGCTGAATTGTCCCCTCTTTTTCCAAGGGGCTTAAAGGGCGTTCATCCATAATGGCAACTGCCTGACTTAGTAAATCAAAGGCGCGTTTGTAATTATCAAAGCGATAGTGCCATCGGGGGCGGTCAGGGATCATGCCTCAATGCTCCTAATTATGAATCGCGCGTTTATCCACTGCCAATGCTGCTTCTTTGATGACCTCTTGTAACGTCGGATGCGCGTGGCAGGTGCGGGCGATGTCTTCGGAGGAGGCGCCGAATTCCATGGCCATCACGACTTCGCCGATCAATGTGCCAGCATCTGCGCCGATAATATGTGCGCCTAAAACGCGATCGGTTTTCGCATCCGCAAGGATTTTGACATAGCCGTCCATTTCATTCATTGCACGCGCACGACCGTTCGCCATAAAGGGGAATTTGCCGATTTTGTAATCGATGCCTGCGGCTTTTAGCTCACGCTCATTTTGTCCGACGCTGGCGATTTCGGGGTGGGTATAGACCACGTTTGGGATTAAATTATAATCCAAATGCGGCTTTTGTCCTGTGAGTTGCTCCGCTAAGACAACGCCTTCTTCCTCCGCCTTATGCGCCAACATCGCACCTTCGCGGACATCGCCAATGGCATAAATACCGTTCACATTGGTTTTAAAATGCGCATCGGTGATGACGCGTCCGCGATCATCAAGGGCAACGCCGGCTTTATCCAACGCCAGCCCCGTTGTGTTGGCTTTACGGCCAATGGCAACCAAGACTTTGTCAAAAGATTGCGTACGAATATTGCCGCCTTTGGCATCTTCAATGCTTAAAGTGACTTTTTTGCCCTTAATTTCTGCGCCTGTGACTTTGGTGGAGAGCATAAAGGTCAAGCCATCGCGCACCATGATTTTTTGCATTTCCTTGGAAATATCCTCATCCATCGGCGGTAAGATGCGATCCAAATATTCAATAATCGTAACCTTTGCCCCCAGCGCGCTCCAGACGGCGGCCATTTCCAGACCAATCACGCCGCCGCCAATCACGGCAAATTCCTTTGGCACTTCGGATAATTCCAACGCCCCTGTGGAGGAGACAATCGTTTTTTCATCAATCGCAACATTCGGCAAATCCATCACCGATGACCCTGTGGCAATGATGATATGCTTTGCCGTATAAGATTCACCAGCCACCGCAATGGTCTTTTGATCGACAAAAGACGCCAAGCCCTTAATCCAATCGACTTTGTTTTTGCGGAATAGAAATTCGATGCCTTTGGTATTCGCCTCAATCACATTATTTTTATGCTGCATCATTTTCTTTAAATTCAATTTCACGCCGCTAACCTCGACGCCAAATTCACCCAAATGATTTTTGGTGGAGGCGTATTTATGCGATGCCGTGAGTAACGCCTTAGAAGGAATACAGCCCACATTCAAACAGGTGCCGCCCAAGGTCGGATCTTTTTCCACACACGCAACCTTAAACCCCAACTGCGCCGCCCGAATTGCGCACACATATCCGCCGGGGCCTGCACCGATCACGATAACATCATATTCTTTCATGATTAAATTCCTTAAATTACGCTGTGAATCATTTTTATGGCGTGATTATAAATGATTTTATAGGGGGTGGCTAGGGGATTAACGTTTATAAAAAAGCAATTTTAAACCCTTTATAATCTGTTTATACTGCTGACATATGAATTTTGATTCCTTTATATCAACTATAATGCGTTTCTTACCGCTTTCTTTGGTCATAGCGGGGGGAATTGTGCTGGATTTATGGGATGTCCCTTTGTTAGGGATACAGGCTTTGCGCTTGGATTATGGATTAATGGTATTGTTTTTTCTGGCGTGTTATGTGTGGAATACTGTTCCATTTTTGATGGTTTTGGCATTGGGGTTGTTGTTTGATTTGGTGATTGGGTTGCCTTTTGGCTTATCTGTTTTGTTATTCTTAAGCATTGCATGGATTGTCGATGCACAGCGTGCCTATTTACGATCACAATCTTTTTTGGTGTTATGGTTTGTTTTTGGGATATTGTGCGTGGTGGCTGCCTTTTATGAATGGGCTGTTTTTTCGTTGTTACAAGGGCATTTTGTTTTTTCATGGATACCCTTATTTCAAAAATTCTTAACGATTTTATTTTTCCCTCTTGGGTTTTTGGCGCTATATCATAGCTGGTCTTTGGCGGGATATAAAAAATATTAGGCATTTATGGATAAAGATAAAAAACAATATCAGGAATTTTCACGTCGCAGCTTTTTGATCGGCACGATGCAGTTTGGGCTGCTCTCTGTTTTATCGGGGCGATTATTTTGGTTGCAGATGATACAGGGGCAGAAATATCAAACCCTCTCAGATCAAAACCGCATTGATACAGATATTATCATCCCACCACGGGGCGAGATTGTGGATCGTTATGGCGTGCCGCTGGCGATTAATATTCGTAATTTCACGCTGCAAGTCATCGCAGAGCGCACCCCATCAATGGCAGGGTTATTAAAAGCCATTCAAGGCTTAGTGCCGATTGATAATAGCGTGGTAACAAAAATTTTAAAGCAAGCCGCCCAATCGCCATCCTTTTTACCGCTGGAGGTTCGTAATAATCTGACATGGGAGGAAGTTTCCACTTTAGAAGTCCACAGCCCCGAACTGCCCGGTATGGTAATCGAAGAGGGCGCGATGCGTTCATATCCATACGATCAAGTCACAGCACATTTGGTGGGTTATGTGGGGGCGGTTTCTGAGAAAGATAAGAAAGAAAATAAGGATAAAGATCCGCTCTTGGCACGCCCCAGCTTTCGTATCGGGAAATCAGGCATTGAACGCGCGTTTGAACAAAAATTACGCGGCAAAGCAGGGGCGGCGCAAATGGAGGTCAATGTCAAAGGCCGCCCCGTGCGTGAACTCACGCGCCTACAGGATTTTGCAGGCGAGCGCGTACAGCTGACCTTAGACGCCGAATTGCAGCGCATTTTGCATGAACGCCTCTCCCAAGAAATCAGCGCGGCAGCGGTGGTGATGGATGCCTATACAGGGGCGATTTATGCCATGCAATCTTACCCCAGTTTTGATCCGAATCTATTCGTGAACGGCATATCGCATACGGCGTGGGATGACCTCATGGGCAACCCTGCGCGTCCCTTAAACCACAAAGCCACAGTGGGGCAATACCCCCCTGGATCAACCTTTAAAATGATTACGGCTTTGGCGGGATTGCGCCAAGGCATTATTACCGAACACACCACCCAATTTTGTGGCGGATCGCATTCCTTAGGGCGCGATAAATTCCATTGCTGGAAAAAAGAAGGTCACGGCACAATGAATTTAGAAACCGCGCTGGAGCAATCTTGTGATGTGTTTTTTTATAAAATGGCGGTGGATTTGGGGATTGATGCACTCTCAAACGTCGCTAAAGAATTTGGCTTTAATAGCCTCACAGGGATTGAGATCGAAGAAGAAACGGGCTTTATTCCTACCAAAGAATGGAAAATGGCGAATTTCGGATCAAAATGGCAAGCGGGCGAAAGCATCGTTGCCAGTATCGGGCAGGGCTATATTACCGTGACCCCCTTGCAAAATGCCGTGATGACGGCGCGTATGGTCAATGGCGGCTATGCCGTCACGCCGCATGTGATTCAATGTGTGGGTAAAGAATGCCATATTGACAAAGACATCACGCAATTCCAAAAACTCAATTTCCCACCTGAGCATTTAGCCTTAATCCAAAGGGGTATGCAGCGCGTCACCATGTCAGAACGCGGCACGGCATACAGCAAGCGCATTAAGGATGTCGGTTTTGAAATGGGCGGCAAAACCGGCACATCACAGGTCAAACGCATCACCAAATCCGAACGCCGTTTGGGCGTAAAAAATGAAGATTTAGACTGGAAATACCGCCACCACGCCTTATTCGTAGGCTACGCCCCCATCGCCCGCCCCAGATACGTATGCTCCGTCATCGTCGAACACGGCAACAGCGGCAGCGCAGCCGCCGCCCCGATTGCACGGGATATTTTATTAGAAGTCCAAAAGCGTGATCCGGCGAAGCATTTTTCTTGAAATCATTTTATTTTTATAAAAATGGTGGACATTGAGAGCGAGTCTTTAAACACTGTTTTTAAGACTTTAGCAGATTGGGAGAACCAACTCAAGCCACTTAATGAGCCTTCAAGCTCTCAAAAAACACCTACTGCTAATTCACCCACTCCTACAAAGGGAGGGCGATAGCATGATGGAGAATTTCCAAGCACAGGCTCGGCATAAAAAGCGGGGACGCATTCCCCCGCTGTCCGTTCGTCTAAGCTCCGAAGAGATTGCCCGCTTAAACCAAGATTGCCAAGGCTATGCCAGCCGAAACGACTACATTAAAGCGTGCCTGTTTTCTAAGCAGGGAAGTCGACAGAATAAGCCACTGGCAAAAGATCGGGAAGCGTTAAGCAAGATTCTCGGGTTACTGGGTGCGTCTCGCATGGCGAACAATCTGAATCAGTTGGCCTATCAAGCCAACGTGGATGCCTTTTTGTTTACGCCCGAAGCAGAAGCTCAACTGAGTGAAGCTTATGAAGCGATTATGCAAATTCGTCAGTTACTACTTCAAGCCCTCGGCTTCAAGAAATAGGAGTCTGTAACCATGCTGTTAAAAGCCAGCGAACGTGCCAGTGGGCAAGCCTTAGCAACGCATTTGCTGAATGCTCACGATAACGACCATGTGGAAATTCATGAGCTGCGGGGATTCATGTCATATAATTTACACGGGGCGTTTCAAGAGATTGAGGCTCACAGTAAGGGAACACGCTGCAAAAATTATTTGTTCTCTCTCAGCCTCAATCCACCCGAAAAAGAAAGCGTAGGCATTGATGCCTTTGAAGATGCGGTGAATCGTATTGAGAAAAAACTCGGGCTGGATAATCAAGCTAGAGCCTTGGTATTTCATGAAAAACAAGGTCGTCGTCATGCTCATTGCGTGTGGTCACGCATTGACGTGCAGGAAATGAAAGCGGTGCAGTTGTCACATTTCAAAATGAAATTGCAAGAAATTTCAAAAGAACTTTACCGCCAATATGGCTGGGAACTGCCCAAAGGCTTTGAGAATAAGGCGGAACGCAACCCGTTTAATTATACGCTGGCGGAATGGCATCAGGCACAACGGGTCAAAGAAGATCCACAAGCCTTAAAAGCCCTGTTTAAAGATTGTTGGGAACAATCGAAAAATGGCGAGGCATTGATTGAAGCCCTCAAAGCCAAAGGCTACACCGTAGCACAAGGCGATAAACGGGGAGCGGTTGCCGTGGATTATCAGGGGGAAGTGTATGCCTTAAGCCGTTGGGCAGGCGTGAAGAGCAAAGAGCTTATGGGGAAACTGGCGGATCAGAAAACCCTCTTAAGCGTGGATGAAGCAAAGCACCAGATTGCCAATACCATGAGTGATCGTCTGAAAAGTTACGCCAACACGGTGAAAGAACAATCGTTGGAAAAACAAGATACCTTGAAAAACCAGAAAACGGAGATGGTAACCCTACAACGCCA
This sequence comes from Gemmobacter sp., assembly GCA_044238935.1. GTDB lineage: Bacteria > Pseudomonadota > Alphaproteobacteria > Micavibrionales > Micavibrionaceae > JBIICI01. Next base: position 42,828 of record JBIICI010000015.1, read on the forward strand.
AGAGCGTGAAAAGTTAAAAGCTCAACAAGCAGAACGCTGGCGGAAAGAAAGTCAGGAACGCCAAGCCAAAATTCCCACAGGCTGGCGTAAAGTGTGGAGTTTTGTGAAAGGAGAGCTGAAAACCATTACAAAAGAGAATGAACAGGCGATTTTGCGTGCTAAAGAGCGGGATCTCCAACAGAAACAAGCCCTCATTGACCGCCAGCGGGAGGAACGGCAAAAGTTGCAAGTCCACTTTAAAGCCCTGAAACAGGATCACCAAAAACAGATGGATCAGCTAAAAACTCACTTGGCGAAGTATCAGGCGATGCAGCAACCGAAAACTCAAGATAAGAGCCTAACGTCAGAATTTAGTAATCCCAAGACTGTTACAATAGAAAAAAGCCAAACGAAACCCGCTCAACAGTCAAACACAAAAAGCAAGGGGCATAATGCAGGCGGTGAAGGGAGAAGTCTAAATTTAGGTAAACCGTAATAAAATCAGGTACATCCGTATCGGGTAAAATCGGGTATAATTGGGTATCGTATTGCTGCCATGCTCAAACGAACCAATGTTATCACCCCTAAGAGTAGGGCTTCGGGGCTAGGTAGAAATAATACCCCAAGGCATTACTTGCCTTGGGGTAAAAGTGGTTTACCACCACGAGTCATAAAAGACGGTTTGTCCTTGGGCAATGGCTTCTCTGGCTTTGGTGATAAAGGTGAGATCATCTGCCTGTTCAGTACCGTCGGATTCACCGAAAAAGAAACCTTCAGTATCGGGTAGCTCAATTGCTTTAATATCTGCTTCTAGTCTACTCAGGTCTTCCAAAGTCAGTTGAAGGGTCACACAGTTAAAACTGTCGGCTGCTACGCCTTTGGCATAGTAAAGTGCTTCCATCCAGCCGTGTAGGTTGGGGTGCTTTCGCCAATAATGAAGATCGGTGGCATCTTCTGCTTTAAAATCCACGGGGGATTCAGGGGTGTTGTTGGTAATCATGGCGTACATATCAAGTCCCATAACGTATCTCCTTTTTGTTTGGGGTTTAAACTGTCCCGAAGGACGCGGACACCCAAAGCAGGCAGAAAAGACGGACGTTCAAGGGCTGGCACAGCCGAATGGTTTACCCTTGAACGGCAGGCGATGCCTGCTAGAACGCGGTCATTACAGAGGGATTGTTTAACCCTTCAAATAAGGAGACTTTAGGGAATGTTCCGCCATGTCCACCGATACCCTTGAACAAAGGGATTGTGCATCAAAGCCATCGGACATTGTGCAAAGCCTCCACAACGAACAGCTGGTTATGATATTCTCTATTCAAAGCGGTGGCTCGATAGTTTATTTGAAACCCTACAATAGCTGAGAAATCTGAGAAGACTTGCATAAAATTCAAGCAAAAGGTGAAGTCTAAAGGACATTTTTTCGGCTATATTACGGCTACTTTTCGGCTATGAGATCAACGTATCTACCAAATAAAAAGCTCAATAGGTTACGGACGATATAAATGCAGTCGCATAGCAGCCTGCTGAAAAAAAGGATGGACCGAACGCCTGACTCTGGCTTTGAGAATGAGAAAGTATATCTTTCTAGGCTCAGAACCTATTGAATATGTATTTACATGATAATTGATATGTGATTCACTTATGTTGAGGAGGAATTCATCATGAGTGATTTATTTTTATTATCAGAAGCACAGCTAGAGCGGATAAAGC
>JBIICI010000030.1:0-12177 GCA_044238935.1 Gemmobacter sp.
ATGTGATATGCATTTCTTGGATTGCTGCAGTGTAAGATGTTGGGATCTTAATAAGTAAATCACAATGTGCATCCATAATGCCGCCTGTTTTTCCACTTAATCCAACTGTTTTCATGCCCATGGCACGTGCAGCATCCAATGCCTTCATCACGTTTTTGCTATTGCCTGATGTGCTAATACCAACGGCTAAATCTTCTTTTTTCCCAAGGGCTTGGATTTGTCTGCTAAAGATAAATTCAAATCCATAATCATTGCCACATGCGGTCATTGCAGATGCATCAAGGTTCAAAGCAAGTCCTGCAATGGGGGCGCGATCCGCACTGAGTTTCACGGAGAGTTCAGCGGCAATATGTTGTGCATCTGCGGCACTGCCGCCATTGCCGAAAAATATAATTTTGCCACCATTTTCAATGGTTTCCACACCCATCTTCACCCATTGGAATAAGAGGGGGCGCAGTGTTTCAAAAGACAAAGCCGCCACATCCATATGGGTTTTTGTGTGATGATCAAAAATTAATTCCGAATCCATTGCTGTTTCTTTTGAGGCACTTAGGGTCATTTTTTAAAATCTTTCTTTAATTATTTCAAAGGCTGTTTTTCAATATCAGCACGATTATAAGATAATTCACGACGATCAATTTGCAAACCAACATAGATTTTTTCTGTTCCTGTTGGAAGACTCAAAATCAATTTTTGACTGAAATCGCCATTTTGGTCTGTACGAATTTCGGATATGGTTTTTTCAATCAGCCCTCCTTCCTTATCAATCGCAGCAATAAAAAATGGGTAGGGATCAGCGGCAGATTGTGGATCAGATTTTGCAATCATATACGCAACATCAATCTGTATATGATTGGAATCCGTGCACAATGCATCCACTTTTTTAAGAGAAACTTTTGAAAAATCCGCTTTGTTTGTGATTTGACGATTTGATAAATCTTCGATCAATGATGTATTGGGGCAGGAAACGCTGGAAATTGGAGCAATTTCAGCCTCAACAGAGTTGTTTTGAAAGGATTTGAATAAATTGGTGCTGCATCCAGATAGGAAAACACAGGCAATCCCAGCAGCAATAAGCGTTTTTGTGTAATCTTTATAAAACATGATTATTTTATCTTTCAAATCGTCACAGAAAATTATAAAACTAAATAAAAATAATACCTGTTATTCTTAAACAGGATTAAGCTTCTTTTCAATAGGATTATTTCGTGTCAAACCCCGATTTAGAAATTATTTTAGCTGCCCCGCGTGGATTTTGCGCAGGGGTTGATCGTGCCATCCAAATTGTTGAGCGCGCTTTGGTGAAATATGGCTCTCCCGTCTATGTCCGCCATGAAATTGTTCATAATAAACATGTGGTCGAAGAATTAAAGGAAAAAGGAGCAATTTTCGTACGGGAATTAGATGATATTCCAGATGATGGTCAGCCCGTGATTTTTTCTGCGCATGGTGTTCCAAAATCAGTACCGCAAGAGGCTGAACGGAGAGCCTTATTTTACATTGATGCCACATGTCCATTGGTCAGTAAGGTGCATCGCGAAGCCGAGCGCCATTATAAAAATGGCAAAACGATTATCTTAGTGGGACACGCAGGCCACCCCGAAGTCATTGGGACAATGGGGCAATTGCCCCATGGTGCTGTTATCTTGGTTGAAACTGTTGAGGATGTTGCAAAATTAGCGTTCAAAGATATTGATAATCTGGCATGGTGTACGCAAACGACCTTATCAATTGATGATACCGCGCATATTGTACGCGCGTTACAGGAAAAATTCCCCAGCATCCAATCACCGATTAAAGAGGATATTTGCTATGCTACCACAAATCGCCAAGATGCCGTTAAGCAATTAGCGCCCTTATGTGATCGCATATTCGTAATTGGGGCACCAAATTCATCAAATTCAAACCGTTTGGTCGAAGTCGCCAAGGATTATGGCTGCCCCGATTCTGTATTAATTCAAAGCGTCAATGATATTGATTGGCAGAATTTTGAAGGTGTACGTGTTTTAGGTTTAACGGCTGGCGCCTCAGCACCTGAGATTTTAGTGGAGGAAATTGTTAAGCATGCAGCGCAATATTTTAATATTGCAACAAGGAAGCTGAATATTCGTGAGGAAAATGTCGTGTTTAAACTGCCTCGATCCGTGTTGGAATCTTAGAATATGGCGGTTTTAACAGATTTAAATGCAGATCAAATGGAAAACCTCTTAAGACAGTATGGTTTAAATCCATGTCATGAATATCATGGCATTTTGCAAGGGATTGAAAATACGAATTATCGTGTACGCGCAGGCAATCCAGCCCAGAATTATATTGTAACAATATTTGAAAATCGATCCGAAAATGTTGATTTAAACTTTATTGCCTCCTATACCGCGTTCTTAAATAAAAATGGCATTGCTTGCCCATTTTTTCATAAGAATAAAGATGGGCATATTGTAACAATTTTATCTGAGGCAGGGAATAAAAAAGCCTCAATTGTGTCTTTTCTTAATGGATTTCAAAAGGAATTATCCGATATACAGCCGCAAGATTGCTATCATATCGGTAAAATCATGGCATCGATGCATTCGCTCTCAATCAAAAACAGCGCGATAAATACCCCCGTTAATAGTTTATCTTTGGATGATTTGCTTATCATAAAGGATAAGATTTTTTCTTTTCTTTCAAGGGATCATCAAGAGATTTTAACACAAGAATTTAAATATTTGTATCAATTCAAAACCCAAGAATCGACCTTACCGCAAGGTGTTATTCACGCAGATTTATTTCCAGATAATGTCTTTTTTAATGAAGAGAATGTTTGTGGGGTAATTGATTTTTATTATGCCTGCCATGATGTGTTTTTATATGATTGTGCGCTTACGATCAATAGCTGGTGTTTTGATTTGGCGCATTGTATACGTACGGACTATGTTAATTCTTATTGGTTGGGCTATGAATCTGTACGTCCATTAGATCCTAAAGAATCCGTCTTTTTCCCCATGATTGCACGGCGTGCGGCGTTGCGTATTTTAATGACGCGTTTATATGATTTTCATCATGTGGATGCAAATAACCCGATGATAAAACGCAAAGATCCCGTGGAATATTGGCAAAAATTACAATATTGGCAATCCATAACAGAATAAGGAAAATTAGGGTAATGTCAGACATTGTTGAAATTTATACAGACGGCGCCTGCAGCGGCAATCCGGGTAAGGGGGGATGGGGCGCATTGTTGCGGTATAAAGGCAATGAAAAAGAATTATGTGGGGGGGAGGCGTACACGACCAATAATCGCATGGAATTAATGGCGGCGATTATGGGATTGGACTCATTAAAAAAGCCCTGCAAAGTTCATCTTTATACTGATAGCGTCTATGTTCAAAAAGGAATCACGGAATGGATTCATGGTTGGAAACGCAATGGTTGGAAAAGTGCGAGCAAAAAACCTGTCGCAAACCAAGATTTATGGATAAAATTGGATGAAGCCATGCAGCTTCATAAGGTTGATTTTTTCTGGGTTAAAGGTCATGCAGGGCATGCAGACAATGAACGTGCCGATGAATTAGCGCGTTTGGGGATTACGAAAATATAAAATATTATATCAAGAATTGACGGATTTTGTTGTATCGCGTATGGTTTTTAAAATTATTCTTTGATCTGTTGTTGTAGGTGTTTTTGACGTTATGCGCTTTTACTTAATATTACCAATATTGCTGTGTTTATTACCTGTACGCGTACAGGCTCAGGATAAATTTGCATTATTCAGCCCTGATTTTAAAACGGGTGAAACATTACCCATTGATCATGTTTTTAATGATTTTGGCTGTACGGGAAAAAACAAAGCCCCTGTTTTAGAATGGAAAAACGTGCCGCGTGATACAAAAAGCCTCGCGATCACGGTTTATGATCCTGATGCGCCGACGGGATCTGGATGGTGGCATTGGACGGTTTTTAATATTCCTGCTACACAAACATTGTTAGACATTGAAAAAGACGGTCTTCCTGTTGGGGCAATACAGGGGCGTACGGATTATGGCTCAAGCCAATATGGCGGCGCATGTCCACCGCAGGGGGATAAGCCACATCGATATATTTTCACGCTGTATGCGTTAAATATAGAGGCATTACCCCTTGATCAAAATGCATCGGGCGCAATGGTTGGTTATTATTTAAACGCCAATAAAATCGCAGCCGCCAGCACAATGGCCGTTTACAGCCGCCCGAATGACCTATTAAAAAGCAAATTAGGAAAATAATCATGCTCTCATATCAGCATGCCTATCACGCTGGAAATGTCGCGGATTTGCATAAGCACGCATTTTTATGCTTGGTTTTGGAGGAAATGAAACGGAAACATCATTCTTTTCAATATCTTGAAACACATTCTGGTGCGGGTCTGTATGACCTCAAAAGCAAACAAGCGCAGAAAACAGGAGAAGCCGAGCAGGGTGCGTTGACCTTACAAGAAAATAATGCCCATCATTTTTCTCTTCCCCCCCTATTTGAAGAGATATTAAAAAAATATAATAAAGGCAAATTTGGCAGAATCTATCCCGGATCACCCTTAATCGCAGCCAATATCTTGCGTCAGCGGGATTTTTTGGGGCTGTGTGAATTGCACCCTGCCGAATTTGCACGCTTGGAAAAATCCATGCAAGACTATGAAAATGCGCATATTATTCATGATGATGGCTATTATGCATTATTTGATTTGCCTTCTATCCATAAAGGGCTTAGCTATACGCGTCCTACCGTGATTATGATTGACCCTAGTTATGAGATCAAAAGCGAATATGATCAAATGCCCGATTTTATTGTGCGCTTAAAAAAACGCTATACGGATTGTATGATTTTGCTATGGTATCCCAAGTTACCTGCCGCGCGTCATGTGCCGATGATTGAGGCACTGGGGCAGCGTTTCGAGTCCAGCAAAATAATTCATCACCATATTGACTGGCAAAACCCGAACCAAGATCATCGCTTAAGTGGCAGTGGCGTTGTTCAAATATTGTAAAGGATAAAAACGATGCGTTGTCCCTTTTGTGCCCATGAAGAATCGGCTGTTAAGGATTCCAGACCTTCCGAAGATGGCGTTTCCATTCGTCGCCGCCGTGCCTGTGTCAAATGTGGGGGGCGCTTTACGACTTATGAGCGGATTCAATTGCGCGAATTAACCGTGATCAAAGCGGATGGGCAACAGCGCCAACCTTTTGACCGTGATAAGATTACACGTTCCTTACAAGTGGCGTTGCGCAAACGCCCCGTTGATATGGAAACAATTGAAAAATCCGTCACATCGATTGTACGACAATTGGAATCGATTGGGGAACACGAAGTTGACTCCTCAGAAATTGGCTTATTGGTCATGCGTGCCTTGGCAAAATTAGATTTGGTGGCCTATATACGCTATGCGTCTGTGTACAAAGATTTTACCAAGCCGGATGATTTCCAAGAATTTTTAGAAGATGTCACAGGGGGGCATATTTTAGATGAAAATGATTAGATCGAAAAATCATATAGCCCTATGGATTTATTTTTGAATCTCTATATACTGACAACAATCCTATTTTATTTAAGGTTCTTTCATGATCGAATTACTTAACCCTCTCTTTTCCTACCAATTTCTAAGCAAGCCTGTGTGGATGTGGGCAATATTTCTAGCGATTGTTTTCGTTTTGCTGATTCTAGATTTAGGGGTCTTTCATAAAGAAGATCACGAAGTGGGCTTAAAAGAAAGCCTAAAACTATCAGCCTTTTACATCACAATCGGCGCGTTTTTTGGAGGCTGGATATGGTACAGCATGGATCAACAAAGCGCGTTTCAGTATCTAACAGGTTTTGTCGTTGAAAAAACATTGGCGATGGATAATATTTTCGTGATCGCCATGATTTTTAGTTATTTCAATATTCCGCGTATGTATCAGCATCGCGTTTTATTTTGGGGCATATTGGGTGTTATTATCCTGCGTGGGATTATGATTGGCTTTGGGGCGGCGTTGGTGCATCAATTTGAATGGCTGTTATATTTGTTTTCTGCGTTTTTGGTTTTCACAGGAATCAAAATGCTGTTTGCTGGCGATACCGAACATGATATTGGCGATAATCCGATTTTAAAATTTATCAAAAAAACATGTCGCATTACTGATGAATTGCACGGCAATAAATTTCTTGTGAAACAAATGCATCCTGATACAGGGAAACTGATTTTATATCTAACCCCCCTTGCAGTTGCTTTAGTGATGGTGGAATTTGCCGATGTGATTTTTGCTGTTGATTCCATTCCTGCGATTTTTTCAATTACCAAAGACCCGTATATTGTATATACCAGTAATATTTTTGCTATTTTGGGATTGCGGGCATTATATTTTGCGTTGTCTGCGATGATCAGTCGATTTGTGTACTTAAAATATGCCTTATCTGCTGTCTTGGTCTTTATTGGATCAAAGATTTTTATTGTCGATTTCCTGAATTTAGAAAAATTTCCCGCTCTTTTGTCTTTGGGCATTACCTTAGGACTATTGGGGGCAGGGGTTGGATTTTCGTTGTGGAAGACGAAAGAGTCTTGAAATAAAAAAATGCCGTTATCAAGAATCTGTCGAACGGGATCAGGTATCTTGTTGATCAGCGGGAATATCACCTAAATCAGTAAGATCCCGTGTCGGGGCACGGCATGACGCCAGTGGGGGAAAAGTACAACCCGTCACCACCCTCCCTATAAATCAATCCATGTAACAACGCCGACTTGATCTGGCATCTTGTTCTAAACAAAACCCCCCATCCTTTATCAAAAGAATGGGGGGTTTACTTGAATTTTTTAGAAATTAGCCATTTACAACGGCAGCAACCTCAGCGGCAAAGTCTGTTTCTTCTTTTTCAATGCCTTCGCCCATTTTAAAGCGAACATAGGCTTTTAAAGCAACAGGGGCGCCGAGTTCTTTTGATGCATTGGCAATAACATCCTTGATCTTGGTTTCGCCGTCCATAACATAAGTTTGCTCCAATAAAACAACTTCTTCGTAATATTTACGAATACGACCAGCTAACATTTTTTCAACAATATCCGCAGGCTTACCACTGGTTAGAGATTGTTCACGGATAATGTTTTTCTCACGCTCTAAATTCTCAGCATTGACACCGTCAATATTCAAGGATTCAGGGCTGGCGGCAGCGATGTGCATTGCAATTTTGCGGCCTAAATCTTGTAATTTGACAGAATCTGCAGTGGATTCCAGTGCCACTAAAACACCAATTTTCCCCAAATTCGTTGCCAAAGCGCCGTGGACATACGCAGAAACAACGCCATTTTCAACAGATACTTTCTCAAGACGACGTAAATTCATATTTTCACCAATCGTGGCGATCATATCAGTTAGGGATTCTTGGGCAGATTTTCCACCTGAAAGCGTGACATTTTTCAGCGCTTCAACATCCGCAACATTAATCGCGGCTTCGGCGGCTTGGTAGGCATAGGCTTGGAATTGTTCGTTACGCGCAACGAAATCTGTTTCAGAGTTGATTTCCAACGCAACAGCAGATTTCCCATCGGCGGCAATATTCAAGACAACAACGCCTTCAGCGGCTGTTCTGTCGGCTTTCTTGGCTGCTTTTGCAAGACCTTTGGTACGCAACCAATCAACGGAGGCTTCCATATCGCCATTATTTTCAACTAATGCTTTTTTGGCATCCATCATGCCTGCGCCTGTGGTTTCACGCAATTCTTTGACCATTGCTGCGGTAATTGTCATGATCTTAAACTCCTTCTTAATCAATTTTTAAAATATTTATTTTGAAAAACAAAAAAGGCCATTTTTAAAGATGGCCTTTTTCGAATACCGAAAATGGCTTATGCTGTTGCTGCGATTTTTTCAGCCGATAAGGCTTCTAAATCCGCTTCTGTTGGTAAATCTTCTTTGACTTCCAAGGCTTCACCTAAATCTTTGCCTGATTTGCGGACTTCGTTTTGTAATCCAGCTAATACAGCATCAGAAATCAATGTGCAATATAAATCAATTGCGCGCAACGCATCATCATTGCCCGGAATTGGGAAATCAACACCATCAGGATTTGAATTTGTATCCAAGATCGCAAATACAGGAATGCCCAAATTATTGGCTTCTTTCACCGCAATATGTTCTTTGTTTACATCAATAATGAACACAGCATCAGGACGACCACCCATATCACGAATCCCACCAATGGCTAAATTCAATTTGTCTTTTTCACGGGTTAGGTTCAAAATCTCTTTTTTGGTTAGGCCGCTTGTGTTGCCCGCCAAAACACCTTCATATTCTTTTAGTTTATTGATGGATAAAGACACGGTTTTAAAGTTTGTCATCATACCACCCAACCAACGGTGATTCACATAGTACTGACCACAACGTTTTGCAGATTCAGCAATTTTGTCTTGAGCTTGACGTTTTGTCCCAACGAATAAAACGCGACCACCGCGTGAAACGATTTTTTGCAATTGATTCAGCGCATTATCCAACATAGGAACAGTTTGCTGTAAGTCAATAATATGAATCCCGTTACGAACGCCGAAAATGAACGGCTTCATTTTTGGATTCCAGCGACGTGAATTGTGACCGAAATGGACGCCTGCTTCTAACAAAGAGCGCATATCAAATTTTGGTTGAACCATGTGTTTTTACTTCCTTTTCTTTTTTCCAGTTAATATATTCTGCATATGCAGACCGCTGCGGGGAGGGGCACTTTTTCAATTGAAAAAGCACTGGACAGGATGAAAATCACCCTTAAACCCCGCATGTGGATTTTTCATTGGGCATTAAACAAAATTTCGCGTAACATTGCAACATAATTCTTTGTATGCCCGTCTTTTAATATACAATACATTCCGTTAACTTTACCATAAAAATAAAAAATAATGACTCAGACTGCAAATACGCCTTTTTTAAAAACAGATATACTCATATGTTGTGATGATCATTTTATTGATTTGCTTCAGAAATGGCAGAATTATTTGCAATTTGAAAAGAATTTTTCTGATCATACAGTGCGCGCCTATGGTGCTGATTTATCATTGTTTGTGATGTTCTTGACCCGTCATTATGATCAAAAATTAACAATCTCTTTGTTACGGGATGCACCAATAGGCGATTTTAGGGCGTGGTTATCAAAGCGTGCCGCCCAAGGCACAATGGCATCATCCCGTGCTCGGAATTTATCGGGATTGCGTAATTTTTATGCGTGGTTGCTCAAAAATCATGGCATTGAAAATTCGTTTATTAAAATGATTCAAAGCCCCAAAATTCCACATCATCATGCAAAACCGATTCTGTATACAGATATTTTGACGATCTTAGCGGAGGCTCGAAAAATCCAAACCAGCAGCAAAGAAACGCCTGTGTGGCAAGGGTTGCGCAATATGGGATTATTTATGCTGTTATATGGCAGCGGCCTGCGGATTAGTGAGGCCTTAGCCTTGACCTTACACGATCTACCACGAGATGGGTTTTTATTTGTGCATGGTAAAGGGAATAAAGAACGGCAAGTCCCTGTTCTTGATTTTGTTGCGGATCACCTATATGAAATGGTATCCGCAACCCCGTATCACCAAAATGCGCCTAAAAACACCCCGTTATTTTTAGGGAATCGGGGGCAAAAATCATTAAATCCTGCCGTTGCACAGCGTATGCTGCGTCAAGTTCGAATGCAGATGAATTTACCAGATAGTGTAACGCCCCATGCATTGAGGCATAGTTTCGCAACACATTTATTGCAAAATGGGGTCAATATTCGTATGATCCAAGATATGATGGGGCACGAGAATTTAAATACCACCCAACGCTATACAGAATTGGTTTTAGACGATCTGCGCCAAGCGCATCAATCATTTCACCCAAGATCGCGCCAAAAATAAAAAGAGTAGGGATGCCGTACTTATAGACATACGAGCCCAAAGAGCGAAACGCGTTATTACAGGTAAGTCTTAACTGCAATCTATACTTCTATAGAAATCGTTTCAGAATCACTGATGTTTTTCCCTTGACCACTCGACGTATATCCGGCGGCTTCAGCTTTTAAATTGCTTTCAGCTTTTGCAGTTTTTTGTTCAGGTATATCAGATTCTGTGCTGTTATCACTAACGTTGCGCGTTGTCTGTTGTAACTGAACCGCTGCATCTTGGACTTGGTCGCGACGATTGGATTCAAGTGCGCGTTGGTCGGGAATTTGCTCGACCACATCCCCCGTAACGCTATCGCGCAACTGAAGAACGGCTTTATTATAATTAATATCAACCGAAACATAAGGGCTGATATAAGGTGCAGATATAGGCTGCGACCCTGAATCAGATGTCGTTTCGACGATATTATTCTGGCTTTTAGACTTACTGTCCGCGGAAGAGCGTAACAGTGAGGCATTCGCCAGCACTGAGTTTACTGCTTCAATCATTTTACTTTCCTAACCGTGTATAAAATTACACTTCCCTACTATCATCATATATCAGTGTATGTTGAGCTGTCAAGTGTTTATTTTTATTGCGTATTTGATGCGTTTTATGGGTGAATTGAGAGGGTAAAATTGTTTTCATAATTTATAATTTGTAAGGGATTATGATGTATTGTTGTTTGATGAAGACAATATTTCTATCCAAGGAATGAGATTATGCCGTACAAAGAGCCACAGGCACAATACCAAACACTGAGAATCGGGAAATTAACATTGGATGATTTGCCTGCCACGAATACGCGATGGGTTAAGTCACGAAAATTATTGGTTATCCAAGCCATTCAACAAAAGCTGATAACGCAAGATCAAGCTATTGAAAAATATAATCTCTCGCAAGAGGAGCTTTTTTCATGGATTCGGTCTTTTAAATCCCATGGCGCAGACAGCTTGCGTGTAACACATACAAATGAATATAGGGATGCTGATTTTCACACCCAAGGTTTTATAATGATTGACCCCAAAGATTTGCATTAATTCAAGTTAAAGATTTTGATTAAGGCGTGGTAATTCAGAAAAAAAACATGTATAATCTAAATTTATAGGCATAGTTAATTCGAGTCTATTTTCTTTGAATATTGTTTTTCTGCAATGTTGAATTATAAAACGCTAAAATAAAAATGGAATAAAATCATTGAGCACTGTTTTGGATACCGTCAAACAGCTTGGTCCAGCGCGAATTGCGATTATGGGCGCTGTTTTTATGGGGTTGTTTTTGTTTTTTATTTTTGTATCCATGCGCGTTTCTGAACCCAGCTTGAGTGTCTTATATACTGGATTAGATACTACGGATTCTGGGGCTATGGCTGTCAAGTTAGAAGAAGCCGCCATTAAATACACCGTCACCCCTGACGGAGAAACAATCAAAGTGCCGAAAGATGAAATTGGTCGTGCTCGTATGCTCTTGGCGGAGGCTGGGCTTCCTAATGGTGGGTCTTTGGGGTATGAAATTTTTGATCGCAAAAGCAGTTTTGGCACAACAAGTTTAGAGCAAAATATCGCGCAAGTGCGTGCGTTAGAAGGGGAGCTTTCGCGGACGATTGGGTCTTTGGAATCTATTAAAAGCGCGCGTGTTCACCTTGTTTTACCCCTGAGAGAGCTGTTCAGTCGTGATACACAGCCCGCCAGCGCCAGTGTTTATGTGTCTTTACAGCCTAATCAGCAGCTCAGTTCAGGGCAAATTGGGGCGATTCGCTCTTTGGTTGCCTCTGCTGTACCTCAGTTAAAAGTAAGCAATATTACGATTATTGATAAAGAAGGGAATCTTTTGGCGCGCGGAGGGGCAGAAGAAGATGATTTAGAAAGTTCAAAATCAGATGAAATGCGCAAGGGGTATGAAAATCGACTCAAAACAGCGGTTGAAGAAATCGTAGGGCGCATCGTTGGTCAAGATAAGGTGCAGGTCACAATAACAGCGGATCTAAATTTTGATCGGATTAGTACGAACGAGGAATCTTACGACCCCGCAACCCAAGTTGTACGTTCAACGCAAACAATCCAAGAAAATAATAAAGAACGGACACCCAAATCACCCGACGTGACCGTTGATCAAAACTTGCCCGGTGCGGCTACGCCCAATAATTTGTTATTAGGGGATGAGCCATCACAAGAAAATAATCGTGTCGAAGAAGTGACAAATTATGAAATCAGTAAAACAATCAAAAGCATGATTCGTGAAGTGGGAGAGGTCAAAAAACTTTCTGTGGCGGTTTTGGTTGATGG
>JBIICI010000016.1:0-43089 GCA_044238935.1 Gemmobacter sp.
AATCATACCGCAAATCATCACCTGTGGCTTTGCCGTGGAAGATGCGGTAGGATATGAAGGTATAGCCAATCAAGACAGGTAACACAATCAACGCGCCCACCAGCATAATAATCAACGATTCAGGGGCGGATGCAGATTGTACGATGGTTAATTGATTGGGGACGATATAAGGGTAGAAACTATATGCCAATCCGCCAAAACATAGCATAAATATGCCAATTGTACTGGCAAAAGGTATCCAGCATTTGCAGTCATTATCAGCCTGTGATAATTGAGGTAAGCCGCGTAATGCACGTTCCAGAAATACAATCAGCACACCTGTAAGGGCAGGAATTGGTAAGAGATAAAAGATTTCAGGAAATGAAAACCATTTATCAAAAATCCGTGGACTGACCAAAGGGGTGGCAGCGGAAATCAGCGCAATAGAGGCAATCGTACCATACAGCGCATAACGCGCCCACTGAATTGATTTTTGCTGGAGTTCAGTCTCTGTCTTCATAATCAACCATGTTGCGCCAATCAAACAATATCCTGCCGCCACACATAAAGCCACCAAGGCACAAAATAAATGCCCGACCAAAGACGGATCAAAGCCCAGAATATAAGATCCCAACATATATCCTTGTGCCAATGCCATGGTCGTTGAGCCTATAAAAAAACATAGATTCCATTTTTCCTTATGATCCACATGCGCCTTAACCCGAAAGTCAAAGGCAACGCCTCGCATAATCAAGCCCACCAACATCACCGCCACGGGTAAATAGAGATGCGTTAGAATCACGCCGTGTGCAATGGGAAAAGCGACCAATAATAAGCCAACCCCCAGCACCAACCATGTTTCATTCGCATCCCAAAAGGGGCCAATGGAGGCGATCATGTGATCTTTTTCATCGTCACTGGCAATCTTAGTGAGCATCCCAACCCCCAGATCATAGCCGTCCAGAACGGCATAGATCAACATTGATAATCCCATTAAAAATGCGAAGATAAGGGGCAACCAAGCTCCATTTGCAAAGATTTCCATTAGGCAATTCCTCCTTTAACAATATAATCTGGGTTAATCGCTTTGCGCGCCATATAGAAAATGGTGGACATAAACGCAATCATCAGCACCACATACACAATTAAATACATGCTTAAGCTCATGCCAATCATGGGTGCAGGGACATTTGATGCGGCATCAGCGGTTTTCAAAACTCCTGTGACCAACCATGGTTGACGACCGACTTCGGTGACATACCAACCTGATACAGTGGCTAACCAGCCTGAAAAAGTCATGACAATCAAGGCAAGGCTTAAGGGTTTTGTCATGCCTTTTAATCGTAGCCAAATAGCCCCCCCCCAAGAGATCAGCAGCATCAGGATGCCTGTGCCGACCATTAATCGGAATGCCCAAAATACGGGCGCAACAGGGGGATGATTGCCAAAAAATTCGTTCAATCCTTTGACCTCACCGTTCACATTATGGGTTAGAATTAAGCTGGCTAATTTGGGGATTTCGATGGCAAAATCATTACGCATTGTTTCTGCGTTGGGCATACCGAATAAAACCAAAGGTGCGCCAGATTTTGTTTCCCACAATCCTTCCATCGCGGCTACTTTTTGCGGTTGGTGGTGTAATGTATTGATTCCATGAAAATCACCTACAATAATCTGTACAGGGATTAAAAAGGCGGCTAAATAAAGCCCCGTTTTCAAAGCGGACATGACTGCGGGGGCGCGATCATTTTTCAACCAACGATAGGCAGAAATTCCTGTCACTAAGAATGCGGCCGTGATGCCTGAGGCTATCAACATATGCACCAACCGATAGGGCAGGGATGGGTTAAAGACAATCTGTAGCCAATCTGTGGCATGCGCTTGCCCGTTAATCATTGTAAAACCCACAGGCGTTTGCATCCAGCTATCCAGCACCAAAATCCAAAAGGCTGACAAAGTCGTTCCTGCCGCCACAAGGAAGGTGGCTAAATTATGCACCCAAGGTTTCACGCGACGAAAACCAAAGAGCATGATGCCCAAAAACGTCGCTTCAAGGAAGAAAGCTGTTAAAACCTCATACGCCAATAAGGGCCCCGCGATATTGCCCACAGTTTCCATGAATCCCGGCCAATTTGTCCCGAATTGAAATGACATCGTCACGCCACTAACAATCCCCATTGCAAAACAGAGTGCAAAAATTTTTGTGAAAAAGAAATAAGAGTCCATCCATTTTGTGTCTTTTGTGGCTTGGAATCGCATTTTAAAGAAAAATAAAATCCACCCCAACGCAATCGTGATGCTGGGGAATAAAATATGAAAGGTAATATTAGCGGCAAATTGTATACGCGCCAAAATGGTGGGATCGATATCCATTGTTTGATGACTCCTTACTCAATAGATTTTTTTGGTTTTTTTGACTCTTTGCCGCCATTGATGACAAATAATTTATCTTTCATCTCATACAGCTTATAAACTTTTGATCCTAATTTCAGCAGGTTAACCAAACGCTCCGTTTCCATTTTTTGCATTTCATTGTGCCAATCGGTTAACATTTCAATCAGATCATGCATTTCCTGCATTTTGGCTTGGGCAAATTTTTGTTCCTCATCAGATGGATTTTTTAACAATAAATCGCGTAACAAGGTGAGGGTAGGATCAATTTCACGCTTGCGCCGCTGCTCCACAAGGGTGCGGACAATTTCCCAAATATCCTCAGGCACGGTATAATAATCGCGCCGATCATTGGGAAGATGCTTCATACGAATCAGATTCCAAGCATCCAGCTCCTTTAATCCCATACTAATATTTGACCGACTAAATCCCAATAAATCACATAAATCATCGGCATTTAAGGGACGCTGTGATATATACAAAACCGCATAAATCTGCCCCACCGTCCGGTTGATCCCCCAACGTGAGCCCATCTCCCCGAAATGTAGTACAAAATTTTGAATAATGGGGGGTAAGTTCACAATATTATTTCTTTCGTAATTTCAGGAATTTCTGAAATTACAATAACATCATGAATAACAGGAATCAATATATTTTTGTGATTGCATCAAATTCCAAAATCTTATAAATAAAACCCATGCCCCCAAAAATCATAAAAGCCACTGCTGATTATATTGATGCCCTAACACAGCTGCATATTGATGGATTAAAGCAATCCTATGCGCATATTGCGACCCAAGATTATTTCGATACGCTGACGCATGAATCCTATGCGAAAAAATGGCAAAAATGGATTGATGATCCGGAGAGTTTGACGGCGCTGGCGTTAAATGAGCATGATGTGCCTGTGGGATTGATGGTTTATGGGCGGCTGCGAACGCCGCCGCCTGGATCATCATCCATTCGTCCGCTTTATGGGCGCGAAATTTATGGGTTGTATGTTAATGCTGAGCATCAACAACAAGGCATTGGACGGGCGCTTTTATCCCATGCAGCATCCCATTTTATCACGGAAAAACAAAAATCCATGTGCCTGTGGGTGATGGAGAAAAACCGCGCCGCCTGTGGGTTTTATGACGCGATGGGTGCAAAACGCTGTGGTAAGAAAATGACGGATGTGGGGAGTGTTTCTGCCAAGGAAGTTTGTTATGGTTGGCTGGATATTCGAGGGCTTTGAATCTATTTCTTGATTTTTAAACTTGAAAAGAGAATATTATAAAAAGCAGTTCGCTTGGCTAAAGGATAAAATTGATATGAACAAAGATTTGACCGTATCAACGGTTGATCGTCAAAATATACTCAATAACAAATATGCGCTGGAAAAGCTGGGAAACCATCTTTGCCTAGGTGGGTTAATTTTTCATGGGGAAGTGGTTTTTACAAAACAGCAAGTTGCTGAAATCCTAGCCGTAGATGAACGTACAATTGACCGCTATATTCAAAGTCACACGCAAGAACTGGGAAAAAATGGATATACCATTTTACAGGGGAAAAATCTAAAAGATTTCAAGATGTTGCTTTTTGATAACGACATGAGTGTCGTTATCAAAACGGTGCGATTAGGTGTGTTTTCATTTCGGGCTGTTCTGAACCTTGCGATGCTTTTAACAGAAAGTGAGCAGGCACGGCTTATTCGGTCTCGTATATTGGATATCGTTATCGATGTGATGGCAGAGCGGTCAGGGGGGCATACAAAATATATCAATCAACATGATGCAGATTATTTGCCCGCTGCCTTTCAAGGAGAAAATTACCGTAAGAAATTCACAGATGCGCTTAATTGTTATGTAGAAAATTTTCCATACAAAAATCCATCTTTTACCGATCGTATTTATCAAAGCATTTTTCGTGAAAAAACCGATGAATATCGTAAAATATTAAACCTTCATTCTAAGGAAAATGTTCGGGATACAATGTACACAGAGATTTTGGAGCTGATTTCCAGTTATGAGAATGGATTGGCACATGCAATTGAACAGAAATATAAAGAGCTTGATCGTAAGCTAGGCTATCAGGATCTAAAAAATGTGTTTGATGGTTTTGAAAATAATCCTATTTTTGAACCCTTAGTGCAGGCTGCGCGCATAAAAATGTCTAGTCGTGACATGGTATTCCGAGATGCGCTCCATCACAAGCTGCAAGCCTATATCCAAAGCGTTCCTGAGGGAGATTTTGATCGTTTCTTAGGTGAGAAAAGCAAGGCATTAGAAGAGCGCATCAAAGAAACAAGAGATGTTTTCAAACGCCTTAAGGATCGCTGATGGATATAAAAATTTTCTATTTTGACATCGCCCATGCTCTGTGCGTGCATGCGACCGTAATCTGCGAAAGTGGCGGGCTGAAAGGTGTTAAAAACCCCGAATATCTTGAGAGTGTTTTAGGTCATATTCAAAATGATATCTATTACCCCAAATTTCTGGATAAAATCACGCATCTTGTCTTTTCTGTCATTAAACTTCATGCTTTTAATGATGGCAACAAAAGAACAGGCATCGCTCTTGGTGCGTATTTTCTTGAGTTGAATGGGTATGATTTTTCCGTAACGCATTTTATTCGGGAAATGGAAAATATCGCCGTTTGGGTTGCAAAAAATACGATTGATAGGGATCTTTTAAAAGATTTAATTGAATATATGATTATTGGTGAAAACTACCCCGAAGAATTAAAGTTAAGATTTGTTAGAGCCATTATGGCTTCGGAATAAATATGACCCATCACACCGCCCCACGTCTTTATTATCCTTTGAATTTGACCGAAATCATGGTTTTGCCGGAGGATCAGAGCCATTATTTAACCAGCGTCATGCGCCTGCAAAGAAATGATGCGGTGCGGTTGTTTAATGCGCAGCAGGGAGAGTTTTTATATCATATTGAAACGCCGCATAAAAAATCCACCTCTATTCGACAAATGCAGCAATTGCGTGTGCCTGAAATTGATTCCATTAAACGCCTCTATTTCGCACCATTGAAGAAAGAGCGTACCGAATGGTTGGTCGAAAAAGCCACGGAATTGGGGGTAAGCGATTTAATTCCTGTTATTACCGACCACACCGATGCGCTGGATATTAAGACGTTGAAAATAGAGCGGCTGCAAGGGCATATCATTAAAGCCGTGGAGCAATGCGAGCGCCTATCTTGCCCCACATTACATGCGCCGATCAAATTATATGATCTGTATAAAGCAACCGATCCGATCTATACCGCCATTGAGCGCGTGGATTTATCCCCTGCCACGCATGCCTCGCAATCGCCTATCAATATCTTAATTGGTGCACCGGGTGGATGGAGCGCGGCGGAGAAGGAAAAATTATTGGCATTGGATCATATCATCCCTGTGTCATTAGGTACGCGCATTTTACGCGCCGAAACGGCGGCGATTGTAATGCTTAGTCAAATTGGGTTTTGAAATTTTAAGATTATAGAAATGCAAAAAATACGATAAAATTCTCAATTCTTAATTGCGTTTCTTTTATTTCTGTTATAGAAATATTTTATGTTTGATGTCTTTGATCGATTTCGTTTTCAATCTTCTGTTCCCTTGGATCCTGCGTTGAGTGAGGAGGAAAGGTTGAACTGGTTGCGCTTGATTCGTTGTGGGAATATTGGATGTATCAGCTTTTATAAATTATTACAGCGGCATGGTTCAGCGGCAAAGGCGCTCGACTGGTTGGAAACACGGGCGCAAAAATCCAGCAATATTGTGATCTGTTCGGAAAAAGAGGCGCTGGATGAATATAAGCGCCTTCAAAAAATGGGGGCGCAGCTTTTAACCCCGATGGATGCCGCCTATCCTTTACCCTTAAGCGCGACAGAGGATGCACCGCCTGTGTTAACGGTGATGGGTGACTTATCCCTTTTATCCCGTCCGATTATGGGGGTTGTAGGCTCACGCAGTGCATCTGTCAATGGGCGACGGTTTGCATGGCAATTGGCGCAAGATTTAGGACAAGCTGGATGGGTAAGCGTATCAGGTCTGGCGCGTGGGATTGATACCGCCGTGCATCAAGGATCATTAAAAACAGGCACAATTGCCGTGATTGCAGGGGGGATTGATACGGTTTATCCGCCTGAAAATGCTGATCTTCAAAATATATTACGAAAAGACGGATTGGTAATCAGTGAGAATCCTTTTGGCCAACAGCCCTTTGCACGGGCTTTTCCTAAGCGTAACCGCATTGTAGCAGGCATGTCTGCGGGGTTGGTGGTGGTTGAGGCGTCAATGAAATCAGGGTCACTGATCACTGCTCGAATGGCAGCGGAATATGGGCGCGATGTGTTTGCTGTTCCGGGGCATCCGATGGATCCCAAGGCACAAGGCACCAATCAGTTGATCAAAGATGGCGCGATCATGTTGCGTGATGTATCGGATATTTTGGAAAGTATGAAAAATAACATGATCTATCCTGAATCCTCAATATCAAAGGATCCCCCTGTGTTGTGCGATTCATCTGAGTTTGCGCTTGAATATATATATGATCATGACCCTCAACACAGCATAGAAATTATTTTATCCCACCTGAATCATACACCATTGGATTTAGATGATTTGGTGCGCGACACAAATATACCCCCTCATTTCTTACAGGATAGCTTAATTGAGCTGGAGCTAGAGGGAAAAATACAACGTCATCATGGTGGTGGTGTCAGTCTTTTGATCGATGTGTAGGCATAGCCTGCGTGGCGTTTGAACGCAGGCCTAAAATGAATTATTTTAGGCCGCCTTAGCTATATCATTCAAAAATAATTGCATCACATTAGAATTCAGTTAATCTTTTTTTGCTAATAATTAAGTCTATTGATGAACAAAAAAGCCACCTGAATAGGAGTTCCGTAAGTGAGTGTAGACAAAAACATGAATGTCCTAATTGTGGACGATTACAAAACAATGTTGCGTATTATTGGTAACCTTTTAAAACAATTAGGGTTCAGTAATATTGATGAGGCCACTGACGGATCAATGGCTTTGGAACTGTGTGAGAATAAAAAATATGGCTTGATTATTTCAGATTGGAATATGGAACCCATGAGCGGGCTTGAGTTTCTTAAGCAATTACGGGCAGGGGCTGGGATCAATAAAATGGCACCCTTTATTATGGTGACGGCTGAAAGCAAGACAGAAAACGTGATTGCTGCCAAGCAGGCTGGGGTTAATAATTATATTGTGAAACCCTTTAATGCGGATACATTACGGACAAAAATCACCTCTGTTTTAGGCGAATTCTAAATAAAATTTAAGAAAGTTATTGTAATGGGTTATCAAAAAGAACAAGTCGTACAAATTATCAATTCAGTAATTAACAAAGTCAGTTATCCATCAAATGTGAATGTGCAAACATTATTTGGTGAAATGCGTGATTTGATTAAAATCATGGAAGATACGCGTAAGGAGTTATCGGCATTAGGGGCGGAGGCTTTATCATCCACCCATGTAAACAAAGCCCATTTAGAAATTGAGGAGATTGTCCAAGAAACAGCGGCGGCATCCACAAAAATTATGGATGCTTGTGAGGACATCACCAGTGAGCTTTTGCATATTGATGGTGAAATCGGTGGCACCATCGAAGGGCATGTCATGCGCATTTATGAAGCCTGTTCATTCCAAGATATAACAGGGCAGCGTCTTACGAAGGTTGCATCATCGCTGAGAACGATTGATGGAAAACTCAAGGATATGCTGGAGGCATTTGGCATGAAAATGAATGAAAACGCTGTATTGGAGGAAACCCGTGAAGGGGATGCAGCGCTTTTGAATGGCCCTCAAGTCTCAGCACAAGCTATTTCCCAAGATGAAATTGACCGTTTATTGGCTGAGTTTGATTGATCATCATTTTAATGTGGACAAATTAAACGTTTGAATATTTCTGGTGCTGTGGGAATTTTATAGTATGCTATAAAAATGCATCAAACCTAAAAAACGAATCAATTATGGACAATTCACATCCCGCCGAACACGCTGTTTCTGATAATACAGAGGTTCCGTTACGCCAAAAAGGCGAATGGAGTGAGTTTACGCGTACCGCATTGATTGCCATTATTTTGGCGTTAGTTATTCGTAGTTTTTTATTTGAACCCTTTAATATCCCCTCTGGTTCTATGAAGCCAACCTTGTTAATCGGCGATTATTTATTTGTTTCTAAATACGCCTATGGATATAGTCGTTATTCCTTTCCTTTTGGGATTGTGCCTATTGATGGACGTGTTTTTAATGGTCAAAAACCGCAACGGGGTGATGTGATTGTTTTTAAAAAACCGTCACATTCTTCGGCACAGCCTTCTGTTGATTTTATTAAGCGTTTGATTGGATTACCAGGGGATACGGTGCAGGTTCTGAATGGACGCCTTTATATTAATGGCGTAATTGTACCGCGTCAATTTATGAAGGACGTGGAAGACAGCACGCCCTATAATACGCAATATTTAAAACAATATACAGAAACTTTACCCAATGGAGTTCAGCATTTGATTTTTGAAGAAAGCGACACAGGGGCGCTGGATAATACGCCGCTTTATACCGTACCACAGGGGCATTATTTTATGATGGGGGATAATCGTGATAATTCCCAAGATAGTCGTGTTGTAAACGAAGTCGGCTTTGTTCCGTATGAAAATTTGGTTGGACGGGCGGAGCGTTTATTTTTCTCAGCCAATGGTCGTGCCTCCTTATATCAGCCTTGGAAATGGCCTGTTGGGATTCGTTATGGACGCTTGTTTATGCCTATTGAAATGAAACGTGCGGAATAAATGTCTGTATCATCACCTATTTCTTTTGAACCTTTGATGGATCTGTTGGGGTATCATTTCTCAAACATACATTTGTTACGCCAAGCCTTAATTCCATCAGGCAGCCAACAAAAAGAAAATAATGAGCGATTGGAATTTTTGGGGGATCGGGTTTTAGGTTTATCCATTGCCCATAGGCTCTATCAAACATTCCCTGCGGAAAAAGAAGGGCAATTGGCAAAACGTTTTGCAGGATTGGTTCAAAAAGACACGCTGAAAAAAATTGCGATTTCTTTGAATTTATCAGATTATATTCAAGGAACCCCCCCTTATGAAGATTCCGTTTTAGCGGATACAGTTGAGGCAATCTTAGGGGCGGCCTATCTGGATGGTGATGCACAAAAGGTAGATCAGATCATTCGTAAATTATGGCAGAATCAAATTGATGATTCTGCTGCACCCCCCATAGAACCAAAATCCGCATTACAAGAATGGACGCAATCCTTAGGGCTGGGGATTCCGGAGTATCAAGTGATTGATCAATCAGGCTTAGATCATGCGCCTGTTTTTATTGTTGAAATTCATGTCAAAGGATATAAGCATTTCCAAGCCAGCGCATCCTCAAAAAAAGCGGCGGAGAAAGAGGCTGCATCAGCGTTTTTAGAATTTTATAAAGCGCAGGGTGTTATAAAATAAGAAAAAAATCATACACCTTCTTTTTTAAGGGAATGATAAATCTTTTCTAATTGTGCGGTTAAAATACGCTCTGATAAATCAACATTGTGTGATTCTAGATCTTTTTTAACATGGGCGATAATTTCGTCAAAATCGGCATGAACCAAATGTTCATTGGCTAAATCTGTGGCATATTGTTTGCTTAAGGTTGGGTCTTTGTATATTTGATCCCCTACCCATTCACCAAAGGCTTGGCGGGTTTTGCCATTGATAAAGAATTTTTCTTCTTGTGTTGCGATATATTTTTTCTCAAAAAAATTCTCACGATTACTAAAGTCGCCCATATTTATATCTTTGCCTTATTGCTGTTTTGAAAGAGTATTTTTGTCAGTTACTTTATGATAGCATGAAAAAATTAAAATGATTTAAATTTATAATGAAATCTTCATTTTATTTCACTTTATTCCTTTATTTAATCTTTGCGATGCTTGCGGAAGGCATCCGCAGGATAGGATCCAAACAAGGTCACTTTTTCTGTGAAAAACTGAAGCTCTTCTAGGGCATTTTTCAAAGATTGATCCTCAATATGCCCTTCCACCTCACAATAAAAAGCGGCGACGTTGAAATATTCATCAACATAGCTTTCAATTTTGGTCATATTGATACCGTTTGTGGCAAAGCCCCCAAGGGCTTTGTATAGGGCGGCAGGTAAGTTACGCACCCGAAACACAAAGCTGGTCATCATCTGATCTGTCCGTGCGCCGCTATAGGGGGCGTTGGAAAACACCACAAAGCGTGTGATATTATATTCTGTATCCTGCACATGGGTTTTTAGAATTTTCAGGCCATATTCTTCTGCTGCCAGCGTGGAGGCAATGGCGCATTGGGATTTATCGCCGCGTTCTGCAACAAATTTTGCAGCGCCTGCCGTGTCGGCCTCCACAATCGGGGTTAAATTCATGGCACGAATAATCTTACGGCATTGGGGCAGGGCGTGCACATGGCTGTGGACAGTTTTTAAATCGGATTCATCCGCATCAGGCAAGCATAAAAGTGCGTGATGCACGGGCAAAAAATATTCGCCCACAATAAAAAATCCCGAATCAGGCATCAGCGCATGCACATCTGCCACACGCCCCGCAAGGCTATTATCAATCGGAATCACGGCCGCATCCACATCATGGGATTTTAACAGATCAAAGGCTTGCATAAAATCATGGCACGGCACACTTTGGGCATTGGGATATAAATGACGGCACACCATATCCGAATACGCGCCTTTATAGCCCTGAAAAGCAATTTTTTGAAACATCATTTATTCTCTAAATCTTATCGACAAATATAGATAATATGATATAAACGATATATTCTTTTTTTTCATCACTTTATTTATGGTTTTCGGTTGATATGAGCAACGATTTGGAATTTAATAAAATTTTCGCAGCGATCTTAGTGGCAGGGGTTGTGGCAGGGCTAACAGGCTTTGTTGCCAAAAAGATTGTTCATCCCGAAATGCTACACGAAGATGCCGTGCCGATTGAAGGCGTCGCCGCTGATGCCGGATCAGGCGCAGCCGCTGAGGCCACCGCAGAACCCATTCTTGCTTTACTCGCCACTGCGAACGTTGAGGCAGGGGCAAAAGTCGCCAAAAAATGCGCTGCATGTCATTCCTTTGATGCATCTAATACCAATATGACGGGGCCATCCTTACATAATATTGTCGGGCGCGCT
Source organism: Gemmobacter sp. (assembly GCA_044238935.1). Classification (GTDB taxonomy): domain Bacteria; phylum Pseudomonadota; class Alphaproteobacteria; order Micavibrionales; family Micavibrionaceae; genus JBIICI01. Next base: position 11,556 of record JBIICI010000016.1, read on the forward strand.
AAAGGACATATGTCTGGATTTGCCTATTCAGATGGTATGATGGCTATGGGGACAAACTGGAGCTATGAGAATTTAAATAAATTCCTATGGAAACCTAAGGCCTATGTGGCAGGGACAAAGATGAATTTCGTCGGCTTAAAAGATCCGCAGGAACGCGCAGATTTGATCGCATGGTTGCGCACACAGGATGATAGCCCTGAGCCATTACCAACGGAGGCCGAAATCGCCGCGGAAGCCCCAAAAGATGCCGCTGCTGCCACACCTGCGGAGGGAGCACCTGTTGACGCTAAACCTGCTGCTGCGCCTGCCGCCACACCTGCACCGTAAATGACAGAAAAGCTTACTTCCCACAAACGTCTGTATGGCAATATGATTGCCAATTATATCGGGGCGTTTTGGGCGGCATTGGTGCAAGTGATTGCCACGCCTTTTTTGCTGCATTTATTGGGGGCAGATGCCTATGGGTTGGTGGCTTTTCATTTGTCCTTGTTGCTCTTCTTTTTTTTCTTAGATCAGACGGTCAGTTTATTTTTTAATCGCCAACTCTCCAGCCTGCCTGTGGATGATAGGCAGGGACGCGCGGATCTATTTAAGACATTAGAGATTATATCGCTTGTGATGGCCGTGATACTGGGGGGTGGGGTTATTTTGGCTGCCCCGATTATTTCAAATCATTGGTTGACGGATACGGCTTTGTCGCCACAAACTGTCGCGAATGCGGTACGTTGGATTGGGTTCAGTATCGCCTTGCAATGGCCAAGTTTTTTCTATTCAGGGGGATTTCAAGGTTTACAAAGCCATGGCGATATTACGTGGATCAGGTCTGTGATTCGGACTCTTCAATTTGCCGGCGCGATTCTTTTGTTAAAATTTTGGCGGTCGGATATTGCGGTCTATTTGGGATGGACGGCCTTTGTGTTTTTGATTCAAAGCCTGTGGATGCGCCATCGTCTCCATCATCTTTTGGGTCGTATGAGGGGGAAATTTGATCTGTCATGCTTGCGACACCATGCCTCATTTGGGGGAGGGATTATGGCGATTGCCTTGTCTTCTGTGATCTTATTGCAATTTGATAAATTCTACCTTTCTGCTTTTGTGCCGCTCTCAGATTTTTCGGCGTATTCTTTGTGCTTTACCTTATGTGTTTATATTTTTACTGTTGCCATTTTACCCATCAACAATACAATGCTGGCGCATTTTACACGGTTGTTAAACGATGATCCCACGCGTACTTTGTTACGGGCGGAATATTCAAAATGGACACAGATCAATATGATTTTATCTGTGCCTGCTTATACTGTATTGGCCGTATTTGCGCGTCCTTTGCTCACGATATGGTTGCATGGGTCGCCTGAAACGGTGGATGTCATGGTGGGTTTGATGCCCTTAATTGCCTTTGGGCATATTTTAAATGTGTTGTATTTTTTGCCGTATAAATTGCAGTTGGCATGTGGGAAAATCCAGCCACTGTTGGGGGTGAATATTGCATTGATTGCGATTATGATTCCCTTTATGATCTGGGCAGTGCCGCATTATGGTTTATATGCAGGGGCAGGGTTTTGGGTGTTTTTTAATGTTGCCTATTACCTGATCTGGTCGCCCATCATGCATACGCAGCAAATCCCTGAATCGCGTCTGTCTTGGATATTGCGCGATACGTTGCCAGCCTTTATCCTGTCCCTTGGTCTGATGGGGATTTTGGGGTTTGTAAAAAATATGCCGCTTAATTTGTGGGCTGGGTTTGCTTTATCCTGTGTGATGGGGGTGGGGATGACAGGAATATGTTTGATTTTGCTGCCCAAAGGGCGTAAATCTTTGATCAATATGATAACCAAGAGAGCTGAAATATGAGCACAGATCGTCTACAAAAAGCGTTGGATAAACCGCATAAAAAACTGATTACGTTTTTAACGGCAGGTGATCCTGATTATGCGGCGTCCCTGCAATATCTAAAAGCCATGGCGCATCATGCTGATATTATCGAACTCGGTATGCCATTCAGTGATCCTATGGCGGATGGCGAGGTCATTCAAAAAGCCTCTATTCGGGCTTTAGATTCAGGGATGACGCTAAAACGCGTCCTTGATATGGTGCGTGATTTTCGGGTTCATAATCAACATACGCCTGTTATTTTAATGGGATACGCCAACCCCATTTTTAAATATGGGATTGATGATTTTTGTCATGATGCTGCACTTGCAGGCGTGGATGGATTTTTGATTGTGGATTTACCGCCTGAGGAAAGCGGGGATTTAGAGCGTGCAATGCAAGCGCATCATTTACACCTGATTCGCCTGATTACCCCTGTTACCCCGATTAATCGCATCCAGATGATCGCCGCGCGCGGCAGTGGGTTTTTATATTATGTATCCATCACAGGGGTAACAGGTGCTGCAATTGCCAATCATGCAGAGGTTGCGGCGCATATTGCCGAAATTAAAACGCATACAAATTTACCGATTATGGCAGGCTTTGGCATTAAAACGGCAGATGATGCAAAAAAATTCAGCCAAATTGCCGACGGCGTTGTCGTGGGATCGGTATTGGTGCAAATGATTGCACAAAATACCGCAATAGAGGATTTTTCAGAGGCCGTTTCTGTTCTGAAAAATGCACTTTCTATCTGAAAATAATAGTTCCCTGTGATTGGCTGTTAAAACGTCCTTGGTTTGTATCACCATTTAGGTTTTGCGGGGATGTGGGATAGGTTTTGCCATCAAATAATAAGGTCACATTTTTCGTGTCTGACCACCGCCCTGATACACGGGTGACCAGACTATGCCATCCATTGATTTTTTGGGTGCTGATTAGGACAGGGCTATGGATGGGATCAATGATTGAGATTTCAGTAAATCCTGTATTATGGGCTTGAAACACCCCAAAACGGCAGCCATAGCGCACGCACCAATAATTATAGGGTTGATTAAAATACACCAAAGCATCATCGCGTCCGTCTTCGTTTAAATCATAGCGGACATATTGATATTGGGTAAAAGTGGGATGATTATGCGATTTAAAGAAGTTTTGTAATGAAGCATGCAGCATTGCATCTGTCGGGTTGATCACCGTTTCATGCATCGTGTGTTTGGATGATATAGATTTTTGACCACCGCCACAGGCAGGCAAGCAAAGAATCAAAAGAAAAATAAAAAATCGGATCATGGTCAATAGGTTTAGAAAAAGATAAAGAGATTTTTGTATGATCCTGTTATGCGTTTGGATCTAATCCCCATAAACCATATTGTTGTGGATCTGACAACCAGTTTTCTTTGACTTTGACAAATAACGCCAAATGGAAGGTTGTATCAAATTGATACCCCATTTCATGACGGGCCTTTTCGCCAATCCGTTTGATCGTTTGTCCACCTTTCCCCAACACAATGCGACGATGCGATTCACTAACGACATAGATCACTTGGGATAATTTGATACTGCCATCTTTGAATTGTTCCAAATGTTCTGTTTCAATGGCAATCTGATAAGGGAGCTCTTGGTGTAAATTCGCATAAATTTGTTCGCGCGTGATCTCAGCCAAAGACAGTTTAAAGGGCATATCAGAGAGTTGATCATCAGGATAATGCCACACGCCATCCTGTGCCAATGACACAAGGAGCGATTTTAAATTATCCAACCCACGTTTTTTTAATGCGGAAATCATAAAACAATGATCAAAGGCGCGTATTTCATTCAGCCCTGCGGATAAGGCCAATAAATCTTCGGGATTCATGGCATCAACTTTGTTGAGTACCAAAATATGGGGGCGAGGATCATGGGCGGATAAATAGGATTCAATCATATTGGTGCCGACCTCCAACGCCCGATTGCTGGCGGCATCAACGACCAAGATCACAGCATCGGCTTCCATGCCGCCGGCTTTGGCACTGGCGACCATGGCGCGATCAAGTTGGCGTTTAGGTTTGAATAATCCGGGGGTGTCAATCAAGATGATTTGCGTATCATCTTGACAAAAAATACCCCGAATTTGGGAGCGTGTTGTTTGAACTTTGTGCGATACAATCGAGACTTTTGCCCCAACCAATGCGTTGACCAAGGTTGACTTCCCTGCGTTGGGTGCGCCCAAAACAGCAATAAAGCCACATTTTTGTTGATCGGGTATTTGTAAAGAATCGGTTTGTAAGGGCATGTTTTTATGATCTATGTTCAAAGTTTTATTGCGAATGATGCCGTTTTATATCACCAATGCGAAAACATAACAATAAAATTACGGTATGATGATGGGAATGAAATTTTTTTATATAGTAATTCAAAATATTGATTGGACAGGACTGTGAAACTTATCTGTTCTTCGTGCCCTTAGTGGTTCAAAAAATGGTTTGATAAATAGATGAAAAGATATTTTTAGATGTCCAATCTTTAATTTAAAATACTATAGTTCTCTGGCATTTTCTACATCAGGATGCGCGGCAATGCCAAACCAGTAATTATGGATTAAGGCAATAACCATTTTAAATTTTTCAAAATGTAATGGCTTTGGGATATAACAATTTGCTCCTAATTGATAGGCAAGGTCAATATCTCTGCGATCTGTTGATGTGGTCATGACAATGACGGGGATGGCTTTGATTTGTGTGTCTGCTTTTGCTTGGCGTAAAAAATCATGCCCGTTCATAATGGGTGTTTTTAAATCTAATAAAATCAGATCAGGGGTAGGGGCGTCTTTGTATGGGTCTATTTTTTTCAGAAATCTTAATCCTTCTTGCCCATTCTCAACGCTGTGAATAATGGTGTTTTGGTTGGTTTGACGCAGTGCCTCATCCATTAAAAATCGATCATTTTCGTTATCTTCGATTAATAAAATATGATGTTTTTTATTGATGTCATCTTTCATTGCAATGCCTATTCTTTCGGATTAAAGGGGGCATAAGGGATCATTAAGGTAAATTCCGAACCCTTATCCAGATCTGAATGAACCAGAATTTGTCCACCATGGCGTTGAATAATTTTTTGACAAATCGGTAAGCCAATGCCTGTTCCTGAATATTCAGATTGTTGCGTGTGTAATCGTTCAAACATTCCAAAAATTTTCTCAAATTGTGACGGGTCAATGCCGATGCCATTATCGGTGATTTTTAACATCCAATATTGGTTTTGACGTGTGCAGCTAATGTGGATGATGGGAGCAATATCTTTGCGGTGATATTTGATTGCATTTTCAATCAGATTAATCAAAACCCGATTTAAATGATCACCCGATGCCATAATGGTAGGTAAATCATGATAGATAAGCTCAGCGCCTGTTTGATCAATCATATTGGATAGGATAAATTCAATAATTTGCATTTGATCTTGCAGACAGGTGGGCTCAAAATTCATGATTGTGCGCTCTAATCGTGCATAGCTCAGCATATCTTCCAGTAAGATATTAATGTGATTGGTGCTGGCAATTGATTTTTGAATGTAATTTTTTGCAATATCATCCAAATGATCACTATATCGGGCATCTAAGATTTCTAAAAACCCGCTAATGGATCGTAAGGGTTGTTTTAAATCATGCGATGCGATGGATGCAAAATTTTCTAATTCCTCATAAGACGCCCATAGCTTTTGTTCTAATGTTTTACGTTTTGTAATATCATGCAATGTCATATTGACCGCTTTGACCATCCCATATTCATCGGATTGTATTTCTCCATGAACGGAAACCCATATATATTTTCCATCCATTGTTTTGATTTGTATATCTTCATGAAAGGTGGGTTCAATATATTGCGTTGGCTTGAACAAAGATTGGATGGAATCAAAATGATCCGCATGAATCATCAGTAAAAAATTCTGAATTGTATCGGGCAGCATGCGCTGATCTTTGGCATTGAGTAACGATAGGGCTGCGCCGCGCCATTCTAATTTTTGTGTTTGAGTATCAATATTTAAAATAGCCGTGCGCGCATTTTTGATGGCTTGCGTGTAAATCTGTGTTGTACTCAGGGCGTGTTTTAACTGTTCTTGTGATTGTATTGCGCGTCGTAAATAGGTTTGTAAGTGAGGTAAAACAGTGTTTTCTTGGGACTTCGAAAATCCTTTTGCAATCAGGGCAATGGGATTTTCCTCTTGAAAAAGATGAAGGGGCATAAATAAAATTGGGGTGTTTTCAGATTCTGGGGCATAAAATTTATTTTTTGCTTCCTTAAACTGCCCTAATGTTTTTGGCAAATCTTTTGGCAGATCTGAAATCATGTCTCCATTAAAATCACTAAACGGTTGCCAATTCTTATCATGCAGTATGTAAATGCCTAATTGGGGTGCCTTAAAAAATATTTTGATTTCCATTAAGATGCGCGATATTTTTTGATCAAAAGCAATGGATTCATCCAGTTCAATCATATCAAGTTTTGATAAAAACGATAAATAGGCAGTTTCAATATCGAACTGAGTCTTCTGATTAGATATTTCAGTGAATTGATCGGATTTATGGGAGGTTGTATAATCACGAATTCTGAATAACGCCCCAAAAATCTTGTGTGTTTTATCTGTCCAAGGGACAATGTCGTAAGACAGATCGATAATGGCCTGATCACTGCGGATAGACAGGATATTTCGGACAATATCTCCGTTTTGCAAAGATGCGTCTATACTCTCTTTTAAATCCGTTTGCTCTGTCAGAATGGATGGTAAAAATTCTGTGTCTGGATCAAATTCTGTGCCGCTTAAATCTCGAAAAAATAATGTCCATCCCTCATTAAAAAGAATAGATTTGCAGTGTGTATCAACAAAAATTGCGGGATAAGGGCTTTTTTCAATAAAGTTTAAAATTAAATCCCGACTTTCTTCGGATAATAGGGTCAGTTGCGTCATTTATCTGTCAATCAATGAATGAGTCTGTATCATTTTGTAGGGTTATATCCTATTCGATCATGTTTATCGAATCGTTAATGTGTGAATAAATAAACCAAAGGTTGTTCGTATCTTTCGTAATTTTTTATAAAAAGAACTAGGCACAGACGTTCGAATCTCTTACATTTACTATATTATGAAACATGAAAAAATACTAATTATTGATTTTGGCTCTCAAATTACGCAGCTTATTGCGCGGCGCTTGCGTGAAGCGGGTGTGTATTGTGAGATTTTTCCCTTTCAAAATGCCGTGTTGAACAGCATAGTTGCGTTTCAGCCGCAGGGCATTATTTTTTCTGGGGGGCCTGCATCGGTGATTGCGGAAGGGTCACCAACGATTGATCCTGCCATTTATGATCTGAATATCCCTATTTTTGGGATTTGCTATGGACAACAGCTGATGGCGAAGCAGCTTGATGGCGCTGTTGAATCAGATGGACGGGGTGAGTTTGGGAATGTCACGTTGAAAATTCAATCAGACTGCCCTTTATTCTCAGGTCTTTGGGAAGCAGGCACAGAGCAAACAGTCTGGATGAGCCATAGCGATAAAGTCACAAAATTACCTGATGGGTTTGTCAATTTAGCCTCCAGCGACGGCGCACCTCTTGCGATTATGGCGCATGAGGCAAAGAAATTCTATGCCGTGCAATTCCATCCTGAGGCAACACACACCCCCGAAGGCGCCGCGCTGATCCAGAATTTTGCCTATAAAATTTGCGGCCTATCGGGCGATTGGACAATGGATAATTTCTCCACCGAATCCATTGCGGCCATTCGCGCCCAAGTTGGGGATAAAAAAGTGATTTGCGGATTATCTGGGGGCGTTGATTCTTCGGTGACTGCCGTATTGTTGCACAAAGCCATTGGCGATCAACTGACCTGTATTTATGTTGATACAGGCCTGATGCGCACGGGGGAAAGCGAGCAAGTCGTTTCCTTGTTCCGTCATCATTATAATATCCCTTTAATCCACGAAGATGCCTCTGATCTTTTCTTATCAAAACTTGCAGGGATAAGTGATCCGGAGACAAAGCGCAAAATTATCGGCGGCTTATTTATCGATGTTTTCGAAGATTGCGCCAAGCGGATTGGTGGGGCAGATTTCTTAGCACAGGGCACATTATATCCTGATGTGATTGAAAGCGTGTCTTTAAGCGGTGATCACAGTGTGACGATCAAAAGCCATCATAATGTTGGTGGTTTGCCTGAACGCATGAATTTAAAATTAGTTGAGCCTTTGCGTGCGTTGTTTAAGGATGAAGTCCGTGTGCTGGGGCGTGCGCTGGGTATGCCAGATGATTTTATTTCCCGTCACCCTTTCCCTGGGCCGGGGTTGGCGATTCGCATTCCGGGGGAGATTACCCCTGAAAAACTCAATATTTTGCGTCAAGCCGATACCGTTTATTTAGATGAGATTCGTAAATCTGGCCTGTATAATGAGATTTGGCAGGCATTCGTTGTTTTACTGCCCGTGAAAAGTGTGGGGGTGATGGGTGATGCGCGTACTTATGATTACGTCTGTGCCTTGCGTGCCGTGACCTCAACAGATGGCATGACGGCTGATTATTACCCATTCCCGCATGATTTTTTAGGGCGCGTTGCCAATCGTATTATTAACGAAGTGCGCGGCATTAACCGTGTGACCTATGATATTACCAGCAAACCCCCTGGGACGATTGAGTGGGAATAATGCCAGAATCTCTAAAATTCCCCTATCTATTTGTCTTGGCAGCAGGGCTGGGGACGCGTATGGGGGCTCTTACCAAGACAACACCAAAGCCGCTCTTATCCGTGCGCGGAAAACCTATTTTAGGGCATATTTTGGATAATGCGCTCAAGGCAGAGATCAAAGCAGTTGCGGTAAATATTTATCATTTAGGGGTTCAAATCACCGATTTTTTAGCCACCCAAACACAAATCCCCATTTATATTTATCCTGAAACGCAGCTTTTGGAAACGGGGGGCGGCGTGAAGGCTGCTATGCAGCAGGGTCTGGGTGACATTGTTCATCACAACCCTTTTTTTATCTGCAATGGCGATACGGTTTGGCATGATAAGCCCTCAGCGGATTATTCTGTGTTCCAATATATGGAATCCGTATGGGATGTAGATAAAATGGATATTTTGCTGCTTTTAGCCCCTTTGGCGCACGGGCAAAAGCCTGATTATTATCAAGATACAGATGGGCGATTAATCCGTACAAAACAAGGTGAATTGCATGATTTACCTGCTTTTTTCTTTATTGGACTGCGCCTTGTTTCCCCTCATATTTTTGATTACATTCCTAAGGATGCGTTTTCATTTCTGGAATATTTCGACAAAGCAGAATCTGAGAAACGTTTATATGGCGCCGTTTATCAGGGCGAATACAGCCATTATTCAACGGCTGAGGATTTGTTATAAAAAAACAGCGCCTTTAATTTAATAAAGACGCTGCTTTTGAAAAAATTCTGAAAGAAACTTATTCGCTAAACATAATTTGAACGCGACGATTCGCAGGCTCACGAACACCATCGGATGTTTCCACCAACAATTCGCTTTCTCCACGGCTTTCTAGGGTAATGCCTGTGCTAATACCGCGTTTGATTAAGGCGTCTTTGACAGATTGTGCGCGTTTCATGGCCAATTTATCATTATATTCATCGGATCCTGATGTGTCAGCATGGCCGATCAATTTAATGTTTTTCAATCCACGAGCTTTAATTTCCTCAACAACAGAATTCAGAACGCTATCGCCACCACCTGCAACAGTGGATGAATCAAAGTCAAAGAAAACCAAATACATGGCGTCTTCGGCTTTTAACGGTGCGGAATTATCAACGGGTAAGGCTGTCACAGGCTCTAATGCAGGGGCAGGGGCTTCTTCTGTAACCGCAGGGGCTGGGCGTTGAATTTTTGACTCAAGGGCTTTTAACGCATCAAAAAAGGCGGCTTTGCACTCTTGTGCTGTGTCTTCGCTGCCGACTTCTTCTTGCGCTTCAATCCAGCAATCAAATTTAGCTTGGGCAAAGGCGCTTTCTTGTGGGGCAATTTCACGACCACCAAGATCAAAAATCGTCAATAAACGTGAGCGACCATCGGACAGTTCTGCCATCACACCTTGTTCTAAATTCCAATCACTGATGGGTTCAGGTGTAATTTTTTCACCGCGTGATGCAGCAAGTCCTTTACGAGCAAAATGAGCCGCATCAGGATATTCACGCATGCCGCGTAAATCATTATCAACGAACGCTTGATATTCACCTGTTAAGCTTTGTGTAAACGGATCACCAGCAGGGGTCGCTGTATTTAGAGCATCAATTTCTTTTTGGCTTTGCCATGCGTTTGTGCACGCAGTTGTGGGCATGATAACCATTATTGATACGCCCAACAATAAAACTTTGCTTAACTTTGTCATTTGTGACCTCTAATTAAATCTGAAATATGCTGTTATTCTTAACCTGCGGACTTTGTTTTGTCAAAATAAAACTGCATATGATTGTTTTTATAGACGATTTATATAAAAATCCACAGATTAATGTGGATAAATTAAGCAATAAAATAAGTGTTTTTATTTTTGTTCTAAAGTTCTTGACTCCTTTTATTTCTTTTCGTTATAACAGCACCTCAAATAAAATTTTTATATATTCGAGATAAATAATAAAACCCTTGGTTTTAATTTTTGTTTGATATTCTGTTTACATCAATCAAAGTGGGAAGATTATATACATGTCTTTTATGCCTGAAACACCTGTTTTTGCTTCAAATATTTTGGATGAGGCTGTTAATGATATGCTTAATGGTAAGCTATTGTTGGGACAGCGCGTGGCTGTGTTGGTTGCAAGTGGTGTTCAGGAATATGATATTGTAACGATTCAAAAACTTTTTATAAAAGCCGGCGCAACATTACGCATGGTCAGCCCTGAACATAGTTTGATTAATACATGGCAGGTCAAAAATGGCCGTGGTGGATGGGGGCATAATTTTGCCGCCGATAAATCTTTGGCGGATGCGCTATCGGTGGATTATGATGCTTTGATTGTGCCTGCGGGAGCGTATCATGTGCAAAAATTAAAACTGACCGCCCATACGAATCGATTCATCAAAGGATTTTTGAATTTGAACAAACCCATCTTTTTAATGGATGAGGCTTGTTCCTTATTAGATGACCAATCCCATGATGCTGTTTTGTGCAATAATCCGCAAATGCGCACAGAAAGCTGTGTCCGTATGATTACAAAATTAGCTGGATTAGATGATCATAATGCCCAGCAGCGTGTTGCATAGCAAATGATTGATTTCCTATTTTTAGGCATCGCATCGGCATTTGCTTCTGCGTTAAATGCGGTGGCAGGTGGTGGCACTTTTGTTCTTTTTCCGGCTCTGTTAAGTTTGGGTGTGCCGGCAATTTCTGCCAACGCAACCTGTAGCGTTTCAATATGCGCAGGTAGTTTTGCAAGTTCCTTTGCTTACAGAAACGAAGTCATCCAAAGTAAATCGCTTTTATTATATTTTTGTATCCTTACTTTTATAGGTGGGGGGGTTGGCGCGTTATTATTGGTCAATTTGTCCAACAGGCAGTTTGAATTTATGATCCCTTGGTTGCTGTTGATAGCAGCCTTGGTTTTTACGGGCAGAGACTATTTGCAAAAAATAACAAAATCCATTTCGGTTTTTAATAGCGATCCTAAGCACGGTCAAGCCTTTCTAAAAATTGCTTTTTGCGGATTATTGCAATTTTTTATTGCGATTTACGGAGGATTCTTTGGTGCTGGAATGGGCTTCATGATGTTGGCAATGCTGCAAGTTTTTGGGATGCAAGATACGCATCAAATGAATGCTTTTAGATCAATTTTAGGGGTTTTTGTCAATTTAACGGCGATCACAGTTTTTATTTTTTCAGGATTAATTTATTGGAATCATGTGCTTATTATGATTTTATGTTGTATCGTCGGCGGATATTGGGGAAGCCGATTGGCGCTCAAATTTCCGGCGGATTATATCAGAAAATTAGTGATTGCAATTGCGTGGTTTATGACTATTTTGTATTTCTACAAATTTTATGGGTCAATATTTTATGCGCGCTGAAACCGAATCAATGATCAATGCTATCCGTGAGTCCATCGTTTTATTACGGAGGTTTCTTTGACTGGGATAATGCCCTGTTAAAGCTGGAGGAATTAAACGCGCTATCCGAAGATCCCGATTTGTGGAATGATGCTGATAAAGCCCAAAAATTGATGAAGGAACGCAATGGTTTAGCTGCCAAAATCGATATGGTGCGCGGCATTGAACAAGAATTGCAAGATAATATCGAACTGATCGAATTGGCGGAAATGGAAGGGGATCAGTCCGTTTTGAATGAGGCTGAATCCGCCTTAAAATCCCTCAAAGACCAAACAGATCGCCAGCAACTGCATAATTTACTCTCAGGCGAAGCTGATCATTGTTCCGCCTATCTGGAAATCAATGCAGGGGCAGGCGGCACGGAATCCCAAGATTGGGCAAGCATGCTGATGCGCCAATATATGCGCTGGGCACAGCGCAAGGGCTATGTTTTATCCGTGATGGATCGCCATGATGGGGAGGAGGCAGGGATAAAATCCGTGTCCTTAAAAATTGAGGGCGACATGGCCTATGGGTGGTTGCGCGCCGAAAATGGCGTACATCGTTTGGTGCGTATATCGCCCTTTGATTCCAATGCGAAACGTCATACCAGCTTTGCATCAATCTCTGTGTCACCTGTCATTGATGATACGATTGAGGTCGTGGTTGAGGACAAAGATTTACGCATTGATACCTATCGTTCCCAAGGGGCAGGGGGGCAGCACGTCAATACCACGGATAGTGCGGTACGGATCACGCATATTCCCACAGGCATCGTTGCCGCATGCCAAAGCGGGCGGTCACAACATCAAAACAAAGATTTAGCGATGTCCATGCTGCGTGCCCGTTTATATGAGGCCGAAGTGCAACGTCGTGAGCAAGAAAAAGCCAAGGCGCACGGCATGAAAACCGATATTGGTTGGGGGCATCAAATCAGATCATATGTCCTGCACCCCTATCAAATGGTCAAGGATTTACGCACGAATTTTGAAACCAGCAACACATCAGGCGTGATGGACGGTGATATTGACGGATTCCTTGAGGCGTATTTGTCCTTTATGCAGGGTAACGCTTCAGAATCTTAAAGAATCATTAAGGAATACATGATTCAATGGGCTTTACAAATAAGGCTTTGCAAAAAATATTTTTGTGATATTCTCTATTTTATCCACAGCTTTATCCACAATTTTGTTGCAGGAATGATTCGTCTTCGATGGCATGTAATGGTTTTTCAAAAATCTTGATTAAAAAGGCTAGGTTTGCTGTCATTTTAACGGCTCTGGCTGGATCTGCTTTGGTGCCTGTTCGGGCATCTTTTGCGATGCCTAATGCCCAAGATTCTATTCGCCCGAGTGAGGCATGGTTGATTTCTGATTTGCATGATCCCAATAATGCAACGCCGCCTTATTGTACCTTAACACGACAATTTGCAGGCGACGTCAATATGACGATTGCTCAAAATAAAGATGACGAATATTCCTTGGCCATTGAATTTCCGAATGCCTTGTTTGACCGTACACAGCAATATACAATGATGCTGGATGCGCAAGATGGTCAGGGGGTGCGGTTTGATATGGCGCCAGCCTCTGAAAAAGCGGTTGTATTCCGTTTCGGTGCGGATGCCTCTTTGTTAAAAGCTGTTGAAAAAACCCATTCTTTAAGTCTGTCTGTCAATGATCAATCCTATCGTTTTTATGTTGAGGATATGGCGGCTGGGCGAAAAATGATCGCATCATGTTTGCAGGGAGAGCCTAAGCCTTTCGATGATTCCTCGACATCCATTGTGAAACGGGGGCGTAAATCACAAAATGATGATCGTGCGGATCTGGAAATGTTGCGTGTTGATTCATCGGAAGTGATTGAGCGTTTAAAGCATTTGCAAGACACAGAAATGGGGTATAAAAATAATCTCAACAGCATGGAAGATCATGTTGATGGCTTGTTAGCACGCAAAGAGGCGCTGGAGCGCGAGCTTAATCAAATTGAATCTCATCAAAGCCAAGGTTCAACAGCAATGTTGGAGCAACGCGTCAAGGAATTGGAGGCCTTGGTTGCGCAATCAAGCAATGCACAAGATGATATTTCAGGAAAGATTTTAGCGCATAAACAAGAGCTGGATGCCCTGTTAGCGGAAAAAGCCGCATTAGATTTGGAAAGCCAGACTCAAAAAGCATCTTTGGATGTATTTAAGGAGAAAGAAGCCCTTTATACCACAAAAATTGCAAAATTAGAGGCCAAGATACAGAAATTAGAAGGGGCGCAGTCGCAGGTCGTTGCGGCCTCTGATGCAACGACGCAGGCTAATCAGTCAAGATTGTTATCCATGCAAAAAGAGCTGAAAAAAGCACAGCTTGATTTAGCCGCAGAGCGTTCAAAAATTGCCTCTTTGGAAAAGAAGATTTTCCAAAATGAAGGTGATGTGCCAGAGATTGCTTTTTTAAAGACGTTAAAAACAGAATTACAGCAAAATTTAAAGATTGAGCAGCAAAAGAAAAAAGCGGCTGAAAAAGAATTGGCAAGTTTAAAGCTTTTGTTCGATCATCAAAAAAAATCAATGGCAACCAAATTGGATGCCCAAACGCAGCAAGTGGATCAGTTGCGGAAAAAAATCAGTTTGATTGAGGGTGATAATACGCAATTGCAGCAAAAATTAGCCCAAGTCCAAGATCTCAATGATCAGTATGGCGCGCAGTTGGCGGATGCGGCGAGTTTAGCGCAAATTGAGCCTGCTGCTGGTGTGTCAGCCTTTAATCCTGCAGGGGATGAGGGGGGGGCTGTCACAGCCACCGCTGTTAAACAGCCTGTTGAGCTTTTAAAAAATCGTCTTGATGCATTGACCTCAGAAAATCAATTGTTGAACACAAAATTACAAGCATCCGATTCTGTATATCAAGATCGGTTAGCGCAAATTCAGGGGCAAATCGCTTTATTAGAGCAGGAGAATGAGTCACTTTCTACCCAAATTGCGCAAGCAAAAGCTCAAAAAGAAGTTGAAATTCAGTCTGCTAATGCGTCTATTTCAGATTTAAAGTTAGCATTGGGGCAGGAGCAGCAAGAAAAGTCACTCTTGAAAAAAAGTCTTGATGTCGCGATGGAGAGTTTATCGCAGTTAAAAGGGCAAAATCTACCTCAAAAAATTACGCAGCTTGAATTGCAATTGCAGCAAAAAAGCCAAGAAAAGCAAAAAATCTTAGCGGATTTGGAGGAGCAAAGAGCGCTTGCGGCAACAACAACCCAAGCCCATGCGCAAGAGCTTGCTCTTTTGAAGGATAAGATTGCAAAAGCCGAATTGGCCGCGACAGAAATGCAAAAGGACTCTGGTCAATCAGAGCTTTTAAAGGCGCAGATTGATGAGGTTATGACAACGAAAAATACGCTGCAGGCGCAGTTGGTGGAAAAAGAAAAGTCGTTGTCGGATCAAGTGGCATTGTCGGATCGTTTGCAAAACCAAGTTGTGAGTATGCAGACGCAACTCTCTGATCTAAATTCAAAAATCCAATCTGCGCAACTTTCAGCAAGCGCGGCAACTTTGGGCGTTCAAACCAAATTGGATCAGGAATTGAAAAATATTGCTGCGCTGAATAAAGTGGTTGAGCAAGAGCGTTTAAAAAATGCAGACTTAGCAAAGAAACTGGATGATGCCTTGTTGAATTTAGCTGCCTACAGCAAATATAAATCCCCTGAAGATCTGGGGAATTTAGAGGCGCGGATCAAGGTTGAAGTTGATGCTAAAATGGCGTTACTTGAAAAGTTAGAGGCAGAAGTGTCACGGACGACAAGTTTACAAGATCAGGTTAAGAATCAAGAGCAACTTGTTGTTATCGAAAAAGAAAAATATAAAGCGTTGGAGGGTAAATTTGCCTCTCTTGAGGTGAAATTATCAGATTTTAATGCGCAAAATTATCCATCAATTATCGCAGGATTGCGTTCTGAATTGGTGGATGAGCGCCGTCAGAAAAATGAATTGGTGGCATTGTTGCATGAAAAGCAGACGCAGCTTACATCGCTTGAGCAGGAAAATATTGTCCTACGTCAACGTTTTGGGACGGAGCTAAAAAACGCAGGGGCTAATATTCCAGCAGGGGATGCAGGAAAGGCGGCGTTGGATAAACGCATTGCTGCGATTACGGATAATCCCATTAATGCAATCAATACGCGATTAACGACTCAGAATGTTGCAAAAAAGAATGAAGCAAAAAATGAACCAAAGCATGAAAAGAAAAAGGATATAGACAGCGTGCTTGCGCATGCCTCTGTCGCGCCGAAAAAGCAAGATTCAAAGTCTAATCACACGGAAATGAAATCTTCTGAGGCAAAAGCCTATGCGCAGCAAGTGTCTTATATTGCCCCCTCTTCTGGTAAAATTCAGGCAACACAGGTTGTGGCTAAGGTAACTCCTCAGCCCAAGGCTGCGAAAGATAATGTATTCCAACTCTTGCAAAAAGCGGGATTCGCTGTGCAGGGGGGCGCGCGCTCTGGTCAAGCGATTCGTTGGCAAGAGGGGGCAATTCAGGCCAGTGTTCAGTGGGTTCATTACGGCGACCATGCGAATATTGCCAATATGCGTGATCGCTTTTTATCAACGCTAAAATCAAGCTGTGATGGGGATTATGCCGCCTTGCCAGCAAATTCACCGCTTCCCCGTTCCCAAAGCGCCTTATATGAAACGGCATGTGTGGACGTGAATGATGGTGAAGACCGCAGTGCGTCTGTGTTATTCCTGTATAATGCGGGGACAATGGTTATGTTTTCTTTCGAAAGTGGGTTAGAAAATTATAATGCCGTTATCAATGCCCAAGATCGCCTTTCCAGAGTGCTTCGATAAAGGTTGTAATAAAATTGGATGTTATTGAAATAAATGCTTGACATCACGTTTGTATATCTATATTTCTGTGGAAACTGTCAAAGACTACAGGTTATTTAAAATCCTGTATAGATAGAGGAAATTTATATTTTTAATCAGATGGCTTATTTTGTGCCTCTCATTATTTCATATGCCCCTCCCTATTGATCGCAGTGTTTGGTTTTTTGTGCTTTCGTTTTTTAATGGAAGTTTTTTTAATAATAACAATGGAGTATGGCGATGGATCGCGCTCAGAAATTTGTCGAAGTTGATTTGTTGAAAGAACGTTTTCAGTCTTCAGAATTGGTTGTGGTAACGCATTATAGTGGCTTGACTGTTAAGCAAATGAGCGATCTTCGTAATCGTTTGCGTGCAGCGGGTGGTTCTTATAAAGTTAGCAAAAACACATTATTTAAGCGTGCGGCAAATGATACGCCGTTTTCTGTGATTAATCATTTATTCGCAGGCACGGTCGGGATTGCATCTTCTGCTGATCCTGTTGTGGCGGCAAAGATTGTAAATGAGTTTTCGAAAGAAAATGAAAAATTAGTAATTCTAGGTGGTTGCCTGAATGGGCAAGCATTGGATGTAAGTGGTGTAAAACAATTAGCCGATCTTCCTTCTTTGGACGAGCTTCGTGCAAAATTGGCAGGGCTGTTGGTTGCACCACATGGCAAGTTGGCGCGTATTCTGCAAACTCCAGCCCAGTTATTGGTTGGTGTGACAAAAGCATACGGCGAAAAAGCCTAATAATACGGCTGCAAGTGCAGTCGCGCCACCCATGTGGCGGAAATAATAAGTTTAAGAGTTTTATTGATATAGCGCATTTTGATTAAAGGAGAAAAATATGGCTGCTAATTTACAAAAAATCGTTGATGATTTATCTGCGTTGAGCGTTTTGGAAGCTGCTGAGCTTTCAAAATTATTAGAAGAAAAATGGGGTGTTTCTGCTGCTGTTGCTGCTGCCCCTGCTGCTGCTGCTGCTGCTGGTCCAGTTGTTGAAGAAAAAGACGAATTTAATGTTGTCTTGATTTCTGGTGGTGATCAGAAAATCAACGTGATCAAAGAAGTTCGTGCAATCACAGGTTTGGGCTTGAAAGAAGCTAAAGATCTTGTTGATGGTGGTGGCGTGATCAAAGAAGCAGCGTCAAAAGCTGATGCTGAAGCCTTGAAAGCGAAATTGGAAGCTGCAGGCGCAAAAATCGAACTTAAGTAATTTTGTTTATAGTGAAAAGGGTGAGTGGGAATTTCATGTTCCCCTTACCCTTTTTTCGACCCTGCTGTTTTTTATCTTTATCAGTGATAAAAACTATTGACAGTCTTTGGTGTCTTTCTTTATATACAGTTACAGAATTTAAGTTCGGGAAATCGCGTGATACCTATCACTTTGTATAAAATGATCCGTTTTGACGGGTCTGTGTTTGAATTATAAGAATCGTCGAACCTGATTCGTTTTGGGTTTTCGGCGTTTTTGTGTTGTCTAATAAATAGTTTAATTATTGTCTAAAGGGGACGATTGATCATATGAGTGCTGTGCCATCCCTACCTATTTCATCTACATTGACGAATAATCCTGTGACGGGATTTACGGGCAGAAAACGTGTCCGTCACAGTGAGGGTAAAATTCGTGAAGTTATCCCTGTGCCGAATCTTTTACAGATGCAGCGTAAATCCTTTGATGATTGCCTGCAGGCGGATATTGACGCGAATGCGCGCAAAATGATGGGTTTGCAGGAATTATTTACATCTGTATTCCCGATCAAAGATTTTGCAGGTCGTGCTGAGATTGACTTTGTGAAATATGAGCTTGAGCAGCCCAAATATGATGTGGATGAATGTCAACAACGTGGCATGACATTTTCTGCCCCTTTGCGTGTGACGTTACGCCTATCTGTCTTTGATATTGATGAAGACACAGGGCTAAAATCGATTCGGGACATTAAAGAACAAGATGTCTATATGATCGATTTGCCATTGATGACCCGTAACGGAACATTTGTGGTTAATGGAACGGAGCGCGTGATTGTATCACAGATGCACCGCTCCCCCGGTGTGTTTTTTGACCATGATGGTGGGAAAACCCATATTTCAGGAAAGTATTTATTTTCAACGCGCGTTATCCCATATCGTGGATCATGGTTGGATTTTGAATTTGATGCCAAAGACATTGTCAATGTCCGTATTGACCGTCGCCGCAAATTGCCGGTGACCACATTCTTGCGCGCGCTTGATAGTGCGGAAACCGAAGTCTATCGCACGCAATGTGCGAAAGATGGTGTCCGTCCTGATCCATTGTTGATCCAAGGGATGAGCAATGAAGAAATTCTGTCTGCCTTTTACGATAAAAATATCTATAAAAAAACCAAAGGGGGCTGGACAATCCCTTATGTTGCTGATCAATGGAAAGGCGTGAAGTTAATTCATGATTTGATTGATGCTAAAACAGGTGATGTGTTGGAGCAGGCAGGGGCGAAAATCACCCCTCGCAAAGCCAAGAAATTGCAAGAAGATGGATTGAAAAACATCCTTCTTCCCGAAGATCGTCTGTTGGGGGCGTTCTTATCTGAGGATATTATCAATGAGGAAACGGGCGAAGTCTTGTTTGATGCAGGACATGAAGTTACAGAAGCTGATTTAGATACGTTAAAAGCTACAAAAATCTCTGAGATTCCCGTTTTGGCGATTGATCATATGAATGTGGGTGCGTATATCCGCAATACATTGGTTGCTGATAAATGTGATACACGCGAAGAAGCCTTGATTGATATTTATCGTGTTATGCGCCCCGGTGAGCCACCCACGGTGGAATCGGCTGAGGCCTTGTTGCACTCCTTATTCTTTGATGCAGAGCGTTATGATCTGTCTGCGGTTGGTCGTGTAAAGATGAATATGCGTCTGGATTTGGATGCACCTGATGATTTCCGCGTCTTGCGTAAGGCTGATATTTTAGCAATTTTGAAATATCTGCATAATTTAAAAGATGGTCGCGGCGAAGTCGATGATATTGATAACCTTGGCAACCGTCGTGTGCGTTCCGTTGGGGAATTGTTGGAAAATGCCTTGCGCGTTGGATTGTTGCGGATGGAGCGTTCAATTCGTGAGCGTATGTCGTCTGCGGAAATTGACACATTTATGCCACATGATTTGATCAATTCTAAACCTGCGGCTGCCGCGGTGCGTGAATTTTTTGGATCATCACAATTGTCACAATTTATGGATCAAACCAATCCGTTGTCTGAGATCACGCATAAGCGTCGTTTATCCGCCTTAGGACCCGGTGGTTTAACGCGGGAGCGTGCAGGATTCGAAGTCCGTGACGTTCACCCCACCCATTATGGGCGTATTTGTCCGATTGAAACGCCTGAAGGGCCGAATATTGGATTGATTAACTCATTGTCTACATTTGCACGCGTCAATCCTTATGGCTTTATCGAAAGCCCCTATCGTCGTGTTGTTGATGGCAAAGTCACAGATGATGTGATTTATTTGTCTGCGATGGAAGAGTACAAATATGTGATCGCGCAAGCCAATGCGGAACTCAGTAAAGATAATAAATTCACAGCTGATCTGGTTTCCTGTCGTCAAGGCGGTGAAAACGTCATGTCCACAGCGGATCAAATCAATTTGATGGACGTTTCGCCAAAACAGATCGTATCGATTGCGGCGGCGTTGATTCCGTTCTTGGAAAATGACGATGCGAACCGCGCGTTGATGGGATCAAACATGCAACGTCAAGCGGTGCCATTATTGAAATCCGAAGCCCCCTTGGTGGGAACTGGGATGGAAATCGTTGTGGCGCGTGATTCAGGGGCAACCATTACCGCCACACGCGGTGGAGAAGTGATCCAAGCCGATGCCAGCCGTATTGTTGTACGCGCATCAGAGCGTTTGAATTCATCTGAGCCTGTGATTGATATTTACAAATTGGCGAAATTCCAACGTTCCAACCAAAATACTTGTATCACGCAAAAAACCTTGGTGAAAACAGGCGACATTGTTCGTGCAGGTGATATTATTGCTGACGGTCCCTCCACGGATTTAGGCGAATTGGCGTTGGGTAAAAACGTCCTTGTCGCGTTCGTGCCTTGGAATGGATATAACTTTGAAGACTCCATTTTGTTATCTGAGCGCATTGTGCGTGATGATGTCTATACCTCCATTCACATCGAAGAATTCGAGGTCATGGCGCGTGATACGAAATTGGGCACAGAGGAAATCACGCGTGATATTCCCAATGTCGGCGAAGAAGCCTTGAAAAACCTTGATGAGGCTGGGATTGTGCATATTGGTGCGGAAGTCAATCCGGGTGATATTTTGGTCGGTAAAGTCACACCCAAAGGCGAAAGCCCGATGACACCTGAGGAAAAATTGTTGCGTGCCATTTTTGGTGAAAAAGCGGCGGATGTAAAAGATTCTTCCCTAAGATTGCCATCAGGCGTGAGCGGAACAGTTGTCGAAGTGCGCGTCTTTAACCGCCGTGGCGTGGAAAAAGATCCAAGAGCGATGGCGATTGAAACCCAAGAAATTGAGCGTTTGGCAAAAGACCGCGATGATGAGCGTTTGATCCTTGAAGAAGGATATTACGGTCACTTGCAAGAAGTGCTTTTGGGGCAGTCCTATGTGTCAGGGTCAAAAGACATTAAATTGAATGAAGGTGATAAAATCACGGTTGAGGCCTTACAATCTGCACGTCGTGGATTATGGCGTCAAATTGTGGTGGCAGATGATGCGGTGATGAATGATCTGGCTGCGATGTCTGATACATTCGATTCCTCTATCCAAGATCTAAAACGTCGTTTTGAAAACAAAGTCGATAAATTACAGCGCGGTGATGAATTATTACCCGGTGTGATGAAAATGGTCAAAGTTTTCGTGGCGATCAAGCGTAAGCTACAACCGGGTGACAAAATGGCGGGACGTCATGGAAACAAAGGGGTTGTATCACGCATTATGGCGTTGGAAGATATGCCTTATCTGGAAGACGGAACACCTGTTGACGTTGTGTTGAACCCTCTTGGGGTGCCTTCACGGATGAACGTGGGACAGATTTTGGAAACCCATTTAGGTTGGGCATCTGCGAATCTAGGCCGCCAAATCGGTGAATTGGTCGATAATTTTGCCAACCAAAAAGCCCCTCAAAAAGCGGAGCTTGATGGATTGAAAGGCAAATTAAAATCTATCTATACCGAAGAGGAATATAATGCGATCACAACAACGCTAAGCGATAAAGAATTGGTCGAAATGGCCAATAATTTGCGCAAAGGTGTGCCGATGGCATCCCCTGTTTTTGATGGTGCATCCCAAGATGAAATCGTTAGATTGTTGGAAGAATCAGGCGTTGCCTCTTCAGGTCAGGTGCGTTTATATGATGGCCGTA
This sequence comes from Gemmobacter sp., assembly GCA_044238935.1. Lineage (GTDB taxonomy): Bacteria > Pseudomonadota > Alphaproteobacteria > Micavibrionales > Micavibrionaceae > JBIICI01. The sequence goes on from JBIICI010000016.1 coordinate 33,713, forward strand.
CAGGTGAGAAATTTGATCGCGATGTGACGGTTGGGTATAAATATGTGTTGAAATTGCATCACTTGGTTGATGATAAAATTCACGCACGTTCCATTGGGCCGTATTCTTTGGTCACGCAACAGCCCTTGGGTGGTAAAGCCCAATTCGGGGGTCAGCGTTTCGGGGAGATGGAGGTCTGGGCATTGCAGGCTTATGGTGCTGCTTATACCCTACAGGAAATGTTGACGGTGAAATCCGATGACGTGGCAGGACGTTCCAAAGTGTACGAATCCATCGTCCGCGGCGAAGATAGTTTCGAGATCGGGATTCCTGAATCCTTTAACGTTCTAACGAAAGAGCTAAGAGCGTTGGGATTGAATGTTGATATGAAGCAAAGCCCTACAAAATAAGATAATTTCAGCACCTGCTTTTGAATAAAAAAGCAGGTGCTATCCTCAAAATGATATGACACTGGTAATGGGATACAAAAATCATGAATGAATTAATGAACCTTTTTGGACAACCTTCTGGCCCACAGGCTTTTGATACAATCCGTATTGCGATTGCATCGCCTGAGCAAATTTTGTCTTGGTCATATGGTGAGGTCAAAAAACCTGAAACCATCAATTACCGTACCTTTAAACCAGAGCGGGACGGTTTGTTCTGTGCGCGGATTTTTGGTCCTATTAAGGATTATGAATGCTTATGCGGTAAATATAAACGCATGAAATACAAAGGGGTCATTTGTGAGAAATGTGGCGTTGAGGTCACATTGACAAAAGTCCGCCGTGAGCGCATGGGGCATATTACGTTGGCCGCCCCTGTGGCGCATATTTGGTTTTTGAAATCATTGCCAAGCCGTATCGGTTTGATGATGGATATGACCCTAAAGGATATTGAAAAAGTTTTATATTTCGAATCATACATGGTTGTTGAACCGGGTATGACCTCCCTTAAGATGCACCAAATCTTAACGGAAGAAGAATTCTTTGCGGCTCAAGATGAGTATGGCGAAGAAACATTCCGTGCCATGATTGGTGCTGAGGCGTTCAAAGAAATCCTGTCCCAAATGAATATGGAAGATGAGCGTGTTAAATGTGAAGAAGGCTTACGCGATACCAACAGCGAAGCTAAACGCAAGAAACTTGTTAAGCGTTTGAAATTGGTGGAATCTTTCATTGAATCAGGCACACGCCCTGAATGGATGATTATGGATGTCATCCCTGTGTTACCCCCTGAATTGCGCCCGCTTGTGCCATTGGATGGTGGACGTTTCGCGACATCAGATTTGAACGATTTATATCGCCGTGTGATTAACCGGAACAACCGTTTGAAACGATTGATTGAACTGCGTGCGCCTGATATTATTATCCGTAACGAAAAGCGTATGTTGCAAGAAGCCGTGGATGCGTTATTCGACAATGGTCGCCGTGGTCGTACGATCACAGGTGCAAACCGTCGTCCGTTGAAATCACTCTCCGATATGCTCAAAGGAAAGCAAGGACGTTTCCGTCAGAACTTGCTTGGGAAACGGGTTGACTATTCCGGTCGTTCCGTGATTGTGGTGGGGCCTGAATTGAAATTGCATCAATGCGGCTTGCCAAAGAAAATGGCGTTGGAATTGTTTAAGCCCTTTATCTATCATAAATTAGAACTTTATGGTTTGGCACACACAATCAAAGCCGCCAAGAAAATGGTCGAAAAAGAGCGTCCCGAAGTTTGGGATATCTTAGAAGAAGTGATTCGTGAGCATCCTGTGATGCTAAACCGTGCGCCGACATTGCACCGTTTGGGGATTCAGGCGTTTGAACCGATCCTTATTGAGGGCAAAGCCATTCAGCTGCACCCACTTGTCTGTACAGCGTTTAATGCGGACTTTGACGGCGATCAGATGGCGGTACACGTCCCATTATCCATTGAGTCTCAGCTTGAGGCACGTTGTTTGATGATGTCCACAAACAATATTTTATCCCCTGCCAGTGGGAAGCCGGTTATTGTGCCCACACAGGATATTGTTTTGGGTCTGTATTATTTATCCTTACAAGTTGAGGGCGAAAAAGGCGAAGGTTCAATTTTCCGTGATGTGGATGAAATTAACCATGCTTTACACGCCAAGGCCATCACCTTGCATGCCAAAATCAAAGCCCGTTACAAAGGCGTTGATGCACAGGGCAATCCTGAAACGGTGATTGTGGAAACAACAGCTGGGCGGATGTTGATGTCCGAACTCTTGCCACGCAATCCAAATATTCCGTTTACGTTAATCAATCAGATCTTGACGAAAAAAGAAGTCACCAATTTGATTGATAATATTTACCGTTATTGTGGTCAAAAGGAAACGGTCATTTTCTCCGATCGTCTGATGAAACTTGGTTTCCGTCATGCGTGTACCGCAGGGATTTCTGTGGGTAAAGATGACATGGTTATCCCTGAGGCAAAAACCAAATTGGTCGATGCCGCGCGTGATAAGGTCAAGGAATTCGAACAGCAATATATGGATGGTCTGATTACAAAGGGCGAAAAATATAACAAAGTGGTCGATATTTGGTCACAATGTACCGACGAAGTTGCTGGGGCGATGATGAAGGGGATTTCGACCGCCAAAAACGGCAGTTATAACGCGGTTTATATGATGGCACATTCAGGCGCACGGGGATCTGCAGCACAGATTCGTCAGTTGGCAGGGATGCGTGGTTTGATGGCGAAACCATCAGGTGAAATCATTGAAAACCCGATTATTTCGAACTTCAAAGAAGGTCTCTCAGTCCTTGAATACTTTAACTCCACCCACGGGGCGCGTAAAGGATTGGCGGATACGGCGTTGAAAACCGCGAACTCAGGGTATCTAACACGTCGTTTGGTTGATGTGGCGCAAGATGCGATTATCACTGAAGAAGATTGCGGTACAGAAAACGGCATTACTATCGTTGAAATCCGCAATGGGGCTGATATTGTTGTATCCTTAGCGGAGCGTTTGTTGGGTCGTACCTTGGCACGTGATCTTTATGATACACATGGCAAATTATTGGTCGCCAGAAACACCATCGTTGATGAGGAAATGGAAGAAGCCATTAACAAATCAGGCGTGCGTGAAGCGCTTGTACGTTCTGTCTTGACGTGCGATACCGCAGGCGGCATTTGTGCGAAATGTTACGGCCGTGACTTGGCGCGTGGGGTACAGGTGAATGTGGGTGAGGCTGTCGGTGTTATGGCAGCGCAATCCATTGGTGAACCGGGAACACAGCTTACCATGCGTACCTTCCACATTGGGGGTGCAGCGCAACGGGGTGCGGAGCGCTCCAGCATTGAATCCTCGCTAGAGGGATCATTGGAAGTCCGCAATCAAAATATCGTCCGCAATTCCGATGGCGTGGCGATCATTATGAACCGCAACACGGAATTGGTAATCAAAGACGGCGCAGGCATTGAAAAAGCCATGCATCGCGTTCCCTATGGCGCGCGTTTGTTGGTGGATAACAATGGTGCAGTTAAACCTGGTCAGAAAATTGCCGAATGGGATCCTTACACAGCCCCGATCATTACTGAAAAAGACGGGATTGCCCGCTATTTCGACCTTGTTGAGGGTGTATCGGTCACCGAACAGTTGGATGAAGCCACAGGGATTTCCTCCAAAAAAGTCATTGATTGGCGCAATCAATCGCGTGGATCAAACTTGAAACCGCGTATTTCCTTGTTTGATGCGAAAGACGAAGTCATTACCTTGGGCAATGGTCTGCCTGCCAATTACTATATGTCCGCGGATGCGATTTTATCCATCAATGACGGCGCAACGGTAAAGGCTGGGGATGTTATTGCACGTATCCCGCGTGAAAGCTCCAAAACCCGTGATATTACAGGGGGTCTACCGCGCGTGGCGGAATTGTTCGAAGCTCGTCGCCCGAAAGATTTCGCGATTATTTCTGAGGTTGAGGGTTATGTTGAATTCGGTAAGGATTACAAATCCAAACACCGCATCATCGTTAATCCGTCCAACAAAGATGATGGTGAACCACGCGAATATATGATCCCGAAAGGTCGTCATTTGGCAGTGCAAGAGGGCGATTATGTCCGTAAAGGTGATCCATTACTAGACGGTGCATTAGTCCCACATGACATTTTGGATGTGATGGGTGTTGAGGCGTTGGCGGATTATTTGACCAATGAGATTCAAGATGTTTACCGCCTGCAAGGGGTGAAAATCAGTGATAAACACATTGAGGTCATCGTGCGTCAAATGCTGCAAAAAGTCGAAGTGCTGGATGTGGGTGATTCAACGTACCTGACGGCTGAAAATGTCGATCGTGATGAATTTGAAGTCACCAACCAAAAGCTGATGGAAGCCGGCAAAATCCCTGCCAAAGGTCGTCCGATCTTACAGGGTATTACTAAGGCATCGTTGCAAACACGCTCCTTTATCTCTGCCGCGTCCTTCCAAGAGACCACCCGCGTCTTGACCGAAGCCGCCACACAGGGCAAAGTCGATAAATTGATCGGCCTAAAGGAAAACGTGATTGTCGGACGCTTGATCCCTGCAGGAACAGGCGCCTACATGAACCGCGTTCGCCGCGTTGCCGCCGACCGCGACCGCGTTGCGATTGCCACCCAACAGCAACAAGCCGCCCTAGAGGCACAGTCTGTGGATGAAACAGACACCTTGGCGTTAATGGCTGCGGAGTAGGGGTTTTTCTAGAGTTTATGAGGAAAAGGGGGGTTTGTGCCTCCCTTTTTTTTGTGTTGTCTAAAGTTTATACTTCCTGCTATGTTATTTTATTCTTAACAATAGGGCATCGAGTGAAGATTGTGGATGTTTTAAATTTTAATACCAAGATTGAACCAATCGTAACCTTTCTTCAAAATGCCTCATTTTTGATTGGGTTAGGTTTTTCTATTCTTAAGTTTAGACCAATCATAGAGTACTTTAGAAATAAAGCATTCAGTTCATCTGTTGACCGAATAAAATCAGATTTAGAATATAGATCACTTATTGAATCTAAACTTGGGAAATATGTTTTAGAAAAGCATGAAAATGGAATAAAAGGCGCAGGAATTAGATTTGTTTATTGGAAAAACTATCCCAGCAAACTTGAAAACGATGCTTATAAACATAATTTATGGGCTGAATATGACGATACAAGGCTTATATATTCCTCTTGGATCAATAATACAGGATTATATTTTCAAGAATCTTTGTGGTATACAAGTACCAGTGCCTATGTCGATGATAAAGGTATATTTTTCTTTGATAAACCTAGTAAGGGTTACAAAGGCTTTACAGAGCATAAGAATAAATGTTTAGTGTTTCATTTGCCATTTTCTAATATTGTTAATTTTGATTTTGAAGAAATTATCGAATATGAACCGGTTTTCTATATAAAATTTAAATATAACGATTTTAAAAACTTATATGACCCAATATATATCTTGAGAAATCGTATGGACGATAACTATTTCAGGCTTGAATTAGATTCGTCTAAAGAGATAAAAAAATACTCTAAATTTCATTATGCTATTATACGGATAAAGCATTGGTTTTATTGATGCCGTTGTTTTAGATAAAGCTTGTAATAACCCCATTATTTCTATTATAAATATCGCAAATCATCACCAAAAACACAAAAAATTCCCTGTCATAAAAAATAATTGTAAGAATCACTTGACGGATTTGTATTTATTCCCTTATAGTCCGTTCAGCTTTGCAAGAATCTTGGGGTTTCCCATAGGTTTTAAGGCGTGCGCGCATACCGTAAGACGCACAATATCGTTTTTTAAGGAAAGTTAAAGAATGCCAACCATTAACCAGCTTGTTCGCCAAGAACGCCAGAAAGTTGTTAAACGTAAGAAAAACCGTGCGCTAAAGGGGAATCCTCAGCGTCGTGGTGTTTGTACACGTGTTTATACAACAACCCCGAAAAAACCAAACTCCGCTTTGCGTAAAGTCGCAAAAGTCCGTTTGACCACAGGGTTTGAGGTTATTTGTTATATCCCAGGGGAAGGCCATAATCTGCAGGAACACTCTGTTGTGTTGGTGCGTGGTGGTCGTGTAAAAGACTTACCAGGGGTGCGTTATACCGTGATCCGTGGTGCGTTGGATACGCAAGGGGTTAAAAATCGTAAACAATCACGTTCGCGTTATGGCGCGAAGCGTCCGAAATAAGGGGGATAGATTATGTCTCGTCGTCATAGTGCTGAAAAGCGTCAAGTTTTACCTGATCCGAAATTCGGGGATGTTACACTTTCAAAATTTATCAACAGCTTAATGCTCGATGGTAAAAAATCCATTGCGGAAACCATTGCGTATGACGCGTTGGAGTTGATGGATAAAAAAGGTGGGGATGTTCAGGATGAAGAAGGATCTGTATCATCTTCTGGATCAAAAGGCTTGCGCCTGTTCCATATTGCTTTGAAAAAAGTCCGTCCGCATTTGGAAGTGCGCTCTCGCCGTGTTGGTGGGGCGACATACCAAGTGCCTGTTGATGTTCGCCCTGAGCGCGCGCAGGCTTTGGCTATTCGTTGGTTGATTAACGCTGCACGTAAGCGTTCTGAAAGCACAATGATGGAGCGTTTGGCGGGTGAATTGCTGGATGCAGCCAATGATCGTGGATCAGCGGTGAAAAAGCGTGATGATACCCACAAAATGGCCGAAGCCAACAAGGCTTTCGCGCATTTCCGTTGGTAAAATTGGGTTTAAGGATTTGGTTTTAAAAATTATCTTATATAAAAATTGGAATTGAAAATGTCACGCGAAATTGCTTACGAACATTACAGAAATTTTGGGATTATGGCGCACATCGATGCGGGTAAGACCACAACAACTGAGCGTATTTTGTACTATTCAGGAAAATCCCACAAGATTGGCGAAGTCCATGACGGCGCGGCAACAATGGACTGGATGGAGCAAGAGCAAGAGCGTGGGATCACGATTACATCTGCGGCGACAACAACATTCTGGACAGGCCCTGCAGGCGGTGTATCGGATGGTCAGAAAATCCGTATGAATATTATTGATACTCCCGGTCACGTTGATTTCACAATCGAAGTTGAGCGTTCCTTGCGCGTCTTGGATGGTGCGGTTGCGGTTTTTGATGCGAATGCTGGGGTTGAGCCTCAAACAGAAACGGTATGGCGTCAAGCGGATAAATATAACGTACCCCGTATTTGTTTTGTTAATAAAATGGATAAAACAGGCGCGGATTTCTACAACACAATCTCAATGATTGTTAGCCGTTTGGGTGCAGTGCCTTTGCCAATTCAGCTTCCTATTGGTGCTGAAAGCGATTTTGCTGGGATCATTGATTTGGTTAAAATGAAAGCCATTATCTGGGATGCAGAAACCTTGGGCGCGGCATACCATGAGGAAGAAATTCCTGCTGATCTGAAAGCCAAAGCCGAGGAATATAGACAAAAATTGATTGAGCTTGCTGTTGAGCAAGATGATGCAGCGATGGAAGCGTATTTGGAAGGTAATGAGCCTGACATGAAAACGCTAAAAGCCTGTATCCGTAAGGGGACAATTTCTAGCGCATTCGTGCCTGTGCTTTGTGGGACAGCGTTCAAAAATAAAGGTGTTCAGCCTTTGTTGGACGGCGTTGTGGATTATCTTCCTTCACCGATTGATATTGGTGATGTGCAGGGTAAAAAAGTTGATAGTGATGAAGACGATTCTCGTCCTTGCGATGATAAAGCCCCTGTATCCTGTTTGGCGTTCAAAATCATGAATGATCCATTCGTGGGTGCGTTAACTTTCGTACGGATTTATTCTGGAACATTGGAATCGGGCTCTTACTTACAAAACTCTGTGAAAGATAAGAGAGAGCGTATTGGTCGTATGTTGTTGATGCACTCAAACAACCGCGAAGAAATCAAAATTGCTCATGCAGGGGATATTGTGGCGTTGGTTGGTTTGAAAGAAACCACAACAGGGGATACATTATGCGATACCTCAAAGCCTATCGTGCTTGAGCGCATGGAATTTCCTGAGCCTGTTATCGAAATCGCGGTTGAGCCAAAAACAAAAGCTGATCAAGAAAAGATGTCTCAAGCGCTACAGCGTTTGGCGGCAGAAGATCCATCATTCCGTGTTTCTGTTGATCATGAATCAGGTCAAACGTTGATCCGTGGTATGGGTGAATTGCACTTGGATATTATCGTTGATCGTATGCGTCGTGAGTTCAAGGTTGAGGCGAATATTGGTGCGCCACAGGTTGCATACCGTGAAACAATTACGAAATCATTTGAAATTGATTATACCCACAAAAAACAAACTGGGGGTTCTGGTCAGTTCGCGAAAATCAAATTGGTGTTTGAGCCTGCGGAATCAGGTGAAGGATTTTCTTTTGAAAGTAAAATCGTTGGCGGTGCTGTTCCTAAGGAATATATCCCAGGGGTTCAAAAAGGTCTTGAGCAAGCCAAAGAAAACGGTGTTATCGCAGGATTCCCAACAATTGACTTTAAAGTCAGCTTGATTGACGGATCGTACCATGATGTTGACTCTTCTGTCATGGCGTTCGAAATTGCAGCCCGTGCTGCATTCCGTGAGGCAATGCCAAAAGCAGGCCCTCAGCTTTTAGAGCCAATCATGAAGGTCGAAGTCATCACACCTGAAGAATATATGGGTGATATTATTGGCGATCTAAACAGCCGTCGTGGTCAAGTTTCTTCCATGGAATCTCGTGGAAACGCGAAAGCCATTACAGCCTCTGTGCCTTTGGCCAATATGTTTGGATATATCAACACGCTTCGTTCCATGAGCCAAGGTCGTGCGCAATATTCCATGACATTTGAAAAATATAACCCTGTTCCAGCCCATGTTGCTGACGAAGTTCGTCAGAAAATGGCAGGATAGGAATCAAATTAAACTGAAATTATTTTAAGTCTTAGATAGAAGGATAGTAAAATGGGTAAGGAAAAATTTTCACGGTCAAAGCCACATTGTAACATTGGAACAATCGGGCACGTTGACCATGGTAAAACAACATTGACAGCGGCGATCACAAAATATTTTGGTGATTTCAAAGCGTATGATCAGATCGACAAAGCACCTGAAGAGCGCGCGCGTGGGATTACAATTTCCACAGCCCACGTTGAATATGAAACAGAAAACCGTCACTATGCACACGTTGACTGCCCAGGTCACGCTGACTATGTTAAAAACATGATCACGGGTGCGGCGCAAATGGACGGCGCGATCTTGGTGGTGAATGCTGCTGATGGTCCGATGCCTCAGACTCGTGAACACATCTTGTTGGCGCGTCAGGTTGGTGTTCCTTCCTTGGTCGTGTTCATGAACAAAGTTGACCAAGTTGATGATGCAGAATTGTTGGAATTGGTTGAAATGGAAATCCGTGAGCTTTTGAGCTCTTATGACTTCCCTGGGGATGATATTCCTGTGATTGCAGGTT
>JBIICI010000002.1:0-124402 GCA_044238935.1 Gemmobacter sp.
GCAGAAGAAGGCAAAGGCCCCTTTACCCCTATGAAAAATTATTTAGAAAGCGATCAATTCAAAAACGCCACGCCGAAACTGATTATATGGGAGATCCCTGAGCGTTTCCTACCCATGAATTATGACCTAAAAAAAGATACTCAAAATACACAGATAAAGGATAATTGAACGATGAACCGCCGCCTTTTGTTACTCAGCTTGATTACAACCGCATTTTTTATGCCCGCACATGTGCATGCGGCAGATATTCCTAAATTCTGTTCCGCAATGACAGATGTCAATGCCTATAAAAAACATAAAAAACAAGCCTATGAAATGCTGTTACAAGGCCAAGAGGGATGGGTTTTTAGAACAGCCACTGATTTCCGGTCAAATTTTTACTTTAAAAAAGATGGTTTGCGGAATTTTCAAGTTTTACAAAAAGCCTTAAAAGAAAAAAATGTCGAATTGGTTATTGCCTATCCCCCCACACGCGGATTAGTGAATGAGGCTGTTCTGCCCTCAGATCGTCAATTTTTTAAAGATTTTAACGTTGATGCGGCGCGTAAAAATTACACAGAAATGCTGGAAAACACACGCACAACTGGATTACATATCGTAGGAATTACAGATTTTTCAAAAGCAGATACCTATTTTTACAAACGTGACCACCACTGGACAACTTATGGCGCACAAGCCCAAGCGCATGCCTTAGCTGATTATATCCAAAAAAATCTAAAAGATGTCTATAAACAAATCCCCGAAGTTCAATTTAAAACAAATGATCCCGTACGCGTGGATTATGAAGGAACATTTAAAAGCGTTGTTGAGAAACTATGTGATACCAAAGGAATTCCATCTGAAGACGGCTTTAACTCCGTAACCGTCTTGGCAGGTGATCAAAAAGCCGATGCCGATAGTTTATTTGGGGATACGAAAAAACCTGAAATCGTCCTTGTGGGAACAAGCAACAGTAAATCAGAGGATTCTGTTTCCAATTTCGAAGGTTGGTTAAAGCAATATTTAGCCCGTGATGTTGATAATCGGGCTGTTTCAGGCGGCGGATTGGACACATCAATCATTTCCTATTTAAATTCCAAGGATTTCAAAGAACATCCCCCAAAAATCTTGATTTGGGAAATTCCGGCATATTATAATTTTGGTCAACGCACCTTGTTTGAACAGGCCATTCCCTCAATTTATGGGGATTGCTCCACAAAATCTGAGATGAAACAAAGCGTTACAATCGACAAAGCCGATACAAAAATTTCTTTGTTTGATAAATTTTCAAAAAACCTATCAGGGAATCAATATTATTTACAGCTTAATTTTGGCGCCCCTCTAAAAATCAAACGCTTCAAAGTTTTTTCCACCTATAATGGCGGTGAAAAAGATGAATTTAAATTTGATCGTTCCAGCCGCTATCCAGAAGATGGATTATTTTATGCGCGATTTGAGCGCGGCTTGACATCTGGTCTAACAAAAGTTGAAATTGAAGCAAAAAAAGAAATGGTCGGACGCACCGTTGAGGCGAGCGTTTGTAAGCTGCCCGATACGTTAATGAGCAAACCCATTGATCTTGATCCCGCCATAACAGGGGTGAAGTAGGCGCTTATAGTGTTTTAAAACCATGTTTTATTATGACCTAAATAATCCATCACGGATTTTTTAGGTTCAGCAATCGCGCGCAAATCAGCCGTATAGGGCACACGATAATCAAAGCCCGTGATGATATTATGATCCTGCAAATTCACAAGACGAACATGAACCAATAAATCTGTACCTGATGGGGTATAAAACCCTGTCAATAAAATGCCTGTTTTGGGTAAATTCAGTGTTTTTTGTGGCATGAGTGTCACGCCATCTGTTCTTTTTGCATTGGAAACATCCGCTGTCCGTGTTGATTGCGCCAAATCAATTGGAATACGCGATGGGCTGTAAACACGTTGCAGGCTTTGATCTTCTAATTGATAAGCACGCCCACTGGTTAAGGATCGATCATGCACACGATAGCCCAATTGTACCAAACGCGATGCCATTTGCTCCGTGACTAATCGACCAAAGGGCGTTGCTATAGGCTGTAATTCCAGATCATCCAATTCCAATGGCGCGGTGATGATGGTTTCTTTTTTACTGATTTGATAAGGGGATTGCTGCACTAATAATTCAACCACTGCATAATTGCGATCCGTTAAATTATCCGCTGTTTTTGGAAACAACCCCTTTGCGACATAGGGCAATCCGTAAACACAGCCCTGCACAGGCAAGGTTGCAAGGATGAAAACGCTTAAAAAGAAAAATCGTTTAACGTTTAATATCATAATCATCACCATTTTCATCCGCTAAATTCCGACGAATACCCGCTATGGGTGATAAAAAACGATGATGTTGATTTAAATCCCATGCGTGATCAATCTGATATAACCCCGTCGCCACACTGATTGGGGTTATTTCTTTCCCATCTGTCTGTGCTAAACTAAGCAGAAAATAGGCTTCGTCCTGATTTAAAACATAGCCCCTATCAACGGCAGGGGGACGTTGGCTTTTTTGTTCGGTTGTCCATACAGCAAGATCCGTTTCAGCCCCGTGGCGCATCGTCACAATATTGCGGTTCGGGTTTACATCATAATATAAAATATAGGGGATTTTTGCGCTGTCTTCGGTTTCGCTGGGGTTGGCTGTATCAATTTTATAGCCACGTTGCAGCATTTCATGACGCAACGCATATTCAAACCCAGTCAATAACGGGGAAGCTTGATGCGCAACACCTTGAGAGCGGCTTTGTAAGAAAACATATTCCTGTACCTTGCCATGCTGTCCTTCAATCACATTCAATAATTCTGTCACAGGCTTTTGGAATTGCTGGACAATTTTTTGAATTTCTGGTGTATCAAATTCTTTATCGATAACAAGATCATGTTTTTCATGAAAAGGCGCAGCATCTGTTCCATTTTGATAGGCATACCCCGTTGCAAAAGGCGTAGTTTTTGAAAAGCCACAGGCGCTTAAGAGCAGCAAGCAAAGAATAGAAAAGCAGGATTTAGACATCGTCATACAGACCATCAATATTTCTGAAAAAAATTTAAAACAGTCCGTTTATGATGCGTTGGAATGATTAATCTTTCTTTAATTTACGAATTGTTTCTGTGGTGCTTAAGCCCTCTTCTAAAGGGGCTAAGTAAATTTGACCGCCATATCCCAAAACAATTTCATGTCCCACAACCTGTTCAACGGTATAATCCGCTCCCTTTACCAATACATCAGGGCGAATGGTTTTAATCAAACGGACAGGTGTATCCTGATCTTCGGGATCATCGCCAAAGGCAATAACAGCATCCACAACCCCAAGGGCGGATAAAACCGCCGCCCTGTTCATATATTCATTCACAGGACGCGACGCCCCCTTCAGACGTGTAATGGACGCATCGCTATTTAATCCTACAATCAAACGATCACATTGCGCCCGCGCTTTGTTAAGATAAGAAACATGACCTGCGTGCAAAATATCAAAGCACCCATTGGTAAAGCCCACTTTTAATCCACGCGCACGCCAACGTTGAACATCCACCATTAAAGATTCCATATGCTGATAAATGGGGGATTGAAAAATACGGTTTACCAGACCGCTTTCGGATTGATGATTCACAAATTGATCATCATGTAATAAGGCATCTGATAATTCATTCAAACGAATCGCGGCTGTTCCCTGTTTCCCAACCACTATGCCCCCCGCAATATTGGCCAAATATGCGGCATAATATAAATTCATTCCCACCGCCACAGCCACGGCGATGGTAGCAATAACCGTATCCCCCGCGCCTGAAACGTCATAGACTTCACGGGCTTGGGTCGGCATATGGATGATCTGAGATATATCTTGGGATTGATGCACAACACTCATCCCTTTCTCAGAACGCGTTGCAACGATGGCCTCAATACCTGCATAAGCCAACAAAGATTTTGATGCTGTTGCCACATCTTCGTTGGTTGATGTTGGCATTTTTGTTGCTTGGGAAAGCTCATCTTTGTTCGGTGTCACGATATGTGCCCCTTTATAACAACGATAATCATCCCCCTTTGGATCAACAACCACGATTTTATTGGCTCGACGCGCAGCCTCAATGACATAACTTAAAATATCGTCACTCAATACACCTTTACCGTAATCAGATATTAAAACAACATCATAATCAGGCAATAAATCGATAAATTTTTGTTTGACCTGTTTTGAAATTGTCGAATCAATCGCCCCTGTACGCTCATGATCAATGCGCACCAATTGTTGTGTTCGCGCAATATAGCGTATTTTCAACGGTGTGGGGCGTGTGGGGTCTGCAATTAAGGCAACATCATGGCATCCCAATTTTTCCAGCATATCTGTCAAGGCAAGGGCTTTCGAATCAACCCCCACAACGGCGATTAAACCACATCGTTTTATTTTCAAGCCCAACAGATTGGAAACAACATTGCCTGCCCCCCCTGCCATCATATTGCTGCTTTTGACCAACAAAACAGGGACGGGCGCTTCGGGTGAAATTCTTTTGGTATCACCATAAACAAATTCATCCAACATAACATCGCCAATGACCAGTACTTTTGCACCTTGCAATCGTTCAATGGTCGATGATGTTTGGAAATGAGGATCTTTTATATCTTTTGGAATAAGGAGGGACATCAGAAATAGCTTTGTTAAAAAAGAACATGAAAAGACAACAGATAATCTTAATATTTCTAATGACACATTTACTTTTTGTCAATCCTTTTGCGATACATTATGTATATACGAAGATTACCCCTGATAAGCGAAGTGAGGGACAAAATGATAACAGATATAAAAATAAATCACCCCGAAAAACAACGCTATAAATTGGGCGCTTTACTGGTTCAAAAACGACGCATTACATCACAACAGCTTCGCCGTGCTTTGGACACCCAAAAACAATCTGGCCAAGCCTTAGGCAAGATTTTGATTGATCAACAAATCGTTAGCCGCCACACAATTTACCGTACCATTGCACAGCAATTTATGATGCGTGGTATGCTGACATTGGCCACAGCCATTATTGGTTTTTCCAGCTTAGGCATCTCAAAAACAGTGCATGCAGAATCAAGTTATGGCGTACAAAATATCAGCTATCAACCCGTATCCGCTTATCCAAAACTTTTTGAAACCGCAGAACGCAAATCGAGTGATATTTCTCCCTTTAATAAATGGACAAGTATGCTGAGTCGTTTTGAGCGCGAAAAACAACAAATCTTACCCTATGTGCAATCAAATATAGCCACATGGCGTGGTCAAGATTTAGGGGTCTTAGCACAAAATATCAATCATTTTGTCAATCAAAAAACCTATACAACAGATCAAAAACTATGGGGCAAAAGTGATTATTGGGAAACACCAGTCGAATTTTTTAAACGCGGCGGTGGAGATTGTGAAGATTTTGCCATTACAAAATATATGTTGTTACGCATGATGAATGTTCCCAAAGAACGCCTACGCATTGCCATTGTCAATGACACTGAAAAAGGCATCCACCATGCAATCTTGATTGTTTATACAGATCAAGGATCAATGTTTTTAGACAACCAAATTAAACAAGCCACCTATACGCGTGCATCCACACGGTATGAACCGATTTTCTCAATCAATGAACAATCATGGTGGTTACATGAACAGGAAAGAAACCAAGGCACAATGGTTGCCTCACGTTAGCAGTTAAAAGGCGAGATTTGAACAGGTAACGCTTAAAAACAAAAAAGATCCGTGGTTTTTACGGGTCTTTTTTGCTATCGTATAAATGATGCAGCCCATTTTCCAATTTCACCCCTTGCCTGATTTTTTGAAATGCCCTGATGCGCAAAAAATCATGGCAATCTTAAATCAAAGCCCTCTACAGGCTTTGTATGTAGGCGGTGCCGTTCGTCAGGCCTTATTAGGTTTTTCCGTAACAGATATTGATATTGCCACAATCCATGATCCACATATAGTGATCAATCTATTGGAAAGTCATAACATAAAAACCATACCAACAGGATTACAGCACGGCACCATTACCGCACATTTAGAGGGCAAAAATTTTGAAATCACCACATTACGTCGTGACATACAGGGTGACGGCAGGCATGCCATTATTGAAAAAACGGATGATTGGGCAATGGATGCTGCGCGGCGTGATTTTACAGTAAATGCCCTATATTGCGATCAAAACGGTCAAGTGTACGCTCCCTTGAATACAGGATTAAAAGACATACACCCTCTCAAAATATCCTTTATCGGCGTTGCTGAACAGCGTTTAGAAGAAGATTATTTACGCATCCTGCGTTATTGCCGCTTTCATGCGCAATATTATATTCCCATTCCAAACGATACAGGATGGGCAGCATGCAAAATGTTGAAATCAGGTTTAAAACAACTTTCCCGTGAACGAATCACGCAGGAAATTTTTAAAATTCTAAAAACCCCCTGCCCCACAGCTGTTTTACAAGAAATGGCCCATGCTGAAATCTTGCCCTTCAATAAAGATTTAACCCTCTTTAACGCAATCATAGAAACAGAATCACAAGACAGTTTTTTGATCTCACGACTCTATGCATTATGGGATCATAGCCATATCATCCATGACGTTTTTCATTTAACCCGTGCCCAAAAAAAGATTTGGCAGATTTTTAAAAACCCTGCCCCCTATATACACCCCAAAAATCTGTTAAAAGGATTAATCTATTATTTAGGGCATGATTTGGCATTTTCTGTATTTATTATACAAGGGCATGATTTAAACGCCAACGATGCCAGAATTTTAAGAAACTGGCACCCCCCAAAACCTCCATTTAACGCACATGACATCATGGCAAAAACCGCGCTAACAGGAAAAGAATTAGGGGATTGCTTAAAATCCATGGAACAAGAATGGATTGATAATGATTTTTAGGAATTAGATAAAGTTTGAGCAAGAGGAGGTTTGTTTTGATTATCTCTTTTTTGTGCTTTATCCATGCGTACGATAAATTGGATAAAATGGTCGCGAATTTGACTGTCTGGATCTGCCAAATCCATAAAAGATGTGCCCTTATTTGCTAAATCATCTAAATCCGCGATTTTCGTATCTTGATCAATTTTATCATCATTGTTATCAATGACTTCTAAAATTTGCCATTCTTTAAAATGCTTCACCTCTGTTTGTGTCAACAAAACCACATTCGATGTGACTTTATCATATAATTCATCTACGGATGTAAAAGTTCCTTGATTAAAAAGATCAGAAAGTCCTTGGATTGTTGTATCAGAAGGGACAATTAAATAAGCATCTTCAACAAAACCTGATTCTTCACCTTCATTATCACGAGCGCGACGATAAGCATCATCAACATTTTTTTGCATGATCGCTAAAGCGTCATCTTCAGACATCATTTGACCTGAATAATCCTCCCCATAGGGATTGGAATTTTTCTGATCAGAAGGAGTGTTTATTGTTGGACTCCGCGGCTGCTCCCCACATCCTGACAAAGAAAAGCCACTTACACCCACGAAAAGAATAAGAAGACCCGCTAAAACACGTTTATTAAAAATATTTTTCATAAATTAAATCTACCATTCTTATCATTCACTTGTCAACATTACTATTCCACCGTCACGGATTTTGCCAAATTCCGTGGTTGATCGACATCCGTGCCTTTGGTCACTGCCGCATGATACGCCAATAATTGTACAGGCACGCAATAAAGGATCGGGGCAACAAAAGGATGCACATCATCAATCACCACTGACCATGCAGCAATATCATGCAGGGCATTATAACCTGCTTGGTCGCTAATCAACAAGACTTTTCCACCACGCGCCACGGATTCTTGGATATTGGATGCCATTTTCTCAAAAAGTGGATCACCAGCAGGAGCAAGCGCAACAATCGGGACTTGGTCATCAATCAGGGCAATAGGACCATGCTTCATTTCCCCTGCTGCGTATCCTTCGGCATGAATATAGGATATTTCTTTCAGCTTTAACGCACCCTCTAATGCCAACGGATATAAGGCGCCACGCCCTAAATACAGCACATCGCGTGCCTCTGATACAGATTTTGCAATCTGTTGAATAAAGCTATCGCTGTTTAAGATTTTCGTCATTTTCTCAGGGATTGTCCGCAAGGCATCGCTTAAAACCTTCGCCTGAACATCGTTCACCGATCCGTTTTCTACCGCCAGCGCTAGGGCAAGGCATGCCAACGTTGTTAATTGCGTGGTAAAAGCCTTGGTGGAGGCAACGCCAATTTCAGGCCCCGCCAGCGTACGCAAAACATAATCTGATTCACGTTCAATCGTGCTTTCGATTGTATTGACAACGGACAGTATTTTTTGCCCTTTTGAACGACACAGGCGTAACGCTTCTAATGTATCCAATGTTTCGCCACTTTGGGAAACAAAGAGGGCGCATCCATCAACGGGCAATGGGGGGTTACGATAGCGAAATTCAGAGGCAACATCGACCTCACAGGATAGCCCTGCAATCTGTTCAAACCAATATTTCCCAACCATACACGCATAATACGCCGTGCCACACGCCACCAATGTTAAGCGTGATGCGCCCTTTAGCGCTGTCAAAATATCAGCAGGGATACTGATTGCCCCTGTGGTGGGGTTGATAAAACTATTTAACGTATCCCCAATGACAGCGGGTTGTTCATAAATTTCTTTCAGCATAAAATGACGATATTCGCCCTTACCTGTTGTTGCACCTGATTGCGCGGTCATGCGAATGGGGCGGTCTTGGGGTTCGTTATGTTGATTGAAAATCTGTGCTGTGCCGTTTTTAATCAACACACGATCACCGTCCTCTAAAAAACAAATCTTGCGTGTTAAGGGCGCAAGCGCATAGGAATCCGAGGCTAAGAATAATTCATCATCCCCATATCCCACTGCCAAAGGTGTGCCGTGGCGCGCGCCGATCATTAGGCCGTCATAATCTTTAAAAATAACCGCAATGGCATATGCCCCCGTCAGGCGTGCCATGGTTTTTAGCGCCGCTTGCCAAGGATCGTTTGTTTCCATCAGGTCACGCGTCATCAGCGCGGCAATGACTTCGGTATCAGTATCACTGGTGAAATGAACGCCGTTTTCTTGTAATTCTCTTTTCAATTCCGCATAATTTTCGATGATCCCATTATGCACCAGCGCCAAGGATTCTGTCATATGGGGATGGGCGTTATTTTCTGTGGGTTTGCCATGCGTTGCCCAGCGCGTATGACCAATGCCGATATGCCCATTTAAAGGGGTTTTTTGCAATTTTTCATCAAGATTGATCAGCTTGCCTTCCGCACGGCGGCGATCCAATGTGCCTTGGTATAAGGTCGCGATCCCTGCGCTGTCATAGCCGCGATATTCAAGGCGTTTTAAGCCTTCTAATAAGCGAGGTGCAACATGATCCTTGCCAACAATACCAATAATACCGCACATAGGGGAAATCCTTTTTTTAAGAAAATTTTGAAAAATTGCAGATGATTTTATTATTAAAATTACGCACTATAAAATCAAATCACGCTTATGTTACATTGTATTACGCCTTGGGTATTAGGCTTTGGGTATTACGCTTTGGTTTTTGGGGCAATATCAAATTGATTTAACAATAATGCAACTAAATCCTCCGCTTTCCCTAACCCCAATGTGGAAACACGTCCATCGAGGCATAGCATGCTAAACCCATGCAAACTGACCCATAATAATTTTGCCAATTTGCTAATATAGGGCTTGGGGATGGCAGGGTGAATTTGCAAATTTTCCTCAATCAATCCAAATAATTTTTGTAATTGATCTTGGTATGGTGTGGGCAAATCATCCCATTGGCGTTCCGTTTGTTTTGGATTCACAGGTAATGCAAACAGCAACTGCCATAACGCATGATTATCCTTGGCAAAATCAACATAAATCAACGCAAGTTTTTTCAACCGCGGCAAAGCATCCGTGCCTGCATCACTCAACCCATTTATACAGGTTTGATGCAATAATTGTAACGTCGTTAAATTAATATCTTGTTTCAGCGCATCCATATCAGGATAGACATTATAGATTGTCCCCAAACTATAGCCAATTTTATGCGCCAAGGCACGCGCGGTTAAGCCCGATATTCCCTGTGTTTGGATTATTTCGGTTGCGGTTTGATGAATTATTTTTTTTAAATCATCTCGATGATGATCATTTCGCCGTGCCATGCATAGAGTATAACTCCATTCAAAAGAAAAACCAAGATAGATAATGAACAAAGATCAAAAATTTTATTTAACATTGTTCAGGCTATAATTTTAGCAACATATCCGATTCAACACTTGCTTTTTTGGTGTTGAACATTAATATCACTTGCAACCAAACTCTTTCGTTTCATTATTTATAGGATAAACATATGTCTGCTGCCGCTCAAAAACCTGTTTTCTCTGATCAGGGCGATTATAAAGTTCGTGATATTAACTTAGCGGCATGGGGACGCAAAGAAATCACTTTAGCCGAAATTGAAATGCCCGGATTAATGGCATTGCGCCGCGAATATGGCGCGACACAACCTTTGAAAGGGGCGCGCATTGTCGGTTGCCTTCATATGACCATTCAAACGGCTGTATTAATTGAAACATTGACTGCCTTGGGTGCGTCTGTCCGCTGGTCATCTTGCAATATTTTCTCAACCCAAGACCAAGCCGCCGCCGCCATTGCCGCCGCAGGCATCCCTGTTTTTGCGTGGAAAGGCGAAACAGAGGAAGACTATGTTTGGTGCATTCATCAAACAATCAAAAGCACCGATGGCTGGACACCGAACATGATCTTAGATGATGGCGGTGATCTTACAAAAATCATCCACGAAGAATATCCTGAATTGTTAAAAGATATTAAAGGTGTTTCTGAGGAAACAACAACAGGCGTTTTGCGTTTGCACCAAATGGCAAAAAATGGCACGTTAAAAATTCCGGCGATTAATGTCAATGATAGCGTTACAAAGTCAAAATTTGACAATAAATATGGCTGCCGTGAGAGTTTAGTCGATGCCATTCGTCGTGCCACCGATGTCATGATGGCCGGAAAAATCGCCGTTGTGGCTGGGTTTGGTGATGTAGGCAAAGGATCAGCGGAATCCCTCCGCAGCTCAGGCGCACGCGTCTTGGTGACTGAAATCGACCCGATTTGCGCTCTACAAGCCGCGATGGAAGGATATGAAGTCGTCACCATGGAAAACGCCGCACCCCGCGCTGATATTTTTGTAACGGCAACAGGAAACCATGACGTGATCACAATGGATCATATGCGCGCGATGAAAGACCGCGCGATTGTCTGTAATATTGGGCATTTTGACAATGAAATCCAAGTTGAGCCCTTGCGGAATCTGAAATGGAATAATATCAAACCCCAAGTCGATGAAATTGAATTTCCTGATGGTAAAAAAATCTTATTATTAGCAGAGGGGCGTTTGGTGAATTTAGGCTGTGCCACGGGTCACCCCTCCTTTGTGATGAGCGCCTCTTTCACAAACCAAACCTTGGCACAAATTGAGCTTTGGGCACACGCAGAGCGTTATGAGAACCAAGTCTATGTTCTGCCTAAACATTTGGATGAAAAAGTCGCCGCCTTACATCTTGAGAAATTAGGCGTTCAACTCAGTACATTATCAAAATCTCAAGCTGACTATATTGGCGTAAGCCAAGAAGGGCCATTCAAAGGCGAAAATTACCGTTACTAAATGATTATATATATCATAAAAAGGGGGGAAATTATTTTCCTCCCTTTTTTTAGTCACTCAACCCCGTATCCGTAATCCATCCCCCACCAATAATGCGCGTGCCGTCATAGCATACAGCCGCTTGACCGCCGGCGATGCCGTATTGCGGCGTGGGCAGGGTGATGATGCCGCATCCTGATACAGGATCAAGGCTTAGATGCGCAGGCATGGGCAGCATGGTGGATCGGAATTTGAGGCGTATATTCATACCGCCTTTAGGGATAGGAGCAAGCCAATTTCCTGCATCAATCATAATTTGATTGCGCGCAAGGGCGGATTTGCCGCCGACAATGACTTGGTTTTCAGCCGCATTCAGGCGGATCACATAAAGGGGTTCATTATTTTCCGTGACCCCACCACCCACGCCAATGCCGCGGCGTTGACCGATTGTGTAATGGATAATGCCTTGATGCTCGCCTAAATCACGGCCATCAATATGCACGATGCGCCCGACTTTCGTTGCCTCAGGCTTTATTTTTGCGACCACAGCGGCGTAATCGCCGTTTGGTACAAAGCAAATATCTTGGCTGTCTGGCTTATCCGCGGTCAGCAAGCCCAATCTTTGGGCGTGGGTGCGGGTAATATCCTTTGTCCAGCCACCAAGGGGGAAGCGTAGGAAATCCAGCTGTTCCTGTGTCGTGGCAAACAGGAAATAGCTTTGATCCTTGGTGGCATCGACCGCGTTATGCAGCTCCGCCTGATTTGTATCAGGGTTGATTTTGCGCTGGATATAATGCCCCGTTGCCATACAATCCGCGCCTAAATCACGCGCGACTTTTAACAAATCACGGAATTTCACGGTTTGGTTACAGCGCACACAGGGAATAGGTGTTTGCCCTTTAAGATACGAGTCCACAAAATCATCAATCACGCTTTCGCGAAAATGGCTCTCATAATCCAGCACATAATGCGGAAAGCCGCGCTCCTCCGCAATACGCCGCGCATCATAAATATCTTGACCGGCACAGCACGCGCCCTTTTTCTTTAAGGCTTGCCCGTGATCATAGAGTTGCAAGGTCACGCCAATCACATCATAGCCTTCCTCATGCAACAAGGACGCCACCACAGACGAATCAACCCCCCCCGACATGGCAACAACCACGCGTGTCTCAGCTGGGGGTTTGGGGAAACCTAATGTGTTTAGGGGGTGAGTCACGCGCCCTCCCAATCAGGGCTTGATGACGGCACGGCGACCTCCAGCCCGTCTTTGTCTGCATCCATGATGATTTGGCAGCATAGGCGCGATGTGGCGCGGACGTCAAAGGCGAGGTCTAGCATATCTTCTTCATCCAAGCTAATCCCGTCATCGGGCAAAGTTTTTGGATACCAATCAGGGCGGACATAGACATGGCAGGTGGCACAAGACAGGCCGCCGCCGCATGACCCTTCAATTTCAGGGATTTTATATTGCTGTGCCACTTCCATCACCGATAGGCCGTCTGCGGCATCTGCTTGGATAACACTGCCATCTTTGCGAATAAAATTGAGTTTTGCCATGTTTTTTACCGTTTTAGTTTTTATTTTTTTTAAGGTAAATACCATACCTAATCTCTATGATTTATGCAATCTTTGATAAATTTTCTCAAAAATTCTCAAGAAAATATTTCCCTTTTTATTTGCTTGCAGAGTCTTTCAAAAAGGACTATGAATTTTATGAAAAACCAAAAGGGAGTCGTGTATGTTTTATCAGCATCAAAAATGGCGTCAAAAATCTATGGTATTAACATTGGCGGGGCTTTTGTCATGTTTATCCTATGCTTTTGCCAATGACAATCTCACGGAAAACCCACCTCGTCCCAAAGATTCCCCCCTGTCTGAGGTGATTTTGGAGCCTTTGGAGCCTGACACGGAGTCCAAGCCACAAATATTTACAGCCCACCCATCATTGGCAGACCAGAATATTCCCGACCATTTCAAGGGCAATCATGGCGAAATTGTTCCACTGTTGAAAGGGCGTTTGGGATTGCAATCGGATATTTTATTCGCGGGATCCCCCAAAGGCGGCGTTGTGGATTGGGAAGCCAGAGGGTTCACAAAACATTTCAAACCTTTTGATATTGATCTTGATACCAACGGCAATCGCGGCGCGGCGGATGTATTTTCTGCCGTGCGCTTAAGTCGACATTTTGATGCCTATGCAGGGGCAAATTTTGTTTTAGAAGAGGGGCGTTTATCAGGTCGTCCTGTGGCGGGGCTGCAATATGTATGGAAAGGCAATATTCGTACCACCCTACAAATTGACTCAAAAGGTGAAATTCGCCCCCAAGCAAGGGGATATATTCCGTTAAACAAAGTCCCTTTAGTCAAAGAATTTAAACTTGCGCAGCGTATGGGATTTGACTTTGTTGTCAACCCCAAAGCATTTCGTGTAGGATTGGGCATAAAATTAAAGGATCATGTTTATGCATCCGTGGGGGTCAATAGCAACTATGGCGTCATTGGCGGCCTAAGGTTTGAGCTGTAACATTATCCTAATGCGCGGGTATAAATCTTCTCAAAAACATTCAAAAATTGATCTAAATCTTCTGGCGTGGTATGCCACCCCATAGACAAACGCAAAGCGGATTTGCCGATGATGGGGTCAACGCCCATGGCTTGCATGACGTGCCCTGCATGGACTTTGCCGCTGGAACAGGCCGATCCGCTGCTTAGGGCAATACCGTGCAGGTCAAAATTCATTAGCCATGTGCTGGCAGGCATAGAGATATTCGGGACGGCGAATTTGATTGTATTCCACAAGCGCGGCGCATCCTCCCCATAAATCACGATTTCAGGGGCAATAGTGCGGAGGCTCTTTTCAAAATCTTGGCGCATTTTCAGGCGCATATCAACTTGTTCTAATTCATGCAATGCCTGTTCTGCTGCCACGCCAAAACCCACGATGCCCGCCACGTTTTCTGTGCCTGCTCTTTGGTTTTTTTCTTGACCGCCGCCGCGGATTAAGACAGGCGATATAGGGCAAGTTTCCGTGCCGCAGCCTGCCAAAATCAACGCCCCCACCCCTTGTGCGCCCCCCATTTTATGGGCAGAGACAGTCATAAAATCAATATCCATTTGTGATAAATCAATCGGCATCCGCCCCAAACATTGCGCGGCATCGACATGGATATACGCCCCACAGGCACGGGCAATTTTTGAGATTTCCGCAATCGGCTGGATCACGCCTGTTTCATTATTCGCCAGCATCACACAGATTAAATCAGGTGCGCCGTGGGTGGCGATCATATCGTGCAGCGCGTCAATATCCACAATACCCTGTGCGGTCACAGGAATGCGCGGCGCATCAGGAATCACATCATAAATTGCGGCATGTTCAATGGCGGAAATATAGATTTTTTGCCCCTGAAACGCATGCAGGACGGTATTATTGCCCTCCGTCGCGCCACTGTTAAAGATAATTTTCCCTGCATCACAGCCCAATAGCTGTGCGATTTTACGCCGTGCCGCCTCAAGATCACGCCGTGCCTCTCGCCCAAAGCTATGCACGGCGGATGCGTTGCCAAAATGCTGTAACTGTGCCGTCATTGCCTCAATCACTTGAGGATAAAGCGGCATGGTGGCGTTTGAATCTAAATAAATTTTATGCATAGAATATTTTATATAAATCATTTCATAAAAAAAATCACAAAAAAATATTTTTTGTGCTTGCAGAATCAGATGAAATGTTTATATTCCCATGTATTCTACTTCAATAGACATACATCAAAGCGGGTGTAGCTCAGGGGTAGAGCGATACCTTGCCAAGGTATAGGCCGTGGGTTCGAAGCCCATCACCCGCTCCAATTTCTTTATTCTTAAAACATCTATGTTCGATCAAAAACGCAAAGGCGCACGCCGTATTGCTGATATTCCCCCTCAAATTCTACAACAAATCAATTATGGGGAAATTGAGACCGCGAATTTGATGGAATCTTTGGCGATTGATTTTCCGACCCTGCTGCAATCGGCTTTGCCTGATATTTCACATTCTGCGATACAATCCATGCATGATGCCAAAGATAAAGGCTGGATAGAGCGTTCGCGTTTAGTGGCGCGGTTGATTTACGATCAATATGGGCTGGATATTTTGCCATCTCTTTTATCCCATAAATCCGATAATGTACGCGGTTGGGCGGCTGGGGTGGTGGCGTGTGCGCCGTCTTTGTCTTTAGTGGAGCGGTTGGATAAGATAAAACCCCTTACCGATGATTCCAATGCAGGCACGCGTGAAATGGCGTGGTTGTTCTTAAGGGGTCATATCGCCGCCGATATTGAACACGCCATCCAAATCTTAACGCCGTGGACAGTGCATGAATCGGCAAATATTCGCCGCTTTGCCATTGAATCCACCCGCCCACGCGGGGTTTGGTGTGCCCATATTCCGATATTAAAGCAAAATCCGACGTTGGGCTTGCCTTTGTTGATAAATGTGCGATCTGACCCTGCGCGTTATGTGCAGGATGCGGTGGCGAATTGGTTGAATGATGCCGCAAAAACCAAGCCTGATTGGGTGCAATCGATTATTGCTGATTGGCAAAGTCAAGCACAGGTCAGTGATTATATTGCAAAACGGAGTTTAAGAAGTTTGAAATAAGAGGAGATTATGCAGCCTTTGCAATAAGCTGCTTCAGCGCCTTTAAATCCAACAAAGCCGCATGGATGGCTTTTTTATGATCCACAGATAGTATTGATTTTTCTGGTTTCTGGCTTTCTTTTTGCTCAACCAAAACAGGAATGGCATCAGATTTCACAGGCTGAATATCCAACAAAGCCACAATCTGTTGTTTTCCCATGCCTTTTAAGCGTTTTTGCGCCCCTTTGACGGTATAGCCTTGATGGTATAGCAGGGCATGAATGGCTTGGATCACGGCGACATCTTCGGGGCGATAATAACGCCGATTCCCTGCCCGTTTCACGGGGGTGATTTGTGAAAATTTTGTTTCCCAAAAACGTAAAACATGCTGCTGCACCCCTAATAAGGATGCAACATCACTGATTGTTTTAAATCCTTGGTAATCGTCAGCCATATTGAACCTTACATTTTATCCTTGATTTGTTGAGAGGCCTTGAAAACAACGACTTTACGAGAGGTGATTTTAGCCTCCACCCCTGTTTTTGGATTGCGCCCAATGCGTTCATTCTTTTGACGGACAACAAAAGTTCCAAAAGAGGCAATTTTTACAGATTCTGAACGACATAAAGCATCATTAATATGCTTTAAGACAGATTCTAAAAGATCAGAAGATTCCGTACGCGACAAACCAATACGGTCATAAATTTTATCAACAATATCTGCGCGGGTAATGGTAATTTGATCCATAATCTTTTTATATCCTTCTTTATCCTGTTATATTTGTATAGTCTATCTTAAAACCTTATCTTTTGTCAAAGAAAACAGCATGTTAAGACTGTGATCAATAGCGCACTAAGGCGGCACCCCATGTCAGCCCTGCACCTAAGCCTTCCAGCAATAGCAGGTCACCGCGTTTGACCTTGTTTGATTTCAACAAATGATCTAACGCCAACGGAATAGACGCCGCCGATGTATTGCCATGTTGATCCACCGTTACCGCCACACGATCCATAGGCATTTTTAAACGTTTGGCGATTGATTCGATAATGCGGATATTGGCTTGATGAGGAACTAAAAAATCAATATCGCTTTCAACCAGATTATTTTTAGCTAAAATCTCATCAACGCTCTCACTCATATATTGCACGGCATAACGAAAGACATCTTTGCCATCCATTTCAATAGTGTTTTTATCGCCTGTTTTTAGAATTTCTGTATGGGCGCCGTTGGCTTTCAGATGGGTTGATAAAACGCCCTGATCCGTAAACGTGCCGGATTGCACATTGCCCTCCAGCACCACAGCCCCCGCACCATCACCAAATAGCACGCAAGTATTGCGATCTGTCCAATCCAATATATCAGAATATTTATCCGCCCCAATGACCAAAACGCGGCTGGCCTGCCCCGTTTCAATCAAAGCGGAGGCGGTGGATATGGCATAAACGAATCCTGCACAAGCGGCCTGCAAATCAAACGCCGCGCCGCCTGTTGCCCCCAGATCATGCTGAACTTTAACCGCCACAGATGGAAAGGCACGCCCTGCCGTGGTGGTGGCGACAATCACTGTGTCAATATCTGCGCCTGTGTACCCAGCATCTTTCAACGCGGCCTCAGCGGCTTTGGTGGCCATAAAGGCCGTATCTTGGGTGGCGCTGGCGATATGGCGCTGTTTGATACCTGTGCGCTGCGTGATCCATTCATCGCTTGTATCGACGCGCTGTGCAAGATCATCATTAGTCATGATATTTTCAGGCAAAAAAGAGCCACAGCCTGCGATAATAGAGCGAATTTTCGTCATGATTTTTGTCTTTTTCCTTAAAGAAAGCAATCTTGATTTAAGACAGTTTCAATCGCGCTGGCGACACGATCTGTGTATTTTTGCTGTCCTAATGCCATACCCATGCGAATCGCATTGGCAAACGCCACCGCATCCGCGCCGCCATGGCTTTTGATACAAATGCCATTTAATCCTAAAAACATGCCGCCATTATACAAGCGTGGATCCATGCGTTTTTTCAAACGCAGCAAGGATGGAGCAGCCAATAACGCCCCCAAACGCGATAAGATTGAGCTGTTTAAGGATTGTTTTAATGAAAAAGAGAAGAATTTTGCGACCCCTTCCACGACTTTCAGCGCGATATTGCCTGAAAATCCATCCGTAACCACCACATCAAAATCACCTTTTGGCAAATCATCCCCTTCGGCGTATCCAATAAATTTCCCCGGAAAATGAATCTCCCTCAGGGTTTTGGCGGCATTACGAATAGATTCAGGGCCCTTCATATCTTCTGATCCAATATTCAGCAAGCCCACACTGGGTTGATCCTTATCAAGGTGAATCTGGGCATAGACACTGCCCAAGATCGCGAATTGTACCAAGGCACTGGCATCACATTCCAAATTTGCCCCCATATCCAACAACACACAATCCTGTTTCATTGTGGGAATAATGCTGGCAATAGCGGGGCGGTCAATACCGGGCAGGCAGCGCAAAACGGTTTTGGCAATCGCCATCAAAGCACCCGTATTCCCAGCAGAAATCACACAATCTGCGTTTTTATCGCGCACATCCTCAATCGCCAATCGCATACTGGTGCCACGGCTTTTGCGCAAGGCGATGCTAGGCTTTTCATGGTTGGATACAATATCATCCGTATGAAAAATCGCGCAAGTGCTTTTGAGGACAGGATAAGCATCCAACAGCGGCGCAATGATTTTTTGATCGCCATAAATCCGAAAATGGACATTGGGGTGCGTTTTCAACACATCTGCCGCAGCCTCAATAACCACAGTTGCGCCATGATCGCCCCCCATTGCATCCAGTGCCACGGTCATTTTTGCCAAAGGATCAAATTTCATAAGATTATAAAAACCTGTTTACACATTCATAAAGACAATAAAAAACAATACCAGCTTTTATCAAAAAAGCTGGTATAAATCTATAGATGATTCGGAATTATTTTTTATGCGGCGTCTGTGTTCGCTGTAATCACTTGACGACCACGATAGGTGCCTGATTTCAAATCAATATGGTGACGACGCTTTGCCTCACCTGTATTTTGATCTTCCACCCAGTTTGTTGCACTTAAGGCATCATGGGAACGGCGCATATTACGCTTGGATGGGGTTGTTTTTCTCTTTGGTACAGCCATGGCTCACACTCTTGCTTTATCAATAATGGTTTTCAAAAAATTTGTGTATATCTCTTTAGCGAAAAAGATAACGGGATGCAAGCATTTTATTTTGCGGCATGAAACGCCTGATCCAGATCCGCGATTAAATCCTCCACATTCTCAATCCCTACCGATAACCGAATCAGCCCATCAGATATACCCAGTGCGGCACGTTGTTCAGCAGGGATGCTGGCGTGGGTCATCAGGGCAGGATGTTCGATCAGGCTTTCGATACCGCCTAAACTCTCCGCCAAAGTGAAATATTGTGTGGCTTTTAGGAATGAGGTGGCGGCATCCAGCCCGCCCTTTATCACAAAAGAAATCATGCCGCCAAAACCCCCAATCATTTGACGTTTTGCCAAGTCATGTTGCGGGTGAGAGGGTAATCCGGGATAGATGACTTTTTCGGCTTTTGGGTGCTGTTCCAGCCACTGCGCGATTTTTAGGGCATTTTGGCAATGTTGCTGCATCCGAATCCCCAATGTTTTAACCCCACGATGCATGAGAAAACTATCAAACGGCCCTGCAATACTGCCGACCGAATTTTGAATAAAGCCAATTTTTTCTGCCCATTCAGGGTGAGAGGTCACGACCACGCCGCCAATCACATCGGAATGGCCATTGATATATTTTGTGGCCGAATGAATCACAATATCCGCACCTAAGGCAATGGGATTTTGCAAGGCAGGCGATGCAAACGTATTATCCACCACCAAAATTACACCGCGTGCTTTGGCGATTTTGGCAATCGCGGCAATATCCGCCAGTTTCAAAAGCGGATTTGTGGGCGTTTCAACCCAGATCAATTTTGTCTTATCCGTGATGGATTTATCCAGCGCATCCAGATTTGTCAGGTCAATATAGGTGACATCTAAGGCGGCTGAGTGTTTGCGCACGCGCTCGAAGAGGCGATAGCTGCCGCCATATAAATCATCCGTTGCCACCATATGGGATCCTGAAGGCAAGCCGTCTAAAATCGCCGCCATACCTGCCAAACCTGAGGAAAAGGCAAAGCCATGCGCCGCGCCCTCCAGTGCTGCAATGGCGCGTTCAAAAGCAAAGCGTGTGGGATTATGGCTGCGGCCGTAATCAAAGCCTTTATGCACCGCAGGGGCTTCTTGGACATAGGTCGATGTCGCATAAATCGGCGTAATCACAGCCCCCGTGGTCGGATCAGGATATTGCCCCCCATGAATTGCCAATGTGTGAAAGCCTGCTTTTTTCTGGTCTGTGTTGCTCATGCTCTTGTCCTTTTTTAAATTGAGAAATCGGGTAAATTTTCCTGTAGCCAAACAGGGTTATACATTTTGGATAAATATTTATTGCCGCTGTCACACACAAAGGTTACCACACGTTTTGGGGTTGTTTGGGCGCGACAATATTGCAGCGCAGCATTAATCAAAGTGCCTGAAGATGATCCGCACAAAACCCCTTCTTTGTTTAGAAGCTCATGCGCGGTCTGAAATGATTGTGTGTCACTGATGCTATAGGCAGATTTGATAAAATCCATCGTGCAATTATCGGGGATAAAATCCTCCCCAATCCCCTCCACCAGCCAGCTGCCTGCCTCTATCATTTCCCCTGTATTGACCAAGGGCGCAAGGATAGAGCCCACAGGGTCCGCCAAGACCATTTGTGTTTTGGGGGATACACGCGCAAAATACCGCCCCAGCCCCGTCAATGTGCCACCTGATCCCACGCCGCACACAATGGCATCAATATCGCCATCCATTTGCTGCCAAATTTCAGGCGCAGTTGTTTTTTCGTGCGCCATGGGGTTGGCAGGATTTTCAAATTGATTGATATAAAATGCGCCTGTCTCACGCGCGATGCGCTGCGCCATATCTTGGTAATATTCAGGATGCCCCTTCATCACATCAGATCGTGTCATAATCACCTCCGCACCAAGGGCTTTGACATGCGCCACTTTTTCGGCACTCATTTTATCAGGGATAATCAGGGTTAATTTATATCCCTTTTGGGAGGCAACCAATGCTAAGCCTAAACCGGTATTGCCTGCCGTGGCCTCAATCAACCTATCGCCTTGTTTAATCAATCCTTTGGATTCTGCATCATTAATCATCGACAAAGCAATGCGATCCTTGATTGATCCGGCAGGATTTTGGTTTTCTAATTTCAAAAATAAATCACAAAGCCCTGTATCAATATTTTTAATACGCACCATTGGCGTATTACCAATCATATCAAGGGCAGAATCTTGGGGGGAGTGAAGAATAGAAGAATACATTTGAATTTCCTGTGTATATTTGCATTGATGCGCCGTGGTGTTAAGATTGCCAACAA
Organism: Gemmobacter sp.; assembly: GCA_044238935.1. Taxonomy (GTDB): domain Bacteria; phylum Pseudomonadota; class Alphaproteobacteria; order Micavibrionales; family Micavibrionaceae; genus JBIICI01. The sequence goes on from JBIICI010000002.1 coordinate 21,758, forward strand.
TTAAGGGCAATCATTCAAAAATTAACAACAACAGCAACAACAGCAAAGGAACATTCAGGGTCTATCTTTCAAAATATATCAATGTGGATTAACTCTAATATGAAGGAAATCGACTTGTCAATCTTTATTCTTTCGTCATAAATTTTTGCCTGACATTTCAAAAACACTCCCCTTTCCCTCGACATTTGTTCTCAATGAGAACATAATAAAGAATATTGGAGGAAAGATCATGTCTAAGAGCACCTATGTACACACGCGCGTTGATCCTATGCTTAAAGAGCATGCGGAGATGATTTTTAGCAAGTTGGGTTTATCCCTTACCGATGCCGTCACGCTTTTCTTACGACAAGTCACTTTAAGGGATGGCTTGCCCTTTGAGGTGGCGGTTCCTTCATCGGACAACATTTACCGACAAGAGAAACAAGCTTTATTAGATCGGCAGCTTCAAGCCTTAGAAAAGGACATTGCCCTTGGCTTAGAAGCCAGTGAACGTGGCGAAGTTCTTTCTGCCGAACAAGCCAGAGCGCGCACCAAGAATCGTCTTGAACAGTTGCGGAAATAGAATCCTTTCTCAACCCCTATCTTTCGGCAACAGCCCCTGTAGCACCGCAAACGGATTTTTCTTTTCATCCTCGACATACTCAGGGGCAATCTTTGCCTGATCTGCCCTTGGGAAAAGGGGGATATTCATGACCAAATATTCTAATGCCAGTGCGCCCAGATCAATCATATTATCCTCGATAATATCGGGATCATCTTCATCATTCATAATCGGAAATTCGGCGTCTTTTTGGGTTTCGGCAATTTTTAAGCGTTTGGCTTTTTCAAGGGCGATGACATTTTTATCATTGCTATACCACCCCTCTAAGCTATCATCTGTAATAGTGGTTTTGACGGGTTCTAAAGATACCACGCATTGTTGGGTTAGGGTGGCTTTGATATTGCCTGTGACTTTGTATAAATAGCGTTTGGGCATTTTATGAATATATAAAACGGCTTCTAAATCCGATAAGGCCTCAATCCCTATAAAATCGGCAATGGTTTGGCACAATGCCGCATCAGGTTTTAAGGCAAAGCGTTCCTTTTGTCCTTTGATATATTGGACATCGATTTTATCGCTCCAGACGGGATCAAGAATTGTCGTCATATTTTCTAAGCTGCCTTTTGTTGTAATAAAGTTGGTGTTGGGAAAATAAAATCTGATTGCATCTTATGCGTTTGAAAGAAGATGGTTGATTGATCTGCAACATCAATCATCCATCGCGCCACGGCATCGGCATTTTTATCTGTTTTTCCACGATACAGATTGCGACATAACGCACGCGCCAAAGCATCGGCATCGCGTTTTTGCAATGTCGGTAAATATGAATCCAATCGACCATGAAAAGCAATCATCATTTTTTTAATATGTTTTGGCACGCCTAAATCACCAATACCACGTTCGCGGCAATCTTCATCCATTTGGCAAAAAAATTGATCAAAGATAAATTGTTGATAACGGGCTGATTTTGGGCTGTGGGGACGTTGTGTTGCATCATCATGCAGCCCACGGATAACAGCAATAACACAGGCGCATAAAACATCAAATCGTCCGTCCAATGTATCTTCGACACCATAATCCCGATAGAAAAATGGCATGCGTGCCTGACGCACGATTTGTCGATACAATCCTTCTAAGGCTTGTTTTTCATGACCACTTAATAAAAACGCCGAAAAAATTTTTGTTAGCACAATATGCCCCATTGATTTAAAAAGGAAAAAGACGCTATAGTTTAGCGAAGATTTATTCCTATCACAAATCCTTTATAGATCGCAAGAATATGACATTGAAACATTTATTTATTTTACCTGTGTTTATTTTATGTGTCAGTGCCTGTACGCCCACGGAAGCCGTGCATGGCAGCCTGTTACAAGAGGCACAGTTAAAACAGCTAAAAGTTGGACAAAGCAGCAAATCCGATGTCTTGCAACGCTTAGGCTCACCTACGAATATATCCCCGTTTGATCCACTCACATGGTATTATATCGGGCAAGATACCGCAAAACATGGGATTTTAGATCCCAAAATTAGACAAGAAACCGTAACAGTAATTCAATTTGATAAACAAAATGAATTGCTATCCAATATCGATAGCCGTTTTAATCATGAACGCACCAAAGTGCCAATCAATAAAAATGCCACAGAAACCAAAGGCAATAAGCGCACATGGATTCAAAAATTCTTTGGCAATGTCGGGCGATTTAACCAGATGCCCGCACCGCAATAGCGGTGCAGATTATAGTGTAGCGCAATAGCGGTGCAAATTGTAGTGTGCAGCAATAGGCAACTTTAAACAAACGCAGCCTTTAACAGCTGTTTTGTATAATCGGCTTGGGGGTTTTCAAATAAAGTTTGTGCATTATTTTGCTCAACGATTTGACCATTTTTCAGGACAATCACATGATGCGCAAGGGCGCGAATCACGTCTAAATCATGGCTGATAAAGAGATAAGATAACCCATATTGCGCCTGTAAATCCTGTAAGATTTTCAATGTTTGGGCTTGGACAGACACATCAAGGGCGGAGGTGGGTTCATCCAAGATTATCAATTCAGGTTTTAAGATTAAGGCACGCGCAATCGCAATGCGCTGACGTTGTCCCCCCGAAAATTCGTGGGGATAGCGATGCAGGCTGTCAACATCCATGCGGACATCCTGCAGGGCTTGGATGATTTTTTCGGTTTTTTGGGCTTTGGTCAGATTGGGAAAATGAATATCCAACCCCTCCCCAATAATCTGTGCAATCGACATGCGGGGCGATAAAGATCCATAAGGGTCTTGGAAAACAATTTGAATTTTTGAACGATAGGGGCGCAGCGCATGCATGGGCAGCGATTGCAAATTTTGCCCTTTAAAAACAATCTCGCCCTGACTTTGAATTAAGCGCAAAATCGCCAACCCTAACGTGCTTTTGCCTGATCCAGATTCTCCCACAACACCAATGGTTTGGGCGGGGTACAGATCAAAACTGATACGATCAACCGCCTTAAAAACATCTGTTTTGCGCCCAAAGAATGATTTTTTGCGCGTAAAATGCACCGATACATCACGCACAGACAAAAGCGGCGTTTGTTCATGAGTGGGTTGATACGGCGCAGCAGGGCTTAGTTTCTTTGCAGCGATCAACATTTTTGTATAATCATGTTGCGGCTGGTCAAAAATTTGTGTGACTGTTCCTTGCTCAACGATGCGCCCCTGTTGCATCACATAAACATGATCCGCCATGCGCTTGACGATATTTAAATCATGGGTAATCAAGAGCAATCCCATTTTATCATCTTGATCAGTTTCGTTTTTTTGAATATCGCGTAACAGGGTCAAAATTTGTTGCTGTGTCGTGACATCCAGCGCCGTGGTGGGCTCATCCGCGATCAATAAACGCGGCTGATTTGCCAATGCCATCGCAATCATCACGCGCTGCCGCTGCCCCCCTGAAAGCTGGTGCGGATAGGCATTCAGACGATCAATCAATCCATCCAATCCGACTTTTTTAAACAGATCCATCACACGGGCTTTTGCCTGATCTTTATTTAAACCTTGATGCAATATCAAAGGCTCAGAAACTTGGCGCAAAATTGTATGGAGAGGATTTAAGGATGTCATGGGTTCTTGGAAAATCATGCTGATTTCTGACCCCCGAATACGGCGCAAAGCCGCATCATCTTGTTCCAGCAAATTCACACATAGGTCATCTTTAGTGGTGAAATTAATCTGTGAGTCAGATAGATAGCTGGCTTTTTGATCCAATAAGCATAACACAGATAAGGCGGTCACCGATTTTCCTGACCCCGATTCCCCCACTAACGCAACCGTTTGCCCCGCAGAAATGGACAAAGCAATATCATGCACGATCTGTCGGTCTTTGAAAAACAAAGAAAAATTCTGAATATCCAACAAAGGCTGTTTTTCTGTCATAAATTGTCTTTAGGGCTTGAGTTTATGGAGGTTATGCACCAATGTTTCGGCTGTTTTTGGTAAACCTTCATAAAGTTTCAAACATGCTTTTTCGTCTTGGATTGGATTTTTCTTTATTTTTTTCTCATACACAGCGCCGTCTTTTTGTAAAACAGCCAAATAATCTCGGATACGATCAGGATCAACCAATCGTTGATCATCAATTTTAAATGTAATCGCGGTGCTCAGATCCGCCACCGCAGGGGTTACAGATTGAATCCATTGAAAATATCCATCATCGAATGTTTGTTTTAAATGGGGATTATGCTGCCCACAGGCATTAATGGCATTTTCCACATCTTTGCGCACCATTTCCATGGTTAGGATCATCGAAAACGCATCTTTAATATGCAGAATCTCAAGTTGATCAGGCTCACTCAAGCCTGTTACCAAATTCTCAAAGGTAGGTTTTTCTTCTTTGGGTGTCTGTTTTTTGGCAGCCGTTTCTTGCGCACAGGTCAGATGGGGAATAGAAAGTGCCAATAAAAAAATCATCAAAAAGCGCATAAAAACCTCTCTTAACCCTTATATAATATTGTTTTTAATTTTTGACCATCCCAAAATAAGCCTAACTGCCCGTGTTTCAAAAGGATGGCTTTTTCACCGAATAAATTTCTACGCCACCCTTTTAAAAAAGGCAGATTATTTTCTTCCTCTGATTCTGGATCATAACAGGCAAAATTTTCAATATCCGAACTATTGGCGACCAGTTTGGGTGCGACATCGGCCTCCGCACAGACAACTTTTAACACCATTTTCAAGACTTCGCCCAAGGCAATTTGTTTGGCTGTGGGGGCTTCGGATCGTTCTGATAATTGTGGCCAATCAGCCTTGGGCGTTTCCAAAGCTCGATGAATCACATCCAAAAGATTTTGGGCTTTTGCCCCTTTGTGATATTCGAACGGTAGGTTACGAATTTGTGCTAAAGACTCAATATTTTTGGGGGCTTGCGCGGCAATATCAACCAAAATTTCATCGCGTAAAATGCGGCTGCGGGGGACATCTTTTTCCTGTGCACGGACTTCACGCCACGCAGACAAAGCCCTTAAAACACACAATGATTTTGGTTTACGATTTTTAAATTTCAATCGCCGCCATGTTTCGTTGGGATCAACGGCATAGGTTGAAATATTGCGCAATAAATTCATTTCTTCTAACACCCAATCTTGGCGATTTTTATCGGTTAATTGGCGATGAAAATAATCATAAATTGTGCATAAATAGCGTACATCATTTAAGGCATAATCAATCTGTGCGGGTTTTAAAGGGCGCTGAGACCAATCGGTCATTTGCATTGTTTTATCAATCGATGCCTGACAAATTGACTGCACCAAGGTTGTGTATCCCACGGAATCTCCATACCCACAAACCATAGCAGCGACTTGGGTGTCAAAAATATTTTGCGGCACTGTATCGGTAAGATTATAAAAAATCTCCATATCTTGCCGTGCGGCGTGGAAAACTTTTGTGATTGTGGGGGTATAGATTAAATCCCAAAATATTGTTAAATCAATATCCGGCGCAAGCGGGTCAATCGCATAGGCTTGATCAAAGCTGCTGGCGACTTGGATCAAGCAAAGTTTAGGAAAATAGGTTCTTTCCCTTAAAAATTCTGTATCAACACTTAAAAACGGGGCGTTTTTCAGCTTTTGACACAGGGCGATTAAATCTTTTTGATTTTGGATCAACATTTCACATCATCATACGAAAATTATACTTTTTTTCAAGGTTTAAAATGATAAACTGCATCTTCAAAGTTTTATATTTTTAAGGAATAATTTTATGTGCGGCATTGGTGGTTTTTTCAATGATAAAAATGCTCTGCAAACTGCCAATGATATGATTGATCTGTTAAAGCATAGAGGGCCTGACCAATATGGAATCTGGCAAGATCATATTGATATTCATGCCCCAACATTGATTCATACGCGCCTGTCTATCTTGGATCTCTCAAACGCTGGGAAACAGCCTATGATCAGCGAATCAGGGCGTTACATTTTAACCTATAATGGTGAAATTTATAATTATAAGGATCTACGCCTTAAATTAGAAGCAGAGCATATCGAATTCCAAGGACATAGTGATACTGAGGTTTTATTAGCACTGATTGAAAAATACAGTATTGACCGCACCTTGGACATGATTGAGGGCATGTTTGCTTTTGCGGTATGGGATCGACAATCAAAGGTGTTGCATCTTGCGCGTGATCATTTCGGCGAAAAGCCGCTGTATATTTTCCAGAAAGAAGCCATCAATGGCACAAAAAACGTTGCCTTTTCATCAGATCCCAATGGGTTTTATGCATTGTCAAATTTTGACGGCGCGATTGATGAAAAAACGCTGTCTTTATATTTTCACTATGGGTATATCCCTGCCCCACATTCCATTTATCAAAATGTACAAGCTGTAAAAGCAGGGCACGTTATGACCATCAAGGATGGTGAAATCACCCGAAATCAAGCCTATTTTAAACCTTTATCTGTGATCATGAACACGAAAACAGACGAAGAATCCGCCCCCAAATCGATCAAAGCGCATCGGGCGAATGTTAAAGCCGTTCTGGAACAATCTGTGCAAGAGCGCATGTCGTCCGATGTGCCCTTAGGGGTGTTTTTGTCGGGGGGGATTGATTCATCTTTGGTCACGTCCATCATGCAAGCACACAGCACAAGCCAAATCAAAAGTTTTTGCATTGGGTTTGAAAGTGAAGACTATAACGAAGCCCATCACGCACGGGCAATTGCCACCCATCTGGGGACAGATCACCATGAATGGATTATGTGCGAACAAGATGCCATGAATATTGTACCTGAATTGGCGGATATTTATAGCGAGCCTTTTGCGGATTTATCCCAAATTCCATCCATATTATTGGCACGCTTTGCAAAACAACATGTCACCGTCGCCCTAACAGGGGATGGCGGCGATGAGTTTTTCGGAGGGTATAATCGCCACACAACATTACCATCTATTTGGAATATCGGTCAAAAAGCCCCCACAATAGGGCGAAAATTAGCTCAAAATATCATTGGCTTAAAAAGCGCGGAACAATGGAATGCATTGTTAAAATTCCACCCCCAAATGGGTACAAAATTATATAAGGTCAAAGATGCCCTGAGTGCACAAACGCTCAATAATGCCTATGATGCTGTTTTGCAATCTGGGCTGAGTGCTGTTTCCTCTGCATTATCTATTGAATCTGATCACCCAACCTTACCCGATTCCCTGACGGATACAGAAAAATTAATGATCTGGGATACGCGCTTTTATCTGCCGCATGATGTGTTGACAAAAATGGATCGCGCCACCATGTCCGTGGGGTTAGAGGGGCGCTGCCCTTTATTATCCCCCACTCTTTTCAAAGCGGCGTGGGCATTACCGATTGACCAAAAAAATAATGGGCATATGGGAAAAATTATGTTGCGCGATATTTTGGGGGATTACATCCCCCAAGATTTATTTAACCGCCCTAAACAAGGATTTTCTGTGCCAATGGCGGATTGGTTGCGCGGCGGCTTGAAAAATTGGGCAGAGGAATTATTAGAAAGATTTGACGAAAAACAGATCCGTGCGGATATTGTGAAAACAGTATGGGATGAACATCAATCCCATAGCGCAGATCATACCCAAGCCCTATGGACAATTTTAATGTTTCAATCATGGAAAGAAAATCTGGACAAAAAAAGACCGGGCTCTAAGGCCCGGCGAGTTGAACAGGGAGGTTTACGTCAGAAGACGTAAAAGCACCGAAGTGCTGAGATAAGTTATACAACGATTATGGGCATCTTGTCTAGTCTTTTTTTTGACTTAATGCAATTTTTCATAATATTTATTTTAGCAATAAGTTTGACTTATGAAATTAATAATACGCTGTATGGATAATGTTTCAGCCCTGAACTTTTCATAAGCAACATAAACTGGAATCATGGGAATTTGAATTTCAGGTAAGATTTGAATCAAATGGGAATGCTGTTTTCCAATAAAATCGGGCATCGCTGCAATACCCGTTCCATCTAAAACCAATTTTTCCATGGATTGAATGGAATTAATTTGTAAAACTTTGATGGGGGCAGGTAAATCATGCGCCTCACATAATTGCTCTAAAATCCGATGATTGGGAAAGGGCGCGGCGGCATGGGCAGGGTATGTCAAAATACGATGCTGTGATAAATCATCCAATTTTTTGATCACTCCATAAGTTTTTAAATATTCAGGCGCGGCATAAATATAAATAGGCATATGAGTGATCACTTCACAAATTAACGCAGGATCACCCGTATCATAGAATCGAAAGGCTAAATCCGCCTCTCTGGCCTGTAGATCATAAAGGCGGTCATCCATCATAATCGATAAAGATTGCATGGGATATTGTTGAATATAGGATTGCAATAACGGCAACAACCAATATGCGCCTAACATTTCCGCCGTGGTAATACACACATCCGCATCTGGATTCAGCGCCGCATCATGCAATTGATTTTCTAATTTCTGAATATGGGATAATAAAAGCGGCGCTTGCTTTAACAAAATATGCCCTGCATCCGTCAGCTGCAAATTTTTTGACTGCCGATCAAACAGCGTGATTTTTAATTGATCCTCAAAAGACGCAATATGGCGTGACACGGATGATTGCCCCATATCCAACAACCGCGCCGCTTGTGTGATATTTAATGTTTGCGCCACAACATAGAAAATTTTTAGCCGATGTAAATCCATATTGACCCCCTTAAATTATATTTATCATGCTGCCCTATACGTCATCCCGTGCCTAACACGGGATCTCGTGCTTATAAGCAAGGAGATGCTGATAAATTATTCTATAATCAAATTTATTTAGTTTCGCTATGTTTATATTTGTTTTTTATACCCATCATCATAGCCACAAAAAACCCACCCAATCAAATAGAAAAGGGTGGGTTTTGAAGAGGTTGTTTTATTATGCTGTTGGTGGTGGTGTTGGCGTATTTGATCTCACTACTGAGGCTGGCTTTAGATAGCCTTCAAAAACTTTTATTATTTTTTCTAAAGCTTCTTTTTTATGCGCTTGTTGATCAGGGGTTAATTGTGAAAAAAGATTCTGCTTTGTTGTTTTTAAAAAATTCAATTCAATCATAGAGTCAGATTCCAGATTGGTTTTCAAATCTAATTTATCCAAAAGATTGGCAGTTTTGATCAAAAGATCGGGGGTTTGAACTTTTAAAACATGGGCACGTTCATTGTCAATAATTTCAGAAATTTTGGATTTTACAATTACAAGAGCCTCTTTTTTAGAAACGGCCAACGTATCTGCATGACCAAGTTGAATTTTTCTTGCCACCAAATCTTCTTCATCTTTTATAACATCTAAATAATCATTCAGAAATTTTGTAAGAGATTCCCTTTGTTGTTTCAAAGATTTCTCAGCGGACAGCGTGTTCGTTGCTTTATTAAAAGACTCCGTAACTATGTTTGTGGGTGTAGGTGTTTCATTTTGATTCATAATATATCTCCCTTATGGTAATTTTACAACAAACACCTTATTGCCATAAAATTATTATAATTACAAGAGATTCTTATGTCTTTGTTTAAAAATATTCCTGTATTGCTTTTACATCCATATCGCGCGATTTCATGGCACGCATCGCTTGGATTCCAGCGCGGGCGGCTGTTAATAAGGTGTAATGCGGAATTTTATGCATCAAGGCCATACGGCGAATCGATACGCTATCCACCACAGACTGCGCCGATGCACGGGTGGTGTTGATCATAAAATCAATCTGTCCGTTAATAATCGCATCAATGACGTGCGGTTGCCCCTCCATCACTTTATTGATGGCGGTCACCGGTAAATTATGGGCGCGTAAATAATGACATGTGCCGGATGTGGCGACCAGCTTAAAGCCTAAATCCAATAAATCCTTGGCGATTTGGATTAAATCTTCTTTGTCATCATTTTTCACCGATAAAAACACCGTGCCTGAAGTGGGCAAAATTGTACCTGCACCCAACTGCGATTTCGCAAAGGCAAAGGCCATATCTTTGTCAATGCCCATAACTTCGCCCGTTGATTTCATTTCAGGCCCTAAGAGCGGATCAACGCCTGAGAATCTGTTGAATGGGAACACAGGGGCTTTGACCGCTGTATGGTCGATTTGCATGCCTGTGAGTTGCGATTGGAATTGCGATAAGGTTTCACCTGCCATCACACGCGCCGCGATTTTGGCAATGGCAACGCCTGTGGCTTTGGCGATAAAGGGAACGGTGCGTGATGCGCGCGGATTGACCTCCAAAACATAAATATCATATTCGCCAGTATCAGGGTTTTTCTTCACGGCAAATTGCACATTCATCAACCCCTTAACATGCAGCGCAAGGGCGAGGGTTTTTGTTTGTGCCTCTAATTCCCTCACCGTTTTATAGGGCAAAGAATGGGGAGGCAGGACGGTGGCGGAATCGCCGCTATGCACACCTGCCTCTTCGATATGCTCCATCACGCCTGCGACATACACATCCACGCCGTCACAAATCGCATCGACATCAATTTCAATGGCGTTTTGCAAATAACGATCCAATAAGACAGGGCTTTGACCCGATAGGCTCACGGCATTTTGAATATAATGTTTGAGTTCATCCATATTATTGACAATCCGCATTGCTTGTCCGCCCAACACATAAGACGGACGGATTACAATCGGAAAGCCAATCTCATTGGCCATGTTCAACGCCTCTTTTTCTGACCGCGCAAGCCCATTCGGCGGCTGGCGTAATTTGATTTTCTTCAAGAGTTTTTGGAATCGCTCACGATCTTCGGCTAAATCCAGCGCATCAATTTCTGTGCCTAAGACTTTGTATCCTGCTTGCACAATGGCGGCGGCTAATTTCAACGGTGTTTGACCGCCCAATTGCACGATCACGCCCATCAAATTGCCTGACGCACTTTCGGCATGCAGGATTTCCAAGACGTCTTCTTCGGTGAGTGGTTCAAAATACAGGCGATCTGACGTATCATAATCTGTGGATACGGTTTCAGGATTACAGTTAATCATAATCGTTTCAAACCCAGCCTCACGCAAGGCGTATGCAGCGTGCACACAGCAATAATCAAATTCAATGCCTTGGCCAATCCGATTGGGCCCTCCACCTAAAATCACGATTTTATCGCGCGTGGTGGGGCGACATTCATTGGATTGTGCAGATAGTGGTGATTGCGCCGCAAAGGCAGACGGATAGGCACTGTAAAAATACGCCGTATCGGTGGGGATTTCCGCCGCACAGCTATCAATGCGTCTGAAAAACGGGCGAACTCCTGCTTTTTGACGGGCTTTTCGCACTTGATCTTCAGGCTTACCGCTTAAGCGTGAAAGGGCTGCATCGGAAAAGCCCATGGATTTTATGCGATACCAATCAGATGACTCTTTGGGCAGTCCGTCTTTGGTAATGGATTGTTCCACATCCAAAATATTTTGAATCTGTTCCAAGTACCAAGGATCATATTTTGTGATCTCGGCAATCGTGACCGCGTCCATGCCATGGCGCATGGCTTGGGCGACATAGAGTAAGCGTTGCGGCGTGGGTTTTGACAAGGCAGCGCGAATATTATCCCATTGCTGCTCTTGGCTGTCTTGGGGGTTGACGTTGGGGATTGGGATAGGCGTCAAGCCGTCCAAACCTTTTTCCAAAGAGCGCAGGGCTTTTTGAAAGGATTCGGCAAAATTGCGTCCCATTGCCATGACTTCGCCTACGGATTTCATAGCGGTGGACAGGCGGTTATCCGCCCCTGCAAATTTCTCAAACGCAAAGCGGGGGATTTTGGTGACGACATAATCAATCGTTGGCTCAAAGGAGGCAGGGATTTTGCCGCCTGTAATATCATTGCCCAGCTCATCTAAGCTATAACCCACTGCCAATTTGGCAGCGATTTTGGCAATTGGGAATCCTGTGGCTTTTGATGCCAAAGCCGATGACCTTGAAACACGTGGGTTCATTTCAATCACCACCATACGGCCGTCCACGGGGTTGATGGCAAATTGCACATTTGATCCACCTGTTTCCACGCCAATACCGCGCAAGACAGACAGGGAGGCGTTGCGCATTTTTTGATATTCTTTATCCGTTAAGGTCAAGGCAGGGGCAACGGTAATCGAATCGCCTGTATGAATGCCCATAGGGTCGATATTTTCAATGGAGCAAACGATGATCGCGTTATCCTTATGATCGCGCACCACTTCCATCTCATATTCTTTCCAGCCCAATAGTGATTCCTCAACTAAAACTTGGGATGTGGGGGATGCATCCAAGCCTTCTTTTAAAATGCGCTCATACTCCGCGCGGTTATAGGCAATGCCGCCGCCTGTACCGCCCAACGTAAAGGACGGACGCATAATCGCAGGCAATCCCACATGATCCAACGCTTCTTGGGCTTGCGTAAAGGAGGTCACTGTCATGGATTTGGGGCTATCCAAGCCCAGCTCATCCATGCAATCGCGGAAGAGTTGACGATCTTCGGCTTTTGAAATCGCACTTTGATTCGCGCCAATCAATTCAATATTTAACCGCGCCAATGTACCATCTTGCGCCAAAGCCAGCGCGGTATTGAGTGCCGTTTGTCCGCCCATGGTCGGCAGCAACGCACAAGGGCGTTCTTTTTCCAAAATCTTGGCAACAATTTCAGGCGTGATCGGTTCAATATAGGTTGCATCCGCCATCTCCGGATCAGTCATAATCGTAGCAGGATTGGAGTTTATCAGGATAATGCGATAACCTTCCTCGCGCAATGCCTTACACGCTTGTGCGCCCGAATAATCAAATTCGCACGCCTGCCCGATAATAATCGGGCCTGCACCAATAATAGCAATAGAGGAAAGATCAGTTCTTTTCGGCATAAGACGCATCCTGTAAAACAGCGTGTTTAAAGTGTGTACCGAAAATGATTCAGTACATGAGTTTACAGGGAAATGCAAATCTTAATTTAATATCGATTCTGCATGGATTGTGTGATCGCCGTCAAATGACAAGATAAATCCTGATCTTGTGAAACATCTTGCTCTGTATCAGATTGAGGCTCTGTTGCAACTTGATTAAATTCATCCATTTTTGTCGTCTCCCTTGGGTTTAAAGTAATAATAAGAAAATAATATGATGCATATTATTATTTTATTTCAAAGAATCAAGGGTTATTTTTCAAAAAGATTCAAAAATGCATCACAATATATCAAACAAAGATAGGCATTTCTTTAGTTAGGCATTAAAAACCATTCTATGATCACTATTGGGTCGCGTTGCCTCTTTTGCAAGAGCAAGAATCGGTGATCCAGCCTCTTTGTACGCAGAGAGATTAAAAACAGTATTAAACCGTACCGCATCCACCATATTTTTCTGCATAATCGGATGCCATGCTTGTCTTAAAGCCCTTAAATAGTCTGCGACTTGGGCTTGGGTATTCTGACCATTTTGCGACAAATATTGCTGCCGTAAGACTTGATCGATTTTGGCCATTCTAAAGTTTTCTAAGTAATTTTGATGAAGGCGCTTGGCAACCATATTCTCAAGTTCTTTTTGGTCATAGGCTTTTAATCTATGATCTTTAATGTCTTGCGCGATTTTGATCCGCGTCTGTTTTTGCAGATTTTTATAATCTGGGTCCATCAAAGGCATCAAATTTTCAGCAACGTGATGGCTGGATTTTTCCCGTTTCGTGATGGCAGGTAATTCATAATTATAATAGCTTGTTAAATGATGGGGATTATACCAATCCGCCCCTGTATGCAACGATTCCCCCAATCGAATCACTAACAAATCTTTGGCATGGGTTTTTGTATCTGTTGATTGTGATGCATTTTTAAATTGTACAACAATTTCAGGATAATGAACATCAAATAATCCATGAAAAACATTAGCATCCATCGACCTTAAAAATTCAGGCGTCCACGGTTTATTTTTATATTGCGCCTTTAAGATAGAAAGTCGTTCTTTTGAAAAATAATCTAAAGCCCCCAATCGCCGCTCTTCTTTATCTGGAATAACAAACGCAGGATCAATCCAAGGCTCAGGGTTAATATAATGATAACGAGGATCACGATTATATTTATCCACATTTTCTGATGCTTTGATTAAACTTGCTTCATTTTGTTTAAAAAACCGCCCCAGATTCGGAGAAACTTTTTCCAAAGCATTTGAAACGTCTTTGATAATAACGGCATGTCCATGCCACGCCCAACCAGATCGAGCTTGAATAGAATGTGTATTATTTACAGAAGTAAAGGAGTCCGATGCAATAGATTTTAAAGAAGATGGCAAAGAGTCTGTGTTTAAATTGGGGGTAGATATATTGCTTTTATCCACAGGATATGAAGCTTTGAAGGATAAAGACGGGATCATGAATCAACATTTTTAAAAGTTTTAGTTTACTTTTTTAAAAGTATCATGTCTAACTAATATAAACAAGTTTAATAATGCATCATATATAATGATTTTATTGGGTTTGGCTATATCACTTAACGTTTCAGAAAAATAATCCTTTACAAATCTTTCATTGTCATATATTTGACACTCAAAACAAAAAACAAAGGGAGAATTTGCTATGACCAACAAAAAAGAGAAAATGACAAAAGATGAACTTTTGCATCATGTTTCAGCCTTTCAGAAACAATACAAAAAAAATCCAACTGCAAACTCAGGTATTGTTGAAACATTGAATGATGGGACAACATGGAACAGCATTGATATTCGCTTGCGTCATGGAAAAATTGATGGCCTTCGTAATGGTGGGTTAAATGTAATTTTTAAATCGGCGGATTCCACACAAGGCATAATCCCACGCCAACGAACAATTGAAATAAAGCCAGTCGCGCTCAGCCCCAAATAATTTAAACCAGACCACCCTTTAACATCCGAACAAAATCAGCCAGCCCGACTTGGCGTTGGCGGCGGTGGCGTTCGGATTCCAAAATGCTTTGGGCTTTGGCAATGGCATCAGACAGATCATAATTGACGATCACATAATCATATTCGGAATAATGGGTGATTTCATTGGCAGCAAGGCTCATGCGATGCACAATATCATCCTCCGTATCACGCGCACGGGCACGCAGGCGGCGTTCCAATTCTGTGGCGCTGGGGGGCAGCACAAACACAGTTACCAAATCATCGCGTGCAATTTCCGCCAGCTGCTGTGCACCTTGCCAATCAATATCAAAAATCACATCTTGACCATTATCTAAGGCTTCTTGGACAGGGGCAAGCGGCGTGCCGTAATAATTGCCAAAAACTTGGGCATATTCCAACAGCTCTTTATTATCAATTAAGGCTTTGAATTCGTCTTGGGACACGAAATAATAATCTTGACCATGCACTTCACCGGCACGACGGGGGCGCGTGGTGGCAGAAATTGAAACATGCAAACACTCATTTTGTTTCACCAATGCGCGGGCAATCGTTGTTTTTCCTGCACCAGAGGGGGAGGAGAGAACATACATTAACCCACGACGCTTTACCAAATTTTGCTTTTCCTCTGATGCTTTGTTATGCATAATGAAATCCTGAATCTTATTTATTTATGAAGGCTTGATTATATTTTGTGTCAGCAATATAATCAAATAAATAAAAAGGTATAAGCGATATGATCCTATATGACAAGGTTTTACAGTCTCTCAACCCATTTTCTTTCACAGAAAAAGACACATCGATTTTAATCACAGGCGCCAGCAGTGGTATTGGCGCAGCCCTTGCGCTATTTTATGCGCGTTTATATGATTACCACCGCCGCCCTCTTATCTTATATTTATTGGGGCGCGATACGGAGCGTTTACAAGCCGTGGCAACACAATGTGCCGAACATGGGGCAACCATTATTCAACAGGCCATTGATGTCGTTGATGCCGATAAAATGGCGGCCTATATTGCAGGGCGCCATTTGGATGTTGTGATTGCCAATGCCGGCATATCGGGCGGCAGTGCTGATCAACATATCGAATCCGCCGCACAAATGCAGCATATTTTTAATGTGAATATTAACGGCGTTTTAAATACGATTTTACCGGCGATTGAGGCCATGAAAACCCAAAAAAACGGCGGTCAAATCGCGATCATGAGCTCCATGGCAGGATATAAAGGATGGCCAAGCGCCGCAGCCTATTGCGCATCAAAAGGAACAGTCAGAATCTTGGGCGAATCCTTGCGCATGGTATTGAGAAAAGAAAAAATCAAGGTCAATATTATTTGCCCCGGTTTTGTCAAAACACCAATGACAGATGTTAATCCTTTCCCAATGCCTTTTCGCATCACCGCGGACAAAGCCGCCATTGCCATTCACAAAGGTTTATATAAAAATCATAAGAAAATTGAATTTCCCATCGGCATGCAAATTGCCATTCGCTTTATGATGCTTTTACCTGATGTGGTTTTGGAAAAAACATTAAAAATTTCTGGTGGCAAAGCTGCGTTGAAAAATTTATAAAACATTGTTTTTTGAACGCAAATCCTTTATATGGGCATGGTATCAATATTTAAAATTATAAATAAACCATGCCCATCATCCACCAAAAACACGGCATTCCTTTTGCCTATGGCGTTATAGAGCTAACACAGGCCGCCCAAGATATGATGGCGGCGCGTCAGTGTGCGTTGCATATTGCCATTGATGATATGGCGGCACACAAAATGCAGGAATTGGCGGCGTTTTTTATGCCGGAGGCGGAAATTATCTATCTGCCGGCATGGGATTGTTTGCCCTATGATCGCGTATCGCCTAATCCGCAAATCTTGGCGGCGCGTGCCTATGCGTTGTGTCAGCTTTTGGCGTGGCGTGATGATAAGACCCCGAAGCCTCGCATTCTGATCACCACCATCAATGCCACCTTACAAAAAATGCTGCCGCCCCAATTCTTGCAAAATGCGCGTCTGCACGTTCAAAAAGGCCGCGCCCTCAATGAGGCACAGTTGCAAGGATTCCTTAGCGCAAACGGATATAGCCGCACCGATACAGTGCGGGAGGCTGGCGATTACGCGATCCGTGGCGGCATTATTGATCTATACCCTGCCGATGCCCCCTACCCTATTCGTCTTGATTTATTTGGCGAAGAGGTCGAGCAGATCAAGCAATTTGATCCTGAAACACAAAGATCGATTGATACGATCAATGAATTCAGCCTGTATCCTGTTACAGAATTATTTTTAAATGAGGATACCAAGGCGCGATTTATCAGCCAATATCGCCAGCTCTTTGGTATGCCATCGCGTGATGATCCTTTATTTGAGGCGATTCAGGCAGGGCGCGTTTATAATGGCATGGAACATTGGTTGCCGCTGTTTTATGAATCCATGTCTGATCTATCTGATTATGCGGATATTGGCAGCATTACCATGGATTATCATGTTCAGGATGCCGCCGCTGAGCGTATTAAACAAATCCAAGATTTCTATGACACGCGCCAATCATTCCTAAAAGGTGCGCCCACGCACGGCAGCCCCTATAAACCCATTGCGCCCACGCTTTTATATCAGATGGATTTATTGCAATCTTTATGCTGCGATGCAACAGAATTTATCCCCTTTCAGCGCGAACATGAAACCCCGCCTGCCAAAAGATCGCGCGATTTCGGTGATATTCGCGCCTTGCCTGACGGCGATGTAATCGGTCATTTACGCCAATATGCCCAAGAATATAGTATGCAAGGCATAAAGACCATGATTGCCTGCATGAGTGAGGGATCACGCAATCGCATTGATAAAATCTTACGCAACGCCAATTTTGCAGGCTTAAAGAAATTAGATCATATCCGCCAAGTCAAAAAATTAGTCAAGGGCGAAGTGGGCTTAATCATCTTACCCGTCGATCAAGGTTTTATCTCCAAAGAGTACGCGCTCATCAGTGAATCCGATATTTTCGGTGACCGCCTATCGCAATCAAAACCCAAACGCAAATCCAAAGCCGATCAATTCTTGCGCGAAGTTTCTGCGCTGGAGGTCGGGGATTTGGTGGTGCATATCGATCACGGCGTGGGGCGGTTTATGGGGCTGGTCACCATACAGGCAGGCGGGGCAGCGCATGATTGTTTGCAGCTATCCTATCATAATGATGATAAATTATTCGTGCCTGTGGAAAATATGGATGTGCTCTCGCGCTTTGGCGCAGATAGCGGCACAGTGACTTTAGACCGCTTAGGCGGTGTCGCATGGCAAGCCAAAAAGGCGCAAGTCAAAAAAGATTTGATGCGCATGGCAGGGCAGCTTTTGGATATTGCCGCCGCGCGTAAAATGAACCGCGCCCCTGCTTTATCCACCCCATCAGGAATCTATGATGAATTTGTGGCGCGTTTTCCGTACCAAGAAACCGAAGATCAACTCCGCGCCATCCATGATGTCTTAACAGATATGGATTCAGGCAGTGCGATGGATCGCCTGATTTGTGGGGATGTGGGATTCGGCAAAACCGAGGTCGCCTTACGTGCCGCTTATGTGGCGGCCATGTCAGGCGTTCAGGTCGCCATGGTCGCACCCACCACATTATTATGCCGTCAGCATTATCAGAATTTTATCAATCGTTTTCAGGGGCTGGGGATTCGCATTCAACAATTATCACGCCTTGTGACCGCTACAGACTCCAAAAAGATTAAGGACGAACTGAGCAATGGCACAGTCGATATCGTGATCGGCACGCACGCGCTGTTTTCCAGCAGCACCAATTTCAAAAATTTAGGCCTATTGATTGTCGATGAAGAACAAAAATTCGGCGTCAAGCAAAAGGAAAAATTAAAGGAAATTAAAAAGAATATCCATGTCTTGACCTTAAGTGCCACACCCATTCCGCGTACGCTGCAAATGTCCCTCACAGGCGTGCGCGATTTAAGTTTGATTACCACACCGCCTGTGGATCGCTTGGCAATTCGTACCTTTATCGCGCCCTTTGATCCCATGATTGTGCGGGAGGCGTTATTGAGGGAGCATTATCGCGGTGGGCAAAGTTTTTATGTTTGCCCGCGTATATCCGATATTGTGGAGCTGGAAAAAAGCCTAAAAGAGCTTGTGCCTGAACTCAAAATCATTGCCGCCCACGGGCAAATGACCCCGACGGATTTGGAAGATCGCATGAATGATTTCTATGATCGTCATTACGATGTGTTACTCGCAACCAATATTATTGAATCAGGCATTGATATTCCCAGCGCGAACACCATGATTATTCACCGCGCCGATATGTTTGGATTGGGGCAGCTGTATCAAATTCGCGGCCGTATCGGGCGGTCAAAACAACGCGCGTATGCGTATCTAACCTATGATCCCAAAAAGCCCTTGGCGAAAAATGCCGAAAAACGTCTTGAGGTTATGGAGACGTTGGATAATCTGGGCAGTGGTTTCCAGCTTGCCAGCTATGACATGGACATCCGCGGCGCAGGCAATATTTTAGGCGAAGAGCAATCCGGTCATATCAAAGAAGTCGGCGTAGAACTGTATCAACAAATGCTGGAAGAAGCCGTGGCAACGGTGCGAGCATCAGGATCATTAGATAATGCCATCTTCCAAGATAGATTCTCCCCCCAAATTTCCGTCGGGGCGGCTATTATGATTCCTGAGGCCTATATCCCTGATCTAAACATCCGCATGAGCCTGTATCGACGCCTCTCAGATCTAGAACATGGAGAGGATTTAGATGCAATCGCCGCTGAAATGGTCGATCGTTTCGGCACATTACCGCAAGAGGTTGAAAATCTGCTGGAAATCATGACCCTCAAAAAACTATGCCACCGCGCCCGCATCGACCGCTTGGATGCCGGATCAAAAGGCATGGTCATTTCCTTCCACCAAAACAAACCCAACAACCCCGAAAAACTGATGCACTGGATTCACGAGCGCCGCGGCTTCGTCAAAATCCGCCCCGATCAAAAACTGTTAATCAGCAAAAACTGGGAAACGATTCCTGCACGGATTGACGGCGTTAAGGGATTTATCGAGGGGCTGGTGGGGGTTTTGGGGTAAGCTATTTTATATACAAAAATATTCCTTGAAATCATTTTTATTTCAAACCATACTCTACCCATGAAATACAGCATCCCTTTATGCCCATTTGGTTTACGACTTATGCACCCCTGAAAAGCTGCTTTTTCAGGGGATGAATCTATTGCATGTACGTCTTATCTATAAAATAAAGGATTTCTATTATGTCTCAACAGATTATTATTTTTGATACCACTTTGCGTGATGGGGAGCAATCGCCCGGATGCTCAATGAACCTACAAGAAAAAATTAAGATCGCGCATATTCTGGATGATATGGGCGTTGATGTGATTGAGGCAGGGTTTCCCATTGCATCTGACGGCGATTTTGAGGCGGTGCAGGCGGTGGCAAAAATCCTAAAACGCGCTCGCATTGCTGCCCTTGCCCGGGCAAAACGCAGTGATATTGAGGCAGCCGCAAAGGCCATTGAGGGCGCACAGGCTACGCGGATTCATACTTTTATTTCAACCTCACCGCTGCATATGCAATATAAATTACAGATGGAACCGCAAGCGGTTTTGGATGCGATTGAGGAGAGCGTGCGCCTAGCGTGCCAATATAGCGATGATGTGGAATGGTCAGCCGAAGACGGCAGCCGTACAGAAGATGATTTTTTGTGCCAAGCCGTTGAAATTGCCATCAATGCAGGGGCAAAAACCATCAATATTCCAGATACAGTGGGCTATGCGCTGCCGCAGGATTATGCGGCACGCATTGCAATGTTAAAGGCGCGTGTGCCCAATATTGACAAAGCCATTTTATCCGTGCATTGCCACAATGATTTAGGGCTGGCGGTTGCCAATTCCTTGGCAGGGGTGCAAGCAGGGGCGCGGCAAATTGAATGTACCTTAAACGGTATTGGGGAACGCGCAGGGAATGCCGCATTGGAAGAAATTGTGATGGCAATGCGCACACGCCCTGATTTATTGCCCTATCATCACAATATTGATACCACCCATATTACGCGCGCCTCACGAACATTATCATCCGTCACAGGCTTTATGGTGCAGCCCAATAAGGCGATTGTCGGCGCCAATGCCTTTGCGCACGAAAGCGGTATTCACCAAGACGGCATGTTAAAACACGCAGGCACGTATGAGATTATGACGCCTGAATCCGTGGGCTTGGTGAAATCCGAATTGGTGCTGGGCAAACATTCAGGACGCGCCGCCTTCCGCGATAAATTGACCGCTTTGGGCTATGGTGATCTAAGCGAAGAGGCATTTCAAGACAGCTTCACGCGCTTTAAAACCATGGCGGATAAAAAGAAAGAAATCTTTGATGAGGATTTGATCGCCCTGATCGAAGATGAGGCCATTCGTGTCAATGAATATATGCGCTTTGTGGGCTTACAAATCCAAGCCGGCACAAAAGGCCCCCAAATCGCCACCTTAGATGTTATTGTGAATGGCAAAATCCACCATATTAAGGCCGAAGGCAACGGCCCCGTGGATGCGATTTTCAAAGCCATTCGCATGATTGAACCACATGAGGATGCAACACTTGCGCTGTACCAAGTCCACGCCGTCACAGGCGGCACAGATGCCCAAGCCGAAGTCACCGTAAGATTGGAAGAAAACGGCCTGTCCGTGATCGGGCAAGGCACAGATGTGGATACGCTTGTGGCCTCCTGCCGTGCGTATATTAACGGGTTGAATAAGTTGCTCACCAAGCGGCAACGGCGCGATACAGGGGATAAGATTGCGCATGTTGCGTGATATAGCCTAAAAAATCACTCAAATAATCGGCTTGCATGCACAATTTCGACCTGCTTTCCTTCATTTTGCAACCATGTGCGGATGCCGTTAATGGTTGCAGGTTTGGGGTGACCAATGGCGATGGCGTATCCGCGGCGTTTGGCGATTTTTAATGTCTCATTTAAGGCTTTGGCGACAAATTCGGGGCTGGCTTCGTGATCTAAAAACACGTCACGTGATAAGGTCGGCAGGCCTGCGGCTTGTGCCGCCTGCCCAGCAACGGAGCTGCCGGTTGTTTTGGAGTCAATGAAATAGACCGAATCTTTCTTTAAACGATTCATGACCTTATCCATCAAGGCACGATTTTGGGTCAGGCGGCTGCCCATATGATTATTCGCCCCTTTATAATGATCAAAGGCGCCAATATTTTTTTCCAATGCCACCTGAAATGCGGCATCATCCATATTTTGATATAACCCATCAGGGCCTAAACTGACTTTTGCGTGCATGGCTTCCATCGGGATATGGATCATGGTTTCAAATCCTTTGGCCTCTGCTTTGTGAATTTGAGATTTCAGATTCTCCGCATAAGGCAGCCATGACAGCGTCAAAGAAGAAGGAAGGTTTAAAACCTGTGCGCTATGTTTATGATCAACGCCCATATCATCAATAATTAAAACCACCTTTGGTCGCGCACCTTTAGGCACAGCAACAATCGGCGGCAAGGGTGTCTGTTTTGGCGTTTCTGTGACCTCAGGCGTATAATCAGGGGTAATTTCAGATTTTTCTTTTGAAATTTCTGTTTCCACATTTTTTGCAATTTCAGCATCAACATAAGAATCAACATAGGGGTCAATATAAGGGTCAATCACAAAGGGCGCTTGTTGCGCAATATTTGAAATCACCACATGATTAAAATATTCAGGCGAAACCGTGTGCTGTGATGTTTTTGCATGCAGCACAAAAAAAACAGACGCCCCAATAACAGCAATACATAAAAATAGAATATAAACATAAAGCGCGTGATGTTTTTGCGACATAAAATGGCTTGATCCTTGGGGCTAAAAAGCATAAATAAGAGAAGAGCGCATAAGCGTTCTTTCACGTTTATGGCGTGTCTTACAAAGATATATAAGCGAAATTTATGGGGTGTACAAATGATTTTGAATGAAAATGATCCCCTCTTTTTAAAAATTCTTTTAAATGGGGACTCTTTGAACGTCGCACAAAGCCAGCATGCTATGCAGGCAATTATTGAAGGCACAGTAAAAGATGCGCAAATTGCAGCATGGTTAAGTTTAATAAAACGCAATGACGAAAATGTTGATTGTATTTTAGGGATGGTGCAGACCTTACAAAACGCAATGCATTCCCTATATGCCCCATCCGATGCGGTGGATTGTTGCGGTACAGGGGGCGGCGCATTTCACACAGTCAATATTTCAACAGCAGTTTCTTTTGTCTTAGCGGCGTGTGGTGTCACGGTTGCCAAACATGGAAATCGCGGCG
The DNA here is from genome assembly GCA_044238935.1 of Gemmobacter sp. Taxonomy (GTDB): domain Bacteria; phylum Pseudomonadota; class Alphaproteobacteria; order Micavibrionales; family Micavibrionaceae; genus JBIICI01. The sequence goes on from JBIICI010000002.1 coordinate 44,927, forward strand.
CAAGCTCAAAATGTGGGGCAGCCGATGTTTTAGAAGCCTTAGGGGTGCGGCTGGATATTCCCCCTATCATGGCTGAGGAATCTTTGCGCAGGTTTGGGTATGCGTTCTTAATGGCGCCTGTTTATCATCCTGCCTTAATCAAAGTGCGCCAAGTGCGCCAAGATTTAGGATTCAGAACAATCTTTAATTTATTAGGGGTGTTGCTGAATCCGGCACGGGTTAAAAACCAATTGATTGGCGTTTCTGATCCGTCTTTATTGCCCAAAATGGCGGATATTGTCACGCATATGAAACATGATCATGCATGGATTGTGCATAATGAATCGGGGCTAGATGAAATTGCCCTGTGTGCGCCGAATATTATTCTCAAACAAAATGGGGATCGTCAAACATTATCCGCGCATGATTTCGGATTACCCCTATGGGATTTAGAGTCCTTATCAGGGGGTGATTCAACTGAAAATGCAGCCGCCTTAATGCGATTATTAGAGGGGGAAAAAGGGGCGTATCGTGACACGGTTTTGGCAAATGCAGCTTGTGTTTTGGTCATGATGAAAAAGGAAGAAGATTTAAAATCCGCTGTATCACGCGCGGCTGCCGCCCTTGATAATGGACAAACAAAAGCAATCTTAAATCACTATATCAGCTTCACACAAGGTTTTTAAATCAAGGAATAATAAATCATCTTATGACACAAAATACATTAGAAAAAATCTGCGCCGATAAAGCCGATCATGTTGCGGTGCAAAAATCTAAAATCCCCCTTTCTGTTCTTGAATCAAAAGTTTCAGATTTGCCTAAATTACAGGGTGATTTATTCTTAAATGCGTTACAGGAAAAATATCACATCGATGGATTTTCTTTGATTACAGAGGTCAAAAAGGCATCGCCCTCCCGTGGGATTATTCGGGCTGATTTTGATCCTGTTGCGATTGCCAAAGCATACGAAGAATCAGGGGCAGCATGCTTTTCCGTCTTAACGGATATTCCCTATTTCCAAGGGGATGATCGTTATTTACAAGACATTGCACAACATACCAGCCGTCCCATTCTACGCAAAGATTTTTTCATTGATCCCTATCAAATTTTTGAGGCGCGGTTACTCGGGGCATGCTGTATCTTATTAATCATTGCCGCGCTGTCAGACAAAGATTTTATCGCGCTATACACGATTGCCCGTGACATTGGTATGGATGTTTTAATCGAAGCCCATACAGGTGATGAAATCAAACGTGCGCTCGATTTACGCTCTGACGCGCCGGCTTTGTTGGGGGTGAATTGCCGTGATCTTAAAACATTAAATGTTGATCCCGCCTATCATTTTGATCTATTGCCCCTGATCCCAACAGAAAGTTTTGCCATCGCCGAAAGCGGCATTGTCACGCATGATGATTTAAAAATCAGAGCGCAAGCTGGATATAAAGGCTTTTTGGTGGGTGAGAGCCTGATGCGACAACAAGATATTGCACAAGCCACACTGAAATTAAGAGGCAAAATTTGAATTGATCCCTTGACAGCAGACAGATTAAAGAACTAAAATGGAACAAATAAGATTCTATTAGAACATTTAATCCATTTATTTTCTAACGCGATATAATTTATGCTAACTCAAAAACAACGCCAACTTTTGATTTTTATCCATGAACGCATGAGCACGGGGCAAATCGCCCCTAGCTTTGAGGAAATGAAAATCGCCCTAAACCTAAAATCAAAATCAGGTATTCATCGCTTGATTAATGGTTTAGTTGAGCGTGGACATTTGGAACGCTTACCCCATCGCGCCCGTGCGTTGGAAGTGCGCCGCTTACCGGATGGCTATAATCCAGATCGTGGGGATCAAAGCCTTGTCGCCGAAAAATTACGCGCAACACGCCATGCATTGGAAAATGTGACGGATCGCATTATTCGCTCTATCCCCCTATATGGTAAAATTGCGGCAGGCACACCGATTGAGGCCATTGCCGATGAAGGCGAAACCATCGCTGTACCGGGTGAAATTTTGGGCGCAGGCCGCCATTATGCCCTGAGCGTTGAGGGAGATTCCATGATTGAATCAGGCATTCGTGATGGTGATATTGTGATTATCCGCCAAACAGACCAAGCCCCAGATGGCACAATTGTTGTGGCCTTAGTTGATGACCAAGAAGTCACCTTAAAAACCATCAAACGTGATGCTGGCATGATCCATCTGATCCCTGCCAACAGCCAATATACACCCTTGATCTTACCCGCAGGCAACGTCAAAATCCAAGGGGTCTTGGCAGGTTTATATCGTACTTATTAATTGGTTTTTTTAATCTACAACGACAATTCCTGTTGAGCGATTCAATAAATACCCTAATCAAATTTATTGGGTGCGGCTATGGAAACCGAAACATTTCCTGTAACAACATTAAAATTGACGCCGCCGCGTTATCAATAATCTTTTGACCAATCTCAAAGGTCGCAAGGGTTGCATCACCGATTGCACCACTGGGGTGAAGATCACGCGCTTTCCATGCGTGACGAATGCTGCCTTGACCATATAACAAAGGGAATTGATCGCGTTTTTCAAATGGAATGGGGATAAAATTATCAATTTTATCCGCGCGTACCCATTCAGGGTGCAGGGCTTGCATCATTGCCGTTTCTTCCGCGCCACCATGAATACCATAACGATATTCATCGGCAGGGAAGTGATCGCAATCCTTAGGATCACGAACAGACCACCAATTGACAGGGACAACAAACGCATTATGGCGTACTCGAACATCCCGCGCCACAATATCCATAACATTCGCTTGTCCGCCATGACCGTTTAAGATCATAATTTTTCGAAACCCACTGCGGATCACGCTTTCCAAAACATCCGTCCATAATCCAATCAAACTGTTGACAGACAAAGACAATGTACCCCGAAAATCCGTATGCTCATTGGCTTTTCCAATCGGCAAAGTCGGCAAAATCAGCAATGTTTGCTGGTTTTGTTGAGATGAAAATTGCTCCAGCATCGCCCCCAACACGCCCTCCACCAATCGGTAATCCACACAAAGCGGCAAATGCGCCCCATGCTGCTCCACCGACCCCACAGGTAAGATGACGATTGTTTGCGCAGGATCAAACGCATCAAAATCATAGGCGGTTAATTGATCCCAGTAATGATAGGGCATGGCATGAACGTCTTTCTTTATTACTGAAATATGATTTGAAAACACACACGATCTTGACCCCATCCGCATTTCCTGTCAATCATAATGCATTGAAAAGCAAGTCCTTACACAAGACCCCAAACCATGTCTGATCCCATAACTTTTATCCTAAATCCCCAAAACGATTTCCCAAATCTTGCTGAGCAAGTGACGCTTCTCTACACAGATATTGGTTGGAATCAAAATTCTATCCGAAATTCATCGAAAACATTATCCATTTTGCAAACCTCCCTATGCACGGTCATTGCCCTAAACAGCGCACAAAAAGTGATTGGCTTTGGGCGTGTTTTGGGCGATGCCTATATCGCGCAAATCGTGGATATCATGACCCACCCAGATTACAGGCGCAGGGGCATTGCAACGCAAATGCTTACCCATCTTACGAATTTTCTGAAAGGCCATCATCAATGTGCCATGTTGGTTGATGGCAGTGGGTATTCGGAGTTTTACAAAAAATTTGGCTTTGAAGCAGGCGATGCAAAGACGGATTGTGTCATGTATTGGGAAAATAAAGACTATTCATAATTCATCTTTATAACACACATGATCTTGACCCCATCATCATTTCATGGCAATCATAACCCCTTAAAAGAAAACGAAAGTAAGGAACAAAAAATGGGACGTCGTAAAAAGGGGCAGCCTGTTCATGGCTGGGTGAACTTTCATAAGCCTGAGGGCATGACCTCCACACAGGCGGTGTCGATTGTGCAGCGTTTGTTTGATGCGCAAAAGGCAGGGCATGCGGGCACACTTGATCCGTTAGCGCGGGGGGTGTTGCCGATTGCGTTGGGGGAGGCCACGAAGACTGTGCCCTATATCCAAGATGCCGAAAAAGAATATTCCTTTCGCATTAAATGGGGGGAGGCCACCAATACTGATGATGCGGAAGGGGAAATTATCGCCACGCACCCGCACCGCCCTGATTTTACCCAAATCCAAGCCGCCCTGCCTGCCTTTATGGGCGATATTGAACAAATTCCGCCGCAATTTTCCGCCATTAAAATTGACGGGCAGCGTGCCTATACCTTAGCCAGAGGGGGGGAAGAGGTCGATATGCCCTCCCGTATGGTTTATATTGAGGCATTCGAATGTGACGAATCGCAATGCAGACAAGATGACGCGCTGTTTTATGTGCGCTGTGGTAAGGGGACATATATGCGCTCTCTAGCCCGTGATTTGGCGGTTTCATGCGGCACAGTGGGGCATATTTTTGACCTTGTGCGCGATAGAGTCGGACAATTTGATATTGATGATGCGATTTTACTAGACAAATTGCAGGAATTAAGCGATAGTGACGCGCTGGAAACGGCCTTATTACCCCTAGAGAGCGCGCTAGCCGACATCCCGGCGCTATCTTTGGACGATAAAGAGGTCGTGGCGTTGAAAAACGGCAATAAGCTGGTTTTTGTGCAAAAGCCGCAGATTCTGCGACTGAAACAACAAGGATTCGCCCTTGATCGAGACATCGAAGAAGAGGCATTGATCCTGCACCATCACCAAGCCATCGCTATCGCCTCCGTTCGCGGAATCGAAATTCAACCCAAGCGCCTATTTAACCTTTAAGAAAATGGAGAAAACAGATGTCGATTACCGCTGCGAAAAAGCAAGAGCTGATTCAATCATACCAAACAAAAGAAGGCGACACAGGATCCCCTGAAGTGCAAGTCGCGATCTTAACAGAACGCATTGCCAATATGTCCGCCCACATGAAAGACCACCACAAAGACGTATCCAGCCGCCGCGGCCTATTGGCCATGGTCGCCCTGCGCCGTAAATTGTTGGATTATTTAAAAGCAAAAGATACCCACAGATATGCTGATCTTATTAAGCGTTTAGGTATCCGTCGTTAATCATACGCACGCTTTACAAAGCCCCCTATTTGGGGGCTTTTTTATTGTAATTTTTTGTAACCAAGATATATTTAAGAATAAGCAAACATAAGGATTATTATGTCAGATAGTATAATGCACTTAATAATGCGCCTAGGAATGGGTACATGGCGGAATTCCATCTTCAGATTATCAAATATTCGGATGCCCTTGATAACGTAACGGGGAAGGATTTCTGTGAAGAACTTGGAATTGGCAAATCATTTGGAACAGAATTCTCAAAAATGAAAAAGATTGCCAAAAGACTTAAAGATGCAGGTCTTGACACAGAAAAAATTTAAGAAAGATTATGTGTTTGTCTATTCATATTCTGAATAAACCCTAAACCATCCCCCCACGCACGGCTTAAGGATTATTTTTAATTTTACCCCAAATCTTACTTCCTCAACAACTTTGCCACATGCAGCGCGGCATAGGTTAAGATGCCATCTGCCCCCGCGCGTTTGCAGGAGGTTAGGACTTCTAAAATACATTTATCGTAATCTAACCATCCTTTTTCGGCGGCGGCTTTTAACATCGCGTATTCGCCGCTGACGTGATACATAAAGGTTGGCACATGGAATTGATCCTTCACACGCTGCACAACGTCCAAATAGGGTAAGCCCGGTTTGACCATCACCATGTCTACGCCTTCTTGGATGTCCAAGGCGACTTCATGCACAGCTTCCCAATCATTGGCGGGATCCATTTGATAGGTTTTTTTATCGCCTTTTAAATAATCACCTGATTGCACGGCATCGCGAAATGGACCATAAAAAGCAGAGGCATATTTTGCTGCATAAGACATGATCTTAACATGGATATGCCCCGCATCATCCAACGCATCACGAATGGCGCCAATGCGACCATCCATCATATCAGAGGGCGCAATAATATCCGCCCCTGCTGCGGCGAGCGCGAGGGCTTGTTTGACCAGAATATCAACCGTTTCATCATTTAAAACATAGCCTGATTCATCGACAACACCGTCATGCCCATGATTCGTATAAGGATCAAGCGCAACATCAGCAATAATCCCAACATGCGGCACGGCCTGTTTTAAGGCACGAATGGCGCGACAAATTAAATTATCGGGATTATAGGCTTCTTCCCCCCTAGCGGTTTTTTTGGATCCATCAACCGCAGGAAATAAAGCAACGGCAGGAATACCCAAATCCGCGCCTTGTTTAACAAGGGCGATTAAGCGATCAATCGTCAGGCGTTCAACATCGGGCATAGAGCCAATGGCCTCCGTTTTATTTTCGCCCTCAATCACAAAAAGCGGCCATATTAAATCATCCACGCTGACATGATGATTCCGCACCAAACGGCGCACCCATTCATCGGTACGATTACGGCGCATACGCGTACGAGGGAATTGAGCGTTGTTTACGGTCATAAATTTAATATCCATTTTATAAGAGATTTTCTGTAAGTTGATTTGATGCTATCTTACCCTTACCCCCCTTGCAAGAGGGTGTAGAGTATGCCAATCTAAAAAAATCTAAAATAACACAATAAAAACGCATATATTCCATGAAATTTAAAAAAATACGCAAAGCTGTTTTTCCTGTTGCAGGTCTGGGGACGCGCTTTTTACCCGCAACCAAGGTCATGCCAAAGGAAATGCTGCCTTTATTGGATCGTCCCCTCATTCAACATGCGGTCGAAGAAGCCGCCCAAGCTGGAATCGAAGAATTTATTTTCATCACAGGGCGCCGCAAAGAAATGTTAGAAGAGCATTTCGATTATCAACCTGAATTAATGCAAACGCTGGAAGCGCGCGGCAAAACGGATATGGTGGAAAAAATAAAATCCTCCCAAATGCCTGAGGGGAAATTTTTCACCACGCGCCAAGCCCAACCGCTGGGGTTAGGACATGCAATATGGTGCGCCCGTCATTTGGTCGGGGATGAACCTTTTGCGATTATGCTGCCCGATGATGTGATTTTGAACCCGAAACGCGGTTGTTTGGGTCAAATGGTTGATCAATATAATGAAACGGGCGGCAATTTGGTTTCCGTGATGAATGTTCCGCGTGATCAAACCCATAAATACGGGATCTTAGATATTCAACAAGACCACGGGAAAATTATCCATGTCAAAGGATTGGTTGAAAAACCAGCTCCAGAATTGGCGCCTTCAACTTTATCCATTATCGGACGTTATATTTTACAGCCCGAAATTTTCCAATTTTTATCGGCTTTTGAAAAAGGTGCAGGCGGTGAAATTCAACTGACAGATGCCATGGGTAAATTATTAAGCACACAAAATTTTTATGGATTCCGATTTGACGGCACACGATATGATTGCGGATCACATTTAGGATTCATTGAGGCCAATATTGCTTTTGCTTTGAATGACCCCATAATCGGCAATGATGTTCGTGCAATTTTAAAGAAAATGGAGATTTAACGATGCTATCCACACATGAAAAAGAAACAGCCTATTTAATGGAAATCTTAGCCTCAAAGATTTGCCATGATTTGGTAAGCCCCATCAGTGCCGTTCAAAACGGCATGGAATTTTTAAAAGAAGTCGGCGCCGATGCAGGTGATGATGCGATTAATTTAGTTGAAAGCAGTGCATCCATTGCCGCTGCACGCTTGCAACTGTTTCGAATCATGTATGGCGCGGGGGGGAATACAACCTCCATCAGCGCGGAAATGGTTTATAACACAATCCAAAGCTGGTTAGGCGAAGGCAATCGTGTCGTACAAGATTGGGATTGTTATGACCAAGCCTTTTACAATATGCCATCTGGTGCGGGGAAGATTCTTGCTTGCTGTTTGATCTTAGGCTTTGAATGTTTACCGCGCGGCGGCATTTTATCTGTAAAGGTTGACCAAAAAGGCTTTACCGTTATCGCCAACAGCCCACAAATAAAGTTAAAAGATTATGCGGATTTAGCCCTGAATGGGGAATTACCCTTACAGGATATTGATGCCAATCTGATCCATAGCTATGCCACAGGATTTTTTGCGCGGCGCTCAGAATTTTCTGTGTCGTGCGAAGAGCAAGGGCAATCCATTCTCATTCATACGCAATTCAAATATCGTGAATAAAATTTCCTTTAAATATCTCTGTAAACGCGCTATAAATCAGTCCTGATTTAGGATTCATGGATAAAGCATAAGGCATCACAGGATGAAATTCACTCTTTCATGGTTAAAAGATTATTTGGATACAAACGCCACGGCTGATGAAATCAGTCGTACCCTGACTTCTGTGGGTTTAGAGGTTGAGGAAGTGGTGGATAAAGGGGCTCTTTACGCGCCCTTTAAAACAGTCCATGTGCTTGAGGCTATCCCCCATCCTGAGGCAGATCGCCTGCGTGTGTGCAAAGTGGATACGGGATCAGAAATTATTCAAATTGTTTGCGGTGCACCCAACGCACGGGCAGGAATGAAAGCCATTTTAGCCCCCATCGGCAGCTATGTCCCTGCATTGGATACGGTGATGAAAAAAGGCACAATTCGTGGTCAGGAATCCTGTGGGATGATGGTATCCGAACGTGAAATGGGGCTATCTGATGAATCTGAGGGGATTATTGACCTGCCCCTTGATACACCGATTGGCACAAATTTTGCGGATTTATTTTATCAAAATGACGTTGTCTTTGACATTAGCTTGACCCCCAACCGTGCCGATTGCACAGGCGTTTTTGGGATTGCACGCGATTTGGCCGCCGCTGGGTTAGGGGTATTGCGCCCTGTTAATCCCACAAATATTAAAACCCATTTTGAGTCTCCTTTTCAAATTAATATCCAAAACCCCCAATCATGCCCCCATTTCTGTGGTCGATTGATCCGTAATGTACAAAATGGAAATTCGCCGGCTTGGTTACAAGCGCGCCTTAAGGCCGTGGGGCTGCGCTCCATTTCTGTTTTGGTGGATATTACAAATTATTTTACCATTGCTTTTGGGCGTCCGTTGCATGTGTATGATGCCGATAAATTACAGGGACATATCCATGTTCGCGCCGCAAAGCAAGGGGAACAATTCCTTGCCCTCAATGATAATACATACATGTTAAAAGACGGCATGATCGCCATTTGTGATGATCGTGGTGTGATTGGTTTGGGGGGGATTATGGGCGGCCGTGATACGGGCGTTGATGAAAACACAAAACATGTTTTCGTTGAATCCGCATGGTTTGACCCCTTGACGATTGCGCGCGCGGGGCGTGATTTACAAATCATCAGTGATGCACGTTATCGTTTTGAACGCGGCGTTGATCCTGCATCCACTCTACAGGGATTAGAGCTTGCCACCGCCATGATAACACAATTATGCGCCACAGATAATTTGCAGATTGGATCCGTGATTGAGGTAGGATCAGCTCTCAACACATCCCGTTTAATTGACTACACCCCTGCACGCATTTTGCAAATCTTGGGGTTTGAGATTGATAAGGCCACACAAAAGCGCATTTTAACCGCTTTGGGCTGCCGTGTAACGGAATTAGACAACACAACATGGACAGTCAAAACACCCACATGGCGCCATGATATTGAAGGGCAAGCGGATTTAGTTGAGGAAATCGGGCGTATTCATGGCTATGATCATTTACCCATTTTGCCGATTCAAAATGACCATATCCTGCCCACACCACCAGCAGGGCGTTTTTATACCCAAGCCAAATCGCTACGCGCTCTCTTATGTGCCCAAGGGTTGATGGATAGTCTTAGCTGGTCATTTATGAAGCCAGATACAGCAAGATTATTCGGCTTTTCAAATGATGGCTTGGTCTTATCAAATCCCATTAGCCAAGATTTATCGGTGATGCGCCCGTCTATCTTACCTAATCTGATTGATGCTGTTTCACGCAACAGCGCCCGTGGCTTTGGTAATGCCGCACTTTTTGAAGTTGGTCCTATCTTTTATAATGCCAATAATGATGGACAAAAAAACTGTGCCGCAGGCGTGCGCAGCGGTCAACACAGCCCCAAACATTGGAGCAACACACAAAGACCCGTCGATATTTATGATGTTAAAAATGATGCCATTTTGATTTTAACATCATTGGGGATGAATGCATCCAGCCTACAAATTCAACGCAATGCACCGAATTATTATCACCCAGGGCGTTCAGGATCATTGATTTTGGGCAAAACAATTTTAGGTTATTTTGGTGAAATCCACCCTGAGATTTTGCGCGAAATGGGGATCAAGGATTATATTGTCGCCTTTGAAATCATGATGGATGATGTGCCCCAAAAACCAAATAAGGGCACAGCACGACCCAATTTATCCCTTTCTGCCTTTCAACCTGTATGGCGCGATTTTGCCTTTATCGTTGCACGCGATGTGCAGGCAGAATCTTTGATCAAGGCAGTGCGCGGTGCGGATCGTAAGCTGATTGACTATGTCGATATTTTTGATATTTACCAAGGGGATCATATTGATGCCGACAAAAAATCAGTTGCGATTAGTGTGATGCTGCAGCCCGTCCAAGAAACATTAAATGATGCCCAATTAGATGCCATCTCAAACGCGATTATCCAAGCCGTTGAGAAACAAACAGGTGGTTGTTTAAGAGCATGATAATCACAATGAGCACCCAAGATAATGACAACACCCCAGATGGTCAAATCCTGTTAAGAAGTCGCACGCGCACGAAAAAACCACAGCTTTACAAGGTGATCTTGTTGAATGATGATTATACGCCCATGGATTTTGTGGTCACGATCCTAAAGCGGTTTTTCCAAAAAAGTGAGGCGGAATCCATGGATATTATGATGCGTGTCCATCGCAAAGGATCAGCCGTGTGCGGCGTCTATAGCCATGAAATTGCGGAGACTCGCGTCAACCAAGTTCTTGACTATGCCCGCTTGCATGAGCATCCCCTGCAATGCACGATGGAGCCTGAGTAAGATTTTATATATGAAGCACTCTTTAGGGATCATTGGCATCGGCGCGTTTGGGGAGTTTATCCTGAAATATTTAACGCCGTATTTTTCCGTGATGATGTATGATTCAGGGCGTGATCTGACGCATTTGACGAATCTGTATCAGGCAACATCAGGCACTTTACAGGATGTTGCCGCACAAGATATTGTGATCATCGCAACACCTATTCGGGCGATGGACTCTGTGCTACGCGATATTGCGCCGTATTTAAAAGTGGGGCAATGGGTGATGGATGTTGCCTCTGTTAAGGAAAAACCAGCGCAATTATTTGAAAAATATTTACCCTCCTATGTGCATTATACTGGCTTGCATCCTCTTTTTGGCCCTCAGAGCGGACGTAAAGGTTTGCATGATTTAAATATTGTTGTTTGCCCCCTCTCCGCACCACAAGATCGCATTGATGGATTGGTTCGATTTTTATCTGATCAATTGGGATTAAATGTCATTCTGACCACCCCCACGGATCATGATCAACAAATGGCCTATACACAAGGTCTGACGCACCTTATGACCCGCGTATTTTTATCGATGAACGCTCCTGAAATTGTGCAGCGCACAAAAACATATGAGCATTTTATGGCGATGATTGATCTGATTAAAAATGACAGTGATGCTTTATTTTTATCAATTCAAAAAGACAATCCCTATAGCACACAGGTCAAAGAAAAATTCTTTGATGCGGCGCGTGCTATGGAATCATTTTTGAATGATATTGACCAATCTTAGGAATCCATCGCTATAAAATCACCCAACGTCTGACCATTCAGATGATGATGCAATGTTTGCCCCATAAGCTTCCAAATGGGGTTGGCTGTTTTCAAATCTGTATCTTGTACGTTTTTTAATTTCAATTCATGGGAATGCGCATCAATGATTTTGATAACGCTTGATATACTAATGAATTTAGGATCTTGGGCTAATTTATAGCCGCCACCGGGGCCCTTTATACTTTGTACCAGCTTATGCTGTTGCAAAACCCCAAAAATCTGCTCAAAATACGATAAAGAAACAGATAGTTTTTTGACGATAAAATGTAAGGGGACGGCTTTTTGCTGGGCATGCGCTAAAATAATCAACGCCGATAATGCGTAATAGCTGCGCACTGTTGGCAATGGATATGTTTTAAAGAAATTAGAATCAGTATTCATAAAAAAAGTCAGGTATCTTGTGAAATATTTTTGTTAATGATTTAGAAAAATCTTATATACCTTTTGCCCTGTAAATAACAAGACATAAAATGGTGAAAGACTTGCATTTTATAAAGATCATGATACTGTTTTAAAAATCCGTTCTTATCAATTTTTAATAGGCCTTTTTTATTTTATGTCCAATACGCAGACTCTAAATCAAACCCCCACAACAAAAGACTCAAAAGCCGATATTTGCAGCGGCGCTGAAATTTTATTGCGCGCCCTTACAGAACAAGGCGTTGAGGTTATTTTTGGCTATCCGGGAGGGGCTGTGTTGCCGATTTATGATGCGCTGTTCCAACAAACAAAAATTCGGCATATTTTGGTACGCCATGAACAAGCTGCTCTTCATGCTGCCGAAGGATATGCACGATCCACGGGAAAATTAGGATGCGCCCTTGTGACCTCAGGCCCCGGTGCAACAAATGCCGTCACAGGATTAACAGATGCATTATTGGATTCCATCCCCGTCTTATGCATTTCAGGACAAGTTCCGACATTTTTGATTGGCAATGATGCCTTCCAAGAAGCCGATACAACAGGAATCACGCGCCCCTGTACCAAGCATAATTATTTGGTCAAAGATGTGAATATTTTGGCCGATATTGTTCATGAGGCCTGTCATGTGGCGCAATCAGGGCGTCCGGGGCCGGTTCTAATTGACTTACCAAAGGACATTCAATTCCAATCAGGTCTGTATAAAGCCGCCAATCCTGTACGCTTGCATCAATCTTACCGTCCCGCTTTTGCACCAGATCGCCAAGCGGTTGAGCGTGCCGTTGATTTAATGATTGCCGCACGCCAGCCCGTTTTTTACACAGGCGGGGGCGTGATTAATGCTGGCGATCACGCAAGTGTTTTATTACGCGAATTTGTACGCTTAACAGGATTCCCCATTACATCGACCCTCATGGGTTTAGGCTGTTATCCTGCCAATGATCCACAATGGTTGGGGATGTTAGGCATGCATGGCACGTTTGAGGCCAACTGGGCGATGCATGATTGTGATGTGATGATTAATATTGGTGCACGTTTTGATGACCGTGTGACAGGGCGCGTGGATGCATTTTCACCAAATTCCAAAAAAATCCATGTCGATATTGATGCCAGCTCGATTAACAAAAATATCACTGTTGATATTGGCATTGTGGCGGATGCGGCAGAGACTTTAAAAATGATGATTGAGATTTGGAAAGAAAAAACCAAGGCAATCAATCTGCCCGATTTAAAACAATGGTGGGCGCAAATTGAAAATTGGCGCGCGATTGAGTGTTTAAAATATGCCAAAGGGGACGGTAAAACGATTAAACCGCAATATGCGTTGGATCGTTTACAACAAAAATTAAAATCACGCGATGATGTGTTTATTACAACTGAGGTCGGGCAACACCAAATGTGGGCAGCACAATATTTGCCCTTTTTACACCCACGCCGCTGGATGACTTCGGGTGGATTGGGGACAATGGGATATGGATTTCCTGCCGCCATTGGGGTGCAAATTGCACACCCCAAAGCCTTGGTGATCGATGTCGCAGGGGAAGCGTCGATTCAAATGAATATCCAAGAACTCTCCACCGCCATTCAATATAATTTACCTGTAAAAATTTTCATTTTGAACAATCAATGGATGGGCATGGTGCGCCAATGGCAAGAATTATTGCACGGAGAGCGTTATTCCCAAAGCTATTCCGAGGCCTTACCCGATTTCGTAAAACTTGCCGAAGCCTATGGCGGTATTGGATTACGCGCCACAACAATGGATGAATTGGATGATGTCATTGATCAAATGATGCAAACAGATCGGGTAACAATTGTAGATGTTTTGGTTGATCAAAACGAAAATTGTTTCCCGATGATCCCATCTGGCAAGGCGCATAATGAAATGATCCTTGCTGCCTCCCATGATGCGATTGATGATTCTGGGAAGACGTTGGTATAAAAAAACCTATGCTGGAACAAAGAGCTTTTTTCTAAGTGCCACCTTAATATGCTCTTCACAAAAAGCAGCATCAATGGCATTGCGTGTTATTTGCAATAATTGAGTTTCATTAAGGCCGATAATGTTTGCGGCTTCATTATAGACTTTATTTAAATCTGCACCAAAAAACGCAGCATCGTCTGAATTGAGGGTTACCATTAAGCCTGCATCCCACATTTTTAAAATAGGATGTATGCTCAGATCATTGGCATTGTGAATGTTCAAAGACACATTGCTATGGGGGCATACTTCAAAAACCAAACCGCTATCTTTTGCCCTTTTTATTAAATCAGGGGATTCAACGATACGAACACCATGCCCAACACGCGATAAATGCGGAATGACCTCCATTGTATCCGATAGGCTCTGTGCTCCCGCAAACTCCGCCGCATGGGCGCTTAGGCGCAATCCCATATTATGGGCATGTTGAAAAACATCTTTGTATCGTGCAATGTCCCCGATCTGCTCTCCACCTGATATGGTGTATCCCGTAACCATTTCATAGGGGTTTTGGTCGAAATAATCCAACATCGCCATCACATCCACTGGATCTTCGTGCCGAACAGCCGTTAGAATGAACCGGTTTTCAATGTCATTTTCCTGTGCCGCTGATTTTAAGGCGTTCAAAACCGCCTTCATATCTAACCCAAGCGATTGAATATGGGATGGAGAAAGAATTGTTTCTGCATAAATTGTGTTCGCCTCTACCAAATTCTTAAGATTTGCGTGTTGGATCAAATAATAATCATCAGCTGTTTTGATAATGCCTGCAATCAGATCAAAGGCGGCCACGAATTGCATGGGTGAGTCCCAAGCCTGATTGGGTTCACACCAATAATCACGCTCTTGTTCAGCACATGAAATGAAATATGGCATTTTATTCTTAATCAGTTCTTGCCACTCAGAAGGCAATTTATTGGCCGCATTTTCAAAAGATTTCTTAATAGAAATTTTTTGTGCACACGCCAACGCATGATATGTTTTCGGAGAAATTGTCCCTTCGATATGGGAGTGTAATTCAACTTTTGGTAATTTTTTGATTAATGTCACGTTATATCATCCAGTGGATTTAAGTGAGAATTTTTCAATGAAAGGAATTCTATTATCGTATATTTTATTAACACAATAAAATATACGATAATACCGATTTCTATAGAATTTTCTGTGTTTTCTGAATCTTAGCGAATTTGCGTAAGATCATATTGCGTTTTAATGCTGATAAATGATCAACAAATAAAATGCCATTTAAATGATCAATTTCATGTTGTACACAATGTGATAACAAGCCACGCGCGGATAAAATTTGTTCATTGCCCTCATAATCCCAATATTGAACACGAACTTCTGCAGGGCGCTCAACATTGGCGTACATACCCGGAATGGATAAGCATCCCTCATCCATGGCACTTTTTTCCTCAGATTGCCACACTAATTGTGGGTTGACCATAAAAATGGGTTTATGCGTTTTTGGTGCTATCGGATCGTCACGATCTTGTAAATCCATCACAAGGACTCGGTTTAATAATCCAACTTGGTTGGCAGCCAAACCAATGCCATTGGCATCATACATGGCAGATAACATTTGTTTCAGTTGAGTGCGAATCATGTCATCAATATGGGCAACCTCTTGGGCTGTTTGTTTCAGCACAGGATGGGGAACGGTGATAATCTCATAATTTATGGGCTGTGTCATACTCAAAAAAAATATAAAAAATTAGGGTTTTACAGGAACTGGTTTTTGGGTCACTTTTTCAATTAATTTTGTGCCAATTGGCTTTTTCTGCTCAATGTTTTTGGCTTTGATCTGATCATCCTTTAATTCCTCACGAATAATATTGCTTTTATCTTTGGGGATGATTTTTGCCTTTTGTAATAAAGAATCTTCTGCCTTTGTATCCTTGGGAAGCGTTGTGGTTTTTGCCTGTGGCAGGACAATATCTTTTGCGATAGCCGTTTGATCCGCACTGGAATCTGAATCAATTGTAATTGGGGTTGGTAATCTATTTAAATCTTTTGGAATTTCCAAGGGCTTGCGCTCGACCACAGCCATCGCATCAGGTTGATGATGATCCAATCCCAATGTCTTTTTTGTTTTGCCGCAGGCGGGTAAGATTAAGATCATACCTATTAAGCCTAATATGAACAGAATATGACGCATATTTATGCCTCCTCTTTTTTATCGTCTTTTTTAAAGCTATCAATCATAACACAAACAACCCCAATAAAAATAGCGCTGTCTGCGATATTAAAAGAGGGATAATGAAAATTTTGTCCTTGCCATGGGATATAAAAATCTAAGAAATCGACAACAGCGCCCAAATAAAGGCGATCAATAATATTGCCCAATGCCCCTGCAATCACCAATCCCATGGCAATTTTTAAATAAAGCGCCTGCGTGTGGCGTAACCATAAAAAAAATAAAACAGCGATACTGGCTGACATCAAACTGAGAAGGTATGGCATGAATGGGCTTTGTGCCGCCATAAATCCAAAACTGACCCCATGATTATACACCAGCACAATGTCAAAAAAAGGCAAAACAGATTGCGGCGTTTCAATCAAATGAAGCACGGATAATTTCGTGGCTTGATCCAGTATTAAGGTTATCAATGCCGCGATAAATGAAATTTTATAGGGTTTTAATCGGTTTATCATGGATATTTTATCCTTTCTCACGCATTAAACGGGCTTTTTCACGCCCCCAATCGCGGTTCTTTTCTGTTTCGCGTTTATCATGTAATTTTTTACCCTTCGCAAGCGCCAATTCTAGTTTCACTTTACCACGCTCATCAAAATATAAACGCAACGGAATAATTGTGTATCCATCACGCATTGTGGCACCCATTAATTTTTTAATTTCTCGCATCCGCAATAATAATTTACGTTTGCGGCGTGGGGCATGTTGCAAATGGGGGCCTGCTTGCTGATATTCGGGGATATGCGCATTCCATAGCCATGCTTCATTGCTTTTAACCGCGGCGTGAGCCTCCATAATTGAGCCCTGACCATGGCGCAATGATTTAACCTCTGTTCCCAATAACATCACCCCTGCGGAAAATGTTTCTTCGATATGATAATCAAACCGCGCACGACGATTTTCAGCAACCGTTTTATCGGTAGAAATTAATCCCGATTTCTTTTTCTTATCTTTGCTCATGCAGATTTTTGTGCCTTTAGCTGATCCATTGCCAAATCAATCTTAGATTTTAAGGCGGCTTCGGTCGGCACAAGAGGTAAGCGGACATTGTCCAAACCAAAGCCCATCTGAGACAACGCATATTTGACGGGAGAAGGCGATGTTTGCGCAAATAATAAATCATGAATAGGCGCTAATAAATCACGCATATAGAATGCTGTTTTATAATCCCCCACATCCCATGCCGCATGCATAGAGGCACATTCCGCAGGATATATATTAGACGTCACAGAAATGCACCCATGCCCCCCCTGCGCCCGAAACGCCAAGGCCGTGGCATCATCACCTGCCCATTGATAAAAGGAATCACCAACGCGATTGCGTAACAAAGGGGGGCGAGATACATCCGCCGTGGCATCCTTGATCCCAATAATTCGGGGTAATGCTGCCAAGGTCGATATTGTATCCAAAGTCATATCCACAATTGATCGCCCCGGAATATTATATAAAATTAGGGGTATATCTGTTTGATCATGAATGGCGGTATGATGTGCAACCAAGCCCGCTTGGGAGGGTTTATTATAATAAGGGCACACCAACAACGCCGCATCTGCGCCCATGTCTTGCGCCTTTTTGGTCAAAAAAATGGCTTTTTCTGTATTGTTTGAGCCCGTTCCCGCAATCACAGGCACACGACCATGAACATAGGCAATGGTATGCGATATAATTTTTAGCTGTTCATCCTCTGATAATGTTGGGGATTCCGCTGTTGTTCCACAGACCACTAAGGCAGATGTTCCATTTTCAATTTGGAAATCGATTTGACGTTCCAGCGTATGCCAATCAATATCGCCATTTATTAAAAAAGGGGTTGTTAAAGCTGTTATCGAACCTATAAACATAGTATTATTATAAAAATCCTGATTCTGTTATACTGTTTTAATGATGCCGCATAGTTTAGACCTTTCCTGTATTTTTCGCAAGAGTCCATGTCAGATTCAAAAATCACATGGGCGCAAGGCCTATTGTCTTGTCTTCGTCATTGGCTTTATGATGATTTCAGGTCAAACACTTGCCAGTGAAAGCCATAAACCCTTCCAAGAGATTGCCCGTTTGGTCAAAAATGATCAATGGAGCCGCGCATGGGAAACCGCGCAGTCAAATGATGAGCGCTATTTTATTGAATGGATGGCATTGGATCGCGGACGGGATGTTGAAAATAGTGAGCTCTATGCGCTGGGGGTTGCCCATCCTGATTGGCCATCACAAGATCGCTTGCGTAAAAAAGTTGAGCCTTGGTTAGCTAAAAATGGATCAAATACCCAAATCGAACAATGGTTCGCCGATTATGATCCTGCTGATCCTGATACGGATCATGATCTTTTATATCGATACCTTAATCATTTAATGGAAAATGGGCAGTATGAAAAGGCACAATCTGTTGCCGAACAATGGTGGCCAATTGCCAATATCCCCACCAATCAACAAGCCCAAGCCTTTCATCGTTTCAAAGGATTATTAGATACCCAAACACACCGTGCCCGTTTACATCGCCTGATTGAAATGGAGCGTTACAAAGGGGCGCAAGGCTTAGCCGCCTTATTAGGCGAATCTTATCAGAAATTAGTACGCGCCCGTTTGGCCTTAAAAGGTCATGCAAGCGGTGCAAATGGCATGAGCTTAGAGGGCACAGTGGCGGCTGTTCCCGCTTCATTGCGTTCCGATGCAGGGCTGCTAATGGATCGCATAGAATGGCGATTAGATCGTGAAAATTATATCGATGCCACCGCCTTATTTAAAACAATCCCCACGGAAATCTTAAAAGAAGACCCATCGGGATGGTGGACATTACATGAATCCTTAATTCGCTCATTATTGCGCTTGAAAAAATATGATGAGGCGCTAGCCTTGGCGCGGTCTATTCATTACCCAAAACCCAGTGCGCATGAGGGACAATCCGAAAAAAATAAACTTGCGGATAAAATTCGTGCGGATTATACGCAATCTGAATGGTTGGCAGGGTGGGTTTTATTGCAATATGGGTCAAAATCCGATATTCAAAACGCTTATCAACGCTTTGTGAATTTATCTGATTTTGTTCAAAAACCCGCCAGCCGCGCACGCGCCGCATTTTGGGCAGGGCGTGCAGCCAGTGCATTGGGGCGCAATGATGTGGCACAACAACATTATGTAACGGCTGCAAAAAATCCAACAAATTTTTATGGTCAATTGGCTGCCGTCTATATCCCTGTGGATCAACGTCCACGGTTGGGGTCAGATTTACAAACGGATCTTGAACGACAAATTGCTGTTGAAAAAACAACCAATGTCCAAATTGCAAGGGCTTTAGCCGCCAATAATATGCCAGAGGAAGCAGCAGATTTCTTACTGCGCTATGGCTATGATACAAATGATATTCGTGATTATTATGCATTGGCAAATATTGCTGAGGATTTAGGGCTTATTCATGTGGGTGTATCCATTGCCCGACTTTCAGAACAAAAATCGGTGCCTTTATTGCGTTATGCCTATCCCACAATGGTGCGTCACAGCGCAAAAAAAGCCATTGAACCCAGCCTCATTCATGCCATTATTCGGCAAGAAAGCAATTTCAAAACCAGTGCCACAAGCAGTGCAGGCGCAAGAGGGTTAATGCAATTAATGCCCACCACCGCCCAAGAAACAGCACGAAAAATTGGCGCATCTTATCACCCTGAGAATTTAAAGAACCCCGATTATAATATTACATTGGGATCAACCTATTTCCGTCAATTGCTTAATCGCTATAACCAATCCATTCCTTTAGCTGCTGCTGCCTATAATGCAGGCATGGGACGCGTCGATAAATGGTTAAAAGAAAATGGCAACCCCTTAACAGGGGATATCGAAATGCTGAATTGGATTGAGCTAATCCCCTATCGCGAAACCCGTTCCTATGTCCAGCACATCATGGAAAATCAAACAATTTATAAAACGAAATTTTAGAGTTTTTTAGTTTACTCTGTAAAAAATATTTGCCTTGGCTCTATCTGTCATTTTTTTAATAAATATTGACAAGACTTCTTGTTTTTCATATAAATGATAAAAATAGGGAGAGGCAGATGGCAGAAACATTATCACAAAAATTTCTAAAGGCACAGGCAAACATTCGTAATTTTTTTAACGAGGACGAACCCCATATCAAATTTGACGGCACGCCTTTTGATAAAACGCATCAACAGCATTTTTGGCATAAACCGCATCTTTTATGTTATGGTGCAGCCTTACTGACATCTGGGTATGGTTTTTTTTATAATGGCATAAATTGGACAGATTTTATGATGCCTATTTCCTGTAGCGTCATACCAATTTTAGACTATCATTTTGGCAATGAAAATAATATGAACCGCATTTTTCCAGAAAAAATTATCAATACACAAAGACAAGCAAAAGACCTAAATAAGGATTTGTCTTATTTTATTAAATCCCAAATCAATCAGGATAAAGTTGCCAGCACACTTATTTTAGGTTTATTGGGTATGGAAGGTGTTCTTATGTGTGTCGATCTTATAAGGGGCGATATACCCAGTGCCTTGAATTGGGTGGATAGTATATTTTATTTCACTGCTCAATCCATGCCAATCCTAAGTACAGAAATGCGCTATCGCAACATCCTTGAAGGCAATTATTCTGTTGTTGATAAAGACACAGTAAAACGCACGGAAAAAGAATCAGCCAAAGTTGGTGCTGGTGCATATAACCCCACCTAAAAAAATAAATCCTTGATTCAGTCTTTTTTTGTTCGTATCATCATGGCATGACGATAAACCCCCCCCTTGCCATTGCCGCCGATCATGGCGGCTTTGATCTCAAAGAAGCCTTAAAATCTGCCCTTATCAATTATGATTGGTTGGATTTGGGGTGTTATGATATGGGGTCTGTTGATTATAATGATTATGCGGACTCTATGGCAGGTGCAATCCAAGACGGCAAGGTCACACGTGGTATTTTGATTTGTGGCACAGGCATTGGTATTTCAATGGCGGCCAACCGTTACCCCCATTTACGGGCGGCGCTCTGTACTAATGCGACGATGGCGCGATTGACACGGCAGCATAATGATGCGAATATTTTATGCCTTGGCGCACGCATTATCGGTGTGGAATTGGCCATTGATATTACACAAATATTTCTAAATACAGATTTTGACGGCGGGCAACGTCACGCCCGCCGCGTACACAAATTAGGTCATCACATTTAAGGAGAGCACACTATGTCTGATTTTTTCAATAGATCATTAAAGGATGCCGATGCAGCCCTTTTTCAATCCGTTACGGATGAATTGGCACGGCAGCAAAATCAGATTGAGCTGATTGCCTCTGAAAATATTGTATCCCGTGCGGTTTTAGAGGCACAAGGATCAGTCCTAACTAATAAATATGCCGAAGGTTATTCAGGAAAGCGTTATTATGGCGGTTGTGAATGCGTGGATGTGGCGGAAGATTTGGCGATTGAACGTGCAAAGCAGCTGTTTGATTGTGGCTTTGCCAATGTCCAACCGCATTCAGGCGCACAAGCAAATCAGGCGGTATTTTTGGCGTTTTTAAAACCGCATGATACGGTTTTGGGCATGTCCTTGGCGCATGGCGGTCACTTAACACATGGCGCCGCCCCGAACCTATCTGGAAAATGGTTTAACGCCATTCAATATGGCGTCCGCGCCGAAGACGGGCTTTTGGATTATGCGGAAATGGAGCGTTTAGCCCGTGAACATAAACCAGCCATGATTATCGCCGGCGCATCTGCCTATCCCCGCGTCATTGATTGGGCGCGTTTCCGTGCCATTGCTGACGAAGTCGGCGCAATCTTTATGGTGGATATGGCGCATTATGCGGGCTTGGTTGCTGGGGGTGTTTATCCATCACCTTTGCCCCACGCGCATGTTGTGACCACGACAACGCATAAAACCCTCAGAGGGCCCAGAGGCGGTATGATCCTATGTAATGATGCAGATATTGCCAAGAAAATTAATTCCGCCGTCTTTCCGGGATTACAGGGCGGCCCCCTCATGCATGTTATCGCCGCCAAAGCCGTTGCCTATGGGGAAGCCTTGCAACCTGATTTCAAAGACTATGCCGCCCAAGTCGTCAAAAACGCACAAATCTTGGCAAAGACATTAAAAGATGGCGGGCTGGATATTGTATCAGGCGGCACAGACAGCCATATCATTCTTGTTGATTTACGCCCCATCGGTTTAACAGGCAAAGTGGCTGAAAAAATCTTAGAACATGCAGGCATGACCTGCAATAAAAACGCCGTTCCCTTTGATCCTGAGAGCCCCTTTGTCACCAGCGGCATCCGCTTAGGCTCGCCAGCCGCCACGACACGCGGATTTAAGGAAGCCGAATTTATCCAAATCGGACAATGGGTATTAAAAGCCCTAAAATCCCCTGAAGACACAAATCTGCATGCCCAAATTAAGCAAGAGATTTTAGGTCTGTGTGAGAGATTTCCGATTTATAACAAAGGGTAGAATGTTATTTAAAGAGTTTAATCAATTTCTGTAATTCATCAATCAACATTTGAGTATCCATATAATAGTTAGGATAAGCTTTCTTTAAATTTTTAATATCTGTTGCTTTTACTAACAAGACTTGTCCTGTTAGTTTACCAAATTTCTTTAGGCTAAAACGGTTTTCTAAAATTTTCAATCTGCTTAAAGCTAACTCTTCGTTATCTTCAATAGAAATCTTTATTTCATGAAGTTCAAAATCTGTTATCAATAATAAAAACCCTTCTTTAGGCAACCTATTTAGCTGTAATTCCAAGGCTTTAAAACCAATAGAAACGCTTCTTAGTCGTTCAATGACATTCAATCGGTCAATTAAGCCTTTTAACTCAAGCAACGGATATTCTTTTATGCTTAGGTCTGACTGATTTTCTGTTGCGGCAAAATATTGACTAAGAAGTAAGAAAAATGATCCCCAATCCGTATCCCAATCCCCTGTTTTATAGTGTTTATTATTGATAATCCCTGCGATTTCAACACCTGTTGCCCAGCAATGCTGTAACATTGTGCGGACTTGTAGTTCAACAATCAAATTTTTAAAAGGCGCAATATCCAATCGCTTATTTTCGAGTTCTAATAAATAATGAACCCCACGATACCCATCATCTTTGGGATGAACGATGTAATTTTTTGTATTTTTCTCTTTGACTTTCATCACTTTGGAACGATGAAACAGGTTTTCAGTGAAGATATTTAATGCGTCCATATCAGGTAAGATCACCCGAACCCCGCCAATATCTTGCATTCTGGATAATTCCATTTTGGGATATTTCTGAAGCTTCAGAACAATAGATTCCAACCTTTTAATGCGCTGAACAACGATTGATTTTTGAGCTTTGGTCTTTGATAATGTTCTGGTGATACGTGCGCGGCACTGTGTGTTTACCAACGTCATTAAGGGATGAAATAAAGAACGATAATGATTCAGTTGCTTATATGTATCCTCATCGGTACGCTCATCTTCACCCAATTTCAATAAGCCGTCCGCCAATTTATTCAAAGATTCTTTAGAAGGGATCACACACATATTCAGATAAAAACTTTCAAGATTCAAAAATGAAACAACTGGATTATATCATCTATTGCCTTATCTAGGCAAAGGTAATTATAAGAACGGCGAGTACCATCACTTCATTCTATCACAACAACGCCTCTTTTTCCAAAAGTTTTGATTTTATATCAAGCCCCCATAAATATCCCCCCAAACCTCCGTTGCTTGTGATGACGCGGTGGCATGGGATAAAGATGCTTATGGGGTTGCGTCCAATTGCGCTGCCTACGGCACGCATTGCCTTTGAATTACCGATTTTTTGTGCGATGTCTTTATAAGAAACGGTTTGCCCTGATGGTATATCGCATAAGGCTTTCCAGACTTTGTGCTGAAAATCTGTTCCGTATAAAGCGGTTTTTTCAATCGTGCCTGATTTGATCTGCTGCTCTATATTTTGATTGCAGAGATGGGTCAAAACACAATGCGGATATAACAATGCCGGCGATTCAAAGCCAATATAGAAAACAGCGCCATTTTGCGGATCATACCCATAATATAAATCATCAATCCCCCCAAAAAGATCAGAGGTGCACATAGCATAATGCATTGCCTTTAAGGCGGATTGAGGTTGGTACGATATGGATAAAGGGAGGGTGATTTTCATGGCATATCTTTAAGCTATATTTTATATTGATTCTGATTATTATAATCGATATGATCGCCGCATGACACAGAAAATTGGTATTTATCCCGGTACATTTGACCCTGTTACATTGGGGCATTTACATCTTGCGAAACGCGCGAGTAAGTTGGTGGATCATTTAATTATCGCCGTTGCCGATAATCCCCGCAAAGGGCCTTTATTTACCTTAGAAGAGCGCAAAGAAATTTTAAGAACTGATATTGATTTGGTCTCAGGATGGCATTGCCCCATTGAAATTGACTCATTTGATCGTTTATTGGTTGATTATGCGCGTGAAAAACAAGCCAATTGCATTATACGCGGCTTGCGTGCAGCGCAGGATTTTGAGTATGAATTTCAAATGACAGGGATGAACGCTCGCCTTGCCCCTGATTTAGAAACGGTGTTTTTAATGGCATCGGACAAATGGCAATTTGTATCTTCTGCCTTTGTTAAGGAAGTCTGTGCCTTAGGCGGTGATATTCACGATTGCGTCAGCCCAGCCACGCTGGATAAATTACAGAAAAAAATGCGTTAATATCACAAGGTTATTGAGTTTAAATCCCAAAAGACCCACCGCAGCCACAGCCTGATCGCGCATTCGGATTTTTCAAGACCCATTGCGCCCCTGCCAAAGAACGCTGGAACATCACCAAGCATCCATCCATTAAGGGTAAAGAGGCGTGATCGGTAACAAACACATCACCAAAGACAACATCATCATCACTGATTTCTGTAATCATTTCCTCAATATATTGAAAGCCTGAACAACCGCCACCGACGATTTTCACGCTATACCATAATTGATCTGTGCCTTTTTCCTGCCTTAGGGCATTGATACGGGCGATAGCAGATGCATCAACATCTATTGTAAATTCTGTGCTCATAGTTCATAAATATAGTATAAAAAGCATTTTATTTCAAGTCTGGATTTTGATAATGACCTTTGATCCCCATCTGATGGCCTATTGCGCACTCCCACTGGCACATTATGCGTGTGTTCCTTTGCAATCAAAGGGGCGCCTTTATGCCACCGAAGACAGCTCCTTTCGCAGTGCGTTTCAACGTGACCGTGATCGTATCATTCATTGCACCGCCTTTCGACGCTTAAAATATAAAACCCAAGTCTTTATTTATGATGAGGGGGATCATTACCGCACGCGCCTATCCCATACTATCGAAGTTTCACAAATCGCCCGAACACTTGCCAGAACGCTGATGTTAGACGAAGATTTAGCCGAAGCCGTTGCCTTAGCGCATGATTTAGGACACACACCTTTTGCCCATATGGGCGAAGACGCGCTAAAAGAATGCATGCAGCCCTATGGTGGATTTGAACATAATGATCAATCTTTACGGATTTTGGTGGCGTTGGAACGCCGCTATCCTGAATGGAACGGCCTGAACCTATCATGGGAAACATTGGAAGGGGTGGTCAAGCATAATGGCCCTATCACCAAAGACATTTTGCCTTACACGCTGTCCTATTTCAATAAAATCAATGATTTACAAGTTCACACCCATGCGTCTTTAGAAGCACAGGCGGCCGCCATTGCCGATGATATTGCCTATAACAGCCATGATATAGAAGACGGCTTGCGCGCAGGACATTTCACATTACAGGATCTTGAGTCTCTCTCCTTGATTGCGCCTTTACTGCAAAAAACACATGAAAAATATCCTAATTTACCACAGGATTTAGTGATCCAAGCCCTGATCCGTGATCTGATTGGTTTATTGGTCGGTGATGTGATTGATCAAAGCCGTCAATCTATTCAACACAGCCATGTCAAAAGCGTTGATGATGTGCGTCACGCAGGGAAACAATTGGTTGATTTTAGCGTAACAATCAATACGCAGCTTAATGAATTACGCGCCTTTTTATTCAAAAACATGTATTATCATTATACGCTAAACCGCATGCGTTTAAAGGTGCATAAAATTGTTACTGATTTATTTGAAACCTTTATGAATCACCCCGAAACGCTGCCGCCCGAATGGCACGAAAAAATAAAAAATCCTGATCTGGTTCATACACAAACACCCGATGAAAAAACCACGCAAGCACGCGTCATTTGTGATTATATCGCAGGAATGACCGATCGATATGCGTTAAAAGAGCATCAGAAATTATTTGAATTGCTGTCTTCATAAAATTCAGGGGCATTTAAAACGCGCTCTGTTTCCTCAATAGGGGTTAAGATTTCAATCTGTTTTCCCCCTGTTTGGACATGCAAATCTTTAAATCGTCGTGCCGCAGGCAAGACTTTGGATTCCAATGATCCAATGGCGCGATTGTATGATCCTACCGCTTGCCCTAAATTTTTGCCGATTTTTTGCACATGCTCCCCAAAGACAGAGAGGCGTTGATAGAGTTCACTGCCGAGTTCGGAAATATTACGCGCTTCTTCTGCAATGGATTGTTGTTGCCAGCCATAACGCGCCACACGCAATAAGCCCATGACCGTGGTGGGCGATGCCAAGATCACATTATGCTTTGCCGCATCCTCAATCAAATTGCGATCATGGCTGACCGCCAAACTATACAGCCCCTCTGTCGGTAAAAACATCACCACAAATTCAGGCGATTGAAATTGATTCCAATAGGTTTTGGTGCTTAAGGATTTTAAATGGTCACGCACTTTTTTGGAAAAATCCACCACAGCACGTTGTTGGGCGGCGTCATTATCCGTATCCAAACTATCCCAATAGGGTTCAATCGGGGCTTTCACATCAATAATGATTTGCAATCCTGCCGGCAGATGCACAACAAAATCAGGGCGTTTTTGGTTATGATCACTATCGCTAAAGCTATGTTGTTGGGTGTAATGCTGCCCCTCAATCAGACCCACAGTTTCAAAAATACGCTGTAATTGCATTTCCCCCCACTTGCCGCGATCCACAGGGTTACGCAGCAAGCGCACTAGATTTTGGGTTTCTTGTTGTAGCATTTGTTGGGTCTGGGCAAAGATTTTCAACTGCCCCTCTAAGGTCGTGCCGGTTTTATCCAAATTCTCCAGCCGCGTTGCCATTTCGCCTAAGCGTTGCCCGATGGGGGTCACCATATCATTAATGGCCTTTTGACGTTTTTCCAGATCATGATCAGCGGAAAGCTGCGTGTTTTTAAATTTTTCTGTTGCCAAGGCCAAAAATTGTTCTTGCGATTCTTTTTGCAATTTTTGAAAACTGGCTCTTAAATGATCCTCCAGAGCTGCTTTTTCACTCTGCATCTTTGTTTCTAAGATTATTTTTTCTGTATAAAGCGCGTTTAAACGTCTTTGAAAGAATAAAAATACAATAACCGCCGCACTGCATACGCCTATTAAAAAAGATGGAATGGAAAAAATCATATTCATTAACAAGATATGTCCCTAAATTTGTGACAACGCCCCTGTTTATGAATTCGCATTTCATCATTTAAGGCTTAGGCGTTGACTGTGGTGTTGATGGTTGAGAGGATTGCCCCATCCCTTGTATCATATTTCCAATATTGTTGAAAGTGGAAGATATAGCAGAACCTATGGGCTTTATAAAAGTACCATCAATCCAGCTTGTATTTCGAACATACAAAAAGGCAAGGGATTGAGGGAGGGGTTTATTTGCAAGAGAGCCTGTTTTCAGACCAATAGACACACCACGGGCTGTGTCAACAAAAAAGTCCAATTTTTGAGAAGGGTCATGTTGCACATGAAGAGTACCACCTTGACAGGAATAGTCTGTCTTATCCACCGCATTAACTTCTACTTTATAGTTTTCAATCTGTTCGGTCAATGTCAATTTAAGATCAAAAGGACCACTGCCCTCATTAAATGTTTTAGATAATTCAGCAAAATAACTTTTAGGAACAGGGGAAAGCGTGCAAATTGTAACAGGAGACGTTATATCTTTTTGAGGTTCATATTTAAAATGTATTTTTTGGCTACTGGATAAAATTGAATTGAGCTGAAAGACTAATCCTATCTGAGAAACGATTAAACCTAACCCCAAAAACCATGGGAGGCCGACAAAAACAATATTACCAACAGACCTATTCGTATCATTTTGAGTCTTTGATGTTTTAGATGACTGTGGGCTGTATGATCCGTATCGTGACATGATGTTTTCCCTCTTTTTATTCCTGCTTATCTTGTTATAGTTGGGGTTTAATCACCCTTTAATGATGATTCCTTAGCACATGTTTTCCATAAATTCAACAAAAAACTTTAAGCGACAATCAGGCAATGCTTTGATCTATGTCTTATTGCTGATTGCTCTGTTTGCTGCGCTCAGTTTTGTGATCACGCGGGGGCGTGGGAATCAAGACGTGGATATTTTATCGGAAGAAAAAATCGGCACATCGGTCACTAATCTGTCCCAACATGCCTATGCAGCGCAACAAGCGCTTGATCGTATGCGGTTCAGTGGCACGCGCGTCGATCAATTGGATATTTTACGCCCCGATGAGGTCGGGTTTAACAGCGGCACAACATTCCAACGCTTTTATCATCCTGATGGTGGCGGCATGGCGTATAAAGCCGCGGATTCCTATGGGGATGGATATTTTGCAGATACAGGAACACAGCGTGGTTGGATTTTGCAAAAAGCTACCAATGTAAGCTGGACAAAGACCAGCGCGGCAGACGTGATCTTCAGCTTTGCCGATACCACAGGCGATATTTGCGCGGGTTTAAATAAACAAATCACGGGTGCGGATACGATTCCCGTGGCCACGGATACGATTGCCAATCTCTTTGATGGCAGCGATGCGCCCAATAATAACCTCACCACAACCAATTGCGCCGCCTGTGAGAATAAAAGATCGCTTTGTATTGAGGACAGCGCAGGGCGCTATGTGTTTTACAATATTATTTGGGAACAATAAACATGAAGAAAAAATCTCAATATATATGCAATCAATGCGGCAATGTCACCCAAAAATGGGCAGGCCAATGCAGCGCATGCGGATCATGGAATTGTATCGAAGAAGACACATCGGAAATCAGCGCCGCCCCTAAAAGTTTAGCTGCCTCAGGGCATAGAGGGCGCCAAATTGAAATGGTGAGTTTACAATTTGATCAAAACCACGTCACGCCACGCCTGAAAACAGGCATGAATGAGGTTGACCGCGTCACGGGTGGTGGCATTGTCACAGGATCAGCGATTTTAATTGGCGGTGATCCGGGGATTGGGAAATCTACCTTATTGATGCAAATTGCAGGCTCTTTGACAAAAACCACCCCAACCGCAAGAATTTTATATATCACGGGCGAAGAATCCGTCGATCAGGTGCGCCTGCGTGCGCATCGATTGAACGTCACCCAAGAAAGCATTTCATTGGCATCTGCCACCAGCGTAGGGGACATCCAAGAAACTGTCCGCGCCATGAAGCCCAAACCGGATTTAATTATCATTGATTCGATTCAAACCATGTATGTCAATCATATTGAGTCCGCGCCGGGTACAGTCACCCAAGTGCGCGCTGCATCACATGAATTGATCCGTATGGCAAAAACCGAAAATGTCGCCACAATTTTGGTCGGTCATGTCACCAAAGACGGTCAAATCGCAGGCCCCAGAGTTTTGGAGCATATGGTTGATACAGTGCTATATTTCGAAGGGGAACGCAGCCATCAATTCCGCATCTTACGATCCGTCAAAAACCGTTTCGGCGCCACGGATGAGATTGGTGTGTTTGAAATGAGCAGTGACGGCCTGATCGAGGTCGCCAACCCATCCGCCCTCTTTCTGGCACAGCGTCAATCAAACAGCGCAGGCAATGCCGTGCTGGCAGCATTGGAAGGCACACGCCCTGTGTTGGTGGAAGTCCAAGCCCTTGTTGCCTCCTCAGGCCTTGGTAACCCACGCCGTCAAGTCATTGGCTGGGATTATAACCGCCTGAATATGCTTTTGGCGGTATTGGAATCACGCTGCGGATTACGATTCGCAGATCGTGATGTGTATTTAAATATTGCAGGCGGCATCAAAATAACAGAGCCCGCCGCGGATTTAGCCGTGGCCGCCGCCCTCATCAGCGCCCAAACAGGCGTCCCCGTCCCCTCCGGCAGTGTTTATTTCGGCGAAATCGGCCTATCAGGCGAAATCAGATCCATCGCCCAGCCCGATATTCGCCTGAAAGAAGCCGCAAAACTAGGTTTTGATCGCGCCTGCCTGCCTGCGCCCATCAAAAAAGACAACAAAGCCCAAAAACAGGGCGATATAGAATTGGAATATTATAAACATATTCACGATGTGTTAGCGTATTTTGCGAGCCGTGCTGTTGGATAGGAAAACCACATGATTCATTTTCTCTCTACATTTCTAAAATCCAACAAAGCCCCCTTAGATGCGCTTGAAAATATTGTCCAATCAGTTTTGGAAACGGTTAAAAATCAAATTGATTATCAATTTGATGGCGATATTATTTTTCATGGTAATAAGCAAAGAGTGATCCCAAACTATAGCATCGGCGGATATTGCCCAGACCCATGGACAATCACGATCTATATCGATTCAGAAAAATTTGATATTCAAGATCAAGATTGCGTTGACCTATTGCGCTATATTTTGACGCATGAATTGATGCATTCATTGTATTATACCCAACATGGAATGCCTTTGACCTTAAAGGATGAGATTGTTTTTGAAGGGATTGCGGATTATTGTGCCTCCCAGATTGTAGGGAATAAGCAATATTTATGGACACAGGCTTTATCAAAAGATGATCATGCCCATTACTGGAGTCTTTTAAAAAACGATTTTGATCAAAAAGATCAATATTTCAAATGGTTCTTCGGCACGCAAGATATTCCGATGTGGACAGGGTATAAGATAGGGTATCAATTATTGCAAGACTATACACAGAATAATCAAAATCTGAGCGTGTCTGTATTGGCTAGGCTGAAAGCGGATGTTATTTTGTTATAAAAAGTTATACAATTCACATCAAAAATAATTTTCATATCCATTAACCCGATTTTAGGATTTGTCGTATTATAATCAATTTGTGGTCAATGATGGATTTTAAATTCTTTTTCGCACAGAAATTATTGACGACATATCTGAATGATGAATGTTTTTTGAAGATTGAGTTGAGTTTAAGAGTTAAGGGTGAAACTATGGGGGGTTTTCAATTTGAAAGCCCCCCTTTTTTTCCTAAGAAAAATCGACTATGTTCCTAATATGAATCAGCCTAACCAACATGAACTGAAACAGCGCAATCGCCGCATGGTGATGATGGTTTTTGCGGTTGTGTTTTTGATGTTGTCTTTGGCCTATGCGTCCGTGCCGTTATATCGATTATTTTGTCAGGTCACAGGATTTGGTGGCACGACCCAAGTGGCGGGGGAGAATCAACCCGCCCCTACGATTTTAGATCGCAAAATTACCATACAGCTCAATACCGATGTCGCCCCACAGTTAAATTGGCGTTTTTGGCCAGAGAAAAAACAGGTGACCTTAAATGTGGGACAAGAAATATTGGTCAATTTTATCGCAGAAAATCAATCAGACATCACATTGGCAGGCACAGCCCTGTATAATGTGACCCCTGCCAAGGCTGGAATCTATTTCCAGAAAATTCAATGTTTTTGTTTTGATAAACAAATTTTGCAACCCCATCAAAAAGCCAATTTACCCGTTTTATTTTATGTCGACCCTGAAATGGATAAAGATCCTGATATGAAAGATGTCACAAATATCACTTTATCCTATCATTTTTTTCGATCAGAGACAGAAGAGCTTGAACAAGCGAAAAAAGCGTTCTACAATCAGTAATATTTTTTTAACTTAAAATCACATAAGATACATATCATGTCAGAAAATATTATTTATACCACCACTGGAAAACCGCATCCCTATCATATTGTACGCCCCAGCCCGTGGCCGATGCTGGTGTCATTCACCGCAGGAATCATGTTAATGGGATTGGTGCTGATGATGCACAAAACCGTTTTATTTGGCGTTAAGGCAGGGGCGATGATCCTAGGCGGTGGTTTGGCCTTAACCATTTTGATCGCCGCTTTGTGGTGGAAAGATGTGATTTTCGAGGCGGTGACGGAGCGTATCCACACGAAAACCGCCGAAAAAGGCATGAAATACGGCATGGCGTTTTTTATTTCATCCGAAGTTATGTTCTTTTTTGCGTTCTTTTGGGCATTTTTTCATAGCGCAATCTTCCCAAATCCTGAAATTGGTGGTATATGGCCGCCTGAGTCGATTAAGATTTTACCGACTTTTGATCTGCCGTTTTTAATGACAATGATGCTGTTGCTATCAGGGTGCTGTGTCACATGGGCGCACCATGCTATCTTAGAAAATGATAAAAAAGGCGCGGCGTTGGGCACTTTATTGGGTGCATTGATTGGCTTTGTCTTTATGGGTTTTCAGGTTTATGAATATATGCATCTGCCCTTCCATTTTAAGGACACAGTTTATGCCTCCACTTTCTTTATGGCAACAGGGTTTCACGGATTACATGTGGTGATTGGTGCGATCTTCCTATTTGTATGTTGGGGGCGTTTCCAAAAAGGGCATTTTGACAAAGACCATCATTTCGGATTCGAAGCCGCCGCTTGGTATTGGCATTTTGTTGATGTGGTCTGGTTATTCTTATTCGCTGCCATTTACTGGTGGGGCAATATGGGTGGAACGATTGCCGCGGGTCATTAGACTGTCATGGCATCTTACCTCTTAAAACGTTTATTATTAATGATCCCGACCTTGTTCGGGATTATGCTCTTGAGCTTTACAGTGGTGCAATTTGTCCCTGGGGGGCCTGTGGAGCGAATGATTGCGCAATTACAAGGGCACAATACCGATGCCACCGCAAATTTTGCAGGCAGCGGCAGTGATACAGGAAATATGAGCACGACAAGCAATACAGCCTCCGCTGATGGAGGTTATCGCGGTGCACAGGGATTAGACCCCGAATTTATCAAAGAATTAGAAGTCATGTATGGGTTTGATAAGCCCGCTTATGTGCGTTTTTTTCAAATGCTGGTGCATTATGCGCGCTTTGATCTGGGGCAAAGCTATTATCGTGATGTGGCGGTGTGGGATTTAATTGCGCAAAAAATGCCCGTATCAATTTCTTTGGGGCTATGGTCAACCTTATTAATTTATCTAATTTCAATTCCGCTGGGGATTCGTAAAGCCGTTAAGGACGGCGAATCCTTTGATTTATGGACATCCGCAGGGATTTTTATTGGCTATGCTATTCCCTCCTTTATGTTTGCCATTGTGTTAATTGTGGTTTTTGCAGGCGGGCGATATTTGGATTGGTTTCCATTGCGTGGTTTAACCTCTGAAAACTGGGCGGATTTATCATGGTTTGGGAAAATCACCGATTATGCATGGCATATGGTCTTACCTACCCTAGCCATGGTCATTAGTGGCTTTGCAGGACTGACCATGTTGACCAAAAATTCATTCTTGGATGAAATTCACAAACAATATGTGACAACGGCGCGCGCCAAAGGCGTGAGTGAGCATCAAATTTTATACAAACATATCTTTCGCAACGCGATGTTGATCGTGATTGCCGGCTTTCCTGCTGCCTTTATGGCGATTTTCTTTACGGGATCATTATTGATTGAGGTTATTTTTTCATTGGATGGATTGGGATTATTAGGGTATGAGGCCGTGATGAATCGCGATTATCCCGTTGTATTGGGTACATTATATCTCTATTCCCTAATTGGTCTTGTCATGAGTTTGATTCGTGATATCGTCTATATGATTGTTGACCCCCGAATTGACTTTGGTCGTCAAAATGTTTAAAACAGAATCCATAATCTATAACATCTTAAGGAAATAAATCATGAGCCTTGCAAAATTATCCGTTGGCAAAAATGCCCCTGAAATTGTCAATGTTATTATCGAAAACCCGATGGGCGGCACGCCTGTTAAATATGAATTTGACAAAGAAAGTGAAATGATCTTTGTTGATCGTATCATTCACACTGCCATGTATTACCCCGGAAATTATGGATTTATCCCCCATACATTATCCGATGATGGTGATCCTGTGGATGTGTTGGTATTGGGGCAACATCAAATTATGCCCGGTGCTGTGATGGCTGTCCGCCCGATTGGTGTGTTGTTGATGGAAGATGAAAGCGGCGGCGATGAAAAAATCATTGCTGTGCCCTCCGATAAATTGCACCCTTATTACAAAGATGTCAAAAGCTATAAGGATATTCAACCGATTATCCTTGAGCAAATCGAACATTTTTTCACGCATTACAAGGATTTAGAAAAAAATAAATGGGTCAAAATCGCAGGTTGGGATGATGAAAATCGCGCAAAAGCCTTGATCACCGAAGGGATCGAGCGCTATCAGAAATAAGGCCGCTTAGTCAATAAAAAAACCCCATGCCGTGTTTAACAGGGCATGGGGTTTTTTATAGGGTAAATTTAAACAGAAACAGGTTCAAAACGTACAAGGAGGATTTGATTGAGTTCTTTCCGAGGTTGAATACTAATCTTTTTCCCCCAATAATATTGTTCATCCCCAAAACAGTATTGTTCATCCATGAATTTTGAGATTGTCCAGACAGATTTCAGATCTGGGTATTTTTTAATATTTAAGTCTCTTAACATATCAACTGTTGGAATTACCCATTGTCCTTGCTTATATGTGTCATTGCCTAGCGCCTTCAGCAACTCAGAACTCGTCCCAAATGGGCAATTTGTTGCCTTCATCGCATCATTAAAAGACATGGATAAAACACCCACATTACTAGAAAATAATTTTGGTGCGGCATAAACATTGAATTTTTTGGAACGAAGCCCACAGCCAAGCCAGTCAGTTCCATTGACAGTTCCTAATTTGTGGTCTTTTGATGATGCTAAATTCATATTCGTGATTCCCTATTTCTAAACTATTTTGATATATCAGCATCCAAATAGCATAAGACATAAATATATGTCAATAGAGATTTTATTGCCCTGCATTTGTTGATAAACCTGTCAAACTATCTGATGGAATACCATCATGGACACGGAATAAAATGGTGTGTTCTTGGATATTATTGCTGGGATCAATCGGGGCATCACGCCTTAAATCCTTTGGACGGGCAATTTGTTGGGCAAAATAATATTCAATGGTACAGCCAAATTTTTGTTGATCCTGAATTGGGGAATCGGGATCAAGGGGTAAATCCGTGCCCTTTCCATTCATCCCCTGCATTAAGGGGCAATTTTTGGCAGGTTCAACATTTAATGTTTTATAGGACACCAATAATTGCCCAACATTTTCAGGCGCAGTATCTTGACTATTCACAGGGCGTAAATCAATTTTCTCAACATTAACTTGGCGGTATGTTAAATCATGCTTGATGTCTTTTAACCTATCCCATGCCAATTCTTGATCCGCATCGCTTAATCCTTTTGGCACAACCAAGCTCAGTTTCGCCGCAGATGTTCCATAGCGTGCGTAATGATTGGCAATTTTATCAATAGTGGTTTCATCCAACTGTTTTAAATCAATGATATTTTCGGATTGACCTGCGACCAATTGCACTTGGCGATTTTCAGCAAAATTTGTGGGGGCGTACTCAATCGATCCACAAGCGCTCATGAAACCCAGCAATAAACATAGATAGGGAAAAGGATGATTGATTTTTATTGTCATGTTCATTTTTCTTTCCTATCGCAACATATAACCAAATTCGCCTGCATCCAATTCCTTTAAGATTTGTTGAGAGCGATCATTCCCATAAAGTCGGATCAAGGCATTAATCAAAGGCTGTTTGAAAAAATTGGCACTGGCAAGGGTGATGTTTTTATCTTTTATTTCTGCTTTGGCATATTGGGCATCATTAAAGGGATCAACCAGATAGGCCGTGACCAAAACCAATAATTCCGTTTCATTGCGTTGAAAGCTGCGCGAAGAAATTAAATCACCCAAAACCGGTGTTTTGGCGGCACCGGGTAAACGGCTTAAGGATTTTGTGGTTTTTGACTCTAATAATCCTGCGATCATCAATCCCCCACCACTAGCCAATTCCACTGTTGTTTCTGCGCGACGAATATCCAACCCCGGTATTGTGACCGTTTGTAAATTGACTGTATTATCAAAATCCAGTGATGACACTTCGGTATTAACTTGTAAATTAATACGGTTTTCAGACATGACAACAGGGCGGAAATTAAGGGAAACCCCAAAGGATTTATATTCGATTTGCAAATTCCCATTTTGATCCAGACCTGATGGCACAGGAAATTCACCCCCTGCCAAAAACCCTGCCTCCTCCCCTGAAACAGCGGTCAGATTTGGCTCGGCTAAGATATTGGCAAGATTATCGCGCTCCAACGCCCGAATAACCCCTTGAACATCGCCAATACCATTAATCCCTGTGGAGCGCAAAACGCGGAAAACACCAATCGGCGCCTGCGTAATGGATGCATTGCCCGTGATCTGTCCTGTTGTTGATCCTTGATCAACTGGCGGTGAGGTTGTAAATAATTTTGTTGTCGATGTTTCATTGGGGTCATTCGCACTGGTATCAAGCCCGATTTCTTTTAAGATATTACGGGAGGCCTCCACGATTTTAACGCGTAACATGACTTGTTTTTCGCCGCGCACCTGTAACATATTGGCAATCATTTCAGAGGCTTTTTGATCTTTATTATACACATCCCCCACATAATGCGTAACCAACTCCGTCACCCGATCTGCGACACTGGGGGTGGACACATTGCCAGATAACACAAATTGATCCCCCATTAAGGAAACATGTGTTTCTTCCTTAGGGAAATATTCTTTTAATAAATCATTGATGACGCGTGTGTCAAACGTGACATGAATATTGATGCGATCCAACAAATTACCATCTTTATCAACGATCAATATATTGGTATCACCAATATTTGATCCCACTAAATATAATTTATTGGCCTGTAAAGCCTGAACATCAACAATGCTGGGATTAGCAACCAACACATCTGCAACATTTTCAGGGAGCTTAATCAGATCTGCTTTCCCCTTGACCAGATAAATGATTTTATCATGGCTTGAGGCTTCATATCGTTGGACGGAATTGAGTTGCTTTGCCTGTGTAAAAATGGGGGTAAGCCCAACCATTACAAATAAGAAGACACACAAAGCCTGCCTTAAAAGATACGCATTAAACCGCATAATTGAACCTGAAAATAAACACGTCTTTTGGAGATAAAGACAAGGAAAGACAATGCTGTAATCCTATATGCTTTTCGAATCAGGCGCAATTGTTTTTTATTTTTCCTCCCATGACGTCATTCCGCGCCTGACGCGGAATCTGTGTGATTTAGATAATTTTCACTGATCAACGAGATGCAGGATCACATCCAGCATGACGCTTCCTGTTGAGTTTGGTTCAGCTATAATATTAAAAAACCTTAACGTAAACGTAATAATTCCTCAGTCATCTGGTCAATGGTATTGATAACCTTTGTTCCCGCGGAATAGGCACGTTGCCCGATAATCAATTTTGAAAATTCATCTGCTAAATCAACGTTTGAGTTTTCCAAAGTTGATGTTTCAATCCGTCCAGACCCCCCACGACCCGCTTCGCGCAAGTTTTCTTCTCCTGAAACTTCAGTTTCAACATAGGCTGTGCCTGAGATTTCTTGTAATCCATTGGGGTTTGCAAAGGTGACTAATGGGATTTTATAAAGTTGCGCGGAAGCACCGTTTGAAAAACGTGCAACAACAAATCCGTCTTCGTCAATTTCCACACCAGTTCTTAATCCCAGTTCTGCACCGTTTTGATCGGAGAAAATCACGTTATAATCGCCTGAAAACTGACTGAAACGTTCAATATCAATACTAATATCCTGTGGTGCTGACCCATTTTTCCAATCAATATTATTCAATTCTATATCTTTTTTACCCGTCACATCAGGGCGCGCATTTAAGCTTCCGTCTGAATTAAAATTGACTAATCCTGTTGTAATGGGATTACCATCAGGGTGGCGGACAATCACCTGCCACCATCCACGGCTGTTGTAATTGGGATCACCAGGAAGGTTGTTAAAGGATGGGAATCCCTCGCTGCTATAGGCAGGATTTTCTGTTGATAATCCGTTATCATATGTTGCATTGCCTAACGTATTGGCTGTAACCGCCCCAGGGGTAATTCCTAAATCCGTTAGCGGCGTTCCTGTGATATTTTGGAAATTGATACTGTTTGCAGGTGCTGTGCCGCGGAATTCTTTGGATTGGACGACAAGCTCCCCTGTTTTACTCAAAAAGGCCTGTGCTCCGGTTAAGTTGGCATTAATGTCTTCGATCAAGTCTTTGAGGGTTCGAACAGTTGCATCCGCACCGCCGACTGTTCCATTTGTGGGGCTTACGTCTACTTCATAGGTACGCGCCGTCCCCCCGTTTACAGAGATCGAAAAACGTGTTCCATCGGTAAGCCCTATATCATCAACAAATTCATCTTCTAATTTCGCATCGAAAATTGTTGAAACGACAGTTGCCTGAGGGCCATAGGTTTTAACAAACTCAATCCGCATATCTTGGGCACCACCTAAACTGTCAAAAACCCTCAATCCCCGTTGGAAATCGGGCTCACTCGTTAAGGCACCTGTTAATGTTGAATCTTTTTCAGAGGCATTGAGGTTAATCGAAAGCTCAGCCTGAGAAGTTGGACGTGTCAACCCCCCTAAAAACGCTACATCAACGGGAACAAGAGACGATAAATCTCCTTGCGCTGCTGGTAAATCACCATTTTCATCCAACGGCCAACCATGCAAATAGAACCCAGCAGAATTCCGCAATAAACCTTGAGCGTCCTCAGCAAATTGTCCGTTTCTGGTATAAGCATAGGGCGTATCAGAATTGTTTGTATCACTCTTAACCACCAAAAATCCATTGCCCGATACAGAAATATCTGTGGCAGATAAAGATTGCTGAATAGGCCCTTGTTGATTAACGCGTTGAATACGATCAACTGATACCGTTCCGGGGGTATAGCGTGATCCTAAACTCGCCGTCGTAACCAATGAATTAAACGAGGCCTCACTGCGTTTAAACCCTACGGTATTGACGTTGGCGATATTGTTTGAAATCATCGCTGTGGATTGTGATTGGGCAGCTAAGGCAGAAACACCTGTATATAAGGAACCGAATAAACTCATAATAAACTCCTATTTTTCTAATGAAGTATGTTTTAATTTTAATCTAAATTGAGGATGGAACTTTTGTGGCCTTGATCACTGCGTCCACAGCAACGGGGCGATTTCCAACCAACAAAGATACTCTGCCATTTTGTGTTTCAATCCCATTGACAACCCCATTCACAATGGTATTGACATCAATTTTCTTTTCATCACGATCTAGGGCGTCAATTTTAATAGTATAAGCGCCCTCAGCTAATTGTGCGCCCTTCTTATCTTTGCCATCCCATACAATTCTATTGAGACCTGTATTTTTTGATATTTCGGCATAATGAACTTCGACGCCTTTTTTATCATAAATACGCACCGTGGCTTTATCGGCTTCTTTAGGGAGTACATAGTTAATTTCTGTATTACCAGACCCTTTGTAGGAAAGCTCAGTACTGTAATAATTAACCTCCATCCCCACATATCCTAAACCGACACTTCGGACACCTGTATTTTGTAAACTCACCAGATCATCCAGTTTTTGATTGGTGTTGATAGATTGTTCAACTTGGCTGAATTGCACCAGCTGATTTGTAAATTCATTGGAATCCATGGGTGATAAAGGATCTTGGTTTTGTAATTGTGTTGTCAACAATGTCAGAAACTCATTAAAATCTTCGGTTAATTTCAAAGATTGCTGCTGGGTTTTACTTTGTTGCGCTGCATTAATTGTATTTGTTAAAGATGCGTTGCTGACCATATCTGCCTCTATTTCTTAAATGTAATTGTTATAACGGGTTAAGCCCGTATTTGAGTCTAAATACCAATTATTTTTTGTTTGACCTGTGATCTTATCCATTTTTGTTAACATGACATCATTTGCCTCAGATGGATCATCCCATAGAGTGCTGTAGCCTGTGCCATGCTCTTGTTTCTGATTTTGCCCATCCCCTTGTGAGTCAAAACTGCTATCTTGTTGTGCGAGCTCAAAGGTAATGCCGTCTTTGGCAACTTCCAATCCAGCGTCTTGTAAGGCGCGTTCCAACGCATAGGAATCACGCTGTAACATCATATATGTTTCAGTGCTTTCAACACGCACCAACGCTTTGACATTATCATCTTTGAACCGTAATTGAATTTCAACGCGCCCTAACTCAGGCGGATCTAAATCCAATGATAATTTGCTTTCTCCTTGTGCATTTTTTGCCGTTTTATGTAGCTGCACCGCCACCATTTGTGTGGCTGGATGCGCCTGTCCCACTTGGCGTGTTTGTGTTACCAGACCACTTAAGACAGTTAATCCATGCGCCCCATTCAAAGAGGGAACATCACGCCCCGCCAACCAATCCGCGGATTGCGTAACATCACCTTGTGTCAAGACCGCTTGATCAGCAACAATGCCTACACTGTTTGCCGCAACAGGAATTGCCTTATTTGTCGCACTCAATGATGATGACGATGATTGTGCACCAAAAATTTGATTTTGTTGTGTTGTGCCATTTGTATAGGCTTGCTGTAAATTTTGCATGAACTTTAGAAAACGGCTTTGTGTTTTACTGTGATCTGATTCCAATAATGATGGATCTGAATCAGCGTACGCAATATCGTTCAAAAGAACTTGTTCATCTTTCTTGTCTTGTGCCTCAATATTCTGATTGGCTGGAAGAGGCATATTACGTTTCAAGGATTCTTGGATTTGCTGAAAGCCTGTTTGTTGTGTTTCCATCTGTGTTTGGGGCGTTAATAATGGCTTTTGTGGTGCATTCACCAAATCTACATTTTGATCTAATGATTTATAAATTTTTGTAAAAAGCGCATTGATATTATCCGTTGATTTATCACCTAAGGCTGCCTCCATTTGCTTTGCCAAAGATTGCAATTCCACAGGCGTGGCGGACACAGTAATAAGCTTTAGAAATACATCTTGCTTTTCGGCGCCCTTCACATTTTGGCGCAACAATGATTCAATATGTGATAAAACCTCATCACGCGGCACAGTGTCAAAGGGTGATGTAACAGCGATGGATTCAATATCTGATTTTGACGCAAGTAAATCAGCCGCGCCTTGTTTTGCAGTTTCTTGTGTGTTTTGAATAAAATTCAAAGATTGAATTGACTGTAAAAACGTTAAATCATTTTCAAGCTTTATAGTTTTTTTACGGTCTTGATCAGCAGTTACAGTTACATCCTCAGAAACTTTATCCTGCACAATATTTTCTGTGATAAAGTCAAAAAAAGGGTCGTGATCTGCCTCCTCAAGCGCGTCTAAATCAATTTCATTTTCGTCTTGGTTTTCTTTTTTTGCATCAATTTTCTTTTGATAATTTTCATTTTTTGATTTTGTATCTTGAATCTTATCATAGGCTTTGTTTTGTAAATCAGATATTCTTTGGCGATCAAAATCCGCATTCACTCTTTCTTTGAAAGAGGTATCTTTTGACGCATAATAATCAACCTTTGGCAAAGAAGGCTGAGAGGGCGTAATATTTAAAAACGGATTGATATTCATTTTAAAATCCTAATAGAAATATTTTTAACATTAAAAATCATTGCAATATTAGTGCCAATTCTTGATTTCTAAGCACTGGTGCGCACACCAACAGAAACAGTTTTGGGCATTGATTGATACAAAGTACCGCTGGCATTATAAGCAGGGTTTGGGCTGGATGCCGCATGACGCACAGCCAACAAAATAAGGTCATTCATTTTATCCGTTGTTTTTTGCATGCGATCCAATGCTTTCAAATTTTGGTCGGCAATATTTGCCATCTGAACCCGTAATTGCTGAATTGTATTTTTTAGAGGGGCAGGGATAAGGTCTCGCAATTCTGATCCTGCCCCTAATAAATCTTTCATTACTGATTCATAGCGCATCGATAATGTAATTTTCTGATCTTGCAATATCAGGAATTTTTTTGAATCGGCCTGCTGCAACAGTATGTTTTCAAACTCATACAATGAAATAAGCTGCTGCAACAAGGGCACCAAATCCTTTGTGGATTGTATGTATTTTTGTTTTTGTTGTGGTGATATTTGTGTCATTTCTTTTATCCTTTATTATCGTATTGAGGACTATTGATGTGCTCCGTCTTGTAATCTAATCATTTCTTTTTGTACGGGATCAGACAATCCCAATCCTCCTGATTGCGCCATGACTTTTCCCATTTCTTGGATTAATAAACTGCGGTACACAGACTCCGCATGACCTCCGCCAAACTCACTTTCTGTTTCTAATCCTTCAAACATTGGCTTTAACATTTCTCCCATAAAAACCGCTTCGAAATCTTGGGCGGCTTGTTCAATTTTCGCATCTGATTTCAAAGCCTTGCTGCTTTGCACAATGGATTTTGAATCGATTTGCGTGGCTTTTAAAAGGTCAAAAGATGTTTTGGATGATAATAAATCGCTCATAAAAAACCCCTCTTACATTGTTGTAATTTCGGCTTGCAATGCGCCGGCTGATTTAATGGCTTGTAAAATTGTGATAATATCACGCGGCGCAACGCCCATTTTGTTTAATCCTGTCACCAATTCTTGTAAGCTCACCCCTGTATCCAACACCGCTAATTTCACATCTTTGCCTGCATTCACATCAATATCTGTACGCGGCAAAACCTCAGTCGTACCCGTTTCAGAAAAAGGATTGGGCTGAGAGGCCTCAGGTTTCTCAGAAACTTTGATTGTCAAATTCCCTTGGGCAATTGCAACAGTGCTAATGCGGACATCAGATCCCATTACAATCACGCCAGAGCGCTCATCAATCACTACTTTTGCGACTTGGTCAGGGGTAATGGGCAATTGCTCAACATCGGTAAT
Organism: Gemmobacter sp.; assembly: GCA_044238935.1. Classification (GTDB taxonomy): domain Bacteria; phylum Pseudomonadota; class Alphaproteobacteria; order Micavibrionales; family Micavibrionaceae; genus JBIICI01. Next base: position 88,306 of record JBIICI010000002.1, read on the forward strand.
AATATCAACAATATTACCCCGAAATCCTTTGGGTAAATTCAGGCGAACACTGCCTGAATTTTCAGCTTGGGCAATATTATTATTCATGAACCCATTAATAGCACCTGCAATGCGTCGGGCTGTTGTGAAGTCAGGATTTTTCAATGACATGCGAATGGATGGCATATTCCCCAGCGTAAAGAGCGATTCTTTTTCGACAATTGCCCCCTCTGCAATGCGTCCTGCGGTTGGAATATTTTGGGTGACTGTTGCGCCATCCCCCTTAGCAGAAAACCCAGCAATGGCGATTGATCCTTGCGCCACCGCATAAACAGATCCATCTGCCCCCAATAGAGGCGTAACCAATAATGTGCCCCCCTGTAACGAAGAGGCATCCCCCATGGCGGAAACTGAAACATCAATGCGTGCGCCCTGATTGGTAAAAGCAGGCAAGGTTGATGTGACCATGACGGCGGCAACATTGCCGGTGTTCAAACGCTGATCTTTGATATTTACGCCCAAACGCTCTAACATCCCCTTCATGCTCTGTTCAGTGAAGGGGGAATTATTCAGACGATCCCCCGTACCATTAAGCCCCACGACCAAGCCATACCCAACCAACATATTGTCGCGTACCCCTTCAATATCAACAATATCTTTGATACGCGTACTATTGGCTTGGGCTGTATCCGCCCCCATTGCCATGACAAAACAGGCAAACAGCATTAAAAACATAAAATAGCGATACAAAACTGGTTTTAAAATCGTCATATTGCGCCCTTAACAAGCATGATCATTATATTTCATACGATCAATATGCGAATATCGTGCCAATTTACTAACACCCCCCCATAATATATATTCAAACCCAATAAATTTGGTTAGGGTGTTCTGAACAGGAATCGTCATGCTGGACGTGATCCAGCATCTCCCCGCCTATAAGCACAAGATCCCGTGTCGGGGCACGGCATTGTGTGTTAAAGATGCGTTATAATAAGGATTTAATGATTTAAAGTTTGTGTTTTAACCCCAGATTTGTTATGATCTGTATATAAAATTTACGAAGGGTAAGAGGGATTTTTTATGGGTTTAGAAGATGTTTTAAGGGGCGTTGCAGGTATGGGGCAGGCAGGTATGCCATTGGGTGCAGGTGGCATGGGAGGATACCCCCACTTTAACGCTATGCCTTATATTCGAAACCCTTTTGTAAACCAAGCTTTTAATGCCGTCAAAGGATTTATGTCTCCAGAAGCGGCGACGGCAGCATGGGCAAAAAAGAACCCAGAAGCCGCGGAGGCTTATCAGCAAGCAAAAAATAAGGCTGACCAAGAAATTTGGGCGCAACAATATCCTGATGCCGCAAAAAGTTTGGCTGCTGCACAAAAACCATTTGGTCACAAACTTCTTGACCTTGCAACAAGCGGACCTGTTTCGACTGTTATTGGAGCAGCAGTACTCACTGTTGGTCTGGATCTCTCGCAACAAGGCGAGCCTGCATGGGAGCTTATTCATCAAATTGGGGATTTTACGGCATTAACAAGCGTTGCGATGATCGCAAATGCTGATCCTAATTGGTCTATGGCTTTATCTGTTATCCCTAGCCTCTATGGTGCGTATAGAGGGCTGAATTTGATTACAGGTGGGAATGTTGAAGCTGCCATGTCTAATCCATTCACCGCGACCTTAGGCATTTTGGCAGGAGGAGCTGCGGTTTTCATGGGCTGTAAACTGTTAACAGATTATAACCAAACAAAGAAAGAGGCCAAAAAAGCGCAGGCGCAGGCAGAGGCACAACAAGATCAGTCTCCAATCGAAACCGCCTCCATCTCAAGAGGTGAAAAACCTGCGGATACAACAAGCGCCTTTAATGAAAGTTCAAAAGGTGATGGAAAATCTGGTGGTAATGCAACTACCGCCGCCGCCGCACCTGTGGATGTAACACCGCCAAAGCAGCCACCTAAGACGCCAAATTCAAAATTAGGCCAATAAGCAGCACCTGCGGCAAAGTAATCAGGGGTAAAAACAAAGCAATTTTCCAGCTTTGGGTGGCGTCCTTAATTGCCATGATTTCTGTGTAATCGGTTGATACACCTGCAATCAGGAAAGTAAAGCTGTTGCCTGCCGCGCCTGCGGTTTTCAGAATATCTGCGGCAATCGGCACGCTGCCCTCAGAACAGACTTCGATAATTGTTGCCAAAATAGTGGTCAGTAATAAGCCCATCATGGTGGGGGCAAAGAAATTTTGGATTTGATCAGTTTTGAAAATACCATGCATCATTCCCGCCATAACCACACCCACAAAAACCCATTTAAAGACTGATTTTGATTCAGCAATGCCATCATATAAGATTGTTTTGATCAGAGCGGCTTTATTTCTTTTTTGACCTAATCCAGCATTGCCATCATCATGCTGGACTTGATCCAGCATCTTTTTATTGTCATGAGATTCCGTATCAGGCACGGAATGACGAAGAGAAATATATAAATTTGGATTTTTCGGCAATGTGCCATTTTGTTCCAAAACATCAAAAATTTTACCACTGATCAGGGCAATCAGCATGGATAATATAATAAAACAAACTGTCCATTTCAGCCCAATCAAGCTCAAGAGAATCAATGTCAAAGACAAAGAATTCCACGGGCTAGCGATTAGAAACGCCATAACTTGCCCCAAGCTGGCGCCGTGTTTGTACAGGCGCATGGCAACCATTAAGATGCCGTGATTGCACATATCCAAAATCACCCCTGCTAATGTGGCGCGCATTAACCCCATATTGCTGTGTGGCCGCCCAAGGATGCGCATAATGGTATCACGCGGAATTTGACCCAATATCCCAACAGCCAAAATACCCAAGCCCAAACCAAGCCAGATATGATTGAGGTTCTCAAAAACGCTATGTCCATAATCCACCCACCACGATTCCGCGTGCGGCATGGATGGAAATAATATCCCAATAGCATAGCCCGTCAAACTCAGAATCAGCGCCCCCCAAAGAAGAAAGTCAATTTTTTGCTTTTTAGGGTGATCGTGGTCGTGATGATCTGAGGGTGGGCAACAAGAGGACATCATTCGATTCCTTATATGGTGAGCTTAAATTGAAACTTAAGGGCTCACGCCTTTATCCCACCAATATTTAAATTGTGACCGGAAAAGGCGCGAAATATCGCTGCTTTCAACCACTAAGACCCCTTCGTTGGTAAAAAACGCAACTTTGATCCCATATATTAATACCATTTCCGCCAAAGAATAATATTCATCAGGAATTTGACGATAATATTTCGCATCTGTGGTGATAAAACTATCATACTCACAGATCGTCATATAGTCAATCCAACCCGATTCGCGCATTTTTTGAATTTTCGTGCGGATCTCAAGGGATGTGGTTTTTTCGTCAATGCAATGTTTGTAAATCTCCCCCCCCTCAGGCAGGGTCTTGCAAACATCATCCAAAACTTCGATATAATCTTTTAGGATATAAGAGGCAATTTGCTTACGAATCACGCCGCCACTGACAAATTCCAATCCATAATATTGGCAACAATTAAAAATGGCATCAATCACATTGGTAGGTCGTGATCGCCCTGATTCGAAACTGCGAATCTGGTCAGAGGTTAAATTGGCATAGTTTGCCAAATCATCTTGTGTCCAGCACAATAAGGCGCGCGCGGCTTTTACTTGTTCAACAGTCAGGATTGAGATCATAGCTAAATCAGATTATAAAAAAAATGTAAAAAAAACATAATATATGTTGACAACCTTATTATAATGCACTATAAATGTAAACAACACATTAAAGATGTTAAAAAGAGATTTAAAAATAAAAGATTAAGCCGTTATAAATAAAGACAAAAAGCAGGGATGTTTTAAAAAGCATCGAAACATGATCATAAAACGGCTTAATATTAGATTTTGGGTTATAAAATGACTGTGAACCCATACGAGATTATTGTGAATTGTTTCTAAAATAATTCACAATAAAGACGGATTTCGCCCCACACGAAATTCGTCTATAAACCCCACATAAAACTCAGACCCCCTTATCTTTTATAAGATCAGGGGGTTATTTTTTGACTTGAAAACAGCGCACAGAAACCTATTTCTTTCCTAAGAAATACGATAGAACCATAAAAATAAGAGGAAATTACCATGCTCTTTCATCACCCCAAAGCACAATTAGGACAATTTAAAAATGATTGGCTGCATGCCCATTATCATTTTAGCTTTGCAGATTATTATAATCCTGAACGCATGGGAATTGTGGCACTGCGTGTGATTAATGATGATCAAATCCAACCCAACCAAGGATTTGAAACGCATGGTCATAAGGATATGGAGATCATAACCTATGTTCGGACAGGTGCAGTCTTACATACAGATAGCATGGGTAATAAAAGCACCATTCACGCCGGTAATGTTCAAGTCATGTCCGCAGGCACAGGGATTCACCATTCCGAACATTCCAGCCCAGATACTGTGACGACCTTATATCAAATCTGGATTTATCCACGGCAAAAGAATTTAACCCCCACATGGGCGGAGGCTGTTTTTGATCATCAACCCGTGACGCAATCTTTGAACTTGCTTGTTTCTGGATACGCACAGGATAAAAATACACTATCCATCGCCCAAGATGCCCGAATTTATGCAGGTGTTTTAGAGGCAGACACAAAAATTGATCATGTGATCCGCAGTCAATTTGCCTATATGCTGATTTCCGAAGGACAAATCAATGTTGATGGCATTATTGCCCATAAAGGCGATGCCATACAAATCGAATCAGAACAGATCCTGTCGATTCAAGCCATAACACAAGCAGAAATTTTAGTGATTGAAGTTTGAGTGAATCGATTTTTGGTTTATTTCTTTTAATCCGTAACCAAAAATCTTCATGCCGGACGTGATCCGGCATCTCGTTGATTGATGGCAATCGCCTAAATCAGGGAGATGCCGCGTCAGGCGCGGCATGACGACGTAAAGAAAACCTTATTTTGCAACGCGTTTTTGGATACCATGACCCGTTGTACGCTCAGCGATACGGGCAGATTTACCGCGACGGTCACGCAGATAATATAATTTCGCACGACGGACAGATCCATGACGAATGACTTCGATGCTTTCAATACGGGGGCTGTATAAGGGAAATAAACGCTCAACACCTTCACCAAGGCTGATTTTTCTGACGGTGAAAGAAGAATTCATGCCGCTATTTTTACGCGCAATACAAATCCCTTCATAAGCCTGAACACGCTCACGGTTTCCCTCAATAATCTTAACATTCACTTTAACAGTATCACCCGCAGAAAAATAAGGGTGGTTATGTTTTTCCAAGGACAGATTAAGTTGTTTCTTTTCAAATTTTTGTAAAATATTCATTTTATGCTCCATTTTATATAGAATCCCGATAATCGAACGCAGATTTTAATATTTAAAGCTACGCCGGCGGATTCCTTATCTTTTTTGATAGGTTTTAAATCTTTAACGTTTTTATCACCAGATTACAAGTATTTTTTATTGTTTCTCAATATATCCATAACCAAAATCAGCGGTGCGTAAATATAGGGGCATATTCGCGTCATCTTCGATTTTTCGACGTAAGCGGTAAATATGCGTTTCCAATGTATGTGTATCCAATTGATGTGTATGCCCCCAAATCTGTTTTAACAAAGAATCACGCGTTATATATTGGTTTTTATGATGATATAAAAACATGAATAAAACATGTTCTTTGTCTGTCAATGTATGGGAAACAGATTGTCGGTAATAAATTCGATTCTCAGAATCATATAAGCCATTTTGTAAGATCAAATGCGCCTGTGATTGTGAGGTTAAGCGTGATAAATATTGAATCAGCATCGGCAAGCGCACGGGCAAAGTCAACATATCGGGCTTGATTTCAAAAGCATCTGTTTTGGATTTATCCATTACAAATTTTTTGGTGAACCCATAACAGGCATTTAAAATAGCATATAGGCGACCATCTGGGTCATGTTCAGGATTGATAAAAACAGCCATTTTGGGGGGTGTTTGGGTCATTGAAACCTCAAATCATGCCGCCAGTGCGGTGACATTCATTAATGCTAAATCTTGTTCTGCCGCGGAATAATGCTTATCCGTCATTAAAAGCACAAAAGTATGCGCGTGTTTTTCACAGCTATCCAACGCATATTCAACCATAACCGCCATTGATTCGGCCGCCATATAGGATGATTGATCATTCATCAACACACAATAACGCAGCGCCACATTTTGTTCCGATGTTAAAACAAAACCGCCCATTTCTAAATCTTTGTTAATATGCATCAAGGAAACGGCAAGATTCGTAAAATGCAGCGGCTTGATCTTAAAATTATAGGCACATTCAAAAACCAACATTTCCTCTTCTTCATTCCATAAAAAAGACAGGCTATAGCGTGTTTTGTCACTGGCAATCTCAATGCACAGCAAATGATCATGAACGCGTTTAAATGTCCAGTCTTGGTCTGAGAATAAAAATGCAATCGCATCCAGTGGATTATAAAATTCGACAAAATCACTCATGCGTTTTGGTTTTTTCTTTTTTTTGTGTTTTGGGGGATGTTGTTTTATTTTGCGCCGCGAAATTGGCCTCTAAAATCTCCAATCGCTTTTGTAAGCTATTATACTCTTCACGCGTGACAAGATCCAAGCGATTGACCGCATCCAAAATTCTTGATTTTATATCTTCTTGGATTTGCGCGGTGGTGCTGGATGCCACATTCACGGCACCACCAACCATTTTTGCAAGATCATCAATCAATTGAGAAGAGAACATAAATCTTACCTTAAAATATAAAGATAGCCTATAATTTGTTGCGATTTTGTATCATACAAAGAAGAAAGAGTAAAGATAAAGCTGCGGCATGATTATAGGCTATGGGTTTTTATTTATATGTAAACATAAAATCAAGCAAGGAAAATCTTTCCAACCTTGAAAATAAATGGATCCAACATAGATTGATTGGGGAAAAGAACGATACCTAATCAGGAAAGATCATTTTTATATGGCTAATTTCATTGTCTTTGCTGCCTCCAGCACCATTGGTCAATCTGTTGTTCAGAAATTACAAAAATCAGGACATACCATATTCCAAACCGCCCGTGATCATACGAAAATCACCCCTGATGTCATTGTGGATTTAACAGATTTTGATGCCGTAAATGCCTGTTTTAACCAAGCCATTGCACAGATGGGCAGCGTTGATGGCGTCGTTAATTGTGCGGGATCTTTATTTCTGAAACCTGCCCATTTAACGGATAAAGGACAATATCAACAAACAATCGATGCATCGGTGACAACATCCTTTGCGATTGCGCGCGCCGCAGGGTCATTGATGCGCCAAGGGGGCAGCGTTGTTTTTATCGCATCGGCGGCGGCTATGGTGGGATTGGCCAATCACGATGCGATTGCAGCGGCTAAGGCGGCGCTTATCGGTTTGTCCTTATCCTGTGCCGCCACTTATGCAGGACAGAATTTGCGATTTAATGTTGTTGCCCCTGGGTTAACGGAAACATCCTTAACGCAATCGATCACGGGCAATCCAACTTCCCGTAAATTCTCTGAATCCATGCATGCACTGGGGCGCATTGGCACAGCAGACGAGATTGCCAATGCGATCATCTTCTTTCTGAATCCTGAAAATAGCTGGATTACAGGTCAAGTTTTGGCTGTTGATGGTGGCCTATCCAGCCTACAGCCTAAACCAAGGGCAGCGGGATAAGCAAAAACCTTTCTGAGTGTGGTTATATTTTTTGCATAAAATCTGATTTCTTTTTTATTTTTATCTTATGAAAATAATTTATTAATATATTATGTGTATTATTGTCATAAATAAACACAGAAGAAACGTAAAAACCATGACAATGACAGCGTTCAAAACAAAAGAAAGTAAAAATCAAGACACATCTTTTTGTGGATTGAGCGCGATTATGAATGATTTAGCCCAAAAAGCGCGTGTCGGCGATGATTTTTTTAGTGATCTAAAAAATCATCATATGATCCCTGCCCCCCACAGCTTAATGGATTGCATGGATATGGCTTTTGATCGTTTAAATGATCCCATTACAGAATCTCTGTACAGACAATATAAAGATCACGCCAGCCAATTCCAGAAATTACGCAGTATGGAAGGCATGGACGGTGCCATGTGTTCTATCGCACGCGAAGGGTTGATTGCCGCCCGCAATGCCTTGAAATTACGCATGAATGAATTGCGTGAAAATAAAATCACACCAGAGGCAAGCTATATTTATAATGGTCAAGAATTGCTGGATCAAATGCAAATGCAAAATCAAAAACGCCAACAAAAGGAACAAAAAGCTGTTGAGAAAGGGCGCGACGATTTTTTTATGGCGTTATTTTTTGTGATGGTTGCAAAATCGATTTTCCAAAACAGTGCGCGTCATTTATCTGTTGCGCTTGCCTTTCGTGATGTTGCCTGTGAACCGCATTATCGGGTAGCAGCGGCCTAAAGCCTACCCCCCCACCCCTGCGGGCAGGCTATCAAAACTTTGTACCAATGATCCTGATAATAAATGCCATCCATCCACAACCACAAAGAAAATAATCTTAAACGGCAATGAAATCATCACGGGCGGTAACATCATCATCCCCATTGACATTAAAATTGATGCGGTGACCATATCAATAATTAAAAAGGGTAAAAACATCAAAAAGCCAATTTCAAAGGCGCGCCGTAATTCTGAGATCATAAAGGCAGGAATCAAAACATGAATCGGGACGGCATCAATATTTTTATAGGCAACAGGATTTTTCTGTCCCTTTTGGCTCATGCCAATAAAGAGCTCTAAATCCGCTGGGCGAACATGCTTGCCCATAAAATCATGAAAGGGCTTAATGGCCGCATCAAATGCCTGTATTTCATTCATTTCCTCTTGCATCAAGGGACGTATCCCATCAACATAGGATTTTTGAATGGTGGGCGCCATAATAAAAAATGTTAAAAACAGGGCTAAAGAAATCATCACCGTATTGGGGGGCGTTTGTTGAATCCCAATAGCGGTTCGTAAAAAGGATAAAACCACCACAACACGGGTAAAGGCGGTCATCATAATCAAAATTGATGGAGCTAAAGATAAAACCGTTAAAATTGCCAAAAGCTGGACAATCCGCCCCGTGACCGTTCCATTTTCTGCCCCCATATCAAAAGTCACGGCTTGCGCCCATGCATGATGCGGAATAAAAAAACAAGCTCCCAAAAGAAGCAGGAAGAAAATGCCAATCTTAAAACGCATCTTTATTCCTTTTCTTTATTTTTTCCTTTGGTGAGAGATCAAAAGAAAAATCAACTTTGTCCTCTAATTTTACAGTTTCTTTTTGATTTTCTTTAAGGGGCGCACTTTCAATCAGTAAATTCCCCTCAGGCGACAAAAGAATCAAATGTTCCTTTTGGTCTTTTTGTACCAAAACCAAGCGCCGACGATTATCCAAAACATGCATATCTGTGACTTTGATCCGTTTTTGTGATCCAATCGCGGCACGCCCCTTTGCCGATAACTTTAGAATCAGCGCCAATATCCCCATCAGGGATAAAACAAACACAAGCCCAATAATCATTTTAAATAAGGGATGATCCATAATATTTTTTTCTGTATTGTTGAAAGCGAATAATATTCAGAACTTCACCATACGCCATTTGAAAAGAAGTTTCAATCGTCCTGTATTGCCGCCGTAAAGCGATTAAAAATCGCGCCAAACGGGTCATCTTGACCATTGGCGCGATAGATATAGGACAAAATTTCTGCTACTGCCAAAAAAGCCTCTGTGGGAATGGGGCTATCGACTTCTATCGTTCGTAAAATTTCTGCTAAATCGGCATCTTTGCGCACTTTGATATTATGCTGCGTGGCTAAATCCAATATTTTCTGTGCCACAGCGCCGCGTCCACTGGCAATAATTTTGGGTGCTGCCCCTGATGCCGTACGGTCTTCCAGCGCAATGGCGATTTGATTCTCTGGAATTTTCTCAAGATTCTGCTGCTGTCTGGGGTCTGTACCCGTATCAATCACAATATCCGCAGGGGGTTTTGTTGGTTTTGGCATGGTTTATGCATTATCTAAGATTACAAAAGAAACGCCATTATAGCGAAAGAATATCAAAATGAGTACATCAAATATTGGATTATTTCAGGCATTAGGCGCAAAAATGGGCTATTTAAACACGCGCCAGCGTGTTATATCCGAAAATATTGCCAATGCCGATACACCCGATTACAAAGCCCGCGATGTCAGCAATGTTGATTTTGATTTTATTTTACGCGACATCACAAAACCAAGCACAATCCGCCCTGAAATGACACAATCAGGACATTTACCACCCGCAGGGTTTAAACCAAAACCCACAGCCGTAAAATCTGACATCACATACGAAGTCACACCCACAGGCAATTCTGTTTCTGTCGAAGAGCAAATGACAAAGGCATCCAACACAATGATTGATTATAATTTAATGACCAATATTTATCAGAAAAATATGAACTTAATACGGATGGCCATTTCAGGCAGTCAAGGTTAATTTACAATCTATCAGCTAAAGGAGGCAAAAAATGCCTAATGAACTTTTAAACGCAATGACCATTTCCAGCAGCGGCATGAAAGCCCAAGGCGCACGGATTCGCGTGATCTCCCAAAATTTAGCCAATTCTGGAACAGCGGCAAACACACCAAACGAAGATCCCTATGCCCGCCAAGTGGTGACATTTAAAAATGTGCTGGATAAAACTTTAGGCAATGGTGCCACAACGGTTGCCGTCAAAACCGTGGAAGTTGATCGTAAAACCCCATTCCCCACACGATATATGCCTGATCACCCAGGGGCAGACGCCAATGGCTATGTTAAAATGCCCAATGTCACATCTTTAATTGAAATGGCTGATATGCGCGAAGCCCAGCGCAGCTATGAAGCAAATTTAGGGATGATCACCATGGGAAAAAGTATGATGTTACGCACAATTGATATGATTAATCGATAAATCTATGATATGATGATTAAGATTGAGCCATTTTCCAAGGAATCAACATGACCATTGACCGCGCCAGCACCGCCGCCCAAGCTGCAAAACTTTATGCTAATACCCAAAAATCATCTCTTGATATTAAGGGCACAGGCGATTCTGATATTCAGTTTGCAGGCGCAAATCAAACAAGCTTTGCGGATCTTTTGCGTGGCGCCGCAGAAGAATCCATCCAAACATTACGCCAAAATGAAAAAATTTCTGCCATGGCCATTACAGGCAAAGCTGATATTACAGATATTGTTCAGGCCGCTAACAACGCCGATGCAACATTGCGTACCGTTAGGGGGATTCGTGATGCCATGTTACAAGCCTATCAAGAAATTATGCGGATGCCGATTTAATTTGAGTATTAACGAACAGGTTTTAAAAGCCCTTTGCTCTTCATCGATGCAATGACTTTCTTGCGATATTTATATCCATGGCGTTCTGTATGCGAATGATACCACGCAATGGCCTCCGCAATATCGCCACCCGATTCATTGAGGTGATTTTTTAAAATCCATGCGGCAACCCCAATATTGGTACAAGGATCATCCCGCACCATTTTGCGTGCCTGCGATTGGGGGACATGCCATTTTTCAGATAATTCATCCAACCATACTGTATTAATCTGCATCAAACCCAAATCATATGATCCGTTTTTATTGGGGACTTCTTGGCCAATTTGCCCCCCTTCAACAGAATAAATTCCCGCTAAGACCGCAGGCGGCACCGTGTAAGTCTGAGCAGCCAAAATAAAGCATGTGGCAATTACAGTTTCAATCATGTATTATAATTAACGTATTGACCAAAAAAATGCAACAAACATCAGAAAATTAATACTATATTTGCCTATCAGAACTATGATATAAAGGCTGTCTTATTCATATATATATTAAGAAAAAACCTTAAAAACCAACATGTCCCCTGAATTTATTATTATTGCCTTGCTTTTATTACTGAATGCCTGTTTTTCACTTTCAGAAATGGCCATCGTTTCAGCAAGTAAACCTTTGTTACGGCAACTGGGAAAGCAAGGGAATAAATCTGCGCTGATTGCCCTAGACCTTTCAGAAAATTCAGGACGTTTCTTATCCACCGTACAGGTTGGCATTACCCTTGTGGGGACATTAGCAGGGGCATATGGGGGGGCGACAATTGCTGAAAAGCTAAAAGAGCCCTTTAATCAAATTGCCATCATTGCACCGCATGGGGATAAAGTTGCGGTTTTCGTTGTTGTATCCCTGCTGACTTATTTTTCTGTGGTCATTGGGGAGCTATTTCCCAAACAATTGGCGCTGAATAACCCTGAAAAATTTGCGCTTTTGGTGGCACGGCCGATGTCGATTTTATCCAAAGCCTGTACCCCTATTGTTTTATTATTGGAATCTTCGGCAAAGGCCATGTTGTTTATTTTGCGGATCAAACCGAATGAGGAAGGCGTCACTGAAACAGAAATCAAAGCCATCATTGCAGAAGGTGTCATGAGCGGCGCCATTGAGGGCGAAGAGCATGATGTTATTCGCCGCGTTATTCGGTTAGGGGATCGCGATATTTCCTCCGTCATGACACATCGCACAGGCGTATCTTTTATTGATATTGATGATGATTTCGCAACCGTACAGCGGAAAATTTCCCTAGCAGGGCATTCCCGTTATCCTGTGATTGACAAAGATACGACAAAAATCTTAGGGATTGTCAAAACAAAGAAAATAATGGCTTGGATGGATGGTGATCCACAAATAAAAAATAAAGCTGATTTTAATGTCAGACATTGCCTGAGTGAGATTGCATTTTTGAATGAAAATACATCCTGTTTGGATGCGCTGAGTGTTTTCAAAACACAGCGTTTGCAAATTGCCGCCATTGTCGATGAATATGGATCATTTGAAGGGCTATTTACCATGGCCGATCTAATGGAAGCCATTGTTGGCACAATTCCATCCAATTATGACCATGACGAAGGCCCATTAATTACCCGACGCGAAAATGGATCATGGCTGGTTGATGGATTAACACCGATTGATGAGATTCATGTTACAATCGGTTTGGACGACATTAAAAATGATGCTGATTATCAAACAATTGCTGGCTTTGTATTAGAACAGCTCAAGGAACGCCCTGCCGTGGGGAAACATTTTATATTTGGAAATCACCGTTTTGAAATCATGGATATGGATAAACACCGTATTGATAAAATCTTGATTGAAAAATCAAAATCGATTATGGATGCGTCTTAAAAGATTATTTCTTTGCGTGGCTATGCCGACAAATGATATAATCAGAATTGAGGAGTAATGGCATCATGGCAACAATAAAAAATACATTCAAAAACCAATCATCAACCCAAAATGATGATAATGTTGATGAAAATTCTATCGAAGAACAAAATAAATTAATGGCGAATAATAGCCCACGTCGCCGCGCGAAATTACAAAATAATATCAGGGCAGGATCATCCGTTGCCGGTGGGTCGGAAGCTCAAGCAGCGCACCTCATGCTAAACCCTCCCTTCAGCGCAAAAGCCGCCGCAATGCAAGCCGTTCAAATCAATCCATCATCCCAAGATCATCATGTTATCATGGATATTATGGCGGAAATTACCCGCCAAGTGATCCAGAATCTGATGAATCAATATCTCATGAAACGCCACCTTGAATCCACCAGCCCCGTGATTCAAAACACAACCCCAACTTTGTCTGTTGCCCCTTCCAATCCACACCAAAATCCGCAGAATATTATACACATTCACCCAATAAAAGACCATATACCAGAATTGAACATTGCTTAGATTCTGTCTTTGCGATATGAAATTGACCCTAAACCCTATAGAAACCTAATGCCTTATACCGTGTTGCTCTGCCTTCCCCTAGCCTCTCTAATTTTTTCATCCTATATAGCTTTTTGATGATTTCTTCGACTGTTCGGTTAGGGTAGCCCAATGCTTCCACGACATCTTTTCTTGCAAAGCTATTTTGCGTTCTTGCCCATTGCCAAACAGCCATTTGTTTGTCAGAAAGTAAATACTCAAATTGATCTTGTTCAAGGAGTTTTTGAGCTTCTTCGGCTTGTTTAAAAAACACATCCATAATAAACAAAAGCCACTCTTTCATATCTTCGCTGTCAGTTTTCCAGCTTTTTTGTGTTTTGTTTAAAGCAAGGTAGTAATTCGCTTTATTGGCCTCTATAATTTTTTCATGGGAAACTAATTTACTAAAGCTATATCCTTGTTTCAACATGATTAGGTTTGTCAATAAGCGACTACTTCGCCCATTCCCATCTTGAAAGGGGTGAATAGCTAGATATTCAAAAATGAAGTTCGCTGTTAAAATCAGCGGGTGTTTATACCTGCTTTGTGTTGCCCATTGATACCATTCAAGGAGTTCTTGCATTTCCTTCTTAACCAAAAACGGTGGTGTTGGGTCAAAAATAATGCCGACAACGTTCCCATCTTGATCTTTCGCGTCAACACGGTTTGTTCCAAATTTATACTGCCCTCTTTGTCGTTCATCTTTTGAGCTAAATTGCAACATATCCCGATGGAGCTGTAAAATACTAGATTCATTGATTGGGATGTTTTCAGCGTTTTTAAAAATTTTTTCGAGTACATTCATGTAGCCCACGACTTCTTGTTCATCCCGTGTTTTGAATGACCGAATCCGCATGCCTTTGTACAGAGCTTCCACTTCAGCATCTGAAAGGATGTTCCCCTCAATTCGGTTTGATGCCCCCGTAGAGGTTACAATAACTGATTGAGTGAGCCGACTAATGGTTTGCGGCAGTAAATGCCCAGTCATTGTAAGGGTGTTTTTTACTGCATCAATAAAAGCTATTTTTTGATAAATCTGTTCGGTAACATCGCCAGATAATGAAAGACGAGTGCTTAATCGGTCAGTTTCCCAGTTCATACATAATCCCCCTATAACTCCATGTTATATTATGTGAGATTATGTGAGATTAGTCAATCAGAACCTTTTAACGGAGCAGAACAAAAATTGATACAACTTTTAATTCCACCACCTATCCCTCTGGATTAGAATTTTATGACAGTTTTATCTAAGCCATAGATCATTTTTTATCAATTTACCACCTTATGATTTTATGATATACAGGCTTATTGCATCTTTCCCATCATAAAACTGGTCACACCATCATGATTAAAAATATTTTAGCGGCATTTTTATTATTTCTTGCCTTTATCCATCCTGCTTTCGCCGAGTCCGTTGCCTCCACAAATATTGATTCTGGCAATACGACATGGATTTTGATGTCTTCTGCCCTTGTAATGCTGATGACCCCCGGTCTGGCGTTTTTTTATGCAGGTATGGTCAGTCAGAAAAATGTGGTTTCGACCTTATTACAAAATTATATCGCCCTTGCGATTGTAGGGCTGGTTTGGGTTAGTGTTGGCTATTCCTTGGTATTTAGTGAAGGACATGGGATTTTCACGGGCATGATCGGCAGTTTGGATTTTGCGATGCTAAAGGGGTTGGACACTAAACTTTATGCAGATTCGGGCGTTCCCCTTTATGCCTTTGTGGCTTTTCAAATGATGTTTGCGGCCATTACACCGGCCATTATCACGGGCGCAATTGCCGAGCGTGTCAATTTTGCCGCATGGTTGCTGTTATTAGCGGTCTGGAGCTTATGTGTCTATGTCCCTGTTGCCCATTGGGTTTGGGGGCCCTCAGGTTGGATCGCAAAGGATGGCGGACTGGATTTTGCAGGGGGATTGGTTGTGCATATCACCGCAGGGATCGCAGGCTTAATCGCCGCCAAAATGTTTGGGCGACGCATTAATGCCGATGAAGTCAATATGCCCAATGATGTGTCCATGATTATGTTAGGAGGGGCGCTTTTGTGGTTTGGCTGGTTTGGTTTTAACGCAGGATCAGCCATCACCGCAGGGCATTTGGCTGCACATGCCTTTATGACAACCTATGTTGGGGCGGCCGCATCGTTTCTCACATGGATGATGGTCGATTGGATCAGACATAAGAAACCTTCCGCCGTGGGTGCAACTATTGGATTGGTGGTTGGATTGGTCACGATTACACCGGCTGCGGGCTATGTTTCTGTTCAATCGGCAATGTTAATGTGTGCGGCATCAGGAATTTTGTGTAATCTTTTTACGCAATTTTTTAAATCAAAGATTCAATTAGATGATACGTTGGACGTGTTTGCATGCCACGGTATGGGGGGCATATTGGGGGCGATTATGACAGGGCTGTTTGCAGAACATGCCATCAACCCAGCCGTCACGACCCAAGGTTTGTTAATCAGCGGCGAATGGGGATTATTTCTTGCTAATATTAAGGCTGTGATTGCTGTATCGCTTTATACCGCAATTGTGACCTATGTTCTGATTAAAATCGTTAGCCTGATCACACCCATTCGGATCACACAAGAGGGCGAAGAAAAGGGCTTGGATGTCGTCATTCACGGTGAAATTTCGCGCATACAAGGCGACCCATCCCATATTTTTAATGTAGCGCGTGATGATAAATATAGTGTTTTAAAAGATTGATTGGACAGTCAGCGAAAATGGCGTTTCATGAGAACCGCAACGGAGTGGACATTGAAGTCCATGCATAGCGAAAGCGCAAGGAAATGTTATTTGCAGTGCTATCCAATCAGTATTTTGAAATACTATAGGTTTATATTCCATACATCACATCCCTGAATAATTAGGCCCTCCTCCGCCTTGAGGAACTGTCCAGTCTATGTTTTGGCTTGGGTCTTTAATATCGCATGTTTTACAGTGAATACAATTTTGGGCATTAATCTGTAGAGCAGGCTGACCTGTGACATCCGTTACAATCTCATAAACAGCGGCAGGGCAGTAACGTTGTGCGGGTTCATCATATTGTGCCAAATTCACCTGTACGGGAATATTGGGGTCTTTTAACCTCAGATGCACAGGTTGGTCTTCTTCGTGATATGTATTGGATAAATGAACGGATGATAGACGATCAAAGGTAAGAATATGATCAGGGGCTGGATACTCAATAGGCGTACAATCTGTTTTAAGCTTTAACGATGTATGATCCGCATGGTTTTTGATGTGATGTGTACGTTTGCCTTTGGTCAATGTCTCTAAAGCGGCGTTCCATAGCCCGTACCATAGGCCTTTTTGAAACCCTGCCCGAATATTACGGCTGGCGTACAGCTCTTCCCATAGCCAACTTTTCTCAAAAGAGGATTGATAGGCTTCACAAATACTGCCTTGTAC
The DNA here is from genome assembly GCA_044238935.1 of Gemmobacter sp. GTDB lineage: Bacteria > Pseudomonadota > Alphaproteobacteria > Micavibrionales > Micavibrionaceae > JBIICI01. The sequence goes on from JBIICI010000002.1 coordinate 105,548, forward strand.
AGCATCTTGATCACTATGCAAAAAGGGAATCAAGGCTTCTGCGGCTAACATCGCAGATTTCATCGCGGTATGATTGCCCTTAATCTTGGCAACGTTCAAAAATCCTGCTGCATCACCGATCAAAAGACCACCAGCAAAGCCCAATTTGGGCAAAGAATGCAATCCACCCTCACACAAAGCTCGTGCGCCATAGGCAATACGGCGACCGCTTTGGAGTATTTTTTTAAAATGGGGATGCGTTTTAAAACGCTGCATTTCTTGGAAAGGGGATAGATAGGGATTTTGATAATCTAAACCCACCACAAAGCCAATGGAGACCAAGTTTTCTCCGTAATGATACATCCATCCGCCACCATAGGTCTGTGTATCCATTGGCCAACCTAATGTATGTGTGATGTGGCCTTTTTGATGATGTTCAGGGCGTACCTCCCATATTTCCTTGATCCCTAGGCCGTACGTCTGAGGGTCGCAATCGCGACGCAGATCATAATGCACCATTAACCGTTTGGATAAAGAGCCATGACAGCCTTCTGCAATAATCGTTTGACGGGCTGTAATCGCCACACCTGATTCGTAATGTGCTGTTCTTTCACCATTTTTGCCAATACCCATATCATTTGTGGCAACCCCTATCACGCGATTGTGATCATTTAACAAAATTTCATGCGCGGCAAACCCTGCGTAAATCTCCACGCCCAATGATTCGGCTTGGGTGGCTAACCATTGATTGACCTCCCCCATCGATACAATATAATTGCCCTGATTATGCATTTGTGGTGGTGTCGGCAATCGCCATGCTTTTTGAGAGTTCAAATAGTAAAAAGAATCATGCGTCGCCTGTGTCTGTAACGGTGCGCCACGTTCCTGCCAATCGGGGAATAGCTCGTTTAATGAACGTGGTTCAAATACCGCCCCTGAGAGGGAATGCGCCCCAATTTGCGCCCCTTTTTCCAAAACACAAACAGACAGATTTACATCTAGCTGTTTTAAACGAATAGCGCATGATAATCCAGCTACGCCACCACCCACAATCACAACATCATAAGACATGATCTCCCGATCCATCCGCGCGGGCTGTGGTGTGTTATCTGTTTGTGTCAAGCAAGAATGAATTGATAGGCTCATATGTGTGATTTGGCTTTTGATCTGGTTGAAGATAGCATATAGTTGTCTTAAAATAGTGTATGCGCAAAAGATTAATAGTTTTTTATTTTTATGGATTCCTTTGAATTTTACAAAGCCGCCCTACAGTGGCATTTAGATTGTGATGCCGCCTTTCCGATGCTTGATCATCCTGTGGGGCTGTATGACGCTGTTCTTGAACCTTTATCCCCTTTATCATCCCCCCTTGAAAAACAAGAGCATAGAGAACAAACAGCTTTAAAACCCATCACAACCCTATCCAGCCCCTTAAAACCAACCAATGAATGGATAGAACAGGCTAAAAATCTGGCAATCGGCGCGTTAGATTTAGATGATTTAAAAGAAAAATTACTTCATTTCGACGGTATTGGATTAAAACAAACAGCACGACACTGCATTTTTGGGAACGGTCATACGGATTCGCCTGATCTGATGATTATTGGTGACCGCCCCCATGACCAAGATGAACGGACAGGACAGGCTTTTTCAGGATTGGATGGTCAATTTATTGATCAGGCTCTAAAATCCTTAAAATTCAGCCGTGATCCCGATATAATAGCGACAGGGACAAAAACCGTTTACAGCAGTTTTATTGTGAATTGGCGCCCTCCGGGGAATCAAGATCCGTCTGATAATGAATGCGCCCTTAGTTTGCCCTTTATTCATCGTCATATTGCCCTAATTAAACCCAAGCGCATTTTAATTTGCGGCCGTATCGCCGCGCGCTTGTTATTATCAAAGGATATGACCCTGACCAAATGGCGTGAAAATTGGTTTTCTTATGAATATGATTCTGTACGTATACCCGTACGCGTAACACATACACCCTTACATCTCTTGGAAATGCCTGCCTGTAAACGTGATTTTTGGATTGATATGGTCAAAATCTGTTATGCTCACACCCCATCCCCCCAAAAAATAAAAAATTAAGAAATAAACTGTATGATGAAAACATACACACTTCGTAAGGCAAAGAAATTCATGATCGAATGTTTTAGCGCCCTCTTTATTGGATTTTGTATTTTTCTGCTGGGGTTGCATTTCTTCCAACATTTGCTGATTTACCATCCTGACCGTACGCAGCCCAGCGCAGCCATCCGCGATGATATTCCCGCCCAAGATTTAATGTTACAGACCACAGATGGACTCACGCTAAAATCATGGTTTACAGCCCCCACTCAACAACGGCCTATCATTATCTTTTTTCACGGCAATGCAGGCAATATCGCAGAACGTGGGTTCAAAGCCAAATTATTACACCAACATGGATATGGCGTGTTATTGGTGGAATATCGTGGTTTTGGAGGGAATAAAGGCATCCCTTCTGAAAAAGCATTTTATCAAGATGCGAAAGGTTGGATGAATCTGATTCAAAAAACATACCCTAATCATAAAATCGTTTTTTATGGCGAATCCATTGGAACAGGGACAGCCACAGAAATGGCCTATCGCAATCAAGATGCCGCAGCCTTGATCTTAGAAACGCCCTTTGCCTCTTTGACCGAAGAAGGAAAAAGAACCTACCCCTTCCTTCCTGTAAAAACCATGCTGCATGATCGCTATGATAATCAACAAAAAATTGTTGATATTCACATGCCTGTGTTAATCTTGCACGGAACAGCAGACGAAACAATACCCTATGAGCATGCGCAAAAACTATACAAACTTGCGAATGAACCGAAAAAGTTTGCAACCTTCCCAAATGGTATGCATAGCGACCTGTATCAATATGGCGCATTTGATCATATTCTAAAATTTCTAAAGGAACTTTAGAAATTTCTATTGCGTACGTAACCGTTTCTGACGAAAAATACCCCCCATTTTATGATGCGACAGGTAATCAGGCACAATCGCGTGAACAGATTGCGGTGTGATTCCTAAATCCTTAAGGTTTGGATAAGATCCCGTGCTGATATTATCATAATGTAAACTGGTGATCTGATCCAAAGTCAACGGTGGCTTGGGTAAGATCGACATAAAAACCGCCTGTATCCGCGCAATCGTAAAGGGGATCGGCAATAAAACAGCACAATGATGCGTATAATGTTTGATCAGTTGCAAAATCTGTTTGAATGTAAAAATTTGATCGCCTGTGATTTCAAACAGACGGATAGCCGGCTTTTTCTGAATTAGGACAATAACCGCGCGCGCAACATCTCCAACATAAACAGGTTGAAACTTTGTCTTGCCTCCTCCAATAAGTGGCAGAAACGGCAAGATAGACGCCATTTTTGCAAAGAGGTTAAAGAACTGATCCTCCGCCCCGAAAATAACAGAAGGACGCAACACCCAGCTTTTATCGAAATTCGTAAAAATTGCCTCTTCCCCTGCTTTCTTTGCTTTCGCATAGCGCGCTTGATTTACATCAACCCCAAGAGCAGAGAGATGAATAAATTGTGAAACCCCATGCTGTGCGCATGCTGTTGCGATATTTTCAGGCAGGGTCGTCATCAATGTTGTAAAATCGCCCTTATGTTTTTCCTGCAAAACACCCACACAATTAATCACAATATCTGATCCTGCGATGACATTTGATATAAAATCATATTCTGTAATATCCCCTGATACCGCGGCAATTTGTCCCACTGCGCCATAAGGTTTTAAAAAATAAGCACTCTGTGGAAAGCGCGTTACAATTTTGATACGATAATATTCATCGGTCAAAGCGGCCAGCTGCTGCACAATATAGCGCCCGACAAATCCTGTGCCTCCAAAAATTGTGACTGTTTTCATGGCTATTCCTTTGTTAAATGATCATTGAATATGCTGATGATACGGCGCAATGCCTTAGAGATCAAGAGGAGAAGATGACAAAATATGACCAGCCAAATACAAAGACCCTGTGATTAAAATTCGTGCATTTTCAGCCGGTTTGAAATCCGTCATTCTTTGGACTGGCCATCCTTGTTCCTGACACAGCATAAATAAATCCTCATTGGAATAGGCCTTTGGCTCATGGGGGATCTCAAGCGGAATGATCGTCGTGATATAGGGTAGCATGGGGGTGATAAAGCCACTTATATCCTTTCCCTGCAACATACCAAACATGACATAAAGAGGGCGGCGAGGGGTATCTTCCGCATCCCATTGCTGCATCTGTTGCGCAAGCGCCGCGGCAGCACTGTCATTATGCCCCCCATCTACCCAATATTCCAGATCATCCCGTTCAGGGAAAAAAGGGTTAAAAGAAATCTTTTGTAACCGAGCCGGCCAATGGGCAGATTCTAAACCTTTATGGATGGTGGATTGTTGGATTTGACGATAGCCACATTCTTGTAAAAAATGCGCCACCCCGACAGAAAGCCCTGCATTATGATATTGATGCGCTCCTTTTAAAGATAAATTCAGATCAATCGGTGCGGGCGGACAAATATTTAAATCCGCCTTTATGGTCATGGCCCGTGTTTTTAAACAATCCAACGCCCCTGATATGGGTTGATGTATTGTAAAGCACGGGTGATTAGGGCGCATAATCCCTGCTTTTTCAAAGGCAATTTGTTCAATCGTTGTTCCCAGATATTCTGTATGATCAAAAGAAAGGGCTGTAATGACACTGCATAGGCTATCAGGAATAATATTGGTACAATCTAATCTTCCCCCCATGCCGACTTCTAATAAAACAAAATCGGCAGGATGTTGTGAAAAGACCCAAAATGCCAAAGCCGTTGCAAATTCAAAAAAGGTCAAGGGCGCATTTTGGTTTATATCCAAAATATAATCAATCGCCCTTTCTAAGGTTTGATCATCAATCATCTGACCATTTAATTGGATCCGTTCATTAAAAACCTGTAAATGCGGCGATGTATAGACATGCACGTTGTATCCTGATGCTTGTAAAATTGATTGCAAAAACGCAATGACTGAGCCTTTGCCATTTGTACCCGCAACATGGATAATCGGTGGCAATCGCCGTTCAGGATTGCCCATTTTTTGTAAAAGCGATAGATAAGATGGACGAAAACCAGATTCAATGCGGCGCCCTGTATTCAATGTATAAATAGCAGCTAATTTATGCGCCAAAGATGAACAAGGGTGAGAGGCATCACGATCATACATAAAAATGGTTTCTCCCAAAATAAAGGAGGGCAAAAGCCCCCCTTTCTATGCAATTTTTATCAATTTTTTATTGGTTAACTGGTTCATTTTTGCCAGCATCTGCAACAATTGTGGTTGAAACATCAAGTTTCTTAAATTTTGCATTATAATTTTTAACATTGTTACGGAAACGTCTTAATTCTCTCGCCTCTAAAACCTCACCGATAGGTAAATCAACACGATTCGGGTTAATTTGCTGACCATTTTTTAGAATTTCATAGTGCAAATGGGGGCCTGTTGAACGACCTGTTGTGCCAACATATCCAATCACTTGTCCTTGAGAAACGCGTGTTCCACTGCGAATGCCTTTGGCAAAGCCATTCATGTGTGCATAGGCAGTTTTAAATGTTTTATTATGGCGGATTGCAACATAATTCCCATATGATCCATTACGTCCCGCCTTCTCAATAACACCATCACCAGCCGCATAAATCGGCGTTCCACGGGGAGCAGAAAAGTCAATGCCTTTATGCATTTTGCTATAACCCAAAACAGGGTGACGACGCATCCCAAACCCAGATGAAACACGCGCCCCATCAATGGGTGTTTTCATCAAGGTACGACGCAAACTTTGACCTTTTTCGTCAAAATAGGCGACTTGACCATTTAATCGCTCATGACGATAGATTGATCTGGTTTTTCCTTTGACCGTAAGGCTTGCATATTCAACAACTGGATTTTGGCTCATCTCACCATTTTGTGTCTCTTCTTGAGAGAAGAAAATATCCAAACGATCCCCTTTTTTCAAATCACGTTCAAAATCAACGCCCCATGAATATAAACGAATCGCCTCAGAAACCACACTGGATTTAACCCCAGCCCGTGCCGCAGATCCGTATAATGAGCCATCGACAGAAATATGCGCCGCATATTCCTTACGGAACAGAGGTTTTTGTGTTATTTTTCCATCAAAATTACCCTTGCCATCTTGCAATAATTTCAGGGTTTTCAATGGATTAATATCAAAAGAAATTTGCTCAATTTTATAGCTTGGTTTACGGGCGGCGTTGTGGCTGTTCATCACGGGATCATTACGTTTCAAAGAAACCGTAAACACATGACCGGGGCGCAAATTACGCGGATCAAAATGTTCCTTCATTAATTTTGAAACTTGCATGCTCTCATCATGATCAATACCAGCGCGTGAAAATGCTGTTGATAAAGTATCACCAGAACGAATCTTGATCATTTCCGTTTTATGAACGGGCGCTTCGTCAATACGGCGCATGGCTTTATCTGCTTGTGGCTGATTTAACATCGCCTCTTCTAATAAAGGATAGCGCGTATCGCCGTCTTGGTTCGGGATAACCGGTAAGGATAAACGTGATTGTTGATTCAGCGATGCCTTCTTATATGATAAGTACGCAGGCGGCATGATCAATGCATTTGATAAAGGAATAAAGCCAAAGCCTGTCATGCTGCTTAAGGAAACAAACAATAACAAGCAATAACGCGCACGCAAACGATTAGAGCGCGTCAAAAAATGGCGATGTTTAAAGGGAAGATAGTGACCAACTAAGGTACAGCTTCTAACGAACAAGATCCCCAGACCCAGTTGTATTTTTGACAATGCTTGCACGGTACTATTGTAAGAATGCAAAACATTTGATGTTTTATTTATGGTATGCATCATAAATTTATTGTGTTTATTTCAGACATAAACAATGCTTTTAATCAAAGAAAAATAAAAAAGCAAGAAATTTATATGTTTTTGAAATAATCCTTTGGTGAAATTGATGAATATATAAAGATATTGTAAATTCGAAATGAGTATAATCGATTCTAAAGTGGAAATAAACCCCCTAAAACCACAGATATTTCAGATCATATTCCATCCCCAAGCGCCATTGATGCGCGTGGAAATCAAGATCATAATCCCCCACATTCAGCGCCCCAACTCCGCCTAAATATCGGTATCCTGCGGTAAAGGCAAGATCAGGATTGATGCGCTGTTTAAATCCAGCCCCCAATTGATACCCGATTTGACGTGCCGAATCTGTTGTATCGGTTAAATTTCCTGATATATCGTCAATCTCAACATTATGCTGATGCATGCCGATCCCTGCTGTGACAAAGGGGGTCAATGACCAATGACGTGGATTCACATCATAATAGAGATTCAGCAATGTTGATTGTGTTTTAACAGAGCCATCCATTGCAAAATCCGCAGCGCCGCCAATATTCGCCGCCGTGATTTTAGGTTTTGTTTGGCTATATTCCAGCTCCATTCGCAAAGAGGGATTGAGTCGCAATCCCAAAGCCGCCGCGAAATTCGCCCCATTATCTGGCTTTATCGCCCCACGGGTGGGAATGGTGCTTTGGGTAAAATCAAGGCTGCTATAGGTGCTCAGCCCTAAATATCCTGCAAAATATAACGGGCTGGTTTGCGCCTGTGCGATGCCCACAAAGAATAGGGATGCGACCGCACTCAAACAAAAACAGGGAATAAATCGAAATTTTCTAAGCATGTGGTTGATTATACTTTATTTTTTCCCCCTTGAAAAGAGGGCGTATTTCCGCTTTATTAGATATGATCCATAATTATGATAGCGATTCGCTCTGTTATAGAATATTGTGTAAAGAAATTTAAATTTTATTAAGAAAGATACCCCCATGCGTGCTTCTTCTGCGTTGTTTTATGCTGTGATTCTTGGTTTTTATGTGGCTTTATTTGCTGTGCCTGTACACTCTGCAACATTTTACGAAAGCAAATGCTCCATTCACGATCCATGGGTTAAGGCCATTATCTGTAATGACGCCTTGTTAAAGAAACAATTTGATGAAATCGTTGCCAAGCAAGCCCCCGAAGAGAGCGCAAAGAATCAGCAATGGTTAACAAATCTGTCAAAATGTAAGGCAGAAACACAAACACGCCAAGAAGATCCGAGAGCCTGTTTTGCACGTTATTTCCAACAAAAAACATTACCTATTCCTGCCCCTGTTCCTGCAAAGACAATAGCGCCTAAAGCCTTACCAGTGCCTATGAAAACTCTGGCAAAAACACCATTAAAAGCGGGGGAAATTGATTTAACAAAAGGCAGTGCACAGGGAAGCAATATTGGCCTGTCTGACGAACAAAAAGCTCACCAAGCCAAGCAAGCAGAGAGATTACCAGATGTTCAAGGCACAGATCCTGTTTTGAATCTATTGGAAGCAAAACCCAATAAGATTGCGGTCAATCCCAAAACAAAGATCATTCAGCAAACGGAAACCCCTGAAAATACAGCGCAACCAACACAAGAACAGCCTCAAGATCAAACTATTGCGCCAACTGCCCCTGCACCGTCTTTAAAACCAAGCTCCTTTCAATCAGGGTATAATCAAGGACTTGAAACAATCAAGGGCTTGCCTTTGGCGGCGCCGCAAAATGAACGAATCGCATTATATAATGATGCCAGTCAGAAATTTGAACCCTATGCACGGGCACAATGTGATTTTATGGCACAAATGGTTGGTCAAGATTATGATCAATGTTTGAAATCCCTTATTAATCAACGGGTACAGCAATTTCAATTGCTGAAACATTAATCAATTTTCAGGCATATTGTCCGGCAACATAGCCGGATGACCATGCCCATTGAAAATTATATCCGCCTAAATGCCCTGTGACATCTAAAACTTCACCAATGAAATATAAATTTTCATGTGTTTTGACTTGCATGGATTTTGATGAAATATGATCCGTATCGACCCCACCTAAAGTGACTTCTGCGGTGCGATAGCCCTCTGTACCCGTTGGCTTTATCGACCATGATTCGATGCGGGTGGCTAGAGTCATTAAGGTTTTATCGCCAATTTCAGCAATCTTTTTTTGCAATAAGGTCTGCATGTCATCCGAATCATGTCCCAGATCAAGCACCAAACGCTTAGGGAGAAGATCAGATAAGATTGTTTGCAAAAGCTGTTTTGGACTCTCCAGCTTACGCCCCTTCAAAAATGTGAAAACAGATTGATCGGGGGATAGGTTCAAGGATAACGCCTCCCCCTCCTGCCAATAAGATGAGATTTGTAAGATTGATGGGCCACTCAAACCACGATGGGTAAATAATAACCCTTCTGAAAAAGACTGATTGCCACACTGCACCTTTGCCTCAACTGATACACCGCTCAAGGTCTGACAGCGTGTTAAAAATGTATCTTGAAATGTTAGGGGCACTAAGGCCGCCCGTGTGGGAATAATATTTAAGCCAAACTGCGTCGCAAGGCGATACCCAAATCCCGTTGCGCCAATTTTGGGGATTGATAAGCCCCCCGTTGCCACCACCAATGATTGCGCAATGACAACACCACGCGATGTTGTCATATGATATTCATGCCCATCATATTGAATTTGGTCAATGGATGTATCACGATGAATTACAACATTGGCTTTGTGACATTCGCTTAAGAGCATATCAATAATTTGCTGTGCCGACTCATCACAAAATAGCTGCCCCAATTTCCGTTCAGGGCGTTTTTCATGCCATGCAATCCCATATTGATTAACCAAATCAATAAAATCATATTGCGTATAATGTTGTAAGGCTGATTTACAAAAATGTGGATTTTGTGATAAAAATGCCGATGGATCGCAATAAAGATTGGTAAAATTACAGCGTCCGCCCCCTGAAATCCGAATTTTTTCACCAATTTTTTTGGCGTGATCCAACACCCAAACCTTACGCCCACGCTTTCCCGCCTGCGCCGCACACATTAAACCTGCGGCACCTGCACCAATCACCACAACATCGATTTTGACAGCTTGTATCATCTTGATGCTTTTATCATGGATTGAATCAAATTTTCTATTTTTTCTTTATATCTTTATGTATTTTTATCTTTACATAAACTCATATATATATTACAAAAATCATAATTATAAAAAATAAGAACTCGGGAAAATTAAGTATGTATAAAACAAAAAGAAATAGGGCGTCAGCGTATACAATACCGCCGCAATCCAAAAATTTAAGCCCGTTATTTAGTTGGGTGACCATCGTAGGGGTTATTGGTGGGAGTCTTTGGCTTGCAAATATATACCACCCATGGGCATATAGTGAGATTTGCAACGATTCAGATTGTAAACCTCGGTACACATTAACATCCGCGTTTAATGATTCTTCATCGAATCAGGTCAATACAGCGACTTTTAACAACAAAGCTCAAAAAATTACAAAAAATGTAGGTTTATATATTTCTACAAAATTTTTGGAAGCTTTAGGCAAGAGAGAATCTGGTGGGGAATATAAGACAAGAAATAAAAGTGGTTATTTAGGTAAATATCAAATGGGTGAACCCGCCCTTATAGATTTAGGATATGCCAGAAGAGATGGCAACAATGATGACAATAAAATTACATGGACTGGAAAAGATAATATTTGGAGCAATGAAGATTTCAAAAATAATAAAACAGTTCAAGACAAGGCTGTTAGATATTACCATAATATAATTTGGGCGCGAATTGAAAACCGCGATGATTATCTAGGCAAAACAATCAACGGGATAAAAATAACACAGTCAGGGATGCTTGCTGCTGCACATTTAGTTGGCCCAGGAGGTCTTAATACATTTTTAAAAAGCAACGGTAAAAGGATTCCTAAAGATGGAAATGGGACAGCTGTAACAGAATACTTAAAAGCATTCCAAAAATACGGTATTTAAAACCCTAAGCATCAATATTCGATGCCTTCAACGCATTTGCCTGAATGAAATCGCGCCGCGGCTCGACTTTATCGCCCATCAAGGTTGAAAACAGATCATTGGCTTTTTCGGCTTGCTCAATTGTTACGCGCAACAATGTCCGCGCATTGGGATCAAGGGTTGTTTCCCATAGCTGTTCGGGGTTCATTTCCCCCAAACCTTTGTATCGCTGAATCTGCAATCCCTTACGTCCCATATCTTGGATGGTTTTGTAGAACTGTAAAGGGCCTGTGATATTGGTTGTTTCCTTATCTTTTAACGATAATGTTGTGGTGCCGTGGAATAAAGTTTTCATCCATTCTTGGGCATTATTCAAACGCTTGGCATCCACGCCCTTAATCTGCTCAACAGATATGCGATAATCCGAACGCACACCGCGCAGATGATATTGGAACATATAGCCCGCCACAGGTGAAAATTCACCGCGCCAGCCTTTTTCACGTTTGGGCAGCGAATCATTTAAGGCTTGGGCGACTTGGTTGGCGTATTGCGTACCCAATGCAGCATCTTGGAAGATGCTCTCATGAAATGCGCCTTGGATGGCGGCTTGTTCAACCAAATCTTGATGCCCTACACGGCGACCCAAGCTGGTGATTGCGCCGCGTACATCACGCGCTTTGATTAAAATCGCGCGTAAATCTGCGCCAATCAAGATTTCCCCATTATCAAGTTTTAAAGAAATATCCGGCATGATGGCATCAATCAGATAGTTTTCTAAGGAAATTTCATCTTTCAGATAGGTTTCCGCACTATTGCCGCGTTTGACCTTATACAAAGGCGGCTGCGCGATATACATATAGCCGCCCTTAATCAGATCATTCATGTGGCGATAGAAAAAGGTCAATAACAATGTCCGAATATGCGATCCGTCCACGTCCGCATCGGTCATAATCACGACTTTGTGATAGCGCAGTTTTTCAATATTAAATTCTTCTGTCCCAATGGATGTGCCAAGGGCGGTAATCAATGTGCCGATTTCATTATTGCCCAGCATCCGATCAAATCGGGCGCGTTCAACATTCAAAATCTTACCGCGCAAGGGCAAAATTGCCTGATTTTTACGATCCCGCGCCTGTTTGGCAGAACCGCCCGCTGAGTCTCCCTCAACAATAAACAACTCGGATAAAGCCGGATCACGCTCCTGACAATCCGCCAATTTACCCGGTAAGGTGGAAATATCCATCACACCCTTACGACGTGTCAATTCACGCGCCCGACGCGCCGCTTCACGCGCACGACCAGCATCATAGATTTTTTGAACAATTTTCTTGGCATCCGCAGGATTTTCTTCGAACCAAATCCCTAAATACTCAGAAACAGCACCCTCCACAATCGGACGCACTTCGGAAGAAACCAATTTATCTTTGGTTTGGGAGGAGAATTTCGGATCAGGCACTTTGACCGATAACACGCAGGTCAAGCCTTCGCGCATATCCTCGCCGCTTAAGACGATTTTCTCTTTTTTGCCAATACCTGATTCTTCAGCATATTTATTGATGGTGCGCGTCAAGGCCGCGCGGAAACCTGCCAAATGCGTGCCACCGTCGCGTTGGGGGATATTATTGGTAAAGCATAACATATTTTCATGGTATGAATCCGTCCATTCCATCGCAATTTCAACCGCCATGCCCTTATCGCCAAATTCTTGGGAAATCGCAATCGGGCTGGAGAGATAGGATTCTTTCGAACGATCCAACCATTCCACAAAGCTCTTAATCCCGCCCTCATAAAACAACTGGGTACTTTTGGGCGTATCTTCGCGCAAATCGGTGAGGAAAATATTCACCCCTGAATTCAAAAACGCCAATTCACGCAAGCGGTCTAATAATCGTTCATATTCAAATTCAGTCTTGGTGAATGTTTCAGAGGAGGGCAAAAAGCGCACCTCTGTTCCTTTTTGACCATTGGCATCGCCCGTAACGATTAAGGGGCTTTCGGCATCACCATGACGGAAACGGATAAAATGTTCCTTCCCATCACGCCAAATGCGCAATTCCAACCATTCAGACAAGGCATTCACCACAGAAACCCCAACGCCGTGCAATCCGCCTGAAACCTTATAGGAATTTTGGTCAAACTTTCCCCCTGCATGCAGCTGGGTCATAATCACCTCAGCCGCAGAAATCCCTTCCTCAGAATGGATATCCACAGGAATACCGCGCCCGTTATCTTTAACACTAACCGATCCATCTTCATGGATTTTCACATCAATGCGATCACAATGTTTGGCAAGTGTTTCATCAATTGCATTATCCACGACCTCATACACCATATGGTGTAGCCCTGAACCGTCATCCGTATCGCCAATATACATCCCCGGCCGCTTGCGCACAGCATCAAGTCCGCGTAAGACCTTAATGGAATCCGCGCCATATTCCTCATTTCCCACCTCGTCAATGATGGGATCAGTGGAATCAGGTACAATATTCATGGCGTTGCTCACGGGGTAAAATCTCCTTATTTAACTAGCGTTCTTTATAACATATTTGCTCTTGAAATACAGGGATTTTTTGCGTTGTTGTTGCTTGATCACAAAGATATTTATACACAAAATATAAAAACCCCCTGTGCTTTCCAATCAGAAAACACAGGGGGCTTAGAATGATCCAAATTATGCAGCCAAAGCTTTTTGCGCTTGTGCAGCAATCGCTTGGAAATCATCAGGATTATGAATTGCAATATCTGACAAAACCTTACGGTCAAGTTCAATATTAGCCAATTTCAAGCCATTGATAAGCGTTGAATATGTCAACCCATGTAAACGGGCAGCCGCATTAATACGCTGAATCCACAATCTGCGGAAATCACGTTTTTTGTTACGACGGTCACGATACGCATACTGACCCGCTTTTTCAACGGCCTGAACCGCTGTACGGAAACAGCTCTTACGACGGCCATAATAACCTTTCGCAGCTTTAATAATTTTACGGTGACGGGCGTGGGCGCGGGGGCCTGCTTTTACTCTTGCCATTATTTCGCTCCTTCTTCTTTTTTAGCGGCCGCTTTTTTCGGGGCAGCTGGCTTTTTTACGGTTTCTGCTGTTGCGGCTTTTGGCGCTGCTTTTGCAGGTGTCTTTGCAGCAACTTTAGGTGCAGCCTTCTCAACTGTGCCAGAGGCTGCTTTTTTTGCCAAAGATTTTGCCAATCTTTCTGCAACAATAGCGGCTTCAGCGGCTTTTTGCGCCTTCAAAGCCTGTCTTTCCGCAGGGGAAGGAGATCTTTTCCCTCTTTTTTTAATGGCATAAGGCAAGAAATTATTCAAAACACGCTGTTCATCAGATTCATGCATATAATCATGACCGCGAACTTTACGTTTCATGGATTTAGGCTTATTGATCATCATGTGGCTGGTAAAAGCGCGTTTAATTTTGATTTTACCGCCTGCGTTCACGATAAAACGTTTTTTCGCGCCGCTTCTAGTTTTCATTTTCGGCATTTTATTCTCCTTTTTCAAAAAGTATTTCAAATATACTGGTCATTGAGGCAGCCGATTTTAGCCAAATAACCAACCATCCCGATTCTTATAATTTAGAATCAGAATTAACGATTATCTATAATCACACAAGCCCCAAAAATCAAGCAAAAAAATCCCCTTATTTAAGAATAAGGGGATTTTTGACAGGCTCTAAAATTTTCTTAGAAGAATTTAGAGGCTTTAATTTTCTCAATCTGTGTTTCTGGTGGATATTCAATATTCATTGTCGGGAATAAACGCCCTTTCAAAGATAGCAAGCGGAAGATTGCCAACATTTCTAAAAACTCAGAATTTACAACGTTACTGCGTGAAACGAAGAGCTCGTTTTGTGAGTCCAAAACATCCAACAAGGTACGGCGATTTAAATCAAACTGATCCAAATATGCCTTAACAATTTCAACGTTTGCATCAGCTTGAACAGAGAATTGCTGCGCTCTTTCCCCTGCAGCAACCATACGCGCCCATGTTTGACGTACATCATTTTCCACAGAACGGGCTGCCTGCGCACGGCGCTCTTTTGTTTGGGCGAAACGATTTGCAAATTCATTCACACGCGCTGTATCAATACCCCCGCGATATAAATTCCAATTCATGCGAACCAAGGCAGACGCACTTGTATCACGCCCCTCAACACCGCCTGTATCATTGGCTTCACGGGCATTCATTTGTAAATTTAGCTCTGGGTAATAGGCTGAGTTTGATTTTTTATACTCAGATTGCGCCACATCAATATCGGCCTCAAAAATAGAGAGTGTTGGGCTTTGTGCTAATGCTGTGCGCACCTCTTCTTCAACTGATGCCTCTAAAACATTTGCGGGCACAGATGGAACGACCAAATCTTTTGGGGATTCACCAACATAACGAATATAAGAGGCCTCTGCGATGCGTAAGGCTTCACGAATATTGGCTTCTTGCGCTCTTGCAGAAGCAACACGAGCGCGCGCTTGTTCAGCATCCGCCGCTGTTGTCCGACCGGCCTGCGCACTATCATCAATTTGTGCCAAAATATCCAAATGCTGCGCTACGTTTTCACGCGCAATTTTTAACAATTCACGTTGACGTAAAACTTCCAAATAAGATTCAACAACAGAAAGACCTGCAAGCTCAGAAGCTTCCCAGACACGGTTTGCTGCAGAAATTGTTCTGTGACGTTGACGTTGCACTTCATTCCAGCTATCCCAACCATCAAACAACATTTGGGTTAATGTAACACCGGCCTGACGACGCAACAATGTTTCCGTATCATCCGAATCCAAACCACCTCTTGTGTTTGGATTATCTGTATATTCTTGACCAATATCACCTTGGACGTCAACAGATGGTAAAAATAATCCTTTTGCTTGGCGTAATTCAGCCTCAGTCGCGACACGGTTTGTTGCAACCACACCATATTCAGGATTCGTCCAAACACCCTTTGCAATTGCATCCCGCAAAGATAATTTTCCTGATGTATCAGCGGAAAAGGCAACAGAGCTAAAGCCACCCATCGCCAAACTTGTCAATACACAGATATTCAGAATCTTGTTTCTAAAAGACATTGAACGATCTTTCATTATTTCATTCTCCATTTTATATTTCACTGCACCTTAATGTTCGGCACAATTATCACATTATCTACTTACAATGATTTTAAACAAAAAAGCAAGCTATTTTCTATACTTACCCTAAAAACTATATAAGCCTTTCAATAACAAGAAAGGCTTATACATATTCTTTAACATCTATTAACCAGTTTTTTAAGATGCCTTCAAAATTCCTTGATCAACCCAATCTTCTAAGTTAATAGAATTGGCATTTTGACCAGATAATAAGGCTAGGTCAGAATATTGACGACCACCATCCAATCCGTTCGCATCAACAGATAAGACGACACCATTATTTTGCTGCGTCAGACGAACAAAATCAGAAATCGCATCTGTTAGTGGGTCAAAACCCGTTAGGATATTGGCAATATCCAACACATCCCCTTGCGAAACAGAAAAATCAGTAATCAAATCCTTCCCATCATTGATAGAACTGTACACAAACCTATCTGCACCCGTCCCTCCGGTAAGAATATCATCTCCGCCTGCGCCGTAAATTACATCATCACCACCCATACCATTCAAAATATCTGAATGATGTGAGCCAGATAAGACATCAGCGGCGCTGCTTCCTATTTTATTCACGCTTCCAGATGATGAGGAAGAGGAGGATGACGTATTGCTGGTCACAACACCATTTACCACAGAGGTAGAAGAGGATGAGGAGCTAGAGCTGTTATTATTATTGTTATTGTTAATAATAATAATTCCCCCCCCATGTGATCCATCAACATCTGTTGCACACATCCATAAATTCGTCGAGGCTGTATCGCCATCACGATCTTGGATTGTGTACTCAAACATATCTTGAGAGGCACCAACACCATTTTTCAAGGTATAGCTATAGCTTCCATCATGTTTAATGATTAATGTTCCATTATCCCCAACAACCGTTAAGTCCCCTGTCTCAGGCACGGCATAACGTGTTCCTTTAAAGGATACATTAACCAATTTTGCTGGGTCATCACTGCCGGATGTATCGAATGATCCTGTACCACCATTTGTACCAGTAATAACATTACCTGTTGTTGTGCGATTATCATAATCGAAATTATTAACATCTTGACGTGCAATTGGTTGATCATCTAAGACACGGATAGTGATCTGGGAATTTCCTGTGTCACCTTCATTATCTGTTGCAACAACACCAAATTTCAAATTAATCACATCATTTGGATTGCTTGGATCTGCATGATCTAAATTATCCAAGAGCGTGAATTTATATGTGCCATTGACATTGACCTTTAATGTAAACACATCACGCGTGCCTGCTTTACCTGTCACAGTATCACCCACGACAGTTACACGAACATCTTCACCATTTGATGTCAAGATCCCGCCATTAACAGAACCGTCAACATTGAATAGATTAACAGGTGTTACATTAACCAATATATTACCATTACCAATCGGTGCAATCACGCCATTGACAGACACACCTGTTGTCGTCAAGTTGGTTTCATCAATCGTACGAATATCAGAAATCGCCACAGGACCATCATCAAGAACACGAACATTGATCGTTGTATTCACTGCATCGCCGTCACTATCTAAAATCCGAGCACCAAATGCTAGGTTAATCACATCATTTGGATCATTATTATCTGCGTGATCTAATGTATCCAATAAGGTGAATTTGTATGTGCCATCTGCATTGACTTTCAATGTAAACACATCACGTGTCCCAGCTTTACCCGTAAAGGTGTCACCAACCAATGTGACCGCCACAGACTGACCTTCTGATTTTAAAGAGCCTGTTTGAATTGACCCTGTGGCTTGGAATGTATCAACCGCAATCAATTTTGCAGCCGCGCCATTATCTTGACCTTTGTTGAAAGTGATAACACCATTTGCAGATGTTCCAACAGAAATTAAGTTAGACTCATCAACAGAGACCCCCTGATTACTAATAAGGCTTGGCGCATCATCTAACACTTTGATCTGGATCGTGCCTTCTTTGACATCAAAATCTTCATCCACAGCACGCATTCCAAAGTCCAGCGTAATCACATCATTCGGATTCGTCGCATCCGCGTGATCTAAGCTATCCAATAATTTGAATGTGTATGTGCCATTCGCATTCACCTTCAACGTAAACACATCGCGTGTCCCCGCTTTACCCGTAAAGGTATCGCCAACCAATGTCACAACAACAGGTACACCTTCGGATGTTAATGCGCCGCCTTTTAAGCTACCGCCAGCGGTAAATACATTACGCGCCTCAATGCTGCCAGGGCCGTCATTGCCGTAATCAACAGTGACTGATCCATTCACACTTGTCCCAACAACCGCAACTAGGTTCGTTTCATCAACCTGTGCCCCAGCATTCACGCTAATCACAGGAACATCATCCTTAATCGTGACATTCAATGTCAATGTCGATGTCGTCGGATCACCGTCACCATCAACGGCCTTATACCCAAACACATCATTCGCAGGATTGTTCTTCGTGATCACATATGTGTACGCACCGTCTGCACCAATCTCCAATTTCCCATTCGGGCTGGTCACTGTCAACTTACCTGTCGCAGGTACAGCAAATGTTTGACCATTGAATGTGACTTCTTTCAACGTCAACGATCCGTCTTCGCCTTTATCATCATTCGTCAACACATTCCCTGTCGTGCTTACCGCCGTTTCATTCAATGTCGCAACATCCGCCACCGCAATCGGCGCATCATCTAACACTTTGATCTGGATCGTGCCTTCTTTGACATCAAAATCTTCATCCACAGCACGCATTCCAAAGTCCAACGTAATCACATCATTCGGATTCGTCGCATCCGCGTGATCTAAGCTATCCAATAATTTGAATGTGTATGTGCCATTCGCATTCACCTTCAACGTAAACACATCGCGTGTCCCCGCTTTACCCGTAAAG